>CAMDCE010000006.1 GCA_945889625.1 Asaia bogorensis | reverse complement strand
GCCGCCTTCATTGCCGTGCCCGCCACCGTCCTGGGGACGCGGACGTGTGCGCATTGCGGCGATACACTCCGCGGCCGCGACAATGGGACCTTCTGCTGTGCCGGTTGCGCCAGCGCTCACGCCATCATCGGCGCTGCCGGTCTGGATTCCTTCTATCGCCGTCTCGACGACAGTCGGGCCCATAGGCCGGTACCGCTGGACCTGGATTTCGCACCCTTCGCTCGCACTGCGGGGACAGACGAGGCCGAGCTCGACCTGCTGGTCGACGGCCTCGACTGTGCAGCCTGCGTCTGGCTCCTCGAGAGCCTGCTGGCCCGCAACCCGGTCATGGTCCGCGCCCGCGTCAGCCTGTCGACCCGCCGCCTTTCGTTGCGTTGGCGGGGAACGACGGCCGACGCCAACAGCCATGCCGGATTGGTGGCAGCCCTCGGCTTTCGTCCTGTACCCTACGAGAGGCTTGCCTCTGCGGCGGACGACGATCACCAGGAGCGCATCCTGCTGCGCAGCCTAGCGGTCGCGGGGTTCGCGGCGGCCAATGTCATGCTGCTTTCGGTGGCGATCTGGTCGGGGCATGGCGGCTCGATGGGCGACGCCACTCGCACGCTCTTCCACTGGCTGTCGGCAGTCATCGCACTGCCCGCTGTGGCTTATGCAGGGCAGCCGTTCTTTCGTTCGGCTCTTGCCGCCCTCAAGGGCGGTCGGACCAACATGGACGTGCCTGTTTCAATCGGTGTCCTGCTCGCCTGCGTCATCAGCCTGCACGAAACTTGGGCCGGCGAGCAGCATGCCTTCTTCGACTCAGCGATCACGCTCCTCTTCTTCCTGCTGATCGGCCGCTACCTCGACCGCCGGGCCCGCGGACGCGCACGGGAGGCGGTGCGGGCCCTTCTGGCGCTGTCCAGTCGCAGCGCTACCGTCCTCGACCAGGACGGCACGACAGCCACGCGACGGGTCGACCGACTCGTGGTGGGCGACACGCTGCTGGCGGCGGCAGGCGAGCGGCTCGCCGCCGATGGTGTGGTGAGCAACGGCATGTCGTCGCTCGACGCGGCTCTGGTTAGCGGCGAGAGCGTGCCGATCACCGCCAAGCCCGGCACGAGAGTATTCGCCGGCATGGTCAATCTCGGCGCACCGATCCGTGTCTGCGTGACCGCCGCCGGCGAGCACACGCTGCTGTCGGAAATCGTGCGGCTGGTCGAGGCGGCCGAGCGCGGGCGCTCGCGTTTCGTGGCGCTGGCCGAACGCGTCGCGCGCGCCTACGCGCCGGTCGTGCATCTGACAGCACTGCTCACCTTCCTGGGCTGGACGCTGCTGGGCGGCCTGCCTTGGGATCGCGCCCTGGTGATTGCCACTGCTGTCCTGATCATCACCTGCCCATGCGCCCTGGCGCTGGCGGTGCCGGTCGTCCAGGTCGTCGCCAGCACCCGGCTGCTGCGGGCCGGCGTGCTGCTGCTTTCCCCCACCGCCCTCGAACGCCTGGCCCAGGTCAACCACATCGTTCTCGACAAGACCGGCACCCTGACGCTTGGCCGGCCGGAACTTGTCGAAGGCGGCGATGACGTCGAGGCGCTGCAACTCGCGTCCGGCATCGCCGCCAATTCGCGCCACCCACTCGCCCAAGCGCTGCGCCGCGCCGCTCCCGACGCGGCGCCGGCCGACGACATCGTCGAGCACGCCGGTCTTGGCCTGCAACAGGGCGAGGTCCGACTTGGCTCCGCCCGCTTCTGCGGCATTGCCGAAGCGATCGACGACGGCCATTCCGAGCTTTGGCTCGCACGGCCCGGACAAACGTCGCAACGCTTCGCCTTTGCCGATCGGCTTCGTCCCGATGCCGTTACCGCCATCGCTATCTTGCGCCGCGACGGCTTCGCTCTCGAGTTGCTGTCGGGCGATCGGCCTGCCGCCGTGGCTCGGGCTGCGACCGAAGTCGGTGGGCTGCCATGGCGCGCTGAAGTGATTCCCGCGGCCAAGGCAGAACGGCTGGCCGGGTTGACCCGAGAGGGTAAGCGCGTGCTGATGCTCGGCGATGGATTGAACGATGCGCCGGCGCTTGCGTCGGCATATGCCTCGATCTCGCCCTCGACCGCGGCGGAAGCCACCCAGAATGCTGCCGATGCGGTGTTCCAAGGCGATGCGTTGCTGCCCGTTGTCGGGGTGCTGCGCACGGCACGACGCGCTCAACGCCTTGTGCGGCAGAACCTCGCTCTTGCGCTGCTCTACAATCTGAGTGCCGTGCCCCTCGCCATCCTGGGTGAGGTAACCCCTTTAGTCGCCGCCATCGCGATGTCTTCGTCCTCGCTGCTGGTCATCGGCAACGCCCTGCGCCTCAACGCGCAGACTGCCTGGCAGGAGATGCGGTGATGGACAGCTTGCTAATTCTTGTACCGACCGCGCTGGTGCTGGGCCTGCTCGCTCTGGCAGCGTTCCTGTGGGCGCTGCGCAACGGCCAGTACGACGACCCCGACGGGGCGGCGGGCCGCATTCTGTTCGACGACGACGACAATTGAGGAGAAAGACGATGTCTCACTGGATCATGGGAATTCTGTCAGTCCTGTTCGGCCTGGTCGGCTTGTTCCTGGCCTCGGCTGCCCACGACGTCGGCATCCTGGCCTTTGGCTTGGCACTGGCGCTGTTCGGGGTGCTGTTCTGCTGGTGGATGATCAAGACCGCCTTCGATGAGGCGGAGCAGGAACGGTCTGCGGACTAAAGCGCGATGCCTTTCCCTCGAAACGCGCCGTCGGCCCGGCTCGTGCACCGCTTTGCTGCTGGAGCCGGGCCAACGGCTGAAGCAAAAGTCATCGCGCTGTGACGGCGTTTGATCTGGATCATGGCTGGCAGGCTGGCGCGATGGGATAAAGCCGCCATCGCAAGCGTGGAGCAAAACATGAGCCTCAAGAGGATTCGCCTGGAACTGGCCCGAACGCCGGAGTTTCCGAACGGCAGCTCTCACCACGGCTACGAGTTCACCGCGCCCCTCGACGCCAAGGGTCATCTCGATCCCAAGGGCTGGTCGAAGAACAAAGCCGCCTGCACCGTCCGGCGGTTCTGGGACAAAACCGACGACGAGGCCGGCACGCTAATCCACCACCCCCACGGGCAGTGGGCTTTTTCCTACAGACCCGGGGATGATGATGACGAGCCGATCTTCCGTTTCGACAGGCACAGGTTCGTTATCGGCGAATATGTAACGGTGACCGAGCACGACGGCGTCGAACGGCCATTCAAGGTAGTCGACGTTCACGCGCAAAGTATTCATCCGTCCGGATAGCGCGCCTCATCTTAGTCGCGATCATCGGCCACCCATCGGAGTCCGAATCGTCACGAGTTGCGACGTGGCGGCACTTCGATCGGCCATTCTCGCACCGCCTCGCGACCGCGGGTGCTACGGATCGCAAGCAGACGGACATGGACGACATCACCTTGGCCCGCGCGGTGCACATCGTAGCGGTAATCCACTGGATCGGCGGGGTTGCCTTCGTGACGCCGGTTGTTTTGCCTGTCATCAGCGTGATGACTGAACCGGCACGCCGCCTCGCATTGTTGGAGAACATCGAGGGTTGCTTCTCGACGCAAGTTTTGGATTGTTCGCGGCTGGCTTGGCGACAGCTGCCGCCGCTGTGCTTGGTGTCCACGGGTTCATGAATTGAAGAGCTAGACGATGACCATGCACCCGGGGGGGCTGCCATCAAGGCAAGAAAATCCACCCCTCCTTCGGCGATTAGGCGGTTGCCTCTAAGTCTTTGATTGCTTGAGAGAAAGAATGGCGCGCCCGAAGAGATTCGAACTCCTAACCTTCTGATCCGTAGTCAGATGCTCTATCCAGTTGAGCTACGGGCGCACGACCGGGCGCCTTGCCTGGCAAGGGTCCGGCGAAGAGGCGCGCACCCTAATGAAACTGCTTCGGCGTTGCAAGCCAACGAGAAGGCGCGGACGGCCCGTGTAATGCTCCCTCAAGAAGCGCGTACAAAGGGTGCCAAGTGGCTCTGTTTCCTTGGAAATCGACGCTTTCGGTTTCGCCGGCTTTCAAGTAGCATGACCCCCACTGGATTTGGGGATTGGTGTCCCGAACAAGGCTGTCCGGACATCTTCCGGCTGGCTGGATCGGCGGCGCCCAATAGATGTTGCCAGCGCAGTTTCGAGGCCAACGATGGCGCTAAGAGTCAAACGATCCGCTGTCCTCTTGGTGGCGGTCGTTCTGAGCGGATGTGAACCCGGGGGGGGATTCGGACCTGCTGGCGGCGGCCCCGCCGCGAATCCGGCAGTCAGCCAGACCGGGACCCAGACCGTTCGTCAGCGCGTGCAACAACTCCGCGCCGATCAGACGGCGTTGGCTGCCGGCATCTCCACGCAGCAGAATCTGCTCAGCTCGACGCGCAGCCAGGTCAGCACCGATGCCTCGGCCTATGGCAGCCTGGTCAGCGCCATTTCCTCTCGCCTGCAGGCCGGCACGACTCCCGGCAATCCCGAACTGGTCACCCAGTGGAACGAGGCGCAGGCCAAGCTCGACGCCATAACGCTCGGCGTCGGCCAGCTCAATTCTCTGGCGAGCCAGGTGACGACCCAGGCCTCGGTGGCGGGCTATCTGATCGACAACGTGCGCGCCACCTATGCCGTCGGCGGCGCCGTCGAGGCAGATCACCAGCAGCTGCGCGGCATCGAGGGCGACACCAGCCGCTCGATCCAGAATGTCGACCGCCTGATCGGCGATCTCAACGCCGAGATCTCGCGCCAGAACGGCTTCCTTGCCCGCGAACGGTCCAATCTGGCGGCACTTTCCTACGGCATCAATGTGGGTCGGCTCGGCAACCCCGGCGGCATGCAACGCGGCGCACCGCCGTCGCCGCGGCGGGTCGTCGAGGCGCCGCCGGCCCGCGGCAACCCCATTCAGCTGGGCGCCCTGCCTTACACGCCACGCTGATCTGCCGTTCCTGCAGTCGCGTATGGAGAGTCATGGGCTTAAGGTAACAGCCATGGCCTTTCGTCTCTTTGCCCTGTTCGGCTTGCTGCTCGGCCTCGCGACGACCGCGGTGGCGCAGGAGCCGGCCGTGTCGGCCGCCGACCGTGCGGCGATCCGCCAAATCATCCAGGGCCAGGTCGATGCCTTCCGTCGCGACGACGGCGACGCGGCGTTCGGCTACGCCTCGCCAACGATCCAGGGCATGTTCGGCCAGCCCGACGTTTTCATGGACATGGTGCGCCAAGGCTACCAACCCGTCTATCGGCCGCGGGTCTTCGATTTTCGCGAAATCGTCGACATGCACGGCCAGCCGGCGCAGAAGGTCCACGTCGTCGGCCCCGACGGCCGGCCGGTCACCGCCATTTACCCGATGACGCAGCTGCCCGACGGAAGCTGGCGCATCGACGGCTGCTATCTGCAGGCGCCCGAAGAACACCAGGCCTAATTCTTCATCGTGGACCGCGCGTCTCCCAAGGTGCTGGCGCTGCTGGCGGCCCTCACGCTCGTGTGGGGCACCAACTGGCCGCTGTTCAGCATCGCGCTTGCGGAGATGCCGGTCCTTACCTTCCGCACGATCGTGCTCTCGACGGCGGTGCTGGTGCTCTACGCCACCGTCCGGCTGCGCGGCGAATCTCTCATGGTGCCCAGGGGAAAGTGGCTGCCGCTGATCGCCGCCTCGATGATGAACATCACCGTGTGGAACATCGCCACCTCATTCGCCGTGCTCTACATCCCGTCGGGACATGCCTCGGTGCTGTCTTACACCATGCCGCTGTGGGTGGCGGTGCTGGGCTTCGTCGTCTACCGCCAGCCGCTGACCGGCCGGCTGCTGGCCGCCATCCTGATCGGCGCCGCGGCGGTCGTGGCGCTGATGGCGCCCAACTTCGCGAGCTACGCCAACGCGCCGTGGGGCCTTTTCTGGGGCCTGTTCGCGGGCTTCTGCTGGGCCATCGGCACTTTCATCGTCAAGCGCACGAGCTGGCCGGGCATGGGCCTGTCGCTCACCTTCTGGCAGGTTGTGGCCTCGTGGCTGCCGATCACCCTCGGCGCCATCGTGATCGACGGCATGCCGACGCATTGGCCCTCGACAGCAGCCCTGGCCGCCACGCTCTATACCGGCGCCGTTCCCATGGCGCTGGGCACCGTGACCTGGTTCGCGCTGGTCAAGCTCCTGCCGGCACAAGTCGCCGCCCTGTCGTCGATCGCCATTCCCATCGTCGCCGTGGTGAGCGGCGTGATCATCCTGCACGAGCCCGTGTCGGCGCTGCAGGTAGTGGCCATCGCCTCGACGGTGATCTCGCTCTGGCTGGCGCTGGTGCCGCGCGCCAGCGGCCGGTAGGACTGGAAGGACGACCCTGACCGCGACCTGTCAGGGGCCAACCGTCCGAAAGTGTCCGACTTGCCTCGGACACCTTGTATACCGATGGCATAAGGGTTTTAACCAATTTGTCCGAAATCCGGCACCACCCCCGGCGCAACAATATTGCGCCCTTAACGAGGTCGCCGCGGATCATCCCAATTCGAGACTGGTGACGCCGAACAGCCCGCCGAGATCGACCTTCGGGTCGGGGCCGGTATACATCCGCGCCGTTTCGAACGAGGGCTCGAGGCCGAGCTGCTCGGCGAGCTTCACCGCGGCCTTGTTGATGTCGGGCACGTCGACCGCCACCGGCTTGCCCGGCGTCGCGGCCGCGAGGTCGGCCACAAGAGACGCGGCTATGTCCGGCGAGGCGGCATAGAGCGGGCCGATGCGCGAGGCCGCGCGGCAAGCCCGCATCACGGCGAACCCGACGAGTTCGCCGCCGCGCAACGCCACCAGCGCGCGACGTTCGGGCAAGGCGATCCACGGCGCCAGGAAATGATCGCGGGCTTCGGGAAAGAAGCGCCGGTCGTAGGCTGCCAACCGGTCGAACGGCACGCTGCGGGCGTCGATCAGGGTGACTCCGGCCGGCGGCTTTGCACTCGCCGGCGGCACGCCTTCGTGGCGGACGTTGTTCCAGGCCAGCCGAAAGCCCGACTTTCGGTAGTTGCCCTGCTGGGCCACCACGCCATCGAGCCCGATGTTGCGGCCCGCCAGACGCGCCATGCCGGCGCGCCAAACCTGGATGCCGTAACCTTTGCCGCGCACGGGAGACCGGGCGATGTAGAAACCTAGGAAGCCGAAGCCCGCGCCATAACGCACCACCGAGATGCAGAGCTGCGGTTCGCCATCGACACGGCCGATCAGGAAAGCGCCGGGATCGGCGGCGAGGAAGGCCAGCACATCGGTGTTGCCCGGGTTCCAGCCCTCGTCGGCCGCCCAATCGGCCATGCGCATGACGTCGGTTGCGCTGCCGACCGCAACGTCGAAGGACATGAGCCTACTCCGCCGCCTTTGCCGTGCCGGTGAAGAACCGATTCTCCGGGCGCGGCAGGCCGAGATTCTCGCGCAAGGTGCCGCCCTCGTACTCGCGGCGGAAGATGCCGCGGCGCTGCAGCTCGGGCACGACCTTGTCGACGAAATCGTCGAGCCCGCCCGGCAGGTAGGGGAACATGACGTTGAAGCCGTCGCTGGCATTGGTCACCAACCACTCCTCCATCTGGTCAGCGATCATCATGGGCGTGCCCATCATGGCAAGCCCGCCATAGCCGCCGAGACGGCCGGCGATCTGACGTACGCTGAGATTCTCGCGCCTGGACAGCGCGATCACCCGTTCGCGGCCGCTCTTGCTCTGGTTGGTCTCGGGGATCTCGGGCAGTGGCCCGTCGGGATCGAACTTGCGCGCGTCCTGGCCGACGGCGATCGACAGGGCGGCGATGCCGCTGTCATAGCTCACCAGGCTGTCGAGCTTCGCGCGCTTGTCCTTCGCCTCGTCGAGGGACTCGCCGATGATGGTGAAGGCGCCGGGCAGGATCTTGATGTGATCGGGGTCGCGGCCGGCCTTGGCCGCCCGTCCCTTCACGTCGGCATAGAACGCCCTGCCCGCTTCGATCGGACCGCCGGCAGCGAACACGACCTCGGCGGTCTCGGCGGCGAGCTGGCGGCCGGCATCCGAGGCGCCGGCCTGGACCATCACCGGCCAGCCCTGGATCGGGCGAGCGATGTTGAGGGGTCCGCGCACCTTCAGATACTTGCCCTTGTGATCCAGCACATGGAGCTTGTCGGGATCGAAATAGAGGCCTTTGTCGACGTCGCGGATGAAGGCGTCGTCGGCCCACGAATCCCACAGGCCGGTAACGACATCGAAGAACTCGCGGGCGCGGGCATAACGCTCACCATGCTCCATCTGCTCGTCCATGCCGAAGTTGAGCGCAGCGTCGGGATTGGAGGTCGTCACCAGGTTCCAGCCGGCGCGGCCGCCCGAAATGTGGTCGAGCGAGGCAAAACGGCGGGCGATGGTGTAGGCGGGCTCGAAGGTGGTCGAAGCCGTGGCGATCAGGCCGAGATGCTCGGTGTGCTGGGCAAGGGCGGGCAACAGCGTCAGCGGATCGAACGAGGTCACCGTGGCGCTCCGCTTCAGAGCCTCCATCGGCATGTTCAGCACCGCCAGATGATCGGCCATGAAGAAGGCGTCGAACTTCCCGCGCTCCAGGGTCTGGGCGTACTGGATCAGTGCCTTCAAGTTGAAGTTGGCATCCGGCGTGCCGCCGGGATAGCGCCAGGCCGCCGTGTGGATGCTGACCGGGCGCATGAAGGCGCCGAGGCGGAGTTGTTTCCTGCTCATGGTCCGTATCTTGCCCGTGTCGGCGCGCCGGGCAAGGCGGGTCGGACGATAAGAACTAATTGGACGAAAAGATTCCCGACATTGGCCGTTCTGGGAAAAGCCCTGGTCGCGATCTCTACGGCTGCAGCAGACCGCGTTCGCGCAGCCGATAGACCCTGGCCGCGTTCTCCGACCCGACCTGCCGCCGCGTGTCGGGACTCAGGCGGTCCAGCAACGCCTTGCTGACCGCTGCCAACCGGTCGATCTCACGCTCGGCGGCAACCGGCCGCACGGCGTAGAACGCATCGGAACCGATCATGTAGCGGCTGGCGCCGGCCTCGATCGAGGCGATGAATTCAGGCCGCAGCACGCCGTTCTGGTCGGCGATGAAGCGCGCCGACGGGCTGCCCGGCTGCAGCTTGATGTCGGCATAGAGATTGGCATGGCGGTCGAACAGTTCCTTCATAAGGCGGCCGTTGCGCTGGCCGGTATTGTCCCAGCCGAAATGCGCCCACACGATCGTCGCTCCACGATTGTGGGCAAGCAAGCGCTCGAAGGCCGCGAGATTGTCGTCGAGGCGCGCGGGATTCTGGCCCGAAATGCGGCGCAGGCCTTCCGGCACGTCGAAGCTGCCGCGCACGGCTTCCATGTGCATGACCAGCGGCAGGTGATGGCGCGCGGCCAGGTCGGCGAGCTTCAGGAATGCCGGATGGTCGGGCGTCACGGCCAAATAGGGATGGCGCGCATTGAACGAGAAATGCTGGGCCGTCAGCTCGCCGATCGCCACCGCGCCTCGCGAAGCGAAGCCCGCGACAAGTGCCTCGAGCCGCTGCATGGTGGCGGCATCGAGGGTCGGACGACCGGCGCTTTCATAGATCAGCGGATTGATCGTGCCGCCGCCGCAGATCGGGGCGAACCGGCCGGGAAAGGCCTGAAGCGCGCCAGCATAGGCGTCGCATTCCCAAGGCGCGGGAAAGTTCACCGGCTGGGGCGGCGGCAGCACGAGGCTGAGCCGCACGCCCGCTTCGTTCATGCGATCGATGGCAATGCGCGCGGCACCGGCCCAATTGACATCCCGGCGCTCGAGTCGGCCATCGACATGGACATGCGTGTCGACGATGACTGGCGTCTGGGCACGCGCCGCCGCGGCCGCCACACAGGCAGTGACGACCATGGCGAGGGCGCCAGGGAGCCTGCCTGTCACACGATCGCCGGGTGCTTCTTGTCAGTCCCTGACGCCTTCTCCCAGGCCCGCGCCACCTGAAAGACCGTGGCTTCGTCGAAATAGCGGCCGACGAACTGCACCGACAAGGGCAAGCCGGTCGAGGAAAGGCCGGCCATCATGGCGAGCGCGGGGTGGCCGGTGACATTGAACGGCGTGCGCGCCTGGCGCGGGTAGGTGCGCTCGACATCGGCGGGGATGTCGATGCGGCAGGCCGGGTCCATCGAACTGGCGCACAGCAGCACGTCGACCTGGCGGAGCGCTTCTTCGACCAGTGCGATCATCTCCTTGCGCCGGCGGCTTGCCTGCAGATAGTCACCCGAGCTCATGAAGGCGCCGGCCATCAGGCGGCGGCGCGCGAGCTGGCCGTAGTCGCCGGGTCGCGACCGCAGCCAGGGGCCGTGGATCGACCAGGCCTCGCTTTGCAGGATGACGCGGTTGACGGCGCCGAACTCGCCGAGCGTCGGCAAGCGGATGTCTTTCACTTCCGCGCCTGCCACCTGCAAACTGCGCGCGACGCGCTCGAGCCCTGCCGTCACTTCGGGATCGGCCGGAACGTCGGTCTCATGGAAATGCCGTACGAAGCCGACGCGCAGGCCGCGCATGTCTCGCTCCAGCGCGGTCGCGTAGTGTCCCGCCGGTGCGGCGGCGCTGCCGGAATCGAGCGGATCGTGGCCGGCGATGCAGGAAAGCATCAGGGCGTTGTCGGCGACGGTGCGCGTCATCGGCCCGACGTGGTCGAGCGTGAAAGCCAGCGGAAAGACGCCGCGGCGGGACACCAGGCCATAGCTCGGTTTCAGCCCGACGATGCCGCAGCAGCTCGCGGGATTGCGCACGCTGCCGCCGGTGTCGGTGCCGAGCGCCATCGGGAACAGGCCGGCCGCGACGCCGGAGCCCGAGCCCGAAGACGAGCCGCCGGGATGGTGATCGGTGTTCCACGGATTGCGCGCGGGCGGCCAGGGCAGGTCGAAGCTCGGACCGCCAATGGCGAATTCGTGGGTCGAGAGCTTGCCCACCACGATGGCGCCGGCCTGGCGGAGCCTGGCGACGCAGACCGCGTCGGCGGTCGCCATGTTACCCTCGAGGATCTTGGAGTGGCAGGTGCTCGGCAGACCCGCGACATCGATGATGTCCTTGATGCCAACCGGCACGCCATGCAGCGGCCCGCGCAGTCGCCCAATGGCTGCCTCCGCTTCGGCCAGGCGGGCCGCCGCCAGGGCTGCCTCGGCATCGAGGCGGATGAAGGCATTGAGCCGGGGCTCGAGCAGCTCGATGCGCGCCAGCAGCGCTTTCATCAGATCGACTGGCGAGAGTTCCTTTGCCGCGATCGCCGCGGCCGCGTCGGTGACGGTGAGCCAGTGCAGCTCGCCCTTGGCGGCGCTGAGACCGGCGTTCACAGGTCGTCTCCCGCGCGCATCGGCGGCCAGGGTTCGGCAGCAGGATCGGTCGGCGCCTTCATCTTGCCCGCCACGTCGGCGGCTTGCTTGGCGGCGGCGGCGACATCGTCGGGGAACTCCGCCAGCGCCTTGTCGAGGCCGGCGCGGCGCGCCAGCATTTCCACCATCGCCTTGTCCATGGTCGCTTTGTCCATCTGTGCGATCCTCTCAGGTCTGCGCCTCGAAGAAGGCGTCGGCATCGTCGACCTCGACCAGCCGGCCGCGCCGGATCTCGAGAAAGCGCCTCGCCGCCGTCCGGGTGAAGTACCGATCGTGCGAGACAAAGATGCAGGAAATCTGGGTTTCTTCCAACTGGGCTTCCAGGGCCTCCTGCCCCTCGATGTCGAGATGGTTGGTCGGCTCGTCGAGCAGATAGAAGTTGGGCCGCAGGAGTTTCATGCGGAGAAACACCAGGCGCGCGCGTTCGCCATGGCTCAGCAGGCCGATCGGCTGGCCGATTCTGGTGAAAACGAAGCCCGCCTGGGCGAGCTGCCGCACCGCCTCCTTTTCCTGCGCCGTCTCGGCCGAGAGGATGTAGTCGAGGATCGTCATCCGCACCGGCAGGTCGCGCATGGTCTGGTCGAAATAGACCACGCGGCAGGAGGGATTGAAGCGGATCGCCGACTGCCCGTCGTAGTACTCGCGCTCCGGATCGAAGGCTGCCGCCAGGGTCGACAGCAGGGTCGACTTGCCGGCGCCGTTCGCGCCGAGCACAGCCACACGATCGCCGGCGGCGATGACCAAGCGGTCGACCGCCAGCAGCTTGCGCCCGCCACCCGGTACCGCGACATCGAGCTTCTCGAGCCTGAGTGCTACCCGAGCGTCGATGTCGCCGTCGCTGACTTCCAGCCGGCGCTCGCGCGTGGCATAGGTCGGCGTGCGCTCGGCCTCGATACGGGCGATGCGGGTCTCGACCGCGTTCTTGCGCTTGTTGAGGTCGGGATTCTTGACTGCCCACACCTTGTAGCGCGCCGCGGCCTGCTCCAGCCTCTTGATCTCCTTCTCCTCCAGCCGGTTCCTGGCCGCCGCCGTCGCATCGCGCCGCAGCAACTCCTCGCGCGCGATCGAAAAGCACGTATTGAAGGCGTGGACGCCGTCGCGCCGCAGGAACAAGGTGCGCTCAGTCACGCGGTCGAGGCACTCGCGGTCGTGACTGACGATCAACATCGGTACCTTGAAGTCGACCGTGAGCCAGCGTTCCAGGGTGTTGATGTTGGCGAGATCGAGATGGTTGGTCGGCTCGTCGAGAACCAGGAGGTCGGGCTCTTCGAGGCGGGCCGCAGCCGCGATCAGCATCAGCCGCTGCCATCCGCCCGACAGGCTGCCGAAAGGCTGCTCGGCCGCCTCCGGCGCCAAGCCGACCTCGTCGAGCAGCACGTCGATGCGCCAGTCCTCGCCGGCCAGGCCGGCACGCTCCAGCGACCTGGCCAGGACGAGGCGCAGCGACTTCCCCGCCAGGCCCTCGGGAATGTCCTGTGGCACGCTGCCGAGCCTGAGGCCGCGCGAGCGGATCACCTGGCCACCATTCAGCTCGAGCTCGCCGGTCAGGCATTTCAGCAGGGTCGATTTGCCTGCGCCGTTCTCGCCGACCAGGGCAGTGCGCGCGCCGTCGAGCAGGAATGAGACGCCCTCGAAGACGCGGCCTGCGCCATAAAAAAAGCTGGCATTTTCCATGCCCAGAACGGCCTGACGCGGCGGCATTTTCAGTCTCGATAATGAGTGGTCAAACGTGCGACCGTGCTTAATAGGGTTTGGTGCGCGCGCCAACCGCCTCCATATGAGATCGACGCGTAAAGGCGAGGGCAAGGGTGGCAGCCGACCATACGATTGCGATCTTCGCGGCCGAGTTGATCCTGCTGCTGCTGGTCGGCCGGGTGCTGGGCGAAGGCATGAACCGGATCGGCCAGCCGGCGCTGTTCGGCCAGCTCCTGGCCGGCGTGCTGCTCGGCCCCTCGGTGTTCGGCGCCCTCCTGCCCGAGCTCCGAAACGTCGTCTTCCCCAACACACCGACCCTCAAGAGCATGCTCGATGGCGTGTCGCAGATCGGCATTCTGCTGTTGCTGCTGCTCACCGGCATGGAGACCAATCTCGCCCTGGTGAACCGACGACGACGGGCGGTGATCTCGACGTCGCTCTCCGGCATCGCCGTGCCGTTCATCTGCGGCGTGCTGCTGGCCTATGCCCTGCCAGCGTCGGTGGTCCCCTCCGGCGAGGCGCGGCTGGTCACGGCCCTGTTCCTCGGCACGGCGCTGTCGATCTCGTCGGTGAAGATCGTCGCCATGACGCTGATGGAAATCGGCGTCATCCGGCGCGATCTCGGCCAACTGATCCTCGCCACCGCCATCCTCGACGACACCGTGGCCTGGATCATCATTGCCGTGATCGCAGGTATCGCAGCCCATGGCGAGGTCAACCTCGCCAGCGTCGGCACCAGCCTGGCCGGCACGGCGATCTTCCTGGCCTTCAGCCTGACCGTCGGCCGGCGGCTGGTCGCGCATCTCATCATGTGGGTCAACGATCACATGACCATCGAGGTGCCAGTCATCACCGCTATCCTGATTGTCATGCTCAGCATGGCGCTCACCACCGAGCTGATCGGCGTGCATACCGCCTTGGGCGCCTTCGTCGCCGGCATCCTGGTGGGGCAATCGCCTTTGCTCACGGAGCACATCGAGGGCGAGCTTCGCGGCTTCATCATCGCCTTCTTCAGCCCGGTGTTCTTCGCCGTCGCCGGTCTCGGCATGGATCTCAGGACTCTGTTCGATCCCACCCTGGCATTGTTCACGCTGGCCGTTATCGCGGTGGCGAGCGTCGGCAAGTTCGGCGGCGCTTTGATCGGCGGCCGGTTGGGCGGCCTCACCACCTTCGAGTCGCTGGCCCTGGCGACCGGCCTCAATGCACGCGGTTCGACCGAGGTCATCATCGCCAGCATCGGGCTCGCCATGGGCGCGCTGAGCAGCCAGCTCTACACGATGATCGTGGCCATGGCCGTCGTCACCACCATGGTGATGCCGCCCACCCTGCGCTGGGTGATGGCGCGCGTGCCGCTGGGCGACGAGGAGGCCAGGCGGCTGGAGAAGGAAGAGGCCGACGAGCTCGCAAGCGTGCCCAAGATGGAACGAGCGCTGGTCTATGTCGACGACAGCCCGAACGGCCGGCTGTGCGCGCGGCTGGCCGGCCTGTTTGCCGCCGATCAGCAAGTCCTGACTACGGTCCTGGAGCGCAGGGCGGCCGACGAACCCCGGCCCGAGGAGGCGGGCAGCCACGCCCATCTCACCGAGGCGGCACAGGCAACGCTCGACAACGCAGCCGTGGAGGGCACGCCGCCGCCGGCGCCGCTCATGGCCGTGAAGCAGCTCGTGTCGAGCAGGTCGGGTGTCGCCGACGACACCCTCGAGAAGGAAGTCGCCAAGGGCTACAACGTCATCTTCGTCGGTGTCGACCGTCCGATCTCCGATACGGCGCACCGCTTCGAGGAAACGCTGCAGCGCCTTGTCGCCGGCTTCGACGGACCGGTGGCGATCGCCCTCAACGGCGCGGGGGCGGCGGGGCCGGCGGACGTGCCGCTCGACATCCTGGTGCCGACCGGCGGCGGGCCGGATGCGCGGCTGGCCACCGAGATCGCGCTCACGCTTGCCAAGGCAAGCCAGGGAACATTGACGGCGCTGCATGTGTTCGATCCGGCGGAGGACACCGCCCTGTTGCGCGGCCGCGGCCGGCGGTTCGGCATGTCGGTGCTGGTCGACGTCCATCGGCTGGGCAAACGCAGCGGCGTGGCGGTAAAGGGCCTCACCGCGACCAATGCCAAGCGCGAGGCCGAGATCCGGCGCACGCTGCGCGGCGGCCGTTTCGACCTGGTCGTCCTGGGTGTGTCGCTGCGCCAGGGCGAGACCAAGTTCCTCGGTCCGCGCACCACCGCCCTGCTGCGCGCCATCCGCACGCCCGTGCTATTGATCGCACGATGACTGGAGAGCAACCTCGGCAAGGTGTAGCCTTTCCTCCAAGAGAGAAGGAAGTCATGCGGAACACTCACCTCGAAGTCCGTCCCCTCTCCGGCGCCGGCGGCGCGGAGATTTTCGGCGTCGACGTGGCGCAGGATCTCGACGACGGTACGGTCGGAGAGATCCGCGACGCGCTGAACGAGCATTGCGTCGTCTTCTTCCGCGACCAGGAACTCGACGTGGCGCGGCACAAGGCCTTCGCGCGCAAGTTCGGCGAGATCTTCATCCACCCCAACTACAAGGGCATCGGCGACGATCCCGAGATCGTCATGGTGAGGCGCGAGCCGGGCGACACGGGCTATGTCGGCGAGGACTGGCACGCCGACACGACCATGGTCGCCGAGCCGCCGATGGGCGCCATCCTCTACGGCATCGACGTGCCGCCCTACGGCGGCGACACCATGTTCACCAACCAGTATCTCGCCTACGAGGCCCTGTCGGACGGCATGAAGAAGATGCTGGCCGGCCTGCGCGCCGTGCACAGCGACATCATGGTGGCAGGGCCGCAAGCCGGGAAGAACAAGGGCCGCTCGACCAAGCATCGCGACGGCCCCGACTGGCGCGAGACGCGCAACACGCATCCCGTGGTGCGCACCAATCCCGAGACCGGCCGCAAGATGCTGTTCGTCAACAAGTCCTACACGGTGGGCTTCGAGGGCATGACCGAGGCCGAGAGCAAGCCGCTGCTCGATTTCCTGATGGAGCACGGCAATCGGCCGGAATTCACCTTCCGCTTCCGCTGGCAGAAGGGCTCGATCGCCTTCTGGGACAATCGCAGCAGCAAGCACATCGCGCTGGGCGACACCGGCCCGTTCCGTCGCCTGATGCGTCGTATCCAGATCTGCGGTCCCAAGCCGCTCTAGTTCAGCCGCTCGAGCTTGGTGATCTCCTGCGGCGGCAGTTCGGACAGATAGAGGTTGCCCTCGGCATCGCCTGACAGGCCATGGGCGCCGTTGATGGCGCCGCGGCAGCGGCCGACTAGCCTGCCGTCGGCCGTGAGCAGACTGATGCGCGGGATCTGATCGGTGACGAACACCAGGTCGCGGTCGTCGATCCAGATCTGCATCGGGTGATAGAAATCGCCCCACTCGGCCAGAAAGCCGCCGGCGCGGTCGAATACCTGCACGCGGTTATTCTCGCGGTCACCCACCAGCACGCGGCCCTTGCGATCGACGGCGATGGCATGCGGCGTGGTGAAGGTGCCGGGTCCGCTGCCCGGACCGCCCCAGGTGCGGATCAGGGTGCCGTCGGCGGCAAAGCGATGGACGCTCGAGTTGCCGTAGCCGTCGGCGACAAAGATCTCGCCGTCGGGCGCCTGGGCCGCCGCGGTCGGATGATTGAACGGCGCGTCGAGCGACGGCCAGTGCCGCTTGCCCAGCGCCTGCAGCTTCTTGCCGTTGGCGTCGAAGCGCAGCACCTGATGGGCGTCGCGGTCGGCCACCAGGATCGAACCGTCGGGCGTCGCGGTGATGTAATGCGGCTCGGCAAGCTCGCCCTCGCCCCAGCTGCCCAGAAGCCCGCCGTCGCGACCGAACACCAGCACCGGCCGGTCGGTGCCGCGTTGCGCCACGTGCACGCGGCCGTCGCGGTCGACCATCAGGTCAGACAGGAAGCCGAAGCTCTCGCTTGCCGGCAGCTTCGCCCACTTGCGGTGGATGGCGTAGCGGCGGTCACCCAGGATGACGGTGTAGTTCTCGTCGGACATGGCTTCCTACCGCGGCAGCTGAGCCGAATCGGGTTTGCTCGAGGCGTAGATGTAGGTTCTGATCTTCCAGGCGCCGGCCTCGCGTCGAAAGACGATGACCTCGTTGTACGCGTCGCTGAATTCTTTGCCGGTGGCCAGCACCTTGACCTTGCCGGCCGAGGTCCCGCGCAACCAGGCGATGTCGCCTACTACCTCGACCTCGTGGATCGTGAAGCTGAGGTTGACCTTGAGCGTGGCAAAGACCTGCCGGTAGGCCGCACGAAGAGCCTCGCGCCCGACGACAGGATCCATTTCGTCACGGATGAACACGCCGTTGAGGGTGTAGAGCGAGACCAGCCCCTCGATGTCGTTCGCCGCGAGCGCCGAAGCGTACCTCTCCATGATCTTGACCGGCTCGTCGGCCGGTTGCGCGGCGGCTGTCGCGGCCAGTCCAGCCATGCCGGCGGCGAGCAGGGCACGACGGGCAAGTGTAGAGATCATGGTTCCTCCAGGCGAAGTCGCCACCAGATAGGCAGGACAGACGGCGACAGGCAAGATGGAAACGGGAGATCCGACATGACCGACGACCGCCTTGTCCTGCACGGCAGCTTTACCTCCAGCTCGACCTATAAGCCGATGCTGTTCCTGGCGCTGGCCGGGCTGCCCTTCTCGTTCCGCACGGTCAATCTCAAGATCGGGGTGCAGAAGCAGCCGGCGCATCTGGCCCTCAACCGTTACGGCCAGGTGCCCGTGCTGCGCCATCGCGGACTCGTGCTGGTCATGTCGAACGTGATCCTCGACTACCTCGCGAAAACGACGGGCAAATTCGAAGGCACGACGGAGCAGGACAGGATCCATGCCCGCGAGTGGCTGTCGTGGGAGAACGACGCCATCTCCAACGTGGCGCGGGTCCGCCATTTCGCCCGCTTTCGTCCCGACGTCGATCCCCTGATCGTGGACTACTTCCGGCCGGGTGCGGAAGCGGCACTCGATTTCATCGACAAGTCGCTGGAAGGCCGCAGCTGGCTGGTGGGCGAGAGCTGCACCATCGCCGACATCGGCTGCTGGGGCCGCATGGTGTTCATGGCCGAAGGCGGCCTGTCGCTCGATGCGCGTCCACACGCTCGCGCCTGGCGCGACCGGTTGATGGCAATGCCGGGCTTTGCCCTGCCCTACGATCTGATTCCCAAGAAGGACGCCGAACTCGGCGGCTGATCCTACAGTTTCTGCAGCAGCCAGTAGCCAGTCGGATTGTCGGGACATTCGACAGGCCCGCACTGCACGAAGCTGCTCACGGCATTGGCGAGCGTCGCGAAGATCAGCATGTAGGCGGCGAACCTCGAAAAACCTGCGAACCGGTCGGCTGCCCGCGAGTTGAAACGATCGTGTTCGAGCCGGCCACTGCCGGACAGGATCAAGAGAAATGCGGTGCCCAGGATTACGGCGAGGAAGAGCAGCAGCGCCCAGCTATAGAAATGCAAACCGAAGAACGGCGAACCGTAGGTGCCGGTGCCGGGCACGATGTGCAGCAGAACCTGACGACCGGATGCTGCGATGCCGAACAGCGCGCCGAGCAAGGTGAGACCATAGTGGGCCGGCTGGGACCCGAACCGCAGATTGAGCACGAAGCCGAAGCCGCAGAGCACGAAGGCCGCGCGCTGCAGGTTGCATAGCGGGCACGGCAGCTCGTTGCGGCCAAACTGGAAGCCGAAGGCGGCCAGCAGGACCAACGCGAGGCCAAGTGCTCCGAGTGCATTTCCGAAGCGGACAAGTCCGGTCATGCCCCGCCCCTAGAGCGACACGGCAAGTGAACTGGTCATGTGGTGGTTGAGCCACACGGCCGCAGCGATAAAACTGATGGCGAACAGGCCGACCGCGATATCGCGCCGCCCGGCGACGGCGGTCATCATGGCGATACCGGCTACGAGGAAGATTGCGGCTATCATGAATCGAACCTCACGATCATGACATTCTGCCCGACAAATACCGGAGGGGCGAGCGCGATGCGCTATCCCAGCCGCATCAGCCGCAGACGTGGATCGAGCAGATCACGCAGCCCATCGCCCAGCATGTTGAGGCCGAGCACGGCCGTAGCGATGGCAAGGCCTGGCCATACGGCAAGTTCCGGCGCCTGGAAGACATAGGTCTGGGCGTCGCGCAGCATGCGGCCCCATGAAGGGACGGGAGGCTGCGCACCCAGCCCGAGGTAGGAAAGGCCAGCTTCGGCCAGGATCGCCACGGCGAACTGGATGGTCGCCTGAACGATCAGCACGCTGGCGATATTGGGGAGAACATGACGCAGCGTGATGCCGAGCGGGCCCTGCCCCATGGCGGTCGCGGCCCGCACGAAATCGCGGCCCCACATGCTGAGCGCCGCCCCGCGGGTCACCCGCGCGAACACCGGCACGTTGAAGATGGCGATGGCCAGGATCGCGTTCTGGGCGCTGGCGCCCAGTACCGAGGTGATCAGGATAGCGATCAGAACGGCGGGAAAGGCAAAGATCAGATCGGAGGTTCGCGACAACGCCTCGTCGACCCAGCCGCCCCGCGCCGCGGCCCAAGCGCCCAGCATCACGCCGGCCGACATGCCGAGCGCCACGGCAATCAGTCCGACCGCGATCGACGTCTGCGCCCCCACCATGATGCGCGAAAGCACGTCGCGACCGAGATGATCGGTGCCCAAAAGGTACTTGGCCGAGGACGGCAGCAGCTTGGCGCGCATCTGCAGGTCGTCGACCGCATGCGGCGTCCAGACGAGCGACACCAGAGCCGTGCCGACGAACAGCGCAAGCAGGATGGCGCCGATCTGGAAGCCGATGTGGTGGCGTGCGCGGGCAGCAAACGCGATCAAGCGGAGATCCGTGGCCTGGGATCGAGCAGTGCGTAGGCGAGATCGACCAGCAGATTGACGGCGAGCACCAGGATCGTGAACAGGATCACCACGTTCTTGATCACGATCAGGTCGCGGTTGTTGATCGAATCGTAGACCAGCTGGCCGACACCGGGCAGACGGAACACGCTTTCGATGATGACGGCGCCGGCGATCAGGAAACCCGCGATCAAGCCGGCCACCGTCGTCACCGGGATCAGCGCATTGCGCAGGGCATGGCCGAACAGGACAGTGCGCTCGGGTGCGCCCTTGGCGCGGGCGGTGCGGATATAGTCCTCACGCAAGGTGTCGAGCATCGCCGAGCGCGTCACTCGCGCGAGGATCGCGATCTCACCCAGCGACAACGACAGCGCGGGCAATATCAGGGCATGCACCGAGCCCAGCGTGTCCTGGCGCCAGCCGGGAAACCCGCCGGCGGGAAAGAGCTGCCAGGTCACGGCGAACAGCAGCACCAGCACGATACCGAACCAGAAATTGGGGATCGAGATGCCGATCTGGGTGAAGCCGATGACACCCCAGTCGCCCGGTCCGCCATGCTTCCAGGCGGCGAACACGCCGAGCGGAATGGCGACCAGCAAGGCCCAGCTGAGCGCCAGCGCGCCCAGCGGCAGGGTCACCTGCAGCCGATCGCCGATCAGCTTGCCGACCGACGTGCCGTAGGCGTGGCTCGCGCCAAGATCGAAAGTCAGCAGGCCACCGATCCACTGCAGGTAGCGTGTGGGCAGGGGCTGGTCGAAGCCGTATTTGGCACGCAACGCCGCCAGCGTATCGGGGCGTGCGTCGGTGCCGAGCATGACCAAGGCTGGATCGCCCGGCAGCACCTCGACCACGGCGAACACCACCACCGTCGCCAGCACAAGAGTCACCAGCGCGGCGGCCAGCCGTCGGGAAAGGAATTCGATCACGCCTTCCAGTGCACGCCGGTGAGATCGACTTGCGGCGTCGGCGAGTTCTCCCACATGCCGACCAGGTCCTTCTTCCATACGCCGATCTTGGCGAGCTGGAAGAGGAAGCCGTTGACGGCATCGCGGGCGATGATGCGCTGCGCCTGCTTGAGAAGCTCGTCACGCTTGGCGAAGTCGGTCGCCGCCACGACCTCGCGCCACTTGGCCTTGAACTCCGGCGAGTTGTAGGCCCAGTAGTAGCCGTCGCGCGCATAGCGATCCAGGTCGTTGGCCTCGGTGTGGGCCACGATGGTGAGATCGTAGTTGCGCTCCTTGAACACCTCACTGAGCCATTGCGGCCACTGCAGCTGGCTAATCGCGACCTTGATGCCGATCTTGCCGAGCTGGCTTGCGAGAACCTCGCCGGCGCGCTGGGCGTAGCCAACCGGCGGCAGCTTGAGGCTCGCCTCGAGGCCGTTGGGATAGCCTGCCTCGGCGAGCAGCGCCTTGGCCTTCGCTATGTCGAGCGGATAGGTCTTGGTGAGGTCGAGGTGGGCCTTGTTGTGCGGCGCGAAGTGGCTGCCGATCGGCACGCCGAAGCCCGATTCGGCCGAGATCAGCTCGTCGCGGTTGATGGCGTGGGCGATCGCCTGGCGCACCTTGGGATTGTCGAACGGCTTCTTGCCGTTGTTGGTCGCCAGGAGGACCTCGCCTTCGGTCGTGCCGACCACGACGACGAAGCGCGGATCCTTGCGCAGGCGGTCGACCAGCTCGGGCGCCTGGAAAGCCGCAAAGGCATCGACATCGCCAGCCAGCAGGGCACTCACCTGAGCCGAAGGGTCTTTCACGATCTTGAAAATCACGGTGTTGAGCTTGATCGAACCGGGATCGCGATAAGTCGGCGACTTCACAAGCGTGATCGAATCGCCTTCCTTCCGCTCCTTGAACACGAAGGGCCCGGTGCCGATCGGGTTCTTGTCGTTGGTCGGCGCCGACTTGGGATGCATGATCCCGGCATCGCCCAGCGACAGGCTGTAGAGCAGAAATGAATTGGGCGACTTCAGCGTGATGCGCACCGTCGCGGGATCGACCACCTCGACCTTGTCGATATCGGTGTAGAGCGTCTTGGCAGGCACGGTCGAATCAGCGGCAAACAACCGGTCGATCGAGAACTTCACCACCGAGGCGTCGAATGGCTCGCCGTCGTGGTACTTCACGCCCCGGCGCAGCTTGAAGACATACTCCTTGCCGTCCTCGGAGATGCTCCAGCTCTCGGCGAGGCCAGGGCCGATGGCTCCGGTACGGTCGATGCGGCCGAGACTCTCGTAGATGCTGGGACAGGTGACTTCACGGATCGCCGCGGCGGCGTTCTTGGTCGGATCGAGCACGGGCGGCTCGAGCGACATGCCGATCACTAGCCGGTCCTTGGCTTGCGCCCAGGCCTCCGGCCCGAAAGTCATCACTGTCACGGCAGTACTTGCGACACCGAGAAGTCGGCGGCGAGAGAGTGCGTTCACTGAGAAATCCTCCGTCTGGTCGACAGCAGTCTATCAGCGGCCGAACACGTCCCGCCAGCCGCGCGCGGCGCCCAGTGTCGCGGCGTTATAGACGCCCCGCGCCACGGCCCGGGCGAGACAATCCGCAGCCAAGGTGCCGAGTTCGCCCAAGGCCAACGGATCGTCGCCGAGATCGTGCCGGCCGGTTGCGATGGCGAACACGGCATCGCCGTCATGCGGCGTATGCACCGGGCGGATCGAACGGGCCAGCCCGTCCTGCGCCATTACCGCCAGGCGCTGGGCGGATGCCTTGTCGAGCCGGGCATTGGTCGCGACAACGGCGATCGTGGTATTGGCGCGCGGATTGGCGCGCGCAAGGTCCGCCGGATCGTCCATGGCGCGTACGTACGACACCGGCAGCGCGAGGCCATGTGCCGGCGGCGGCAGACCGCCAAACTCGCCGTTCTGCTCCAATGCCCAGGCCCAGAATTGCGGCATATCTCCCATGGTGGTGTAGCCGCGGGCATTGACCGCCACCAGCGCGCCCATCTGCAGACCGGTCGCGGTATCGACCGCCGAGGCACTGCCCAGCCCACCCTTGAGATTTCCTGCCTTGGCGCCAAGGCCCGCACCGGCATTGCCCAGGGTGAAATCGCGCGCCGCATTACCGGTCGCCTGGTAGGCGAGTTCGCGGTAGGGCGGCCACTGCCAGTTCTTGTCGCCACCGTTCAGGAGGTCGAACAGGATGGCCGCCGGCACGATCGGCACCACGACATCGGCGACGGCAAAGCCGCGACCACGATCCTTGAGCCAGCGCATGACGCCATCGGCCGCCGAGAGGCCGAAAGCCGAACCACCGGACAGGCAGATCGCATCGACGCGATCGACCCGGCAGGAAGGATCGAGAAGGTCGGTTTCGCGCGTGCCGGGGCCGCCGCCGCGCACGTCGACCGAGGCGACCGATGGACCCTCGCACAGCACCACGCTGACGCCGGAGCGCACGCGCGTGTCCTCGGCATTGCCGACCAGGATGCCGTCGACGTCGGTGATCAGGTTGCGGGGGCCGGGCCTGAGCATGAACTACAGCGCGATGACTTTTGCTTCAGCCGTCGGCCCGGCTCCCGCAGCGAAGCGGTGCACGAGCCGGGCCGACGGCGCGATTCGAGGGAAAGTCATCGCGCTTTAGTCGAGCTGCAGGGTGAGGGCCTTGAGATAGGCCGTCTCGGGCAAAGCCGGATGCACGGGATGATCCAGCGCTGCACCCGAGCTCAGCAGTATCCGGCCATTGCGCGAGGCGTCGCGCAAGCCGCGGCGCACCTGCTCGGCAAACAACGGCGGATCGACGAGATGCGAGCACGAAGCCACGAAGAAGAAACCGCCGCGCGCCACCAGGGGCGCGGCCAGCCGCACCAGCTTGCGATAGCCTTGTGCTCCAATCTTGAGGTCCTTGCGGCTTTTCACGAAGGCCGGCGGATCGCAGATCACGACATCGAACTTCTTGCCCGCCGAGCCGAGCTTCTCCAGCGCGTCGAACGCCTCGCTCTTCTCGAAAGAGACGATCTTCTCGACGCCGTTCAATTCAGCAGCCCGCTTGGCGGCCTCGAGCGCCGGCTGCGAGCGGTCGATGCAGATCACTGATTTCGCACCTTGCTTGGCCGCCAGCACGCCAAAGCCGCCGCTGTAGCTGAAGACATCGAGCACATCGGCGCCCTTCGCCAAACCCGCCATGAAACGACGGTTGTCGCGCTGGTCGTAGAACCAGCCGGTCTTCTGGCCGTCCGACAGGTCGGCCGTGAACTTCGCACCATTCTCGAGGAGCTCGATGGGACCGGAGAGTTCACCCTTGGCCACCACGACCTCGCGCCTGAGACCCTCGAGTTCGCGCACCGGCGAATCGTTCTTGAGAACGATCGTCCTGGGCGAGAGTTCAGCCTCCAGCGCTTCGAGCAGCACCGGCGTGAGCCGGTCCATGCCGAGGCTGTTGACCTGCACCGCAAGGGCGTCGCCAAAGCGATCGACGATCACGCCGGGCAATCCATCGGCCTCGGCATGGATCAGGCGATAGAACGGAACGCCGACCAGCCGGTCGCGCAAGGCCATCGCCTGCGCCAGCCGCCGCCCGAAGAACAGCGCATCGACCACCGCCTCCGGATTAGACGACAGCAGCCGGGTGGCGATCAACGAGTGCGGGTTGAAGGTGACGAGCCCCAGCGCCTCGCCGCCCGGCGCACGCAGGGTCGCCAGCGAGCCCGGCGGCAGAGCCTTGGTCTCGGCGTCCATCAGGATCTCGTTGGAGAACGCCCAGGGATGGCCGGAGCGGACGCGGCGATCCTCGCCGGCACGCAGCAGCACGGTGGGCAGCTTCTTGTCGGCCAACCTATTCTCCTTTGGCGACGCCATCGCGCCGCGGATCGGCGCCACCTTCCCATCCATCGCCCAGGCGACGGATGGCGGTCAGGCCGCCCTCATGCCGGCGGACTTGTACTTCATGGCCGAGCGCGCGCAAGCGGTCTGCCTGGGCAGCCAGGGGCGGGCGATCCTCCAGTTCGGTGATGCCGTCCATATGGCTCACCCGCGGAAGATCGAGCGCGGCCTGTGCGGAAAGGTCCCAGTCGAGCATGCCGATCAGCGCCTGCAGAGTGTCACCGATGATCCGCTGCCCGCCCGCCGAGCCGACCGCCGCGACCAGGCGGCGGTCCTTGTCCAAAACGAAAGTCGGCGACATCGAGGACCGTGGCCGCTTGCCCGGCGCGACCCGGTTGGCGACCAGCCGGCCATCGATCTCCGGTAGCGCCGAGAAGTCGGTGAGCTCGTTGTTGAGGATAAGGCCTCGCACCATGATGCCTGCGCCGAACGGCCCCTCGATGGTGGTGGTGAAGGCGACCGAATTGCCCCAGCGATCGACGATGGTCATGTGGCTGGTGCCGCGCTCGATATAGCCGGCATCGCCGGGACCGACCTTGCCCATGCTCTTGTCGGGTGACATGAGCTTGCGGCGCTCGGCGATGTAGCCGGCCGACAGCAGCACCGCCACGGGCACGGTGACATAGGCGGGATCGGCGAGGTAGCGCGCACGGTCGGCAAGAGCGAGCCGGGTCGCCTCGGCGATGAGATGCAGCGAGCGCAGATCGTTGGGCGTGTCCTGCGCGAGATGGAACGGCTCCAGAAGAGCCAGTTCCTGGAGGATCGCGACGCCGCCCGATGACGGCGGCGGCATGCCGCAAATCGCCCAGATCCGATAGGGTCCGCAGACCGCCTCGCGCTTGATCGCGCGGTAACCGGCAAGATCGGCCAAGGACAAGGTGCCGGGACGGACATGCTCGCGGACCCGCTTCACCATTTCCTGCGCGATATCGCCCTCGTAGAAGGCCTTGGGGCCGTGCTCGGCGATCAGCCGCATCGTGTCGGCGAGCGCTGGATTGGTGATGCGCTCGCCCAGCTTCCTGGGCGAGCCGTCATTGTTGAAGTAGACCGCGCGTGCGCCAGGTTCGTCGCGCAACGACCTGAGGATGGCGAGCCAGGCGGCCAGCCGCGGCGCCACGGCAAAGCCGTCGCCCGCGACGTTGATTGCCGGCTGGAAGAGCTCGGCCCATGGCCGCTTGCCGTGCTCCTTGTGCGCAAGCTCCAGCAGGGCCAATACGCCTGGCACGCCGACGGAAATGCCCGACACGACGGCCTCGCGAAAGCCGAGCGGCTTGCCGTCGCCGGCGAGGAACATGGTGGGCGTGGCGCCGGCCGGCGCGGTTTCGCGGCCGTCATAGACGGTGATCGCCCGCGAGGCGGCGTCGTAATAGAGCAGGAAGCCGCCGCCGCCGAGGCCGGAGGATTGCGGCTCGACCACGCCCAGTACCATCTGCACGGCAACCGCGGCATCGACCGCGGAGCCGCCGTTGCGCAAGGCGTCGAGGCCGGCATCGACGGCCAGCGGATGGGCCGCCGCCACCATGGATTTGGGCGCGGTCTGCTGAGCCAGAGCGGAGTGCCAGTCCCAGCCGACGACAAGGGCGACGGCCCCCAGCAGCAGGCGGCGAGCGATCATGCGCGGCGTGCCACGATGAACAGGCGGCGAAACGGGAACAAGGTGATGCCGTCGGCGCGCGTAGGATAGGCCTCGGCCAGCATCCGGGCGTAGGTCTCGTAGAAGGCCTTGCCCTCCGCCTCGTCGAGCACCTGCATGTAGGGCCTGAGCCCCGAGCCGGCGGTGTACTGCGCCACCGGATCCTTGCCGGTGAGCGGCTGCTGGTAGATCGATTCCCAGACTTCGAGGTCCGAGCAGAGCGGCTTCAGGACATCGTAGTAGCGCGCCGGCTCGAAAACCGGCCGAATGCCGCGGACCTGCCCGAGCTTGGACTTCCACGGACCGGCTTCGACGGCCTTGGCCATCAGGGCGTGCGAGGGCGCTTCGTGGTTGCGCGGCATCTGGATCGCAAGCTGGCCGCCCGATGGCAGGAGTTTCAGCAGGCCGGGAAACATATCGATATGGCCTTCGAGCCAGTGATAGGCCGCGTTGCTGTAGAGAATGGACGGCGGCAAGCCGGGCTTGAAGTTGTCAAGATCACCCTTGGCGAAGGCTACGCGTGCATCGCTCGTCTGGGTGCGTGCTTTGGCCAGCATCTCGTCGGACGAATCGATGCCGATGATCGGCGGTTCCGTGAAGCGCTCCGCAAGGATGCGCGTGATGTTTCCGGCGCCGCAGCCAAGATCGTAGATCGCATGGCCGGGGCGAGTGCCGTTGGCGGGATCGAGCCGGCCCATGAGATCGAGCGCTGGCCGCACACGATGGTCGGCAAATTTCAGGTAGAGATTGGCATCCCACGTCGCGGGTTTGACGCTCGGCACGATCATTTCTCCTCGAAAGCGGCGTCGACGGGAACGCGATAGGCCATGGCGATCTTGTTGCCCTTCTGCGCCGCCAGGACGACCGCCATGAATTCCTCGTGCATTTCCTCGGTCATGCCCTTGCTGCGCGCCATGGTGCCGTGCGAGGCGATGCAATAGTCGCACTGATTGGCGATGCTGACCGCGAGATAAACCAATTCCTTGGTGAGCGGATCGAGTTTGCCGGGCGCAAAAGCCGCCTTCATCTCCGCGGCGAAGCGTTCCATCACGGCGGGATGGCGCGCCATTGCCTTCCAGACATTGTTGATATCGGCGGGATCGATGTTGCGGGCCTTGGCGATGGGCTCGACGACGGCCTTGGCGCGCGGGTTCATGTCTTTGTATTCGGTCAGCCTGGGCATGGAACGCTCCCAAATGAAAAGGGCCGGCAGTTGCCGGCCCCATCATATCCGCTGCTCGCGCCTAATACATGTGCTGGCCGCCGTTGATCGACAGGGTCGAGCCGGTGATGAAGCCGGCATCGTCGGCGATCAGGAACAGCACACCGCGCGCAATCTCGTCGGCCTTGCCCAACCGGCCGACCGGGATTTTGGCGACAATCTTCTCCAGCACGTTGGCCGGCACCGCCGAGACCATGTCGGTGTCGGTGTAGCCGGGCGCGATGGCATTCACGGTGATGTTCTTGGATGCGCCTTCCTGGGCCAGTGCCTTGGTGAAGCCGTGGATGCCCGACTTGGCGGCGGCATAGTTCACCTGGCCATACTGGCCACCCTGGCCATTGATCGAGCCGATGTTGACGATGCGGCCGAAGCCGCGGGTATTCATGCCGTCCCACACCGCTTTGCTGACGTTGAAGCAGGAGCCGAGATTGGTGTCGATGACGGCGTCCCACATCGTGCGGTCGAGCCGGCGCATGGTCGAATCGCGGGTGATGCCGGCATTGTTGACGACGATCTCGACCGGGCCGAGATCCTTCTCGATCTGCGCCACGGCGACCTTCACGGCTTCGAAGTCGCTGACGTCGAACTTGTAGACGGCAATGCCGGTCTCCGCCTTGAAGGCCGAGGCCGCTACGTCGTTGCCGGCATAGTTGGCCGCGACCTCATAGCCACGCAGCTTCAGCATCCGCGAAATCGCCGCCCCGATGCCGCGCGTTCCGCCCGTCACGAGTGCAACCCGTCCAGCCATTTTTTCCTCCCTTGCAATGCCCGACTACTCTAGCCGGTTTCCGCCGGGAGTTGCGACTTCAGTCGCAGACCATTTCGGGCTGCCGTACCAGGCTCACCGCCCGTGACATCAGGATGACCAGTGCCTGCGCGCCAAATCCCGCAACGGCCAGGTAGAGGCAGGTCTCCGCACCGAAGTTCCCGCCGACCAGCGCACCCAGGCCGGCGCCGAGCGGGCGCGCGCCGTAGGCCATGATGTTGATCGCCGAGACTCGGCCGAGCAGGCGCGGCGGCGTCACCGATTGGCGGAGCGTCGTGGTGCTGATCACCCAGATGATCGGACCGGCGCCCAGCAGGAAGAAGCTCAAGCCCGCCAGCAGCGGAGTCGGGAAGACGGTCGTGAGCGCCATGATGCCTGCGGCAGCGAAGCCCGTGATCGGTCCCAGGACGATCACGCTGCCAAAGGCCAGCCAGCGCATGACGCGCGTCGCCAGCAGCGCGCCCACCACCATGCCGACACCGTACATCGCCAAGGTCGTGCCGACGCCCGTCGCCGAGAGGCCGAGGTGACGAACGGCATAGGGCACGAAGACGGCGAGGATGAGGAAGGATGCCGTGTTGAAGATGAACTGGGTGACGAACACCGGTCGCAACAACGGATGGCGCAGGACGAACTCCGCTCCCTCCCTGATCTCCTGCATCGGCTTGCGGCGCGGCACGACGGCGCGCACCGGTTCGTAGATGCCCGAAAGCAGGACAACCGCGATGACCGAGAGCGCGGCGGCGAAGCCGAAGGCAGGCGCCGCGCCCATCCAGCCGACCAGGATGCCGCCCACGGCCGGGCCGCTAGCGAAGGCCACGGTGCGCGCCAGCTCGATCCGCGCATTGGCGGCAGGCAGCGATTGCGACGGCACCAGCGAAGGCACCAGCGACGGTGCCGCCACGCTATAGGCGACCGTGCCGCAAACGGCGACAAAACCCAGAAGTGCGAGGATCGGCATTGTAAGCAGGCCGAACCAGATCAAGGCAAGAATGGCGAACAGGGCAGCCGCGCGCACGGCTTCGGAACAGGCCATCAGCCAGCGCCGCGAGATTCGGTCGGCCAGCAGTCCGGCCGGTATGGCGAACAGCACGAACGGCAAGGTCAGCGCCGTCTGCAGGAGACCCGTCTGCCCTTCGCCGGCGCCGAGCAGCAGCACGGCGACGATCGGCGCGGCGGCAAGCGCCACCTGTTCGGCCGACTGCGCCGCAAGGTTGGACCAGGCCAGCCGATTGAACGTCGGCGGCAGCAGGTCATCGTCTGTGGATCGAGCCATGAGGGCCTCCTGGGTTGCCAATTGAGGCAACCTAGGAAGCAGGCGGCGTCCGCTCTATCCGTCAGCGGAACGGTATTGGACGCTGGCTTTACTAGTCGCGCTGGACACACATGGCGATGCCCATGCCGCCGCCGATGCACAGCGTGGCGAGACCCTTCTTGGCGTCGCGCTTCTGCATCTCGAAGAGCAGGGTCGTCAGCACGCGCGCGCCCGAGGCGCCGATCGGATGGCCGAGCGCGATCGCGCCGCCATTGACGTTGAGCTTGGCCGGATCGAGACCCAGTTCCTTGCCGACGGCCAGCGCCTGGGCGGCAAAGGCTTCGTTGGCCTCGACCAGGTCGAGATCCTTGACCGTCCAGCCGGCCTTCTTGAGCGCTGCCTGCGAGGCGGTCACCGGACCGATGCCCATGACCTTAGGATCGACGCCGGTGGTCGCCCACGACACGATTTTGGCCAACGGTTTCACGCCGCGCTTCTTGGCCTCATCAGCACTCATGAGCACGAGTGCCGCCGCGCCGTCGTTGATGCCCGAGGCATTGCCGGCGGTGACCGAACCGCCTTCCTTGGTGAAGGCCGGCCTGAGCTTGGCCAGCGCTTCGACCGTCGTGCCGTGACGGGGGAACTCGTCAGTGTCGACCACGACGTCGCCCTTGCGGGTCTTGACGGTGACGGAGACGATCTCGTCCTTGAATCGGCCGGACTTCTGCGCCGCCTCGGCCTTGTTCTGCGAGCCGGCGGCGAAGGCATCCTGCTCGGCGCGGGTGATCTGGTACTTCTGCGCCACGTTCTCGGCGGTGTTGCCCATGTGATAGCCGTTGAAGGCATCCCACAGCCCGTCCTTGATCATCGAGTCGACCATCTTGAGATCGCCCATCTTGGTGCCGTCGCGCATGTGGGCAACGTGCGGCGCCTGGCTCATGCTCTCCTGGCCGCCGACCACCATGATGTTGGCGTCGCCGTTGCGGATCGCCTGCCAGCCGAAGGCGACGGCGCGCAGGCCGGAGCCGCAGAGCTGGTTGATGCCCAGGGCAGTCTTCTCGACCGGAATGCCCGAATTGACCGCGGCCTGGCGGGCCGGGTTCTGGCCCTGACCGGCACTCAGGATCTGGCCCATGATGACTTCGTCGACTTCCTCGGGCTTGACCTTGGCGCGCTCGAGCGCACCCTTGATCGCGACCTTGCCGAGGTCGTGCGCGGGAACGTTGCCGAAGGCGCCGTTGAAGGATCCGACGGGCGTGCGCGCAGCGCTCGCGATGACGATTTCCGTTGCCATGATATGTCTCCTTGGCGAGTCGCCCCTACCCGACATTTTATATAGGCCTGCTGCCAGACCCGGCAAGGACCCCGCTTGGACCGTCATACGCTCATTACCGACCGGTTGCGCCTCTCGCCCATCACCTGGGCGGACGCCGATCGTCTGGCCGTTCTGCATGCCGATGCGCGGGTGATGAATCTGCTCAAGCACGGCGTTCTGACGCGCAGCCAAAGCGACGTGATGGTGGCCGACTACGAGGCCGAATGGCCGGCGTTGGGCTTCGGGTCGTGGACGATCACGGAGCGCCTGGGCGGCGCGCTCGTTGGGCTGGGCGGCTTGCGCGTCCATGAAGGCGACCAGGGCGTGGCTTTGCGCGCGGCCTTCACGCCCGACGCGCAAGGCAAGGGCTACGGGCCGGAACTCGCCCGCGCTTGTATCGCCTTCGCCTTCGACATCGTGGGTCTCGATCGCGTGGTGGCGATCACCCGGCCGGAAAACATTCCCGGCCGGCGCTCGCTGGAGAAGGTCGGCATGGTGCGCCAGAGGGATCTCGCACGCGAGGATGGCCGACCGCTCCTGCTCTACGCCGCCTTCAAGCCGGCTTCTACAGCGCGATGACTTTTGCTTCAGCCGTCGACCCGGCTCCCGCAGCGAAGTGCTGCACGAGCCGGGCCGACGGCGCGATTCGAATGAATATCATCGCGCTTTAGGCGCCCCGGCTGAAGCCGTCGGGACTCCAGTCCTCGCTGCCGACGCCGTGATGGACGAAGAACAATCCATCCGGGTCGTACTTGGCCTTCACCTTGCGCAGACGCGCATAGTTGGCGCCCCAGAAGGCGCGCTGCCAGTTTTCCTCGAAGTAGTTCGATTCCGAGACGTAGGCGCCGGGCTCGGGCACAAGCCTGCGCAGCTCGGCCATCGCGGCGCGCACCTTCCGGGCGTTGGCGCGCGCCTTCACGAGGTCGGGTTCGTGGCCGGCGATGCCGGGAAAGGCCGGCGGGCTCGAAGCAGCGGTGATGGCGAGTGCGAAAGCTTCCGTCGCCGCCGGATTGGTCGCGGTGTCGCGGGCGGCAGCGATCTCTTCCGCCGGTGCGCCGGCCAGGCCCTTGTTGAAGTGCAGCGACTGCGTCCAGTGGCGCGAACTGGCGAACAGCGCATCGGCCAGCCGGCCCTGCTGCTCGGGCGCCAGCAACGATGCCGGCATCCAAGTCGACTCGTAGGCATGCAGCAGCCAGCCTGTTTCGTTGAGATTGCCTTTCCAAAAGATGTTCTCGACCGGCGCGTTGGGCCGGTCGTCCGCCAGGACCGTGTCGGGCGCATTCTTCCTCATGAATTCGGCGTCCCAGAAGAAGCGGGCCGGCACGTCGACGATGGTCGGCGGAATGATGTTGGCGAAGTCGGCGGGCGCGGTCGCCACCCAATCGAGGAACGGCTTCCAGACCGCGCCTGCCGCGCCCTGCTTCAGGCCCTGGAACACCATCGAGATTTCGAGCGTGTTGTCGGGATGGAACTTCACCTGCTCGCCCCAAGTCGGATTGAACAGGCTGTCGCGATAGAAGGCGACGAAGCGCTCGATCAGCCGCCGGAACGCCGCGTCGGACGTTGCCCGTACGACCACGAAGGCCCCGCCCACCACTTCCGGCAGTTCGTGCGTACGCAAGGTGACCCGCGTCACGACACCGAGGCTGCTGCCGCCGCCACCCTTGATGCCCCAGAACAGGTCGGGGTTGCTGCAGGCATTGGCGATCAGGATCTTGCCGTCGGCGGTCACGACCTCGGCTTCGATCAGGCCCGCGGCGGCGAGACCGAAGCGCTTGGAGAAGCTGCCGAAGCCGCCGCTCTGGATGAGACCCGCGACGCCGACCGTCAGACAACCGCCGCCCTGCACGTAGCGGCCGGCCTTGGTGACCCTACCGTAGGCGTCGCGCCAGATGGCGCCGGCGCCAATCGACACCGCCGGTTGCGGCGGGGTCGTGCAGGCCACGCCGACGAAGGCATCGTGCAGTTCGATGGTGTCCATCGCCCGTGTCCAGACGAGCAGCGAGTCGGGCGCGTTCGACGTGCCCTGGTAGCTGTGGCCGCCGCCTTTCACGACCAGCCGCAGCTTGTGCTGGCGGGCGAAATTGACCGCGGCGGCGACGTCGGCAGCACCCGTGGGCGCGACTGCCCAGACGCTGGGCGCCGACGACCAGGCATCGGCCCAGCCGCTAGTTTGGGTCAGCGCCACATGATCGCGGATGTAATAGGGGTTCTTCAGGCCCTTGAAGACGGCGGCGCAGTCGGCGCCGCCGGGCGCGGCGGTGCAGGCGTGCAGCGGCGTGGCCACCTTGATCAGTCGGCCACCCACCTGGCCGTTCAGTTCCTGCCATTGCGCGGCCGAGGGCCAGCCGGCGTCGCCCGGTCGCACGCGGCGGAAGACCGGAGTCGCGGTCTGGGCGTAGGCCGCCGACATCAGCGGCAGGCCTCCAGTGAGTCTCAACAGATGGCGTCTTTGCACGGCATCCCTCCAGGACAGTTCGACGATGCCCCGTCTTCTACTCGCCAATGCCTTGATCTGACGTGGATTTGTGACGACCGGCAAGCCTCGTGGGACGACCGGCGAGCGCTGCGGGACGACCGGTCAGCTCCTGATATTCAGCTCCTGACTGGGGCCAGCGCCTCGAAGCGCTGGCGGTAGCGGCGACTGAGATTCACTTCAGCGCCATCCTGCAGGCGAATGCGCCAATCGCCGCTGACCCAGGGTGTCACTTCCGTGACGCAGGAGATGTTCACGACGTGGGACTTGTGCACCCGCACGAAACGCCTGGAATCGAGTTCGCCCTCGAGCCGGGTGAGGGAGGAGCGGATCTCGAAGGTCTCGCCGCCGACATGGAGGATGGCGTAGTTGCCCGACGCCTCGATCCAGTCGATGTCGGCCACCTCGACCATGACCTCGTTGCCGCCGCGGCGGCGCACGGCAAAGCGCTCGGGCCGATCGCTGCCGGAGGCCGGCGCCGGCGATGGCCGGTTCCGATGCAGCACCTGATTCAAGGCCAGGATGCCGGCACTCAGCAGGACGTAGGCGACGACATCCTTGGAGAACTCGTAGCCCAGGCGCTCGACCGTGAGGGGGAATTTGTAGGTCTCGCCCAGGATGCCGACGAACCACACGATCCGCAGTGCTCCCATGCCGAGCGTATGGGCAAGGCTGAAGGGTACGATGGCCAGCGCGTGAACCATCACGCTGGTCAGCCCGCCCGACAGCGGCCAGCGGCGATGCAGCCAGTACATCGCCGGCAGAAGGGCCGCGACCGTGACGTGGCTCAGGATCTCGATCGCCGCCACGTGACCCAGCCCGACCCCGATGTGGGCCTTGTCGGTCAGGTCGACGTAGGTGTGGGCGACGATCGACACCGCCATGAACGCCATCCACGCGGCGATCAGGCGCCAATCGAAGGAGCGACGCTCGTCCGCCATCACAAGGCCTTCAGCCAATCGATCAACGGCGTCCAGCAGAGCTCGCGCGCGCGCGCGCTCACCACCATGCCGATGTGACCTAGCGGCAGGTCGAGCCGCGTCACATTTTTGAGGCCGCGCTTGGGATCGACGAGGGCGGCAGCCGAGAGCGGCGGCACGATGCGATCGCCCGACGGGATCATCACCAGCGACGGCTTTCTGATCTTGGCCGGCACGATGCGTTTGCCGCCGACCACCCATTTGCCACTGCCCGGCAGGTTGTCGCCATACCAGCCGACCAGGCATTCGCGCGCCACCGGTCCGGCCAGCGGCGCGCCGTCGTTCAGCCAGTCCTCGAGCAGCACGAAGTCGCGCGCCGAATCGCCCTGCTGATCCATGCCGAGGAAGCGGCCGAATTTCCTGACGGCGAGCCAGGGATCGAGCGACCAGAACAGCGTCTGCAGGATGTCGACCGGCAGCTCGCCCGCTCTGTCGGCCAGTTGGGCGAGCAAGGGACCGGCGGTCAGCAGAAAGGCGTGGCCGGTGCGGTCGGCGTGGAAATCCCACGGCGCGGCGAGAAGCGCCAGCCCCGCGACCTTGCGCGGCTGGTGCGCCGCCAGCGCCACGACAAGCGTGCCGCCCATGCAGTAGCCCAGCACCGCCGGCGCCCTTCGTGCCCGCTTGGCGATGAAGCCCAGCGCGCGCTCGAGGCGCGCCACATAGGCCGTGGTGTCGAAGCGCCGCTCGTCGGCAGCGGGCGTGCCCCAATCGACCAGGTAGGGCCGCAGCCCAGCCGCTGCCATGGCGCGGAGCAGGCTCTTCTCGGCCGTGAGGTCGAGCACTTCCCAACGATTGATCAGCGACGGCACGACCAGAACGGCACGGGCTCTGCGGCCACGCGCAGCGCGATGGGTGACGCCGTAGTCGAGCAGGCGCGTGTTGCCCTCACTCCACACGGCCGGAGGATTTTCCAGCGTGCGATGGACCGGCGATTGACGGTAGGCGAGCACACCATCGGCCAGGCGATGCATGCGCCGTCCGATCTCGCGGTGAAGCGCCGCCTCGAACCCGCCGCCGCCCTTGGCATCGAGCGCGGCAATCTCCGCCAACAGCGCGTTCAGCGATTCAGGAACGTCCGAGCTTTGCTTCGAGTTCGGCGATCCGCGCCTCGAGAGTTGCCACGCGCTTTCGGAGCTCGCCCACGTCATCAGAGCCGTTGCCAGATGAAGCGGCAGCGGACGGGGTCCCAGTCGTGGTTGCGGCGGCATGCGAGGTACCTTGGGCAGCTTGTATCGCAGACGCAACTTGGGCGTTCGCGGCAGCGAAAAGGCGGGCGATCTGTTCGGTCAGCGACTGATCGGCGGCAAGGCCTGAGAGCTGGCTTTGCCACAGGTCGAGATAGCGTCGGGCCAGACGGTCGAAATCGGCAGTGGGCTCGTCGTTCTCGGAGGCCATCGGCGTACTATAGCCCATCGCTGCGCTGACTTGCTTTCGCAGGCGCAAACCCCGCCTTGTCGCACTGCGGCATCGGCGCTAAGGTGACGAACCCTAAGTAAACGCGCGTTTACTGCGGCCCGGGAGCTAGAGGAGCATACGCGTAATGGCCGATCAGGCAGTCCCCGACAGCAGCCCAAAGCCCGCGCCGGTCGTCATCAAGAAGTACGCAAACCGGCGGCTCTACAACACCGCAACCTCGGCTTACGTGACGCTCGACCACCTATCGCAGATGGTGAAGAACAAGACCGATTTCGTCGTCTACGACGCCAAGACCGGCGAGGAGATCACCCGCTCGGTTTTGACTCAGATCATCTTCGAGGAAGAGAGCAAGGGCGGCCAGACGTTGCTGCCGATCCCCTTCCTGCGCCAGCTCATCTCCTTCTACGGCGACAGCCTGCAGGGCGTGGTGCCGCAGTATCTCGAAATGTCGATGTCCACGTTCGCGCGCAACCAGGAGCAGATGCGCAGCTACCTGCAGAACGCCTTCGGCTTCAACCCGTTCCAGCAGTTCGAGACGATGGGCAAGCAGAACATGGCGATGTTCGAGAACGCCATGCGCCTGTTCAATCCATTCGGCACCGGCCAACCCGGGCAAGCCAATGGACGCGAGCCAGTCAAATCCGAGACTTCACCCAACGTGGCGCCGGCCAACGACACGTCGATCGACGATCTCAAGCGCAAGCTCGACGAGCTGCAGAGCCAGCTCGCGCTTCTCAGCAAGAAGCCCTGATCTTCCGATGGCGGAGCAGCCATTGCAGCCGCTGCGGCGCGTGATGTCGCCTTGTATCGGCATCTGCACGATCGATTCCAAAGGCAGCGGCCTTTGCCTCGGCTGCAAGCGCACGATCTCAGAGATCGGCCGCTGGGCGATGCTCGACGACCCCGAGCGTCAGGCGATCATCGACCAGTTGCCGGGCCGCAAGTTCTAGCGACTCCCTCTTCTAGCGGCCCCTGAACACCGGCTTGCGCTTCTCGCGGAAGGCCGACGTTCCTTCCTTGTAGTCTTCGGTGAGGCCGGTCAGCACGTTCTGATCGGCGTCCATGTGGGCGGCAAGATCGTCAAGTGCGTGCGCCAGACGGTTGACCGAACTCTTGGTCATACGCACCGGAATCGGCGGCTGGCGGGCAATGCGCTCGGCGAACTCCATCGACGCGGCGAGCGCCTGGCCGTCCTCGACAACCTTCTCGACCAGGCCCCACTCGAGCGCCTCGGCCGCGCCGATGCGATTGGACGCGAGGATCACCGCCTGTTTGGTGCGCGCCGGGCCGATCAGCGCCAGCAGGCGAGGGATCGAACCCCAGCTCATGTTCATGCCGAGCTCGATCTCGGGAATGCGAAAATGCGCGCTCTTCCCGCACGTGCGGAAATCGAGCGCCACGACCAGCGCCGCGCCGCCGCCGATGCAGTGGCCTTCGATCGCCGCGATCGTGACCTGGTCCATCCCTTGCCAGGCCTTGCACAACTTCGGCCCGAGCCGCGCCCGGTGCAGACGCTCACCAACCGATAGTGCGTCACGCCGAAGGCCTTCCGGGTCCTTCAGATCAAAACCGGCGGAGAAGGCCTTGGCCGAGCCAGTCAGGACCACGACCGACGTTTCGAGATCGTCCTCGAAATCGCCCGGCACGTCGCGCAGCTCGCGCATCGCCTGCTGGCTGAGTGCATTGATGTTGTCGCCGCGGTCGAAGCGTACGACGGCGATACGCCCCTGCGGCCCGAGGCCCTTCTCGACTTTCACGAACTGACGGTCCATCCGCGCATTCCTCCCCTGTTCGCTTCAAGGTAGCGCCTCGGCTTTACAAGGGCGAGCCGCTTGGGTTGACTGCGTTTCATGTCGAAATCGATCGGATCCATTGTTCTTGAACGACGCGTCGACGCGCTGTTCGCCCGCTACACTAAACCCGGCTCGCCCGGCGCCGTCGTTGCCGTCATGCAAGGCGGCACGGTCGAAATCTGCAAGGGCTACGGCCTCGCCAGCATCGAATTGGGCGTGCCGATCGGCCCCACGACGCGCTTTCGCATCGCCTCGGTCAGCAAGCAGTTCACCGTCACGGCGGCACTGATGCTGGCGGCCGAGGGCAAGCTCAAGCTCTCCGACCCGCCGCACAAATACCTGCCGGAGCTGGCACCGCTGCCGGTCACCATCGACCAGATGATGCGCAATTCGAGCGGTCTGCCCGATTTCCTCGAACTGCTGCGTATGGGCGGCCATGGGCTCGACAAGCCGGCCCGGCCGGCCGATCTGTTTGCCGCCTGCGTGCGCAACCGCCATCTCAATTTTGCGCCGGGTAGCCGCTTCCTCTACAGCAACAGCAACTTCCTGCTGCTCGGGCGGATCATCGAGAAGCTCGCCAAACAGAAACTGGGCGATGTCTTGGCTGAGCGCATCTTCATGCCGCTTGGCATGAACCACACCATGCTGGCGTCCGAGATCGACACCGTGATCCCCAACCTGGCGACGGGCTATCTCGGCGACGACAAGCAGGGCTTCCGACGCGCAGCGCATGCCTATCCGCAGGGTGGCGAAGGCGGCCTTACCTCCTCGGTCGAGGATCTGCTGATCTGGAGCAGGCATTTCGACAACCCGACGCTCGGCAAGACCCTGCCGTCACAGCTCGCGGCCGTGGCGCCGCTGACTGGGGGACATGCCAACGGCTACCGCCGCGGTGTCGGCGTCGGCGAGCTGCGCGGCCTTGCGACGGTAGGCCATGGCGGATTGTGGCCGGGTTTCCGCACCGAGTTCCTGCGTGTGCCTGCTGTCGATCTTACCGTCGTGGCGATCGCCAATCTCGGCAGCATCGATCCGTGGCGGCTGGCGCATGCCATCGCAGCGCAGGCGCTCGACGGAAACAGGAAACTCAAGCCCGCGCTGCCGGCGATCACTGAAGCCGAGATCGAGCCGATCGCCGGCACCTGGTTCAATTCAGAGGAACCGTCGCTGTTCGACCTGGCGTGGCGTCGCGGCGAGCCCGTGGTGACACAGAACGGCCTGCCATTCGCGCTCGGCCGCCGCGACGGCGGCTGGTTCGGCGCCGAACGCGGCTCGTTCGAATTCGCCCTGAAGTCCGGCCGGCCAGGAACGCTCAGGGTCGATCTCGGCGCCGGCCGCGTTCTCGCCTTTAGGAAGCTCGGCAAACGAAAGGCGGTGCCTGCCGCACTTGCCGGCACCTACCTCTCGGCCGACAGCGGCGCGACCTGGCATATCAGGCGCGGCGGCGCGGATTATACCGCGGCGGTGAGCGGTCCGCTGATCGGCGGCGGTGCCCCCTGGCCGGTGCGCGGCATCGATGCCAACACGGTCGAGATCGAAACGCCGGGCAGCCTGATGGCCGTCACCCAGCTCGCCCGTCTCGCGCGCGACCGCGCCGGCAAGGTCACGGCCCTGGTCGTCTCGACCGGGCGCATCAAACAGATGCGATTCGAGAGAGCAAACTAGTTTTCCATTCCTCTCCCCCGCCAGGGAAAGTTTTGAGAAGCATGCGACCGCCTGTTCTGTCTTTGGGCTCAGCATCGCAAAAGCTGCGCCGATCCATCACCGCCTGTTCATGCGCCGGACGGGTACCAGCACGACGGTCGGAGCGCTGCCGCATTCCTGGTAATCGATGCGGCCGCGCGCTTCATCGATCATCGTCCGCTCCTCAGAGGAGGTCGGCGAGCATGCGTGCCGCCCGCGCGGCACCATCGGCTTCGACCGGCTTGAATTTCATTGGTGCCCGCAGCGCCGCCACCATCGCCTCGGCAATGACGTCGGGCGTCGAGGTCGCGAACTCCATGCGTTTGCCGGCGCCATAGCGGTCGAGCCGGTGGGCGACATGGAAGTTCTGCTCGAAATGGTTCTTGAGCGGGAAGTAGAGGAATGGCGTTCCCGCCGCCGTCAGCTCCATGCAGGTCGTGAGACCGCCTTGCACCAGCGCCAGATCGCAGGCCGCGAGATGGCGGTCGAGATCGGGGACGAAGGCGCGAACCTCGACGCCGGGCGGCACGACGAGCGAGAGGGGATCGATGCGCGGACCCGCCACCACGACCATGCGCAGCTCCGGCAGCCTGCGCCGGACGATCGGATAGCTCTGCAGGATGCGGCGGATCAACGGCACGCCGACGCCCGATCCGCCTACGGTGACGATACAGACGCGTTCTTCGGAACGGTAGCCAAGCCTGTGGCGGAGCTCGGCGCGGCTGCCCCAGGTGTCGGGATGCTCGCCCATGATGTAGCCGGAGAAGTCGAAATGCCGGGGGATCCAGTCGGCCATTGCCGGCAGGTCCTTGCCGAACGATCGCGGCACGATGTCGGCGGGCCCGCCGACGAAGATGGCGCGATCGCGCACTCCGGGGTGATCCTCGATGTGGCCGATCATCTCGGCGTTGTAATCGGTCGTGAGGAACTCCTCCCCAGCACCTCCCGACGGCATCGGCACGAAGCCGACGAAGTCGGTGAACCAGGCGAGCCTGGACTTCTTGAGTTCGGGATGCTCGTGCCAGTAATGGTCGACATCCCAGGCTTCGTCGGCAATCACCAGGTCGTAGCCGCCCTGGTCGACGGCGTCCTGGAAGATCATGAAGTTGGCGATCAGCACCTCGTCCATGCGCCGGATCGCCTGGAAGGCGTGCAGGTCGTGCTCGCCCGATTCCAGCTCGATGTGCCGCGATTCGCTGGCCAGGCGCGCGCTGAGCGGATGGACGCGTTCGCCGCTCGCCTCGAGGAGCCTCGTCACGGGATCCTGCGACAGCCAGTCGACCTGCAGATCGGGATGCAGCTTGCGCAGCTCGCGCGCCACGGCAATGTCGCGCCGGCCGTGGCCGAGGCCGATGGGCGAGGAAAGATAAAGCGCCTTCTTCGTCTTCGCGCCGCCCGTCGCCCGGCGCCGGGGCGCGGGGATGCCGAGCCGGCGGTCGAGGAAGTCGTTGATCAGGTCGTTGCACTTGGCGGGGTAGCGGCCGAGCGGATTGTGGCCGCCGCCCGAGATGGTGACGAGCTCGGCGCTCGACAGTTCGGCTACCAGCTTGCCGCGCTCATAGGGCTGGATCTGGTCGTCGTCGCCATGGATCGCCAGCATCGGGCAGCGGATCTTGCGGTACATCGCCTCGGTGACGTCGACCGACGGCATGATCGACCGCGCCTCCACCGTCTTGACCATCACCGGACCGTCGGTCTCGGCCGCCCAGGCGATGCCGTCCTCGATCTGCCGGGTCGAGTGCGGCTCGCTGAAGATGTTGCGCACGAAGTGCTGGGCGAAGTCGGGATAGTCCTTCAGCCAGTACTCTCGATTGTACTTGTTCCAGCCCTCGAACTGCTCCTGCTGGGCAAGGAAGTGGCGGGGCGACATGCGCGGGAAGGTGGGGCCGATGACCGCCGCCGTGCCGGCCAGCACCACGGCCTTCACCCGCTCGGGATGGTATGCCGCCAGCACGCAGGCAATCATGCCGCCGTAGGACAGGCCGACCAGGATGGACTCGCCGGCACTGGTCGCGTCCATCACGGCGAGCGCGTCGGCGACATAGTGGTCGAGCGAATAGGCCTCGACGGCGTCGGGCCGGTCCGACTTGCCGTTGCCGCGGCCGTCATAGGCAATGACGCGGAAACGCTCGCTGAAGTAAGGCAGCTGCGCCTTGTAGACGCGCGAATGGACGATGCTCCAGGGCGGCACGAAGAGCATGGTTTGCGGCCCCTTGCCGTAGACCTCGTAGTGGATCCTGACGCCGTCGCGTTCGACCACGCCTTCCCTGTCCGGCAGCTTTGCCCGCATGGCTCACCCCTTCGAAGAATTCTTTTCAGCCAGGCGAATGAGGTCGCCGACGCGCCGCAAGGCCTTGCGCACCGGCGGACCCTTTTTCTCGATGCCGAGCAGGTAGAGGCTCTCGGCACCCATGAAGGCATTGGCGATCAGGACGGCGACCTCCTCGGCCGAGAACGGCCCGAGGCCGCCCAGCTCGCGCTCGGCCCGTCGCGCCAGGCCGGTGAGGAGGTCGGACCAACCCATCATGCCGGCGCGCACGACCTTGGCGACGGCGGGATCGTGCCAGCTTGCGGCGATCAGCTCCTGCAGCGTGCGCACGTAGCTCGACTCGATATCCTCATCGAGATAGTCGCAGGCCCGGTCCCATTGCTCGGAGAGCTTGAGGCTGGTGTCGCCGAACAGGGCGTTCTGCCGGTCGAGGAGCTGAGCGTTCAGGTAGTCGAACAGCGCCAGCACCAGCCCCTGCTTGGAGCCGAAGTGGTAGTGGATCTGGCTCAGCGGCACGCCCGCCGCGGCGGCAACGTCGCGGGTCGAGAGGCCCGCATAGCCGCTCTGGCGCAGCGCCTTCTTGGCCGCCTCCAGCAGCATGGTGCTGGTCTCCACTTTTTTTGCCACTGCACGCGCCATTCAGATTCTCCACCCCCTCGACATGCGACGCCTATTCCGCGGGCTGGCGCGGGCGCCGGGGTTCCGCAGGAGGCGTATCGACCTTGCGGCCGGGCAGCGGGAACAGCATCGGGACCTGCTCGCAATAGCGGCGGTACTTGTCGCCGAACAGGGCAATCAGGTCGCGCTCCTCGAACCAGATGCCGATCAGGATATAGCCGCTGGTCGCCACCGCGAACAGCAGGTGGCCTGCCGTCATGGTCGGCGTTGCCCAGAAGGCGAGCACGAAGCCGAGATAGATCGGATGGCGCACGCGTTTGTAGAGGAAGGGCGTGCGGAACTCCGGCTCCGGCAGCGTGCGGCCGCGCATCCGGGCCCAAACCTGGCGCAGGCCGAACAGCTCGAAGTGGTTGATCAGGAAGGTGCCGAGCAGCACCAGGCCCCAGCCCAGCCAGAACACGGTCTGGGCCACCAGGATGCCGGCGGAACTCGTCACCGACCACACCGGCGCCAGGATTGGCCGCCACTGCCAGAACAGCAGGGCGAGCGAGAGGCTCGCCAACAGCACGAAGGTCGCACGCTCGACCGAATGCGGCACGAAGCGCGTCCACCAGCGCTTGAAGGCCGGCCGGGCCATGACGCTGTGCTGGATGGCGAAGAGGCCGAGCAGCAGCGTGTCAATGATCAGCGCCGGGACCAGCGCGCCCTCCGGGCCGCTGTCGATCGCCTTGGGCACCGGCAGATTGCCGACGAAGGCGACGGCGTAGAGAAAAGTGCCGAAAAACAGCAGATAGACGACCACGCCGTACAGGAGCGAAGCGATACCACCCATGGATGCCTCCTTGCATATTCGGTCGACCGACCGATTTCGACGCTAGTAATTCGGTCGACCGACCGAGTCAAGGGTGAATCTTGAGTTCATATTGTTGCGCGAGGGGGTGGCAGGATTCGGGACGAATCGCAAATAAGCCCGATGCCATCGGGATCAGAAGCGTCCCGACAAGGCGGGACGATGGAGATGGTCGGGAGCCTAGATGGTGCGCTCGACCAGCATTTTCTTGATCTCGGCGATCGCCTTGGCCGGGTTCAAGCTCTTCGGGCAGGTCTTGGTGCAGTTCATGATGGTGTGGCAGCGGTAGAGCCGGAACGGGTCTTCCAACCCGTCGAGCCGCTCGCCGACGGCATCGTCGCGGCTGTCGGCGATCCAGCGATAGGCCTGCAGCAGCACGGCAGGGCCGAGATAGCGCTCGCCGCTCCACCAGTAGGAGGGGCACGAGGTCGTGCAGCAGAAGCACAGGATGCACTCCCACAGCCCGTCAAGCTTGGCACGCTCCTCGGGCGACTGCAGGCGCTCGCGCGTCGGCGGCTGGCTGGTCGACTTCATCCACGGCTCGATCGAGGCGAGCTGGGCGTAGGGCACATTGAGGTCGGGCACCAGGTCCTTGACCACCGGCATATGCGGCAGCGGGTAGATCTTGATGTCGCCCCGTACGTCGTCGATGAACTTGGTGCAGGCCAGCGTATTGGTGCCGTCGATGTTCATGGCGCAGGAACCGCACACGCCCTCGCGGCAGGAGCGGCGGAAGGTGAGCGAGCTGTCGATCTCGTTCTTGATCTTGATCAAAGCGTCGAGAACCATCGGGCCGCAGCTGTCCATGTCGACTTCGTAGGTGTCGACGCTGGGCTTCTTGCCGTCGTCGGGCGTCCAGCGATAGACCTTGAACGTCTTGATGTTCTTGGTCCCCGCCGCCGCCTTGTAGGTCTCGCCGACGCCGATCTTGGAATTGGCGGGCAGTGCAAACTCAGCCATCGCTTCCTCTCGAACTCAGTACACGCGGGTTTTTGGCGGGAAGGACTGCACGTCGTTCGACATCGGCTGAAGCTTGACCGGGCGATAGTCGATGCGGGTCTTGCCGTTCTCCTCGACCCACACCACCGTGTGCTTCATCCATTCCTTGTCGTCGCGCTCGGGGTAATCCTCGCGGGCATGGGCGCCGCGGCTTTCCTTGCGGTTGGCGGCGGAGCGGATGGTGCCCTGGGCCTGGACGATCAGGTTCTCGAACTCCAGCGTCTCCACGAGATCGGAGTTCCACACCATCGAGCGGTCCTTGACTCGGATGTCGGCGATGCCGCCGAACACCTTGTCCATCTTGGCGCAGCCTTCATCTAGGCTCTGCTGGGTGCGGAACACCGCGCAGTCGTTCTGCATGGTCCGCTGCATCTCGATGCGGAGCTGGGCGGTGCCGGTACCGCCGGCGGCGTGACGCAGGCGGTCGAGGCGGGCGATCGCTGACTCGCCGGCATGCGGCATCTGACGGTGCGCCGCACCCGGTGTCAGCACTTCGCCGGCATGCATGGCGGCCGCACGGCCGAACACGACGAGATCGAGCAGCGAGTTGGATCCCAGCCGGTTGGCGCCGTGGACCGAGACGCAGGCCGCCTCGCCCACCGCCATCAAGCCGGGCACGGCATGATTGGGGTCGCCGTCCTTCACGGTCATGACCTCGCCATGAACGTTGGTCGGAATGCCGCCCATGTTGTAGTGGCAGGTCGGCAGGATGGGGATCGGCTGACGCGTGACATCGACGCCGGCGAAGATGCGCGCCGTCTCGGCGATGCCGGGCAGGCGCTCGTGGATCACCTTGGGGTCGAGATGCTCGACATGCAGCTCGATGTAGTCCTTGTTGGGGCCGCAGCCACGGCCTTCGCGGATCTCGATGGTCATCGAACGGGAAACGACGTCGCGCGAGGCAAGGTCCTTGGCCGACGGCGCATAGCGTTCCATGAAGCGCTCGCCGCTGGCGTTGGTCACATAGCCGCCTTCGCCGCGCACGCCCTCGGTGATCAGACAGCCTGCGCCGTAGACGCCAGTAGGATGGAACTGGATGAACTCCATGTCCTGGATGGGCAGCCCGGCGCGCATCGCCATGGCGCCGCCGTCGCCGGTGCAGGTGTGCGCCGAAGTGGCAGTGAAATAGACGCGGCCGTAGCCGCCGGTCGCCAGCACCACCATGTGGGCGCGGAAGCGATGGATGGTGCCGTCGTCGAGGTTCCAGGCCATGACGCCTCGGCACACGCCTTCGTCCATGATCAGGTCGAGGGCGAAATACTCGATGAAGAACTCGGCGTGATGCTTCAGCGACTGCTGGTAGAGCGTGTGCAGGATGGCGTGGCCGGTCCGGTCGGCGGCGGCGCAGGTGCGCTGGGCGATACCCTTGCCGAACTGAGTGGTCATGCCGCCGAACGGCCGCTGGTAGATCTTGCCTTCGGGCGTGCGGCTGAACGGAACACCGTAGTGCTCGAGCTCGACGATCGCGGGAATGGCCTCGCGGACCATGAATTCAATGGCGTCCTGGTCGCCCAGCCAGTCCGACCCCTTGACGGTGTCGTACATGTGCCAGCGCCAGTCGTCGGGCCCCATGTTGCCGAGCGAGGCCGAGATGCCGCCCTGCGCCGCCACGGTGTGGCTGCGGGTCGGGAACACCTTGGTGACACAGGCGGTCTTCAGCCCCTTCTCCGCCATGCCCAGCGTCGCGCGCAGGCCCGCGCCGCCGGCGCCGACCACGACCACGTCGTATTCGTGGTCGATCACGGTGTAGGCGCGGCCGCCGACGGTGAATGTTCCGGAGGCGGCGCCGTTGCTCTTGCCGCTGCTTGCTTCGGCCATGGTCAGGCTCCCAAACCGATACGCAGGATGGCCAGGATGGCGGCGAGGCCAAAGGCCGCTGCGATGAACTTCACGATCACGATCAGCGCCAGCTTCCAGCCGTCGCCATGAACGTAGTCCTCGATCACGACCTGCAGGCCGAGCTGGCCGTGGTGCAGGCCGATGCCGATGGTCAGGATCAGCAGCACCATGACCCGCGGCGAGCCGATCCAGGCGCGCACCATGGCGTAGTCGGCGCCGCTCAGCATCACCAGAGAGATGGCGAACCACACCACGAGGGGAATGAGCGCGATCGCCGTCAGGCGCTGCGCCCACCAGTGGGCGACGCCGGTCCTGGCGGAGCCGAGGCCGCGGGCGCGGGCGAGAGGGGTTCTGAGATCGCCGTTCATCGTCGCCTCCCCTAGGCTAGCCGCAGGCCGACGATCCACGACACCGCCGTGGCGATCAGCGAAACGGCGACCACGATCCAGCCGCTGCGATAGGCGTCCTTCAGCTCGAAGCCGTAGCCGGCGTCCCAGAAGAGATGCCGGATGCCGTTGGCCAGGTGATAGAAGGCGCAGAACAGCCATCCGCCGAGCACGATGCGGCCGGCGATCGAGGTGTTGAAGCTTTGGAACACCGCGTAAGCGCGGGGACTGGCCGCGGCGTAGATCACCCAGGTCGCGAGATAGATCGCGCCCACCGACAGCGCGATGCCGGTCGCCCGATGCAGGATGGAGAGCACTGAGGTGAGCTGCGGTCGATAGACCTGCAGATGGGGAGAAAGCGGCCGGGCAACCGGCCGGGGGGCGACGCTCATCGCGTGAAAACCTCGAAAGCCTCTAGCGGCCGGACTTTTTTAGCGCGCGGGGCCCCCAAGTCAACGAATGTCGACGGTGCACGCGCGATAAGCCCCGGATTTGTCAGCGAAATTCGCTCAGCGGCGCGGCATCAGGAGCCAATAATCGAGGTCGAGCACGACGGCGGGATGATACTTGCCGTCAGGGCCCTTGCCCGGCCACGTGCCGCACGGGCAATCCTTGGCGGCAATGGTGCGCACCCGGAGCGCGCCCAAGTCGGCTCGGCCGGGCAGCGGCGCTGCTTCCAGCACCTCCGACCAGGCATAGATCGTGTCGCCACCGAAGGTCGGCGCGACGTGGCTGCCGGCATTGATCGCCGCCATCCTAAAGCCGTTGGCCAGCCCGTTGAACGACAGCGCGCGGGCGAGCGAGATCACGTGACCGCCATAGGCCAGCCGTCGGCCAAAGCGCGTGCCCTTGCCGGCAAAGGCGTCGAAATGCACGCGCGCAGTATTCTGGTAGAGCCGCGTCGAGAACATGTGGTCGGAGTCTTCCAGCGTGATGCCGCTCACATGGTCGATGCGCTCGCCCGCCGCGTAGTCCTCCCAGCGATACGGCGAGCCCGCCGCGACGTCGTCGTAGCCTTTCAGCGAGAGTCCTGCCGGCACGATGAGGTTGGCCGGCGCTACCAATGGTGCGGTCTTGGGCACGACCGCGGCTGCGACGTCGGCGCCCGGATCGCGTTTGTGCACCATCACCCAGCGCACATAGTCGAGCACCATCTCGCCACGCTGATTGGTGCCCGTCGAGCGCACCCAGACGACGCCGCTCGCGCGATTGGAATTTTCGCGCAAGCCCAGAACGGCCGAGCGCGCCGACAGCGTGTCGCCGGGATAGACCGGCACGCCCCAGCGGAACCCGGCGTAGCCAAGATTGGCCACTGCGTTCATCGAGATGTCGGGCACGGTTTTGCCGATCACCACATGGAAAACCAGCAGATCGTCGAGCGGCGCGCGAGGCAGGCCGAGGCGGCGGGCGAAAGCATCGGAGGAGTTGATGGCAAAGCGCGAACCGTAGAGCGCGATGTTCAAGGCCGCGTCGGCCTCCGTGAGCGTGCGCGGCGTGGCGTGCTGGATTTCCTCGCCGACGCGAAAATCCTCGAAAAAGTTGCCGGCACTGGTCTTGGTCATGCAGCTTGAAGCTCCCTGATCGCGGCAGCGAGCGCCAGCGCGCGTTCGGCCTGTTCGACATGCAGGTTCTCGATCATGCGGCCATCGACCGTGACCACGCCCTTGCCTTCGGCCTGCGCGGTCTTGAAAGCGACGACGATCTTGCCGGCCAACTCGAGCTCGGCCGTCGACGGCGCGAAGACCTCGTTGCACGGTTCGACCTGGCTGGGATGGATCAGCGTCTTGCCGTCGAAGCCCATCTCCAGCCCCTGCTGGCAGATCGCCTTGAAGCCCGCGAGATCCTGGATGTCGTTATAGACGCCGTCGAGGATAGTGAGGCCGTGGGCGCGGGCGGCCAGCATGCCGAGGCCGAGCGCGGTGACCATCGGCAGGCGCATCGGAGTGTGACGCGCACGCATGTCCTTCACCAGGTCGTTGGTGCCCATGACGAAGAGCTGCAGGCGAGGATGAGCGCCGGCGATCTCCTCGGCGCGCAGGATGCCCTTGGGCGTCTCCATCATCGCCCACACCGCCATCGACTGAGGCGCGCCCGCGGCAGCGAGCAGCGCCACGATGCTGGCGACGTCAGCCGCGCTTTCGACCTTGGGCACCAGGATGGCGTCGGCACCGGAGGTGGCGATGGCCGCCACATCCGTTTTGCCCCATGGGGTGCCAAGCCCGTTGCAGCGGATGGCGATCTCGCGCTTGCCGTAGCCCTTGCTCCTGGCCGCCGCCACGACGTTGTCACGCGCCGCCTGCTTGGCGTCGGGGGCGACGGCATCCTCGAGGTCGAAGATCAGGGCATCGGCCGGCAGGGTCCGCGCCTTGTCCAGGGCGCGCGTATTTGCGCCCGGCATATAGAGCACGCTACGTCGCGGACGGACTTTGTTCGACATCTCAAGGCTCCCCAGAAACGCGGCGGACTATAATGAGGAGCTTCCTTGTGGCAAGGTGGCTTCGGCCATGCGCTTTCTTTCGCTTCAGAGCCATGTCGCCTACGGCTACGTCGGCAATCGGGCAGCAACTTTTCCCCTGCAACGATTGGGCCATGAGGTCTGGGCGGTGAACACGGTGGAATTCTCCAACCACACGGGATATGGCGCCTGGCGTGGACGCACGGCACCTGCCGATCAGGTCGCCGATATCATTCACGGCATCGAGGCGCTGGGCGTGCTGGCGCGCTGCGACGCCCTGCTGACCGGCTATGTCGGCGACGCCGCCCTGGCCGACGTGGTGCTCGACACCGCCCGGAAGGTGCGGGCCGCCAACCCCAAGGCCGTGTGGTGCTGCGATCCCGTGCTGGGCGACATCGATACCGGCCTCTACGTCAAACCGGGCATCGACGTCTTTTTCCGCGATCGCGCCATCCCGGCGGCCGACCTGATCACCCCCAATCATTTCGAGCTGGAGCTCCTGACCGACCGCAAAATCACGACCATGGCCGAGGCACTCGCGGCGGCGCGCTGCCTGCTGAACGGACCGCGGCTGGTCCTGATCACCAGCCTGCGCCGCGGCGATGCGCCCGACGACCAGATCGAGATGGTGGCAGTGAGCCGCGAGACGGCGTGGCGGATCACGACGCCGCTGATCGGCTTCAAGATCATGCCCAACGGCACGGGCGACACCGTGGCGGCGCTGTTCACAGCGCACTGGCTGGAGGGCGGTGACGTCGCCGCCGCACTCGGCAAGGCGGCCTCCTCGATCTACGCCGTGCTGGAAACCACCCGCGCGCTCGGCGAGCGCGAGCTGCAGCTGGTGGCGGCGCAGGATCGGCTGGTCGAGCCGCCGCGCCGCTTCATCGCCGAGAAGCTCTAGCGCGGCAATGACCGTTCCCGGGTTCGCCTTCAATCCGATAGCGCTGGCGATCGAGGGCGCGGTCATCGGCTTCATGATCGCGGTTCCGGTCGGACCGGCGGCCGCTCTCCTGATCCGTCGCGCGATAACGGTCGGCGCCGTGGCGGGCTATCTCACGGGCGTGGGCGCCGCGCTGGGCGACGCGGTGTTCGGCGCCGTGGCGGCCTTCGGCCTGTCCTTCGTCGAGCAGTTCGTGGAGCGGCACGAGGCTTGGCTGCGCGGCATCGGCGGCACCGTGCTGGTGATCATGGGCTGGACGACGATGCGCCATCGCCCGCGCACCGTCGGCGACCCGGTGGCCGACGACCGTGAGCACAGGGTGGCGACGCATCTCCACTACACCAGCTCGAGTTTTTTCATCACCGTGTTCAATCCGCTGACGGTGATGGCGTTTGGTGCCGCCTTCGCCGGCCGCAATCTCGCAGGCGTCGGCAGCAGCCTGCCCGATGCCGCGCTTCTGGTGGCGGGCGTGTTCTGCGGCGCGCTGGCGTGGTGGACGATCCTCGGCTCGACGGCGGTGGCGCTCCGCGCGCGCTTCACCGGTACCGGTCTGCTGTGGCTGAACCGTACCGCCGGCGCCATCATCCTGGCCTTCGGAGTGGTGGCGCTGGTGTCGCTCCTGCCGCTGCCCTGGCGCGAGATCGGACAGCTGCTCGGGCAATAGCCTCAGGCGAGCGTGCAGGCATCCTCGAACGACAGCCGCGGGCTGCGGTTGAACAGTTTCGACGGATCGCCGTAGCCGATGTTGCACAGGAAGTTCGACTTGAAGCGGCCGTCCGGGAAGAACGCCTGGTCGACGATGGCATTGGTGAAGCCGCTCATGGCGCCGACGTCGAGACCCAACGAACGTGCGGCGATAATCAGGTAGGCGCCCTGCAAGGTCCCATTGCGGAAGGCGGTCAGGAAGGCGACCTCCTCCTTGCCCTGCCCGCTGAACCAGCTCTGCGCCGACTGGTCGTGCGGAAAGGTCCTGGGCAGATGTTCGTAGAAGCGCGTGTCGTAGGCCACTATCGCCGTCACCGGTGCCGACATGGTCTTGGCCGTGTTGCCGGCGCTCAGCGCAGGCCGAAGCTTGTCCTTGCCCTCCTTGGTGCGGATGAAAACAATGCGGGCGGGCTGCGAATTGGCCGAGGTCGGCCCCCATTTCATGATCTCGTAGATCGCGCGAAGTTGATCGTCGGTGACCGGCCTGTCCTGGAAGCCGTTGTGGGTGCGCGCGTTGCGTAGGATCTTGTCGAGCGATTGGCCGTCGAGCATCGTGGTTCCCCTTGTCCTTGAAGGAACCGTATCGAAGCTCTCTGGCGCGGTCGAGCCGCGGCTGTGCTAACCTGCCGCGATGACGTCGCTCCAACTCGATCCTGCGAAATTCAAGGACGCGCTGGTTACCGCCAAGGGCGAACGACGTGCGCAGGTGGCGCTGAAATCGCTCGCGACCCTGTGGTTCAACACCGGCACGCTCTGCAATCTCACGTGCCGCAACTGCTATATCGAATCCTCGCCGCTCAACGATCGGCTGGCCTATCTGACGGCGGCCGAGGTGACGGCCTATCTCGATGAAATCGAGCGCGAGGGGCTGGGCACCATGCTGATCGGCTTCACCGGCGGCGAGCCGTTCATGAATCCCGACCTGCCCCGGATGCTGGAGGACGTCTTGTCGCGAGGCTTCAAGGCGATGGTGCTCACCAACGCCATGAAACCGATGCACAAGATGAAGCCCGCATTGCTCGCCCTGTATGCGCGCCACGGCGCCAACCTTACGATTCGTGTATCGATCGACCATTACGCACAGGCGTTGCACGAAGCCGAACGGGGCACGCGAAGCTGGAAGCCGACACTGGATGGCGTGGCGTGGCTTGCCGCCAACGGCTTCAGCCTCCATGTCGCTGGCCGCCGGTTCTCCGACGAGTCCGAGGGGGAGGTGCGCGCGGGCTACGCGCGGCTGTTCGCCGAGCTCGGCGCCCTCGTCGACGCAACAAGCCCGATGGAGCTGGTGCTGTTTCCGGAGATGGACCCCACGGTCGATGTGCCGGAAATCACAGTCTCCTGCTGGGGCATCCTGAAGAAATCTCCCGACAGCGTAATGTGCGCTTCGTCGCGCATGGTGATCAAGCGCAAGGACGCCGCGCGGCCGGCTGTCGTCGCCTGCACACTGCTGCCGTACGATTCGCAGTTCGAGCTTGGCGAGACCCTCGCCGAGGCGCGCGGCGCCGTGCGGCTCAATCATCCGCATTGCGCCAAGTTCTGCGTCCTGGGCGGCGCCGCCTGCAGTCAGTGATGCCCGCGCTCGACGTCGTGATCCCGACGCTCGACGCCGCCGCCACGCTTTCCCGCACTTTGTCAGTGGTACGGCAGGCCAATCCCGCGACAATCACCGTCTGCGATGGCGGATCGCGAGACGACACCGCTGCCATTGCCGCTGCGAACGGCGCCACCGTCCTCGTCACGGCACCTGGACGCGGCGGCCAGCTTGCCGCCGGGAGCGAGGCTGGAAACGCACCGTGGGTTCTCTTCCTTCATGCCGACACTGTACCGGGCGAGGGTTGGGTCGAAGCCCTTGACCGCTTCACCTCCGAGCCCCTGAACGCAACGAAGGCCGGATATTTTCGCCTCCGCCTCGACTCTTCCGACACTCGTGCCCGGCGCATCGAGCGGCTGGCGCGCTGGCGCTGCAACACGTTCGGCCTGCCCTATGGCGATCAAGGCCTGCTGATTGCGCGCCGCTTCTATCGACTGCTCGGCGGCTTCGGGTCGCTGCCGCTGATGGAAGATGTCGATCTCGTGCGGCGCGTCGGCCGGCGCAATCTCGTGCCCCTCGATGCCTGCGCCATCACCTCGGTGGCGCGATACGAGCGCGACGGCTGGCTCGCACGGCCGACACGCAATCTTTCCTGCCTTGCGCTCTATTTCGCCGGCGTGCCGCCGCACCGTATCGCCCGTCTTTACCATAGATGACTCGCCACCTCGTGATCCTTGCCCGCGCGCCGCAGCCCGGCCGGGTAAAACGGCGGCTGGCGCACGATATCGGAACGCTCGAGGCGGCTCGGTTCTATCGCGCGATGCTCGCGGATCTGCTGTCTCGCATGACCAACCGCGCCGGCTGGTACGTCTGGCTTTTTGTCACGCCCGATACGGCCCTGCGCCATCCGGCATGGCACGCGCGCGGACGACGCCTCAGCGTGCAGCCGCAAGGACCGGGCGACCTTGGGCGGCGCATGCTGAAGCCGTTCCGGATCCTACCGCCGGGGCCGGTCGTGCTGGTCGGCAGTGACATTCCGGCGATGCGGCCCTCGTCCATCGCGCAGGCCTTTCGCCTGCTCGCCGAGAACGAGCTGGTGTTTGGCCCGGCGAGCGACGGCGGCTTCTGGCTGATCGGTGCGCGACGCCGGCGGCCCTTGCCGGCCGATCTGTTTGCCGACGTGCGTTGGTCGTCGCGCCATGCGCTTGCCGACACACTGCGCAACATCGCCGCGACAGTCCAGGTCGGTCTGGCCGAGACGCTGGACGACATCGACACCGCCGACGATCTGCGCGCCTTTTTGATCAGACGATGAGGGAGCCGGCCTTGAGCTTGTCGAGCTGATCGCGGACGGCGGCGAACACGCCGTCCCAATCGCCCGACCTTTGCTGGCGAAACAGTCGCGTCGTCGGGTACCAGGGCGCCCGCGTGCCACCAAGCTGCCAGCGCCAATCGGCGGTCGACGGCAGTAGGACCCAGGTTTTGATTCCCATGGCCGCGGCGAGATGGGCGACCGGAGCGTCGATCGAGATCAGCAGATCGAGCTGCGACAGCGCAGTCGCCGCTTCGGCAAAATCGAAGATGCCGCGGCCGACATCATGCACCAGCCCGCCGGCCCCGAACTGTTGGATGTCCCTCTGGCCCGCACCACCCTGCAGGCTGAACACCAGCAGCTCGGGATCGCCGGCCAGCGCCAGGAAATGCGCGAAGGGCGCCGAGCGCTGGCGGTCCAGCGGCTGGCCCGGCATGGCGGCCCAGTAGATGCCTATGCGCAGTTTGGCCTTCTCCAACCGGCCGAGCTTGATGCGGCTGCTGTCGGCCGGCGCTGTCAGATAAGGCGGCTCGGCGGACGCGGCGGCGAAATCGGCGCGGCACAGATGAGGCAACGACACCATCGAGGCATGCAGATCGAATTCCGGCAGCTTCTCGCCTTCGGCCACGACGCCGTCAATGTAGTCGACCGTGGCGAGCAGATCCTTGAGCGGCGCCTGACAGAGTACCAGAATCACCGCACCGCGGCGCTTCAGCTCACGGGCGAAGCGCAAGAACAGCAGCACGTCGCTCAAGCCCTGCTCGGGATAGAGCAGAAGACGCATGCCGCCGATTGGCCCTCCGTCCCAGGCCGGCCGGGCGAACTCCGGCGTTGGCGTCTCGGGCAAGCGCTTGCGCGCCTCGTAGGCAGCGAAGCCCTGCTCGAGCTCGCCGCGCATCAGCAGCGCAACCGCAAGTTCGGTGCGGGCCCGCCGGTTGTCGGGATTGAGCGCCAGCGCACGGCCGAAGCAGCCGACGGCTTCGTCGAGCCGGCCGAGATCGCGCAGGCAGAGCGCCAGATTGAAAAAGCCCTCGCCATAGTCGCGATTGAGAGCGATCGACTGGAAGTGATGCTTCACCGCCTCGTCGAGCCGGTTGGCGGCGCGCAGCGCATTGCCGAGATTGGAATGCAGCGCCGGATTGCCGGGATCGGAGGCTAGCGACAGGCGGTGATGCGCCACGGACGCTTCGAGCTTGCCGACCAGGCGGAGCGCCACGCCGAGATTATTGTGCAGTTCGGCGTGGTAGGGACGCACCGCCAGCAGACGCAGATAAGATTGTATCGCCTCGTCGAAACGTCCCGCGCGATGGGCCTGAGCGGCCAGCCGCAGCTGCTGGACGAAGCTCTCGGCCTCGTTGGCAAACAGCGGCGTCGGCGCGCTCTGCGACTCGGGCCTCAGGGGATGGATCGACGGCGAGTCGTTCACATCTCTGACATTACATCAGATATTGTCGTTAAGCATCTGTAATTAAATACTTATCGGCGCTAAACCGAATAGAGATACTAGATGTAGCCCTTGATCAGCTCTTCCGCGATTTGGACGGCGTTCAATGCCGCGCCTTTGCGCAGATTGTCGCTCACCACCCAGAGCGCGAGACCGTTCTCGACTGTCGGGTCGGTGCGCACACGGCTCACGAACACGGCGTCCTGGCCGGTGACCTCCTGCGGCGTCACGTAGCCGCCCGCCTCGCGCCGGTCGACCACCAGGATGCCGGGAGCCGCCGCCAGCACGCGGCGCGCCTCGTGCTCGTCGAGCGGCCGTTCGAGTTCGAGGTTGATCGCCTCGGCATGGCCAATGAAGGTCGGCACGCGCACGCAGGTGGCATGCACCTTGATTCTGGGATCGAGGATCTTCTTGGTCTCGACAACCATCTTCCATTCTTCCTTGGTCGAGCCGTCATCCATGAAGACGTCGATGTGGGGAATGACGTTGAAGGAGATGTTCTTGGTGAACTTCTTGGGATCGAGTGTCTGGTTCACGAAGAAGCTCTTGGTCTGGTTCAACAGCTCGTCCATGCCCTCTTTGCCGGCGCCGGAGGTCGACTGATAGGTCGACACCACGACGCGCTTGATGCCGGCGGCCTCGTGGATCGGCTTCAACGCCACCACCATCTGGATGGTCGAGCAGTTGGGATTGGCGATGATGCCGCGGCCCTTGTAGCCGGCGATCGCCTTGGCGTTGACCTCGGGCACGACCAGCGGCACGTCGGGATCCATGCGCCAGTACGAGGTGTTGTCGATCACCACGGCGCCGGCCTTGACCGCACGCGGACTGTGCTCGGCCGACACCTTGGCGCCCGGCGAGCTCAACACGATGTCGATGCCCTTGAAGTCGAACTTGGCGAGGTCCTGGACTTTCAAAACGGTGTTCTCACCGAACGACGTCTGCTTGCCGACCGACCGGGCGGAAGCCAATGCAACGACATCATCGGCCGGGAAGTTTCTCTCGGCCAAGACCTGCAGCATTTCGCGACCGACATTGCCGGTCGCGCCGACGACAGCGACTCTGTATCCCATGGGGGCGGGGGAATACGCGCAACGCTACCCTTTGGCAAGAAAGCCGCCGTCTAGAGCGTGATGACTTTCAGTTGACCCACGCGTCGGCCCAGCACGGGCGCCGCTTTGCCGCGAGAGCTGGGCCGACGCGAAATGCCAAAGTCATCACGCTTTAGCCTGCCGTGGCGCCCGATTGCTTGATGATCGGCAGCCAGAAGGCCGAGTCGTCGCGCACATACTGCAAGGCCTGCTCGGGCGTGCGTGCCGGCCAAGCGGACATGCCCTGCTCCAGGAACTTCTTGCGCATCTCGGGCAGCTCGGTGATGCGGTTGAGCTCGGCATTGAGCCTCGTGACCAGCGGCTGGGGCAAGCCGGCCGGGGCGCAGAAGCCCAGCCAGGTGTCGACCACGAAATCGCTGAAGCCCGACTCCTTCATGGTCGGCAGTTCGGGGAACAGATCCGACCGGCGCTCGCCGGTCACCGCGAGCGCCTTGAGCTTGCCCGCCCGGATCAGGCCGACGACGGTCGGCATGTTGAACATGCCCATCGCCACCTCGCCGTTGACGACCGCCTGGATGGCGGCGGGCGTCGCGCGATAGGGTACGTGAGTCATCTTCGCGCCGCTGCGCATCTCGAGCAGCACGCCCGACATGTGATGGCTGGTGCCGACGCCGCCCGACGAAAAGGTGAACTCGCCGCCCTTCGCCTTCGCCTGGGCGACCACATCCGCCACGGTCTTCGCCGGGTTCGACGGATGAACGACCAGCACGTTGGCCACCGAGAAGTTGATCGACAGCACGACCAGGTCCTTGAACGGGTCGTAGCCCGGGGTCTTGTAGAGCCCCATGTTGTAGACCAGCGTACCCTGCGCCATGACGCTGAGCGTATAGCCGTCCGGCACCGACCGCGCGATCTCGGCCATGGCAACGGTGCCACCCGCGCCGGTCTTGTTGTCGACCACCACGGTCTGGCCGAGTGCCTTGCCGAGCTCCTCGCCGTACAGCCGGGCCCCGATGTCGCCGGTGGCGCCGGGCGCGTAAGGGCAAATCAGGCGAATTGAGCGGCTGGGCCAGGCCTGGGCCTTTGCCGTACCTGCCGACGCGGCCAAAGCGCCCGCCAGCACACCTCGTCTCGAAAGCTTCATGACATGCCTCCCTAGAGTCCGACCGATTGGGCCACCAAAGCGGCGAGCTGCCTGCGCAGTCTCGCCACCGTCGCCCGTTCAACCCGCTTGTTGATCAGATTATGCATTTCGTAGGGATCGTTCTTCAGGTCATAGAGTTCGTCGCACTCCACGCCATCGAGCGATTTCTGCGTCCAGTGGATGTACTTGTGGCGGCGCGTGCGGATCGCCTTGTAGCTCATGCCGATCAGCCACGGCATGGCGTTCTCGCTGAAATACTCGCACATGAACGAAGACCGCCAGCCCTTGGGTCGCGCACCCTTGGCCGCCCATTTGGAAGAGAGGGGCCTGAGCGACAGGCCCTGCATGGTCTCGCGATCCTGGGCCTTGCCGCCGGCGAGATCAACGAGAGTGGGCGCGATGTCGAGCGAGGTCACAAGATCGTCGTTGAGGCTTCCCGGCTTGAACCAGGCAGGATAGCGCACCAGGAACGGCGATCTGATGCCCTCTTCGTAGGCGAAGCGGCGTTCCGGCCCCAGACCGTGCTCGCCGAAGAAATAGCCGTTGTCGCCCAGGAACAGGATGAAGGTGTCGTCGAGCTGGCCGGTCTCCTCCAGCACCCGGAAGACCTCGCCCATGCCCTCGTCGACCGAGGCCATCATGGCCGCACGCAGCCTAATCTCCTCGTCGGTGCCGGCCAGGATGCCGTCGAGCAGCTTGCGCGAGGCTTCGTTGACGCGCAGCTCATGGGCCTCCTTCCAGGCCGGCTTGTCCTTCACCACCTCGGCCGGCGGCAGGGCATTGGGCCGGCGCGGGAAATGCTCGCCCTTGTAGAGATCGGCGTGACGAGGCGCTGCCCGGTAGCCGCCGTCAGTGAAATCGATCGTGCCGTCGGCTGCCTGGTAGGCGTCGGGATGCACCGCCTTGTGGGCGAAGAAGAGCGCGAACGGCTTGTCGCGATCCTTGCGCAGAAAATTGACGGCGTGCCCGTTCAGAAGATCGGTGATGTAGCCTTTGTACTGCCGCTGATCGCCATCGATGTTCAGGATCGGATCGACAATCGAGCCGTGGCCCGGGAAACTCACCCACCGGTCATAGCCCGGCCGCGGTCCGCCCGAGTTACCCATGTGCCACTTGCCGACATGGGCGGTCTCGTAGCCCAGGCGCTGCAGGATGACGTGATAGTTGGGCAGGCGATGGCTGTGCGCGTCGCGCGCCACATTGTCGATGATGCCGTGGCGGCTGGCATATTGGCCGGTCACGATCGAGGCGCGGTTGGGCGAGCACAGCGGCGTCGGATGGAAGGCCGAGGTGAACATCGCGCCCTCGTGGCCGACGCGGTCGATGTGCGGCGTCTTCATGTAGGGATGGCCGCAGATGCCGAGCTCGTCGAACCTGAGATCGTCGATCAGGACGACCAGGAAATTGGGTTTACGCTTGCCCGCCGCCATCGACTCGCCCCCTGCCTGCCGGAACACACGCTAGAGCATATTCCGCCCGGCTGAGGCGCGTAAACGCGCCGCGATCAGCCGGGCGGAATATGCCATTGAAGGAAATGCTTCGTACAACGCGTTTCCTGTCAAATGGAACCGCTCCGCGGTTCCATTTGACCGGAAGCCGCACTAGCGGCCGGACTTGACGGAGGCCAGAGGCCCGCGTCCTTAATCGGCCACGAGTATTCGAGGGCCAACAATGACCGAGTCCGCTCTGCCCCTGGCAGGTCTGCGCGTGCTGGATATCAGTTCGTTCATCGCAGCGCCGGCTGCGGCCGTCGTCCTGGGCGACTGGGGCGCCGACGTGATCAAGATCGAAGGGCCGGACGGCGATCCCAACCGCAGGATCATGCACGATTCATCGAACTATCCGAAAAGCGAGACCAACTATCCCTGGCAGATGGATTCGCGCAACAAGCGCTCGCTGGTGCTCGATCTAAAGAAAGCCGACGCCCGGGCCGCGCTCGACCGGCTGATCGAAAGGTCCGACATCCTGATCTGCAACTTCCCGCCGCCGGTGCGCGACAAGCTCAAGCTCGCCTACGACGACGTGAAGCGGGTCAATCCGAAGATGATCTATGCCTCGCTTACCGGCTACGGCGAGAGCGGCCCCGATCGCGACCGGCCGGGCTTCGACGCCACGGCCTACTTCGCGCGCTCGGGCTTGCTCGAGGCCCAGCGCTACGAGGGCGGCCCGCCCGGCGTGCCGGGCCCGGCACAGGGCGACCGCGCGACGGCAATGGCGCTGGTCTCCTCCGTCCTGATGGCCCTGATCCATCGCATGAAGACCGGCGAAGGATCGTGGGTCGGTACCTCGCTGCTCGGCAACGGCCTGTGGTCGTGCGGCGTCATCGCCCAGGCCGCCCTGGTCGGCGCCTTCCTCGAGCACCGCCCGCCGCCCGAGCGGCCGCGATCGGCCCTGGGCAACATCTACCGCACGGCCGACGACCGCTGGCTGCAGCTCACCATCGTGCGCACCGACAAGCTCTGGGCGCCGCTCTGCGAGGCGATGGGCCTTGGCGCGCTGGTCAACGATCCGCGCTTTGCGACCGAGCCCGAGCGCCGCAGCCGGTCCACCGAGCTCGCCGCCATTCTCAGCGAGACCTTCGCCAGGAAGCCCTATGAACATTGGCGCCAGGCACTCGCAGCGAAGGAAGTGACTTTCGGCGTGATCAGCCGGCCGCAGGACGTGCCGGACGACGATCAGGCCGTTGCCTGCGGCGCCATCGTCGAGACGGCGATCCCCGAAATGCCGCGCACGCTCAGTAATCCCATCCGCCTCGGTTTCGCCGAGCAGCGCATCGCCAAGCCGGCACCGGCGCTCGGCGAACACAGCGAGGAGATCCTGCGCGAGGCCGGGCTCAGCGCCCAGGAAGTGGCGTCTCTGAAATCGAGCGGCGCCGTGAGATGACCGAACCGCTGCCGCTTGCCGGGCTGGTGGTACTGGACATCAGCTCCTTCATCGCAGCCCCTGCAGCGGCCGTGGCGCTGGCTGACTACGGCGCCGACGTCATCAAGATCGAGCCGCCCGGCGAAGGCGATCCGCATCGCCACAACTGGAAGAGCGCCAATTATCCGCGCAGCGACCGGAACTTCCCCTGGCAGCTCGACGGCCGCCTCAAGCGCTCGCTGGCGCTCGACCTCAAGAATGCCGGCGCCCGGCCGATCCTCGAGAAACTGATCAGGCGTGCCGACGTCATGATCGTGAACTTCCCGCCGCCGGCGCGCGAGCGGCTGAAGCTCGGCTGGGAAGAGGTCGAGCCGCTCAATCCGCGTCTCGTCTATTGCTCGCTCACCGGCTACGGCGAGACCGGCCCCGACCGCGACCGGCCGGGTTTCGACATCACCGCCTATTTCGGCCGCTCCGGCATTCTCGATGCTGCGCGCTACGAAGGCGGCCCGCCCGGCCTGTCGCTGCCGGCGCAGGGCGATCGCGCCACGGCGATGACCCTGGTCGCCGCCATCCTGCTCGGTCTGCGCCGGCGCGATCAGACCGGCAAAGGCGGCTGGGTCGGCACGTCGCTCTATGCCAACGGCGCCTGGGCCAATGGCACGACGGTGGCCGGCGCTGCGATCGGCGCCAAGTTGCTGCCGCGCCAGCCACCCGACAAGCCGCGCAATGCGCTGACCAACCTCTACCGCACCCAGGACGATCGCTGGCTGCAGTTGCTGGTCGTGCGCGACGACCGGCTGTGGCCGACCCTCTGTGCCGCTATCGGCCGGCCCAATCTCGCGAGCGATCCCCGCTTCACCGATCGCGAGGAGCGCAAGGCGCGTTCGCTCGACCTGGTGAAAGAGCTGATGCCGGTCTTCGCCTCCCGGACCTACGCCGAGTGGGAAGCCATCCTGTCGAAGACCGGCATTCCCTTCGGCGTGGTCGGTCGCGCCGCCGACGTGGTCGATGACGAGCAGGCGAGGCACGCCGGCATCTTCGCCGATACGACCAATCCCGAGGTGCCGCGCACGATCAACAATCCCATCCGGCTGGGCTTCGCCAAGCCGCGCATATCGGGCCCACCGGCGACAATCGGCCAGCATTCCGAGGAGATCCTGCGCGAGCTTGGCCTCGGCGAGGCCGACATCGCTGCCCTCAAAAAGTCCGGCGCTTTGGGGTAGAATAGGAAATGGCCGCGCGCTTCCAGACCTACGCCGACTTCTGGCCGTTCTATCTTGGCGAACACGCCAAGCCCTCGACCCGGGCGGTGCATTATTTCGGCACCATAGGATCGGCTGTCGTGCTGGTCTGGGCGCTGGCGAGCCAGGACTGGTGGTGGCTCCTGGTCGTGCCGTTCCTGGGCTACGGCCCGGCCTGGTTCGGCCATTTCTTCATCGAAAAGAACCGGCCTGCGACCTTCGAGGCACCGCTGTGGTCGTTGATCAGCGACTACCGCATGTGCGGCCTGTTCCTGGCCGGCCGGCTCGATAACGAATTGATGAAGTACCAAATCCGCCGTTAGGCGCCTTGCGTAGATGAGGCATGCGCCGCCTCCTCACCCTTGTCCTGATCCTGTTTGCCGGCGCGGCAAACGCCGAGGCGCCGTCGCTGCCCTGGCAGAAGTGGGAACCCGCGCTGCTCGACCGTGCGGGCCGCGAGGACAAGTACATCCTGCTGCATATGGCGGCGGTGTGGTGCCACTGGTGCCACGTCATGGAGCGCACGACCTACAAGGACCCGGCCATCCAGAAGTCGATCCTCGCGAAATTCATCCCAGTGCGGGTCGATCAGGACGCCGACCCGGCGCTCTCCTACCGCTACGAGAACTGGGGTTGGCCCGCCACCATCATGCTCGACAAGGACGGCAACGAGATCTTCAAGCGCCGCGGCTACATCCCGCCCGAGCTGTTCGCCAAGCTGCTGGTCACCGTGATCGAAGACCCCTCGGCTCTGCCCTCCTACAGCATGGGCGCCGAGGTCGATCTGACTGCCGTTGCGCTCTCTCCCGAGCGTCGCGCCAGGACCGAGGCACTGCTGTTGCAAGGCTACGACAAGGAGCATGGCGGCTTCGGCACCACCCACCGCTTCATCCAGGGCGACACCGTCGAATGGGCACTCGAACGTAGCCGTTTGCTGCAACGCAACGTCGAGCCCGGCGTGTGGCGCGACATCTCGGCCAAGACGCTGGCCGGCTCGCGGCGGCTGATCGATCCGGTATGGGGCGGCATGTTCCAGTATTCCGACAAGCTCGACTGGTCGGGTCCGCACTACGAGAAGCTGTTGAACATCCAGCGCGACGCCCTGCGCGCCTATGTCCTGGCCTACCAGATCGGCCGCGATCCCGCCGACCTTGCCGCTGCGCGTAACGTCAGCCGCTGGCTGATGGATTTCATGCGCGCACCAAGTGGCGCCTTCTACACCAGCCAGGATGCCGATGCCGGCCCGGCCGAGCATGGCGACGTCTTCTACGCCAAGACCGATGCCGCCCGTCGCGCCGGGGCACAGCCGCCGATCGACCGCAGCGCGTACGCCCGCGAGAACGGCTGGGCGATCGCAAGCCTCGCTGCGCTCTATGACGTGACGGCAGATCTCGATCTGCTCGACGCCGCCCGCCGTGCCTTCGACTGGACGCTCGCCAACCGACGCGCGCCGAACGGCGGCTTCGGCCACGCCCGTGCAGCCGACGACGACACCCATCTCGGCGACACGCTCGGCGTCGCCGAGGCAGCGCTCGCGCTCCATCGCAGCACGGCCGAGCGTCGCTATCTCGATGTGGCCGTCGAACTGGCCGGGGTCATCGCCCGCGACCATCGCGATCCCGCCGGCGGCTATATGGTGCGCCAGCCCGATCCGGGTGCGCGCGGCGTGCTGGCCAAGCCGGTGAAGCAGCTCGACGAGAACGTGGCGGCCGTGCGCCTGTTCAATCTGCTGGCGCACGGCACCGCACGACCCGCCTTCCGCATCGCCGCCGAGCACGGCATGCGCTATCTGATCGCGCTCGCCGAGGCCGATCTCGTGGTGCCAGGCGCCTTGCTCGCCGACCGTGAGCTTGGCCGCGAACCCGCCCATGTCACGATCGTCGGCGCCAAGGACGATCCCGCGGCGCAGGCGCTCTATGCCGCTGCCCGCGCCTATCCGACGCGGTATCTGCGCATCGAGTGGTTCGACCGCCGTGAGGGGCCGCTGCCGGCGGCCGACATCGACTATCCGGAAATGCCCGAAGCCGCCGCCTTCGCCTGCGCCAACGGCGCCTGCTCGGTTCCGGTTTTCACGCCAGATCAGGTTCACCGCATCGTCGCCAAGGTCGACGACCGCTGATTAGTCCCCCCGCGCCGGCCCCCCAGGCCGGCGCAGCCCCCGCCCCCTTGCGTCATGCGGGGGCGGGGGCCACATTGCGGACGAACCGAAATCTCCCTCCCGAGGACCCATGGAAACGATGCTGAAGGGCGCCGCACCGCAGGCTGCCCCCGCCGATCTCGTCAAGGACAGCGACCAGAACAAGTTCGCCAAGGATGTGCTCGAAGCCTCGCGCACGGTGCCGGTGATCGTCGATTTCTGGGCGCCGTGGTGCGGTCCCTGCAAGACACTGCAGCCGATCATCGAGAAGGTCGTGCGCGCCGCCAAGGGCGCGGTGAAGCTCGTCAAGATCGACATCGACAAGAACCAGATGCTGGCGCAACAGCTGCGCATCCAGTCGATCCCGGCGGTTTATGCCTTTTTCGGCGGCCGTCCGGTCGATGGTTTCATGGGTGCGGTGCCCGAAAGCCAGGTCCAGGCCTTCGTCGACAAGCTGGTCCAGGCGGCCGGCGGTGCGGCAGGCGGTGCCGGCAATGAACTCGCCGAGCTGCTAGAGCAGGCCAAGGCAGCGATGGCGCAGAACGACACCACGACGGCGGCGCAGATCTACAGCGAGATCCTGGGCGTCGAGCCGACCAATGTGACGGCGCTGGCCGGCCTCGCGCGCTATCAGATCGACAACGGCGACATGGAGCAGGCCAAGGAGCTGCTGGGCCAGGTGCCGCCCAAGGACAAGACCCACGCCGACGTGATCACCGCGCAAGCCGCGATCGATCTTGCCGAGCAAGCCAAGGCGGCGGGGCCTGTCGACGATCTCAAGGCCAAGGCCATCGCCAATCCGAAGGACTTCCAGACCCGCCTCGATCTGGCGCTGGCCTACTGGGCGGGAGGGGCACGCCAGGAAGCGATCGACGAGCTGCTCGCCATGATAAAGGCCGATCGCAACTGGAACGAGGCCGCCGCCCGCGCGCAACTTCTGAAGTTCTTCGAAGCGCTGGGCTTCACCGACCCGCTCGCCGTCGACGGCCGCAAACGCCTGTCGACCATCCTGTTCTCATGAGCGATCGCGCTCCTGGGCGCAATCCATTCGACCCGGGCTTCGAGCAACTACCCGAGACGCTGCCGATCTTTCCCCTGTCGGGCGTGCTGCTGCTGCCGGGCGGCAAGCTGCCGCTCAACGTCTTCGAACCGCGCTACCTCGCCATGGTGTTCGATGCTTTGGCCGGTCACCGCCTGATCGGCATGGTGCAGCCGACGCAGCCCGGGGGCTACGCCGGCGATGGCGTGCCGGCCGACGACGGCAAGCCCAAGGTGCACAAGGTCGGCTGCGCCGGACGCATCGTGAGCTTCAACGAGACCGAGGATGGCCGCCTGCTGCTCGCCTTGAGCGGCGTCTGCCGTTTCGAGATCGGGCGCGAACTCGATCTGGCTCAGGGAGGCTATCGTCGCGTCACGTCGCTGTTCTCGCCCTACCGCGCCGATCTCGACCAGGCCGATGAGCTGGTCGAGATCGATCGCGAGCGCCTGATGGCCGCACTGGCCACCTTCTTCCGCGCCCGCAGTCTGTCGACCGACTGGGATGCCGTGAAGCAGGCGGCCGACAGCAACCTCGTGACCTCGCTGTCGATGGTCCTGCCGTTCGGGCCGGCCGAGAAGCAGGCGCTGCTGGAAGCCGCCGACACCTCGGCACGCGCCAAGCTCCTGATTGCCTTCCTCGAGATGGGTGCCTTCGGCCCGCCACCCGAGACGACGCCGCAGCGGGCCAACTGAGGGCGTGCTATACAGGACGCCATGAGTGCTCCTGCGGACGAACCCTCCGCCCCGCGCCGCTCCGGCGTCGATCCGAAGCTGCTGGAGATCCTTGTCTGTCCGGCCACGCACGGACCGCTGGAGTATGACGCGGCGGCCGGCGAGCTGATCAGCCGCAAGGCGGGCCTCGCCTATCCGATCCGCGACGGCATTCCGATCATGCTGGTGAGCGAAGCGCGCACGCTTCGGGATGTGCCGTGAGCGCCGACTTCCCCAAGGCGGTGCCCGACGACGGCAGCTACGAAAAACCCGATGCGCCGTGGCCGGTCGAATTGCGCGTCTTCAAGGCAGAAGGCCGGCTCGAGGTCGAATTCTCCGACGGCAAGAGCACGTCGCTCACCGCGGAATATCTCCGGGTCGAGAGCCCGTCGGCCGAGGTCCAGGGCCACGGTCCCAGTCAGAAGAAGATCGTGAGCGGCCGCCGTCACGTCAGGATCGAGACCGTCGAGCCGGTCGGCCACTACGCCATCCGCATCGTGTTCGACGACAAGCACGACACCGGCATCTACAGCTGGGCCTATCTGCGCGAGCTCGGCGACACCTTCGGCGAGCGCTGGGGCGCCTATCAGGCTGCCCTGCTCTATCGCGGATTGAGCCGCGACCCCTGATCGTCCGATGAAGATCGTCATCGCCGGCGCCGGCATCGGCGGCCTCACCGCAGCGATGTGCCTGCACCGCGCCGGCTTCGATGTCGAAGTCTTCGAGGCGGTGAGCGAGCTCAAGCCCTTGGGCGTCGGCATCAATATCCAGGCCGGCGCTGTGCGCATTCTGAGCGGCCTGGGCCTCGAGCCGGCGCTGGCGGCAACCGGCATCGAGACGCGCGAGCTGCGCTACGCCAACCGCCACGGCCAGACCATCTGGGCCGATCCGCGCGGCCGCCATGCCGGCCTGCCATGGCCGCAATTTTCCATCCATCGCGGCGAATTGCAGATGATCCTGTTCAACGCGGCGAAGGAGATGCTGGGCGCCGAGCGGATCAAGTTCGGGCGGCGCATCGCTGCTTTCGCGCAAAAAGCCAACAAGGTCACGGCGCGGCTCGTCGATCGCGACGACAGGCCGATCGAGCAGGTCGAGGCCGACATCCTGATCGGCGCCGACGGCATCCACTCCGCCGTGCGGGCGCACTTCTATCCCGACGAAGGCCCGCCGAAATGGCAGGGCATCCTGATGTGGCGCGGCATCACCGTTGGCAAACCCTACCTCGGCGGCGCCACCATGGTGCAGGCGGGTCACCACACCCAGAAATTCGTCTGCTACCCGATCAGCCGCGCCCGCGCCGAGAAGGGCGAGGCGTTGATCAACTGGATCTGCGACCTGCACATGGGTGACGGCGCACTGCTGCCGCGCGAGGACTGGAACCGGCCGGGCAAGCTCGCCGACTTCCTGCCGCGCTACAAGGACTGGAAGTTCGGCTGGCTCGACGTGCCGGGCGTCATCGCGGCCGCCCACGCCATCTTCGAATTTCCCATGGTCGATCGCGACCCGCTGCCGCGCTGGAGCCACGGCCGCGTGACATTGCTGGGCGACGCCGCGCACCCGATGTATCCCATCGGCTCCAACGGCGCCTCGCAGGCGATCATCGACGGCGAGGCGATCGCCCAGGAGCTGATTGCCAGCGGCGACCCCGAGACGGCCCTCCAGCGCTACGAGCAGCGCCGCCTGCCGCCAATGGCGCGCATCGTCGAGAGCAACCGGCGCAAGGGCATCGACGTCATGCTCGACATCGTCGAGCAGCGCGCGCCGCAGGGGTTTTCAGATCTGGAAAGCGTGCTGCCGGTCGACGAACTGGAAAAGATCGTCGGCGACTACAAAAAGCTCGCCGCGCAGGATCGCGAGACCCTGATGCGGCTGGCGGGTCACCATCAATAAAAACCGGCCCTTTCCAGGACCGGCCGCGGTAGCGGTTTAAACCAGCCATTACATCGCTGGCCGCCACCGAGAGAGACTATGCCAGAAAATGGTGACAGGATTGTGGCGTCGATGAAAGCGAGCAAGCCCCTGTGATTGCTGGATTCTTCTGCCCATGACCCTCGGCCGCGCCATCGCCACCGTCGGCGGCTTTACCTTGCTGAGTCGCATCCTGGGGTTCGTGCGCGACATCGTGCTGTCGGCGGTGCTGGGCTCGGGCGCGGTGGCCGATGCATTCTTCGTGGCGTTCAAACTGCCCAACTTCTTCCGACGCCTGTTCGCCGAAGGTGCCTTCTCGGCGGCCTTCGTGCCGCTGTTCGCGCGCGAGTTGCAGGGCAAGGGTCGCGACGAGGCGCTGGCCTTCGCCCACCAGGCGCATGCAGCGCTGCTGGTCGTGCTGCTGCCTTTCACGCTGCTGTTGATCCTCGCCATGCCCGGCGTGATGACGCTGCTGGCGCCCGGAATGCGCGACGATGCACCGACTTTCGCCATGGCCGTCGAGTTCGGCCGCATCGCCTTCCCCTACCTCCTCTTCATTTCGCTGGCCGCACTCTATGGCGGCGTGCTGAACAGCATCGACCGCTTCGCCCATGTCGCCGCCACGCCCATCCTGCTCAATATAGCCTTGATCGGCGCGGTGCTCGGGCTGACGCCGTTCCTGCCCAATTCGGGCTATGCCGCCGCGATCGGCGTCGCCGTTGCGGGGCTCCTGCAATGGCTGTGGCTGCTGGTGGCCTGCGCGCGCGACGGCGTCGGCATGAGGTTGGTGCGGCCGCGCTGGTCGGCAAGAGTGGCCCGCCTGGTCAAGCTCGCAGCGCCGGTCGCCATCGGTGGCGGGGTGCAGTCCATCAGCGTCATGCTCGATGTGGTGTGGGCCTCGCTGCTTCCCGTCGGCACCATCTCGGCGCTTTATTACGCCGATCGCATCGCGCAGCTGCCGCTGGGCGTGGTCGGCATCGCCATCGGCACGGCGCTGCTACCGCTGCTGGCGCGACAGTTGCGCGCCGGGCAGAACGACCTGGCGATGGTCAATCAGAACCGCGCCATCGAATTCGGCCTGCTGTTCAGCCTGCCGGCGACGCTCGCCCTGTGGCTGATGGCCGAGCCGATGATCCGCGTGCTGTTCGAGCACGGCCGTTTCGGGCCCGACGACACCTGGCGCACCGCCGGCGCGCTCGCAGCCTTCGCCGTCGGCCTGCCGGCCTTCGTGCTGGTCAAGGCGCTGACCCCCAACTTCTTTGCCCGCGAGGACACCCGCACACCGCTCTATGTCGCGATCGCCGCCATCGCTGCCAACGTGGCGTTGAACGCCGTATTCCTCTGGGGCACCACGCTCGCCCATGTCGGCATCGCGCTCGCTTCCTCGTTGTCGGGCTGGCTGAATGCGGCCCTGCTGGCGATGGTCCTGCTGCAGCAAGGAAAGTGGGTGACGGATCGGCGGCTGAAACAGCGGACGGTCCGCATGGTCGGCGCCACGATCGGCATGGGCGCGGTGCTGTGGGGCGCGCTGCCAATCCTGAAACCCGCGCTGGCGCACGCCAACCTCGCCGGCGTCGCGGCCCTGCTCGGCCTCTGCGCGCTGGGTGCCGTAGCCTATGCGCTGCTGGGCGCGCTGTTGGGCGTGCTCAACCTAGCGGAGCTGCGGGTCATCATGCGTCGCGAGCGCGGCCCCACGGTAGATGAGCTCAGAGCAAACGACCGAGGCGAACAACCGTGACGCCCGGCCTGAGCGGCCGGTTGATCGAGGGCATCACCAGCACGCAATTGTCGTAGGGCGTGGTCACCGCCTCGCCCTCGTCGTGGCCCAGCACGGTGCCGGCCTGGGCGATCAGCTCCTGGCCCGCGAAGCGCCGCACCGGCTTGAAGTTGCCGCGCTTGGTGGCGACGGCATGGGTCACCTGGACGACACGCTGTGGACCGGACGACGGCTGCTTCCAGCCAGCCGGCAGGTCGGCTGCCTCGACGATGCCGCTCTCGGCGAGGAATCGCGCCGTCACGTCCTTGGCGACCGTGACCGAGGAGGCGCGCCAGTGCTGGCCGGTCTCGATCAGCAGCGCGGTCTTGCCGCTCTTGGGATCGCCGAACGCGCCGTAATCGCGCATGCGCATGCCCGCGGCGTGACCGCGATCGCGCACAACGTCGATCGGCGTGCCGACTTTCTTGGCCAGCGCCACGCCCCGATCGAGCGGCCCGCACAGCATCAGCGGCACGCCATCGTCATGCATCGAATGAAGGTCGAGCAGCAGGTCGGCGCGCTCGACGAAAGGCTTCACCACCTGGGCACGCCGGGTCTCCAGCGTGGTGGCGGGCTGGTCGAGGCGGCCCCAGGTACGGTTGAAATCTTCCTCGATCATGCGCGACTTGAAGGGGTTCTTGGGATCGAAGCCCAGATAGGCCTCGATGTTGTTGAAGGAGAAGATCAGCGTGCCGCTGCGCGGCTTCAGCCCCGCGGCGAGCAGCGCATCGACCACTATGGCGCCCGAGACCTCGTTGCCGTGGGTGAGGGCCGCCACCATCACCGTCGGGCCGGGTTCGCCGCTATCGCGCACATGGATGTAGGGCGCAGAACCGCCGGCCTCCCAGCGCCTGAGTTCGGGAAAGGCGTATTCGATCGGCGGATTGTCGGACATGGGCGAGGACCGTCAGAAAGCGGAAGCAACTGCGGCGCAAGCTACTATGCGCAAAGCCACATCACCAATGGCGTCAGTCGCGGACGGGGGAAAAGGTATCGTTAAGTTCCTGTCGTCGTGGGAAGGTCGGAGCGGGCAAAGGGAATCGTTAGGGAGAAATGAATGATGCGCACCAGGTACCGGTGGTTCATCGTCTTCCTGTTGTTCGCCATCACCGTCGTGAACTACATCGACCGGGCGGCCATTTCCTACGCCATCCCCGCGATGCAGCGTGACCTCGGCCTGTCGCCGGCGGACACCGGCACCATTCTGGGCGCGTTCGGTCTGGGCTACGCCATCACCACCCTGATCGGCGGCTTCGCCGTGGACCGTTATGGCGCACGCGTGGTGCTCACAGTCGCCGCCATCCTGTGGAGCCTGTCGATCGGATCGACCGCACTCGCCAGCGGTTTCGCCGTCCTCTACGCGGCGCGCGTCCTGCTGGGCGTCTCGGAGGGTCCCAATTTCCCCGCCCTCACCGGCGCCGTCAGCCACTGGCTGTCGCCGCACGAGAGGGCGACCGCGTTGGGCAATGCCTTGTTCGCCGTGCCGCTGGCGCTGGCGATTGGCGGGCCGATCGTCACGCAGCTGCTGGGCTGGCTCGACTGGCGTCTCACCTTCGCGGCCCTGTTCGTGCTGTCCGCTGCCTGGGTGCCGCTGTGGTATTTCCTGTTCCGCGACGATCCGGCGGAGTCCCGCTTCGTCAACAAAGCCGAACTCAGCCATATCCGCACCAGCGATGACTCGGTCACTGCCGCGCCGCATGCCGTCCTGAAATCCTGGCCCGAGCCCGGCGTGCTCCGGACGCTGCTCACCAACAGGACCCTGCTCGCCAACTATTGGGCCTTCTTCGTCTTCGGCTATTTCCTGTTCTTCTTCATGACCTGGCTGCCGAGCTATCTCGAGCGCAAGTACGGGCTCAACCTGCAGACCGTGGGCCTGTTCACGGTGCTGCCTTGGCTCTCGGCCGCGGCCGTGCTGTGGGGGCTCGGGCGATGGTCGGACCATCTCCTGAAGACGACGGGCCGGCTGCGCATCGCCCGTTCCTGGCTCATTGCGGGGAGCCAGTTCATCGCCGCCCTGGCGGTCGTGCCGGTGGCGCTCACCGACAATCTCACGGTGGCCATCGCCGGCATCACGGTGGCGGTCGCAGCCTCCATGGGCGCCAACGCCGCCTACTATGCGGTGAATGTCGATATCGTGCCAAGCCGGGCTGCGACGGCGCTGGGCATCATGGATTTCTTCTTTGCCATCGCGGGCTTCCTCGCCCCCGCCGTCACCGGCTGGGTGCTGGGCCTGCGCGGCTCCTTCGCCGATGGCTTCCTCCTGATGACGGCGCTCGCTTTGTCCTCGGTGCTGGTCGTCCTGCTGTTCCACCATCCCGACAGGGATCGCGAGGGCCCGGCACCGCAGGCTTGATAGGATAGCCAGGAGGCACGACCATGAATCGCACGCCATCGCCCGTGTCGCTCGGCGCGGCCCTCGCCCTGCCCTTGACCCCCGGCAGGTCGGCCGAGGTGTTCGTCGACGGTGATCTCGAAGTCAGGTTCGCCGCGCGGCCCACCAACGGGCCGCAGGTCCCGCACAAGCGCGATGAGCTGTACTTCGTCGCCAGCGGCACGGGTCACTACCGCGTCGAGGACCGGGTCACCGCAGTGAGCCCAGGCGATCTTCTCTTCGCCGCCGCGCATGTCGCGCACGGCTTCGAGAACATCTCCGCGGATTTTGCCGTCTGGGTGCTGTTCTACGGGCCGCAGAAGTAGCGGCCCCCTCCCGTTCTTCGCGCGAGCCTCAGGTCTCCCTGTACCAGTTCGGAAGATCCCAGGTGTTGTTGTCCCAACCCGTGAGCTCGAGCACGAGCTTTTCCTTCGCGGCGGCGGCGCCGAGCCGGGCCACGACAGGGATGACGATCCAGTTGTTGATCACGATCTCGTTCAGCTTGATCAGCATCGCCGCGCGCTTGATCGGATCGATCTCGACCTGCGCGGCTTTGTGGATGTCGTCGTACTCCTTGCTCTGGTGGCGCGTGATGTTGCGGCCCTGCCATTTGTTGTCTTTGGTCGCCACCTCCCACGAACAGAACTGGCGCAGGAACAGCTCGGGGTCGGGCTGGCTGTTGTTGTTGTACATCTGCAGGTCTGCGTAGAACTTGGTGTAGGTGTCGGGATTGGCAACGTCGGACGAGAAGAACACCGACGCCGTCACCGCCTTGACCTCGATGTCGATGCCGGCCTTCTGGCAGGCCTGCTTGACGATCGCCTGTGTCTTCTGGCGCGGCTGGTTGATCGAGGTCTGGTAGACGAACTTCAGCTTCTTGCCGTCCTTGGCACGAATGCCGTCGGCGCCCTTGGCCCAGCCGGCCTTGTCGAGGATGGCGTTGGCCTTGTCGACGTTGAACTCGTACTTCGTCGTCTTGGAGCGGAAGCGATCCGGGTTGTTGATGAAGTTCGCGGTGGCCACTCCGGTGCGGCCATAGATGTGCTTCTCGACCGAGTCCTTGTCGACCAGCAGCGACAGCGCCTGACGAACCGCGGCATCGGTAAAGATCGGATGCTTGGTCTTGAGGCTCGAGCGCTCGCCGTCGACCTCGGTCCAGGGATCGGTGCTGTTGACCTGGATGTGCTCGATGCCGCCGCCCTTGGTGAGGATGACCCGGCCCTTGCCGCCCTTCTCCATGCGCAGCAGGATTTCGTCCTCGACCTGCATGTTCCAGGCGAAGTCGAACTCGCCGGTCTGAAGCACCGCCCGTGCCGCTGAGACGGCGTCGCCGCCGCCTTTCATCTCGATGGCGTCGAAGTGCGGCCGGTTCTCCTTGTGGTAGTTCGGATTGATCACGCCGGTGACCATGTCGCCTGGCTTGAAATCCTTGAACATGTAGGGCCCGGTGCCGACCGGCTTGAGGTTGTTCGGCGCGTCGCGCGACTTCGCGCCGATGAAGTCGGCGAACAGGTGCTTGGGAATGATCATGCCGGGGGCGGCCACGAAAGCGTCGGCCCAATAGGGCGTCGGCTGCGGGAATTTCACCACCACGGTGTGGGTATCGATCTTCTCGACCACGACGTCCTTGTAGGAGCCGCTGGTGACCGCCGCCGTCGCCGGATTGCGGGAGTACTCCCAGGTGAAGACGACATCGTCGGCGGTGAAGGGCTTGCCGTCGTGCCAGGTGACGCCCTTCTTCAGCTTCCAGGTCACCGACTTGCCGTCGGCCGCCAGGGTGCCGTCCTCGCGGCCCGGGATCGTCTCGGCCAGAATGGGCCGCAAATTGCCCTCGGCGTCCCAGCCGGCCAGCGGTTCGTAGAACAGCCGCGAGCCGTCCTGGTCCTTGGTGCCGACCGCGAAATGCGGATTGAGCAGGGTCGGGCCCTGCCACCACATCACCTTCAGGAGGCCGCCGCCGCCCCGCTTGGTCGGCTTGTAGACCGGCGTCGACTGAGCCATCGCCACCCCGCCATGGGCCAGCAGCTGGGTCGCCATCGGCGCCGTCAGCCCGACCACTGCCATACGTTTCACAAAGGCGCGGCGGGACATGCCGCCCGCCTTCACCCGGTCGATCAGACCGCGCAAGTCACGTTCGTTCATCGGATGCCTCCCATCCAATAATTGTCGAAGCCCCCTGGACGCTCTCGCTATCCTGCAAGATGCGTGCAAGTCCCGACCCGATGGGAACAGGCCGGACGGCGGCCGTCAATGACAGGCCGACCGCGGGACGCTCGAAATCACGTACGGAAGGCGAACCACCAAACGCACGATAGCGCAAAGAGCGCACCGATCGTCGACACCATCAGTACGGTGATCACGCGGCCGCTGATGACGCCGCTGCGGGCCTCGGTGGGAGTGAGTTCGGGTGCCATGCGTCCCTTTCCAGGCGGTGGTGACGACGAGGCGCCGCCGGCAGTGCGGTCCGGCAGCGGCGTCTCCTCAGGAGGGCAACGCCACCAGGCCCAGGATGTTGCGGCAAAGCCACCGGATGCCGAGGACCGCTTCGACCTGCCTTGATTCTGCCCGCGGGGTGGGCGATACCCGCCCGCCCCCAGCCTTCCACCGGCGGGGTGCGCGGAGGTCCAAACCCCGCGCTTTCCACCTTCACGGGAGTCCACACCCATGCCTGACGCAACCACGGCCGCCGCCGCGCCCAACACCCATCTCGCGCCCTACGCCGCCAAGGGCCTCAAGGGCCGCATCCTTTCCGGCGTGCAGCCCTCCGGCGATCTCCATCTCGGCAACTATCTCGGCGCCATCCGCAATTTCGCGCGGCTCCAGGGCGACTACGAATGCCTCTATTGCGTGGTCGACCTGCACGCCATCACCCAGCCGCAGGACCCCAAGCTGCTGGCCAGCCAAACGCGCGAGATCGCTTCGGCGTTCCTCGCCGCCGGGATCGATGGCAGGAAGCAGATCGTCTTCAACCAGTCCTCGGTGCCCGAGCATGCCCAGCTCGCCTGGGTGTTCAACTGCGTGGCCCGGGTCGGCTGGATGAACCGCATGACGCAATTCAAGGAGAAGGCCGGCAAGGATCGCGAGAATGCCTCACTCGGCCTCTACGCCTATCCGGCGTTGATGGCGGCCGACATCCTGGTCTACAAGGCCACCCACGTGCCGGTCGGCGAGGACCAGAAGCAGCACCTCGAGCTGACGCGCGACATCGCCCAGAAGTTCAACAACGACTTCAACGCGCCCGATTTCTTCCCGATCACCGAACCGCTGATCTTCGGCAGTGCGACTCGTGTGATGAGCCTGCGCGACGGCACCAAGAAGATGAGCAAGTCCGATCCGTCGGACTACTCGCGCCTCAACCTCACCGACGATGCCGACGCCATCGCCCAGAAAATTCGCCGCGCCAAGACCGATCCGCATCCCATGCCGGAGACGGTGGCCGACGCCGAGAAGCGGCCGGATGCCGACAATCTCCTGGACATCTACGCAGCCCTCGCCGACCGCAAGAAGGAAGACGTCGTGGCCGAGTTCGCCGGCAAGCAATTCTCCGAATTCAAATCGGCGCTCACTGAACTCGCCGTGGCCAAGCTCGGCCCGATCGGTGCGGAGATGCAACGCCTGATGAAGGATCCCGGCCATGTCGACGCGATCCTGCGCGACGGCGCCCAGCGCGCCCGGGCGCTGGCCGCGCCGATCCTGGCCGATGTCTACAAGACTGTCGGGTTCCTGAAGCCCTAGCCTTCCATCCGGGTCAGCGCCCACTTCACGTTGGCGCCCTCGAGCGGCACCTGGCCCACCAGCACGATCTGTTCGGTGCGGCGCTGGCGGCCGTCCTCGCCGAGATAGATGCTTTCGGCGAGGCCAATGCCGGCACCGCTGGCGCGCAGCCGCCAGCCGCGGCCGCTCGGCAGGCGCATCAGCACCGCCTGGCCGCTCTGGGCGAGCGTCGCCTGGACCGTGGGATGGAGGTGGAAGCGCACGATGAAGCGCCGGTCGGGCACGGTGATCGGCCGGCCGTCGTGGCCGGCGAACATGTCCTCGCCGCGCAGGTCGCCGCCGTCGGGCGACAGCCACAGGCGGCGGCGATGGATGATGCCGTAGAGCGAGCGGTAGCCGTCGTGGCTCATGTCGAGCCACTGCGCGCCTTGCTCTTCCGCGCGATCGACCAGCACGTTGCCGGCGCGATATTCCAGCGAGCCGTGGTCGGTGATCTCGCTCGAATTGACGTCGTCGACGACGGCGGTCGAGTGGGCGGCGGTGTAACGCATGAACTGCCGCCATTCGCGCGGCGCGCCGGGATAGATGCCGCAATTCACCACCAGCCGCTCGTGCGCCGCACTCATCTCGAAACTGAGCGTGCCGGCGTGGGCCATGTCGTCCATGCCGCGGCCGGGCGGACTGCCGGCGTCGACGATCACCAGCGAGGTGCCGGCGGCCAGGCGCTGGAAGCCGCTCGGCAAGGCGTACATGGGCGCGCCTTCGTTGGAGGCCGAGCGCGCCAGCACCAGATCGATCAGGCTGCGGTCGCCTTCCCAGGTGCCGTTGAACAGCGCCAGCCCGCCGTCGCCGTGGCGGAAGAAGCGCAGCATCGGCGCCAGGCGGTCGATGGCGGCGATCAGCTCGGCCGGCGCGCGGCGCTCAGCCGAGGCAAGCGCTGCCCGCACGTCGAGCAGGTGACGCAGGACAGTGACCTGCAGATGCGGGGCACGCTCGGCCACGACGCCGTCGTGCAGGACGTAGCGCTTCACGAATTTGGCGAGCCGCGACAGCGTCTGTTCCAGGCTCTTCTCGAAGCGTTTGCCGTCGCGCAGGAAGGCAAGGTCGGCGAAGACCATCGCCTTCATGACCAACACCGCCTCGTGGCCGGCAAGTCCGGTGCGCGCGGCGCGCCTCAGATGCTTGCGCTGGCGGGCAAGCGAAAGCACCAGGCGGCCGGCGAAGCCCGGATCGGCCGCCGCCGCCAGCCAGTCGTAATGGCGGATCCACGACACGATGCGGTTGGCCAGCACGTCGCGCCGCCAGGTGAAGGGCGACCAGCGCCATTCGCGGTCCGTCCAGTCGTCGATCAGCCGGACGGCAAGTGCAGCAGCGCCCGGATCGCCGCAATCGCGCAGGTCGCGCAGCCAGGCAAAGCCGTTGAGCGGTTCCAGCCACAGCGAGTTGGCGCCGGCGCGCCGCCACGGCGGATCGTCGTCCCCCTCTTTCCCCGGGGGCAACGCCCGGCCGACCAGCCCGTGGGCGGTGAACTCGCCCGCGACCAGGCGCTGGCCGACGGCGGGATCGCCCGGCCAGGGATCCGGCGCCACGGCGAAGAAGCTGCGCGGCGTGCCGGTGCCCAGGGTCAGGGAATAGAGCGGCGAGGCCAGCAGCCAGCGTCCCAGCCTCTGGGACTCCGCGGCCGCGGGACGGACGGCGAGCGATCGGATCGGGCGGGAAGCGGCCATCAAAGGCTCACCGGGCCGTCGTGTCTCGGAGGCGACCAGCGTCATTTTCTTCTGATCTTTGGCCTGAGTATTTGTCCCAGGCGGTGGGGGTTTCGGCCAGTTTAACCGACCCGGCAGGCCGTGGCGATGGGGTCAGGATGCCCTTGAACTGCCCACCGGACACCCCAGATTCACCCTCAAGGGAAGGCCTAATTGGATTCCCGGCCACTCGCTCCACGGAGGAGGGTTTTATGAGCCGCGTATCGATGTTCAATTCGCCCTTGCTGCTGGGTTTCGACCAGCTCGAGCGTACGCTCGACCGCTTGGCCAAGAATGCCGAGGGCTATCCACCTTACAATATCGAGAAGGTGGGCGAGAACGGCCTGCGCATCACCCTTGCCGTGGCCGGGTTCACCAATGACGACCTCGTGGTCGAACTGGTCGAGAACCAACTTACGGTCCGCGGCAAGCAATCCGACGAACCCGATCGCGTCTTTCTCCATCGCGGCATCGCCGCACGTCAGTTCCAGCGCGCCTTCATGCTGGCCGACGGCATTGAGGTCACCGGCGCCCGTCTCGACAACGGCCTGCTGGCAATCGAGCTGATGCGGCCTGTGGCCGAGCCGCGCATTCGCACCATTCGCATCGACGCCGGCAGGGACACCGGTGCCGACAACACGATCGATATCACTGCTCGCCGCACCCATTCCCGATGAGCCGGCGTTAACGCTGCCTAGGAGGTAGCCATGGAAAACAACCAGACCCCTACGAAGACCCCCTCGACCGTCTTCACGCCTCTCGCAGACGACGCATTCCTGAGCCTCGGCGCCGAGCAGATCGCCTACGTCAAGGCGATCAACCTGCCGGATGGTGCACATGCGATCGGCATCTTCTCGGCCGACGGCAAGCCGATGGCGGCTGCGCCCTCAATCGAGATCGCGCAGGCGCTGATCCGCCAGCACGATCTCCAGCCGGCACTGGTGCATTAGAGCTTCGTCAGGTGGCCGGCTTGCCTCGGGCAGAGCCGGCCACATGGAGCACCCACTTGGAGTTCGACGTCGTTTTGGATCGCTCGACCTAGTCTGTTGCCGATGCGGCTTAGATCATCAAGCCGAATAGTCCTGGCCGACCTCCGAACATACCTTGAAGGCCTAGGCGCACGTCGACGCCCAGGAGGTAGCCATGGAAAACAGCCAGTTTCCCGTCCTCACGCCCTTCACGGATGACGTATTCCTGAGCCTCGGGGCTGAGGAGATTGCCTATGTCAAATCGATCGATCTGCCCGATGGCGCGCATGCTTTTGGCATCTTCTCGGCCGACGGCAAGCCGCTCGCCGCTGCACCCTCGATCGAGGTCGCCCAGATGCTGATCCGCCAGCACGATCTCCACCCGGCACTCGTCCACTAAGCGCATTCGAATGCGCGTAGGAGCGGAAACTTAAGCCGCGCTCTGCGCCTGGATTGGCTCGACCAGCAAGGCATAGAGCGCGTCGGCGCTCTCGGTGGCGCGCAATTTGTCGACCAGGCCACGATCGCGCAGCAGGCGCGACACGCGCGCCAGCGCCTTGAGATGGTCGGCGCCAGCACCCTCGGGCGCCATCAGCAGAAACACGATATCCACGGGACGCTCGTCGATCGAATCGAAATCGACCGGGTGGGCCAGCCGCGCGAACAGGCCGCACGGCTTGGCGAGCGGGTTCATCCGGCCGTGCGGAATGGCAATGCCGCCGCCGATGCCGGTCGAACCCAGCCGCTCGCGCTCAAGCAGGCGGTCGAACAGGCGGCGCTCGTCGAGTTTGAACACAGATGCGGCGCGGCTGGCCAACTCAGCCAACAAAGCCTTCTTGCCGGACGCCTTCACTGAGGCCAGAACAGCGTCTGGGCCGGGCAGCAAATCGGCAATTTCCACAATGTCACCAATAAGTTAACGGGCGGGGCCCAAACCCCGCCCGGCGCGAAGGCGCCCCTATAGGCGCGTCGCCCGGGCTGGTCAAGACACCGCTTGGCGTCACGGGGGCGTCATGGCGCGCCGGTCAATCGGCCGGGCCGGCCAACGCCTGCGCGGCGACCGCGGCGGACGGCAGGGCCGCCGGCAGGCCACGGCTCATGCCCAGCCGCCCCAGCCGCCGACGCTCGGCCGACGAGGGAATGCGCATGGCCTCGCGGTACTTGGCGACGGTGCGGCGGGCGATCTCGACGCCCTCGCCCTTCAAGAGATCGACGATGCGGTCGTCCGACAGCGGCTGCTGGGCGCTCTCGGCGCCGACCAGCAGGCGAATGCGCGAGCGCACCGATTCGGAGGAGACGACGACGCCTGGCGTGCGCGCCGGCAGCGACGAGGTGAAGAAGTACTTGAGCTCGAAGATGCCGCGCGGCGTGGCGATGTACTTGTTGGAGGTGACGCGGCTCACCGTGCTCTCGTGCAGCTCGGTGGCGATGGCAATGTCGCGCAATACCAGCGGCTTGAGCGCGCTCACGCCCTTGCGGAAGAAGCCATCCTGCTGGCGCACGATCTCGCGCGCGACTTTGAGGATCGTGGTGGCGCGCTGCTCGAGCGTCTTGACCAGCCAGTTGGCCGACTGGAAACGCTCGGCAACGAAGTCGCGGTCGGGCTTGGCGCGCGCGCCCTTCATCAGCGTGGCGTGGTAGTTGCGATCGACCAGCACCTTGGGCAGCGCATCGGTGTTGAGCTCGATGTGCCAGCCCTCCTCGCCGGTGTCGGCATCCTTGGCAGGCGTGAGGAAAAGATCGGGCGCCACCGGCTGGATCGGCTCGAAGTCGAACTTCTGGCCGGGCCGGGGATCGAGCGTGCGCAGCTCGGTCAGCATGTCGCGCAGATCCTCGTCGTCGACGCCGCAGCGCCGGCGCAGCTGGCCCAACTCGCCGGCTGCCACGAGCTCGAGATTATCCAGCAGCGCCTTCATCGCCGGGTCGAGACGATCGCGCTCGGCAAGCTGGGCACCGAGACATTCGGCGACGGTGCGTGAAAACAAGCCGGCCGGCTCGATTTGCCGCAGCCGTACCCAGACGCGTTCGACCATTTCGACGGCGACATCCACCGCCTGGGCGATCGCGGGTGCTTCGAGGCGGCAGTAGCCCGCCTCATCCAGCCCCTCGGCGAGCTTGAGCGCGATACGCCGCTCGCCCGGGTCGGAGAAGATCAGATCGATCTGTTCCAGCACGTGCGCGGCCAGCGAGCGTGGCCGCTCGGCCACGAAATCCAGCGCATCGGGAAGGTCGTCGCGCTGACCGACTTTGCTCGCCGTGGCGTCGCCGCCGCGGTCGGCGTGTTCGCGCGTCCAGCGGTCGTCGGCATCGGCCAGTGCGGGTGCTACCGCAGCCAGCGCTTCGGCGGTGTCGACCGGCGCCTCAGGCGCGGGCGTCTCGGCTTGGGCGATCGGACCGTCGTCCGACGCGCCTTCCGACAGCAGCGGGTTCTTTTCGAGTTCCTGTTGAATGAAGGCGGCGAGTTCGAGGTGCGAGAACTGCAGCAGCTTGATGGCCTGCTGAAGTTGTGGCGTCATTGCCAACGTCTGGCGCGAAGCCAGGATGAGACTCGGACCGATACGCATGTGCCCCCACCCCGGAGGTCATGAGACCTCCCTCAGGGACACTATAGCAAAATCCGTGCCAAAATCAGAATAGCTATGTTTTAGTGCTCAAAGATGTCCGCGTCAGGCCAGCCAGCAAGATCCAGCCGCGCCCGGCTAGGCAGGAAGCGGAAGGCCGCCTCGGCCAATTCGGTGCGACCCTCGCGTTCCAGCAGGGCGTCCAGCTTGGCCTTGAGCCCGTGCAAGTGCAGGACGTCTGACGCGGCATAGGCCAATTGTTCGTCGCTGAGACTCTCGGCGCCCCAGTCCGATGTCTGCTGCTGCTTGGAAAGATCGACGCCCAACAGTTCCTTGCAGAGGTCCTTCAGCCCGTACTTGTCGGTGAAAGTGCGGACCAGCCTGGCCGCGATCTTGGTGCAATAGACCGGTTCGCAGCGCACGCCCAGCGCATGCTCCAGCACGGCGATATCGAAGCGGCCGAAATGGAAAAGCTTCAGCACCTTGGGGTCGGCCAGCAGGGCCGTCAGGCGGGGCGCCTTGTACGGCCCGTGCGGCATCTGCACGAGATGGGCGTCGCCGTCGCCAGCCGAAAGCTGGACCAGGCAGAGCCGGTCGCGATGCGGATTGAGACCCATGGTCTCGGTGTCGATGGCCACGACTGGGCCGAACGACAGGTCGGCGGGAAGGTCGCCGCGATGAAGTTTGATCGCCATTTATCGGATGCCTCGCACGCCCGGCATGGTGCCCAGGAGAAGACTCGAACTTCCACGCCTTTCAGCGCTAGTACCTGAAACTAGTGCGTCTACCAATTCCGCCACCTGGGCACGGCATGCGGGCTAGTGCGGGGCGTGAGTTAGGGCGGGCCCGCGCCGATGTCAACCGCAGCGGCCTTCCGCAGCCTTTGCGCCTTAATAACAATGGGCTATAGGCAGCAAACCATGAGCATCAAGCAGGTTACGGTCTTTGGCGGCAGCGGCTTTATCGGCCAGGCCATCGTGCGAGCGCTGGCGCGCGAAGGCCTGCTGGTGCGGGTGGCGGCGCGGCGCATCGAGCTCGCCGAGCCGGTCAAGACGGCGGGCGACGTTGGCCAGATCACCCTGATGCGCGCCAATTTGCGCATGCCGCAATCGGTGGCCAGGGCCATCGAAGGCAGCCAGGCCGTGATCAATGCCGCGGGCATTCCCTTCCAGCGCGGCCGCCAGCGCTATCACTCGGTCCATGTCGAGGGCGCGAAGGCGATTGCCGAGGCCGCCAAGGCTGCCGGCGTGCAGCGGCTGGTCCATATTTCCGGCATCGGCGCCGACGTCCGCAGCTCGAAGAACCACTTCATCCGCTCCAAGGTCGAGGCCGAAGGCGCCATTGTCGCTTCCTTCGAAAGCGCCACGATTCTGCGGCCGAGCGTGGTGTTCGGACCCAACGACGCGATGTTCAACCGCATGGCCCGCATCGCCTGCCAGGCGCCGTTCCTGCCGCTGATCGGCAGCGGCAAGGCCAAGGTGCAACCGGTGTTCGTCGGTGACATTGGTGCAGCCGTGATCGCCGTGCTGGCCCGTCCCGATACAGCCAAAAGCGTGTTCGAGCTGGGCGGGCCGCGCGTCTACAGCTATCGCGAGATCGCCGAGCTGGTGCTACGCGAGATCGATCGCAGGAAGCCGATCATCGGTGTGCCGGCCGGTCTGATGAAGATTGCGGGCCTGTTCGCGGAATTCCTGCCGGTGCCGCCGATCACCGCCGATCAGGTCGAGCTCATGTGCCACGACAACGTCGTGCGGCCCGGCGCGCTCAGCTTGGAGACCCTAGGCATCGAGCCCACCGCCGCCGAGGCCATCCTGCCGACCTATCTCGACCGCTTCAGGATCGGCGGCCGCTACAACCAGCACGCCCCGGCCTAGGCCCGAAACTTCCCACCCGCGTGGGAAGCCTCCGCTGCCCATTCGATAAGGGTTTTTGGGCGATTCTTCCCGCTTCCCGCCCCCACCCTGTGCGGTATTAGGATGGCCACGTTACACTTTACACGACCAATACTATAGGCTGTGTCGTGACAGGTCGGCGAACTGCCCCAAGGGGCTAGGACTTCGCGCGCTTCTTTCGGGGCGTGGGGGGCTTAACCCTCTTGGCGGTCGCGACCTTGTGGAACGCGCGCTCGAAATCAGCGGGATTCCCGGTCGCGCCGAGTTCGGTCGCCATTTCAACGAAGCGCTTGGACTGCGCGGGGTCGTCGGGCTTGAGCGAGGGCTTCGGCATGGGTCGCATCCTATCACGGTTGGGGGTGCGTCGTGAGTGCGCACATCCGGTCACGGGCCAGGCGCAAGCGACCGAAACTCGCCCATCTTCCAAAAGACTTGGAACATGGCGAAGAACTGCGGGCGCTCCGTGATCCGATCGAGAATGTTGATTGGGTACGCGCTGCGCGGGTACTCCTCGGTATAGAGGTCCGGATGACGAAGCCGGAGCCAAAACGACATGGCTAAGCCTTCCATTGATCTTGGCTCGCCTATTTCGTCCAAGGCCGAGAGGGCGTGCACGAAAAAGAAGTCATTCGAGAACGGATGGAACTTGATTGAACTCTTAAGGTCATTGTTTGCGTGTTTGAAGAAGTTTGCGTCTCGTTTGAGGATTTGCGCCCACGTCTGGCGCTTGTCCTTCCGCACAGAGGAGGGCCTGAACATTCGCGATTTTCGACCCGTCGCTTTGAGCAAATTGTCGATTATCTCGTGCGCCGCGAAGACAAGCGTATGAATCGCAACCGGGTCCCCGTCCGAGAAATACAACTCTATTGCCGTCTTGAGTTGTCTCCGGGCGGCGTCGAGTTTTGTGATCGTGATTTCGGTCATGGCTAATTCCTACAGCGTCAGCGGCATTAGCCGAGCGCCGGATACGTTGCGACCACGTATCCATCTCGTTCTTCACCATCGAGGACGGATTTGGGCAGTGAGTTGTTCAGCAAGAACCGATACGGCTGGCCATGCACTTCCTGAAACCGAAGGCCGGTCAGCCGCACTAGTCGCTCTGGGATTCGCTCTTGTGTGGCGTTGTGTACTAGCCACGATCCGACAAGCCACCATCCTTCCTCGTACTGGATGGTGTCGATCAGATAGGGGAAGCCTTGGTCGTGATCCTCAAAGAACAGGTGAGTCTTGAACACGTCCATCGTTCACCCTCACAGAAAGTCGCCAAGCAGCAGGCGAAGCTTCCGCTTGAGCCTAGGTGAGGCTCGGCTGCGCGCTACGAGGACCGCCATAAGTCAGGCGGCGGCCCTTGGCGTTGCGCATCATCGCGCCGGTACGCGCGGTGTCGTTGACGCCCAGCTTCTCGCGGTTGGAGTAGCGGAAATCGAACTCAGCCAAATAGCGATGCAGGTGGGCTTCGCTGCAATGCTGGTAAACACCGCGCATCCCGCGCTTGAAGATGCTGTAGAAGCCCTCAACCGTGTTCGTGGTCACGTCACCGCGAGCGTATTCCTTGCGCGAGTGCACGACCGTCTCGTGATCTTCAAATTCGCGGCCGACCGTTTTGTACAGATAGCTTTCATCGGTATGCAGGCGGCTTTCCTTCGACACGTTCTCGCGCACGATTTTCACCACGTCGCCCAGCTCCGCGCGTTCGACATAGAACGAGCGCGCCTCGCCGCCACGCTCGACCAGCGACAGGATCGCGCGCTTGTGCGACGGCCCGCGCTTCTGCGAACGGAACGGACGACCGTGGCGCTTGGCGCCCATCTTGTATTCGGGGAGGTTGCCGAAATAGGTTTCGTCCACTTCCACGACCTTGCCGGAACCTCCCATCTGCGAGCCACCAGCGGGCTTCATGATCTCGCGGATGCGATGGGTGAGGAACCAAGCGGTTTTCATCGAGCAATTCAGGAGCCGCTGAATTTGGCGGGTGCTGATGCCCTTCTTGCTGCTGGAAAGCAGGTGAATTGCCTGCATCCACAGGTGCAGGGGCAAATGGCTGTCCTCAAAGATCGTGCCGACGCGGACCGTGAACTCCTTGCGGCAGGCGTAGCACTTGCGCAGCCCGTGGCGGATCGAGCCCTCGGGGTTCTTCTTGCTGGGCTTCGTGCGGGCGTTCAGCGCACCGATCTTGTCCGCCTTGGCGTCGCAATGCGGGCATACCGGGCCGTTCGGCCACATGCGCGCCTCGACGTAGGTAAAAGCCGCCGTTTCGTTGTGAAAGACTGGAGTGGAAAGAACCGCGTTAGCCATGGGAAACCTCATCCGATGCCCATAAACTATAGGTCCATCTTGGAAGTGTCAAGTGTAACGTCGCCTTAGGATACCGCGCATCAGTATTTAGTCTTTTATTAGGACTATTTATGGCGGTCGAGAAGACGATCGGGACATCACTGGACGCCTAGCAAAGAGTCATCCTCGGATTAGGTCAACTATATTGACTTAATTCTGAAAGCATGATGAATACGGCCTAGACACGCAGCTTTAGCGCGGTCAGGGCGCGCTTTGCGTAATAAAATTACACCGCGGTGTGGGGCCAAAATGGCGGAAAGGATGCTGAAGTTCGTCGGAACGGCGCAGGCCATGCCGCGCAAGCGGGCCGCCGCCGAGCGCCGCCGCGACTTCCAGGAGATCTATTCGATCTATGCCCGCGACAAGGCCGCCGAGCAGGCCGCCCGGTGCTCGCAGTGCGGCGTGCCGTTCTGCCAGGTCCATTGCCCGCTGCACAACAATATCCCCGACTGGCTGAAGCTCACCGCCGAAGGCCGCATCGACGAGGCCTACGAGCTGTCGGCGGCGACCAACAACTTCCCGGAGATCTGCGGCCGCATCTGCCCGCAGGACCGGCTGTGCGAAGGCAACTGCGTGATCGAGAAGGGCTTTGAGGCCGTCACCATCGGCTCGGTCGAGAAGTTCATCACCGACACGGCCTGGGAAAAGGGCTGGATCAAGCCGATCCAGCCGCGCCGCGAGCGGACGCAAAGCATCGGCATCGTGGGCGCCGGCCCGGCCGGCCTCGCCGCCGCCGAGCAGCTCCGTCGCAAGGGCTATCAGGTCGCGATCTACGATCGCTACGATCGCGTGGGCGGCCTGCTGATCTACGGCATTCCCAATTTCAAGCTCGAGAAGGAGATCGTGCAGCGCCGCGAGAAGCTGCTGCGCGACTCCAAGGTCGCCTTCCATCTCAATTGCGAAGTCGGCCGCGACGTTTCGATGGAAGAGTTGCGCCGCCGCCACGACGCCGTGCTGATGGCCTCGGGCGTCTACGAGGCGCGCGACATCGCAGCGCCCGGTGTCGGCCTCCCGGGCATCACCTCAGCGCTCGACTATCTCACGGCCTCCAATCGGGCCGGACTGGGCGACGCCGTGCCCGACTACGAGTCGGGGATGCTCAACGCCCAGGGCAAGCACGTCGTGGTGATCGGCGGTGGCGACACGGCGATGGACTGCGTGCGCACCGCCGTACGCCAGGGCGCCAGGTCGGTGAAGTGTCTCTATCGCCGCGACCGCGCCAACATGCCGGGCTCGCAGCGCGAGGTGAAGCACGCCGAGGAGGAAGGCGTCGAGTTCGTCTGGCTGTGCGGTCCGCAGGCGTTCCTCGGCAAGGACAATGTCAGCCACGTCCGCTCAGTGCGCATCCATCTCGGCATGCCCGACGCCACCGGCCGCCAGACGCCGCAGGAGATTCCCAACAGCCACGTCAACATCGAGGCCGATCTGGTGCTGAAGGCGCTGGGCTTCGACCCCGAGGACCTACCGGCGATGCTGGCTGCACCGGATCTCGGTGTCACCGGCTGGGGCACGCTCAAGATCGACTGGAAGACCATGATGACCAGCCTCGACGGCGTGTTCGCCGCCGGCGACATCGTGCGCGGCGCCTCGCTGGTGGTGTGGGCGGTGCGCGACGGTCGCGACGCTGCCGAGCGCATCCATGGCTATCTGACGGCAAAGACGGCGGCAGCACTCGCCGTCGCAGCGGAGTGACTCCGATGCTGACGCTTTACGACTACATGGACTCGGGCAACGGCTACAAGGTCCGGCTGACGCTGGCCCATCTCGGCCTGCCCTACAAACTGATCGAGTGCGACATCCTGAAGGGCGAGACGCGCACGCCGGAATTCCTGGCGCGCAATCCCAACGGCCGCATTCCGACCTTGCAGCTCGAGGATGGCAGCCACCTCTTCGAATCGGGCGCCATCGTCTGGCATCTCGCCGAGGGCACGCCGCTGGCGCCCAAGGACCGCAAGGCGCGGGCGGCGACCCTGCAATGGATGTTCTTCGAGCAGTACAGCCACGAGCCCAATATCGCCGTGGCGCGTTTCTGGAAGCATTATCTGCCCAAGCTCTCGGCCCTGCAGGAGATGGACCTGCCGAACCGCATGAAGGGCGGCTATGCAGCACTCGCCGTGATGGACAAGCACCTGGCGACGCACCCGTTCTTCGTCGACGGGCGCTTCGGTCTCGCCGACATCGCGCTCTATGCCTACACGCACGTGGCGCATGAGGGCGAGTTCGACCTCAAGAACTACAAGAACATCAACGCTTGGATGGCGCGCGTCGCCAGCCAGCCCAAGCACGTCACCATCAGCCACAAGAACTGAAAGGGAGAAAGCCATGCCGATGATCAACGTCCAGCTGTTCGAGGGCCGCACCACCGAGCAGCGCCGCAAACTGGCCAAGGAACTGACCGAGGGCACCTGCCGCGCGCTCGGCTGCACGCCCGACGCCGTCCAGATCATCCTGACCGACATCAAGAAAGAGAACTGGGCTGAGGCCGGGAAGCTTTTTTCCGATTCATGAGTTCATGACCCCCTCCGTCGCCGTCTGACGGCGACACCTCCCCCGAAGACGGGGGAGGCAAGGAACCTTCTCCTCCCCCGTCTTCGGGGGAGGTGCCCCGTAATCGGGGCGGAGGGGGTCAGATGCCAAGGAACGCCGTCATGTCCACACCACCCTTCGACTCCGAGCAGTACATCCGCGATCACCATGACGGTGTCGCGAGGCTCACCGCCGCATACGGCTACAACCCCGCCCAGGAGATCGATTCCTGCGGTGTCGGGCTGGTCGCGGCGCTGGATGGCAAGCGCCGTCGCGATGTGGTGGTGGCGGGCATCGATGCCTTGAAAGCGGTGTGGCATCGCGGCGCCGTCGACGCCGACGGCAAGACCGGCGATGGTGCCGGCATCCATGTCGAGATCCCGCAGGATTTCTTCAAGGAGTACATCCGCGACTCGAGCGGCGAGGACCCGCAGGTCGGCCGCGTCGCGGTCGGCATGGTGTTCCTGCCGCGCACCGATCTCGGCGCCCAAGAGCGCTGCCGCATCATCGTCGAGACCGAGATCCTGCGCTTCGGCCACACCATCCTGGGCTGGCGCCAGGTGCCGGTCGACATCTCGGTGATCGGCGAGAAGGCCAATGCGACACGGCCGGAGATCGAGCAGATCCTGATCGGCCGCGGCGACGCCAGGCTCGATAACCGCGAGTTCGAGAAGCAGCTCTACATCCTGCGCCGGCGCATGGAGAAGGCCGCACTGGCCGAGAACATCGTCGAGTTCTACGTCTGCTCGCTCAGCTGCCGCTCGGTCGTCTACAAGGGCATGTTCCTGGCCGAGCATCTGTCGGCCTTCTATCCCGACCTGCTCGACGAGCGCTTCACATCGCGCTTCGCGATCTTCCACCAGCGCTATTCGACCAACACCTTCCCGCAATGGAAGCTGGCGCAGCCCTTCCGCGTGCTGGCGCACAACGGCGAGATCAACACGCTGCTGGGCAACGTCAACTGGATGAAGAGCCACGAGGCGCGCCTCGAATACGAGGGCTTCGGCCGCGCGGTTGAGGACCTGAAGCCGATCATCCAGCCCGGCGCATCGGACTCCTCGGCGCTCGACAACGTGTTCGAGCTTTTGGTGCGCGGCCATCGCAACTTGCCGATGGTCAAGGCGATGATGATTCCCGAGGCCTCGGCCTCCAACCCCAACGTGCCGCCCAAGCACCGCGCCATGTACAACTACGTGAACGGCGTCATGGAGCCGTGGGACGGGCCGGCGGCGATCGCCGCCGTCGCCGGCAAGTGGGCGCTGGTCGGGCTCGACCGCAACGGGCTGCGGCCCATGCGCTTCGTGGTGACCTCAGACGATCTGCTGATCGCCGGCTCCGAGGCCGGCATGGTGCCGCAGGACGAGATGAAGATCGTCGAAAAGGGCCGGCTCGGCCCCGGCGAAATGCTGGCCGTCGATATGGACCAGCCCAGGCTCTACAAGGACCGCGAGCTGAAGGACATGCTGGCCGACACCCAGGACTACGCCAGCTGGACCGACCGCACCGTCGAACTCGATTCGCTGATCAAGCAGGACACGCCGCACGACCAGCACTTCGCTCCCGACGAGCTGCGCCGCCGCCAGTTCGCCGCCGGCTGGTCGGTCGAGGATCTCGAGATGATCCTCCATCCCATGGTCGAGGACGGCAAGGAAGCCGTGGGCTCGATGGGCGACGACGCGCCGCTGGCGGTGCTGAGCGACACCTATCGCGGCATGCACCACTACTTCCGCCAGAACTTCAGCCAGGTCACCAACCCGCCGATCGACAGCTTGCGCGAGCGCAACGTCATGACGATCCGCACGCGGCTGGGCAACCTCGGCAACATCCTCGACGAGAGCGCCGAACAGAGCGAGATGCTGTCGCTGCAGTCGCCGATCGTGCTCAACGCCGAGTTCGAGGCGATGCGCAAGTACATGGGCGAGTCGGCCGCGCGCATCGATTGCACCTTCGAGAGCAAGGGCGGGCTGGACGCCATGCGCCAGGCCTTCGACCGCATCTGCCGGGAGGCCGAGGAGGCGGTCCGCAGCGGCTGCCAGCATGTCGTGTTGACCGACGCCAACATCGACGCCGACCGCGCCGCCCTGCCGATGATCCTGGCCGCCGGCTGCGTGCATTCGTATCTGGTGCGCCAGTCGCTGCGCACCTTCATCTCGCTCAACGTCCGCTCGGGCGAATGCCTCGACGTGCACTATGCCGCCGTCATCATCGGCGTCGGGGCCACATCGGTGAATCCCTACCTCGCCGAGGAGACGATCGCCGCCCGCCATGCGCGCGGCCTGTTCGGCAAGCAGACGCTCGGCCAGTGCCTGGCCAACTACAAGAAGGCGCTCGACGAGGGGCTGCTCAAGACCATGTCCAAGATGGGCATCTCGGTGCTGTCGTCCTATCGCGGCGGCTGCAACTTCGAGGCGGTCGGCCTGTCGCGCTCGCTGGTCGCCGAGTTCTTCCCCGGCATGCCGTCGCGCATCTCCGGCATCGGCCTGCGCGGCGTGCAGGAGAAGATCGCGCAACAGCACGCCCGCGCCTTCGACGAGGAGGTGATCGCGCTGCCGATCGGCGGCTTCTACAAGTGGCGCACCGGCGGCGACCACCACAACTTCGAGGGCAACCTCATCCACATGCTGCAGGACGCGGTCAATACCGAGTCCTACGCCAAGTACCGCAAGTACAGCGAGGCCGTGCGCCGCCTGCCACCGATCAACCTGCGCGACCTTCTGGACTTCCGGGCCGACCGCAAGCCGATCGCCATCGACGAGGTCGAATCGATCACCGAGCTGCGCAAGCGGCTGGTGTCGCCCGGCATCTCGCTGGGCGCGCTGGGACCGGAGGCGCACGAGACCCTGTCGATCGCCATGAACCGCATCGGCGCCAAGTCCGATTCCGGCGAGGGCGGCGAGGATCCGGCGCGCTACAGCCCACGCGCCAACGGCGACAACGCCTCGTCGGCGATCAAGCAGGTCGCCTCCGGACGTTTCGGTGTCACGGCGGAGTATCTCAACAACTGCCGCGAGCTCGAGATCAAGGTGGCCCAGGGCGCCAAGCCGGGCGAAGGCGGCCAGCTGCCCGGCGTCAAGGTGAGCGAGATGATCGCCCGGCTGCGCCACTCGACACCCGGCGTCAGTCTGATCAGCCCGCCGCCGCACCACGACATCTATTCGATCGAGGACCTGGCGCAGCTCATCTATGACCTGAAGCAGATCAATCCCGAGGCAAGGGTGACGGTGAAGCTGGTGGCCCGCTCGGGCATCGGCACCATCGCCGCCGGCGTCGCCAAGGCAAAAGCGGACGTGATCCTGATCTCCGGCCATAGCGGCGGCACCGGCGCCTCGCCCCAGACCAGCATCAAGTATGCCGGCATTCCCTGGGAGATGGGGCTGTCGGAAACTCACCAGGTGCTGACGCTCAATCGCCTGCGCGAGAAGGTGATGTTGCGCACCGACGGCGGCATCAAGACCGGCCGCGACGTGGTGATCGCGGCCCTGCTCGGCGCCGAGGAGTACGGCATCGGCACGGCGTCATTGATCGCCATGGGCTGCATCATGGTGCGGCAGTGCCATTCCAACACCTGCCCGGTCGGCGTCTGCACCCAGGATCCGAAACTGCGCGCCAAGTTCGAGGGCTCGCCCGAGAAGGTGGTCAATCTCTTCAGCTTCGTGGCCGAAGAGGTGCGCGAGATCCTGGCGCAGCTGGGATACCGCTCGCTGCTCGAGATCGTCGGCCGCTCGGATCTGCTGAAGCAGGTGAGCCGCGGCGCGCGCTATCTCGACGACCTTGACCTGAGCCCGCTGCTGACCCGCGCCGATGGCGGCTCGGGCGCCGTGCATTGCACCGTCGTGGGCCGCAACGAAGTGCCCGACGCGCTCGACGCCCAGATGATCCGCGACGCCCAGCCGCTGTTCACGCACCGCGAGAAGATGCAGCTGCAGTACAGCGTGCGGAACACCCATCGCGCGGTGGGCACCCGGCTGGCCGCCATGATCACCCGCAAGTACGGCATGGCGGGGCTGCAGCCCGACACCGTGACCATCCGCCTGCGCGGCACCGCCGGCCAGTCGCTCGGCGCCTTCACCGTGCGCGGCATGAAGCTCGAAGTGTTCGGCGACGCCAACGACTATGTCGGCAAGGGGCTGAGCGGTGGCACCATCGTGGTCAAGCCCACGGTGTCGAGCCCGCTGGTGCCGGAGAACAACGCCATCATCGGCAACACGGTTCTCTATGGCGCGACGGCGGGCAAGTTGTTCGCCTGCGGCCGCGCCGGCGAGCGCTTCGCTGTGCGCAACTCCGGCGCCGACACCGTGGTCGAGGGGCTGGGCTCGAACGGTTGCGAGTACATGACCGGCGGCACGGCGGTGATCCTGGGTTCGATCGGCGTCAACTTCGCCGCCGGCATGACGGGCGGCATGGCGTTCGTCTACGACCCCGACGACGTCTTTGCGCTCAAGGTCAATCCCGAGACGGTGGTGTGGCAGCGCCTCGGCCATCCGCATTGGGAGGGCGAGCTCAAGGCGCTGATCGGGGAGCATGTCGCGGAGACCAAGTCGCCGCAGGGCGCCCGGCTGCTCAACGACTGGGACCGCTGCCTGGAGCGTTTCTGGCAGGTGGTCCCGAAGGAGATGCTGCAGCGCCTGCCGCAGCCGCTGACGACCGTGAAGGCGAAACGGGCGTGAACCACTGTCGTCCGGACCGTAGCGAAGGACCTAAGGCCAACCATACAGGTCCCTGCCTGATCGTTCGGCGAGATCCTTCGCTCCGCTCGAGGCGGAGATTACTCCGCCGCCGATGACAAGAGAAGTCCCCCGGATCGCGTGGCTGCAGCTTGCCGCCAACATCATCCTGTTTGGCCTCAGCTGGCCGATCATCAAGGTCGGCCTGGAGGCCTCGACGCCGCTGTGGTTTGCCGCCGCGCGCGCCACGTTGTCGGCCACCACCGCCTTTATTCTGCTGGCCTGCCTCGGCCGCCTCGCCTGGCCGCAGCGCGCCGATTGGCCGATCGTGTTGTCGGTCGGCGCGCTGCAGCTTTCCTGCTTCTTCGCCTTCTCCAATCTCGGCATGCAGAGCCTACCCGCCGGCCGCTCGAGCGTGCTCGCCTACACCGCCACGCTATGGATCGTGCCGCTCTCCCTGCTGATTGGCGAGAAAGTCGGATGGCGCGCCGTGGCGGGCGTCGTGCTCGGACTCACGGGGATCGTTGTCCTGGTCGATCCGCTACGCTTCGACTGGACCGACAAGGCGGTCATTTGGGGTCACCTCTGGCTGTTGCTGGCGGGCTTCACCTGGGCGATTGCCATCGTCCATATCCGCCGCCACCGCTGGAAGCTGACGCCGCTCGATGTGCTGCCCTGGCAGATGAGCGTGGCGGCGGCCCTCCTCTGGAGCCTGGCACTGCTCGCCGAGCCTGCGGGTTATCTGGAGCTCGGCAAAAAAGAACTCTGGATGGCGTTGCTCTACATCGGCGCCTTTGCCGGTCCGATCGCGACCTGGGCCGCGGTGTCGGTCGGGCGGGCCCTGCCGCCGGTCATCGGCTCGATGGCCATGCTGGGCGTGCCCTTGCTCAGCATCGCCTCGTCGATCGTGCTGCTGGGCGAGACGATCACGCTCCCGCTGGCGCTCGGCACGGCACTGGTGATCACAGGGATTGCCGTCGTGATCCTGGACAGCACGCGCAATTGACAGCCCGCGACCGCGTCCCGCATATGCGGACGGTACGGGACTTGCACGGAAAGAGGCGATGGCAAACAAGGTCTACAAAGACGCCAAGTCGGCGCTCGACGGCGTGCTGAGCGACGGCATGATGCTGATGTGCGGCGGTTTCGGGCTGGTCGGCATTCCCGACAAGCTGATCGAGGCCGTGCGCGACCTCGGCGCCAAGAACCTGACGTGCGTATCCAACAACGCCGGCATCGACGGCGCCGGCCTCGGCCTGCTGCTCGAGACCGGCCAGATCAAGAAAATGATCAGTTCCTACGTCGGCGAGAACAAGACCTTCGCCAAGCTCTACCTCGAAGGCAAGCTCGAGCTCGAATTCAATCCGCAGGGCACCTTGGCCGAGCGCTGCCGGGCCGGCGGCGCGGGGATCCCCGCCTTCTATACCAAGACCGGCGTCGGCACGCTGGTCGCCGAAGGCAAGGAGACCAAGGTCTTCGACGGCGAGGAATACGTCATGGAACGCGGCCTGGTCGGCGACCTGGCGCTGGTCAAGGCGTGGAAGGGCGACAAGTCCGGGAACCTCGTCTATCGCAAGGCGGCGCGGAACTTCAATCCGATGATGGCGACGGCTGCGAAGATGTGCGTTGCCGAGGTCGAGGAACTGGTCGAGGTCGGCCAGCTCGATCCCGACCACATCCACACGCCGGGCATTTTCGTGAACCGCATCTTCTGCGGCGCGCCCTACGACAAGAAGATCGAGCAGCGCACCATTCGCAAGGCTTGAGGAGGCAACTACCATGGCCTGGACCCGCGATCAGATGGCGGCGCGCGCCGCCAAGGAACTGAAGGACGGCTACTACGTCAATCTCGGCATCGGTATTCCGACGCTGGTGTCCAACTATGTGCCGGACGACGTCGACATCACCCTGCAGAGCGAGAACGGCATGTTGGGCGTCGGCCCCTTCCCCTACGACAACGAGGTCGACGCCGACATCATCAATGCCGGCAAGCAGACGGTGACCGAGGTCAAGGGCACATCGTATTTTTCCTCGGCCGACAGCTTCGCCATGGTCCGCGGCGGCCACATCGACCTCTCCATCCTGGGCGCCATGGAAGTGGCGGAAAACGGCGACCTCGCCAACTGGATGATCCCGGGCAAGATGGTGAAGGGCATGGGCGGCGCGATGGACCTGGTCGCCGGCGTGCGGCGGGTGATCGTCACCATGGAGCATGTCTCCAAGGACGGCGCCTCGAAGCTCCTGAAGGAATGCACCCTGCCGCTCACCGGCCGGCGGGTGGTCGACATGGTGATCTCCGAACTCGGCGTCTTCACCGTCGACAAAAAAGGTACGGGTGGCGTGACCTTGATCCAGCTCGCCGACGGCGTGACCGTTGATGAAGTGAAGACCAAGACCAAGGCCAAGCTCGCGATCGATGCAAGCCTGAAGGTCGCCTAGCCGAGGACGACGGGTACAGCGGGTGCGTCGCCTCGCGACAGCCATCGACATAGCGGCGTCGCCGGCCGCGACCTGGCGCGTGCTGACCGACTTCGCGGCCTATCCTGAGTGGAATCCCTTCATCCGCCGCCTGGTCGGCGAGCCGCGCGTCGGCACGCGTCTGGAAGTCACGGTGCAGCCTGCAGGACGGGGCGTCATGACCTTCAAGCCCACGGTCCTAGTCGCCGAGCCAGAGCGCGAGTTGCGCTGGCTCGGTCGGGTGATCATGCCCGGCCTGTTCGACGGCGAGCACGCTTTCATCATCGAAACGACGCCAGCCGGCTGCCGTCTTCGCCAGGAAGAGGATTTCCGCGGAGTCCTGGTGCCGCTGTTCGGCGCCATGCTGCGCGACACCGCGCAGGGTTTCGACGCGCTGAACCGGGCGCTGAAGCAGCGCGTGGAGCGGCGTTAGCTCACCGCTGCCGGTTCACCACTGTTGCTTCACCACCTGGCGAGGAATTGCCTGAGCGGCTCGGCGCCGGGGTTGGTGAAGCGGCGCTCGGTGACGATCGCCCGGCCGGTCGCGCCCTGGCCGTAGTAGAGCGCGTTCCAGTCGTTGTCGGCGTCGAGATACGAGCCTTCGAGCGAGGCGCCGGCGAACAGGCCGGCCGAATTGGAGAAGGCCACGATGTCGGAGCCGCCCGCCGCGGTCGACGCACCCTCAAGCCCGATGCCGACCGCCACCATGGTCACGCCGACTTCGGCGCCGAACTTGAACTTGTGGTCGAGGAGCGCGGCCAAGCCCTTGTCGGTCAGGATGATGAACACGATCTCGGACACCTTGGCGCCGACCTGCAGGCCGAGGCTGCCGGAGCCCATGCCGTAGAAGGCGGGGTAGCTCCAGTTGTTGGGCGAGGTGCGCGCCAGCAGGGTGCCGCGCCCGCCGGCCGCGCCCAGGATGAAGCCACCCTGCACGAGTTCCGGCACGATCAGCACGGCCTTGGCCTTGGCCATTTGCTTGGGGGCGTCTGGGTAGTCCTTGCTGGTGATGACCTTGCGGGCCGACGCCAGGGACTGGTCGACCAGCGATTGGCGCTTGGCATCGGCGTGGGAGGGCGTGGCAGCGAGCAGCGGGGCGGCAAAGGCGGCCGCGGTCGCGCCAAGGACGGTTCGGCGATCGAGCTTCATTTTCTGCTCCTTGGTTTGAGGCCGACGCCGGGGAAGCGCCTAGACGGCCACAACAACCCGAATCATACCATGTTTCAGGGCAGAATTGAGGCCCTCAGCGGGGGGCCGGGCGATCCTTGAGGATCAGGGGCAGGCCCGCGGCCACCAAAACAACCCGGTCGGCGCGCTCGGCCATCCGCATATTGAGCCGGCCCTGGGCATCGCGGAAAGCCCGGCCGAGCGGCGTGTCGGGCACGATGCCGAGCCCCACTTCGTTGCTGACAAAAACCAACGGCGGGGCAAAACCATCGAGCGCCCGCAGCAGCTCGTCGGTGGCCTCGTCAAGGTCCTCGCCGGCATGCATCAGATTGGACAGCCAAAGGGTGAGGCAATCGACCAGCACCGGCTGGCGATGCGTGCCGGCGGCCAGCACCGCCTCGCCGAGCTTCAGCGGCTCCTCCACGGTGGTCCAATTGGCGCCGCGCCGGGCGCGATGGGCCATGATGCGAGTCGCCATCTCGACGTCGCCGGCCTGGGCGGTGGCGATATAGACCGCCGGATGGGGGGCCGCACCATGCAGCGTGCCGGCGACCAGCCTCTCGGCATGCGTGCTCTTGCCCGAGCGCGCGCCGCCCAGCACCAGGCTGACCGGCGGCAAGGAAAAGGTCGGCACGTGTTCCATCAGTGCTGCGTGGCACTCACCAGCCAGCATGCGCCGGGCAGCACGATGCCATCGGCGCTTTCATGAGGCTTCAGTGCCTCAGCGATCGCCTGTCTGGCTTTCTCGATCTGGGCCGGCGCCGCCTCGGCGAACAGCCGGGCGAGCGGGCCGAAGCGCGCGGTGTTGTCCAGCACGTCGGCGATGTCCTTGCCGAGGCGAATGGGATGATTGAGCGGCCGCAAGGTCGGCGGGCCGAAGGCCGCCTCCTTCAGGATGCGCTCGATGCGCGCGCGATCGCCAAAGGAATACTGGCCCGGCTCTTCAGGACCGGGCCGCTCGATCGGGGGCAGATGAGGCGCTGCCGCACGGAACGGCACCAGGCCCCAGGGATTCTCCTGAGGCGTGCGCCAGCAGACGAAGACCAACCGGCCCGCAGGCTTGAGCGCGCACCGCAGGTTTTTGAACGCCGCCACCGGATCGGCAAAGAACATGACGCCGAAACGGGAGAAGACGAGATCGTAGCTCGCCGCATCGAACGGATGGGTCGTTGCGTCACCCGTCGCAAAAGTCGCGTTCGCGATTTCCTGCGCTCGCGCTGCAGCGAGCAGCGGTTCGGAAATATCGACGCCCAACACACGGCCCCTCGGGCCAACGGCGTGGGCCAGCACGCCCGTTGTCGTGCCAGTGCCGCAACCCACATCGAGCACGTTCTCACCCGGCGTCGCGGCGGCGGCTGTGATCACGTCGTCGCTGAATCCCGCGATACCGCGCTGGATGCGTTCATAGGAAGCGAGCCAGCCCTTGCCGCCCGGCCCGTTCCAGAACGCCGTCTGGTTCGCCGCAAGTTCGCTGGCGCTTTTCATGCCTTGCTGCCTGCGTGGGCGATGACCAGCTCGCGCGGCATGTAGTTGGTGAAGGCCACCCGCCAGGCATGCGCGGGATCGGCCTGCTCGAAATGCTCGATCAAAGTGAGCGAGACATTGTCGATCTCGAAGCGAACGGCGGCCTCGGGATGCATATCGAAGGCGTGCGCCAAAGCGGCACGAATGGTGCCGCCGTGCGCCGTCGCCACGATGTCGCGGCCGCGATGCTCGTCGGTCAGCCGCTCGATGCTCTTGACCGTGCGCTCGCGCAGGTCGACGAAGCTTTCGCCGCCCGGCGGCCGGAACTCCGGCGGGCCCAACCAGAACAAATGGTTGCTGCCGTGGTGCTCGGCGATCTCGGTGTAGGTGAGGCCCTGCCACGAACCGAAATGCTGTTCGGCGAGGGCAGGATCGATCAGCAGCCTGCCCATGTCGGCGCCCGCCTTGGCGAGATGCTCGGCCGTCTTGCGCGCTCGCAACAGATTGGACGAGTACCAGATCGCACCCTTGGGCAGCAGTAACGCCTGATGGCGGAACAGCGCCTCGTTGCTGACGTCGCAATCCTTGTCGCTCTGGCCATAGCAGCGCGCCTCGGGATTAGGGACAGGAGCGTGGCGCACCCACCACCATCGGGTGATCGCGCCCGTAATCTTTGCAGCTGTTGCCATGGCGATGTTCTTAGCGGGCGATGAAGAGCGCCGCCACCACCAGAAAAACGATCTCAGCCTTCTGCTGCACGGCGCCCAGCGTATCGCCGGTATAGCCGCCGATCCGTTGGGCGATCCAACGGGAGGCGAACCACGCCGCAGCCATGGCGGCGAGCGGCGCCAGGATCGCCACGAAGAAGCCCTTGCCGAGCAGCAACAGGAAAGCGAGCGCGGCGCCGATGCCGATGGTCAGCCAGACGTCGTTGTCGGAGGGCTTGCCCGCATGTGCGCCCAGGCCATCCTCGCGCACCGGCGAATAGGCGAGCAACGGATAAGCAAGCACGGCCCGCGACAGGGCGTGGGCTGCGATCAACACCACCAGCCCGGTTGCGCCGCTGAATTGCGCCAGGCAGGCGACCTTGATCAACACCGACAGTGCCAGCGCCAGCACGCCGAACGTACCGTTTCGACTGTCGCGCATGATCTCGAGCCGCCGCGGCGCCTCCAGGCCATGCGGGCCGAGCCCGTCGGCGGTGTCGGCCAGGCCGTCTTCATGCAGGGCACGCGTGATCAGCACGGCCGCGCCGACCGCCAGCACACCGGCCAGCCAGCCAGGGCCCGCCACGCCACGCACGATGGCGAACACCAGCCCCGCCGCCAGCCCGACGCCCGCGCCGATGAAGGGCAGCACCGGCAAGACATCGGCGAGCTGCCAGCGCGGAGCGCCCGTATCGAGCTTGAGGCCGGTGAAGAAGGATACCTGTTCCTTGAACGCCTGAAGCCATTCGTCGAACGACGATGGCCGGCCACTGGGGGGGTCGTTTGGACTGGTCATGGTAGGTCGAATATAGGATGGTCCGCGCCCGCCGTAAGGACCGTTTCTGCTTATGAACAGCCCTCCCGCCACCTTCGAGGAAATGCGCCGTATCCTGCGCGACCTCCCGGGACCCGACCTCGCGGCGCAGACCGAGGCGGTCGAACGCCAGGCCCAGCTCACCAAGCCGCCGGGCTCGTTGGGGCGGCTCGAGGAGATCGCCGAATGGCTGGCGGCCTGGCAGGGCCGCGCCAGCCCCCGAATCGAGCGGCCGCGCGTGGCGGTATTCGCCGGCGCCAATGGCATCGCCCGGCGCGGCGTGTCGGCCTATCCGCCGGAAGTCACGCGCCAGATGGTGAAGAACTTTCTCGACGGCGGCGCTGCCATCAACCAGCTCGCCGCCGCCATCGATGCCGACCTGCGCATCTACGAACTCGACCTGGAGCATCCGACCGAGGATTTCAGCCAAGGCCCCGCCATGAGCGAGACGCGCGCGGCCAAGGCGATGGCCTACGGCATGATGGCCGCCGAACCCGGCATCGACGTGCTGTGCCTCGGCGAGATGGGTATCGCCAACACCACGACCGCCGCCACGCTGTGTGCCGCCCTGTTCGGCGGCAGCGGCGCCGATTGGGCCGGCCCCGGCACCGGCGTGAAGGGTGAGGTGTTGGCCCACAAGATCGCCGTCATCGACGAGGCGCTCGCCCGTCACAAAGCCGCGATCGGCGAGCGCGATCCGCTCGTGCTGCTGGCGGCGGTGGGTGGCGAGGAATTCGCCGCTATCGCCGGCGCCGTGCTTGCCGCCCGCATCGGTCGCATTCCCGTGCTGCTCGACGGCTATGCCTGTACCGCGGCCGCTGCCGTACTCTACGTTGCCGACCACCATGCGCTGGATCACTGTCGCGTGGCGCACCGTTCCGCCGAGCCCGGTCATCGGCACCTTCTCGAAGCCATAGGCCAGCGGCCGCTGCTCGACATGGATATGCGGCTGGGCGAGGGCTCGGCGGCGGCGCTCGCCGTGCCGATCCTCAAGGCTGCGGCCGCTTGCCACAACGGCATGGCGACCTTTGCCTCGGCCGGCGTCAGCGGCAAGGTTTAGGGGTAAACTCCCGGGCGAGGACTCTCACGGTGTGGCGTAAGAGGACGCGATTGAGCGACCTGCCGAACATTTCGCGGCGTCAATTGCTGGCGGCCGGAGCGAGCCTTGCTTCGACAACATCGCCATCGTTCGCGCAGGGCGGCGTCGAGCTGTTCGAGGTCACCGACCACCAGACGGCAACCATCGATGGCCGGCAATGGGACAAACCCATCGTCGGCGGCAAGACGTTTGACGCCGTTCATCGTTCGGTCCTGCTGCGCTTTCCCACCGCGGCGGAAGACATCGCCAATCTCCTGCGCAAGGGCAGGGTGCTCGCAAAGGCCGAGCTGTCGCTGCGCTACGGTGGCTACGAGATCGTGCCCGAGGGCTATACCTGTCGCGACGGCCTGGGGCGGCAGATCTGGACCGACGATCCGCCGACCTGGCATGTGCGGGCCTGGCCGCTTCGCCAGCCCTGGGTTGCCGACGCCTCCAACGGCCCCACCTTCAATGCCAGCATCAACGGCCGCCGCTACTGGGCGCGCTACGGCGCCGGCGATGCGGCGCGCGATCGGCTGGTCGATCTTCTCGAGCCACAGGAACTCTCCAGGCAGGCGCTCGAGGCGCGCTTCGACATCACGCGCCTGCTGTCGTCGGCCTTGATCGAAAGGGACGCCGGCGCGCGCCTGCGCTGGCTGGAGCAATGCGGCTTCCTGCTGCGCAAGGTCGAGACCTACGATTCGCGCTACCGCGGCGGCGACGCCTACGAATGGGCCATGCCGACCGGCGGCCACGGCCTGCGCTTTGCCGCGGCGCGCATTGTCGTCGGGCTGCGGCGCGTGGGCACCGCCGGCTCGGTCTCCGTCGTCCTGCCGCTGGCGGTCGAGCGCGACCCGCAATTCGCCAAGCCTGACGGTTCGCGCCCGACGGCGGTCCTACCCACGCCCCAGCAGGTAGCCGAACGGGCGCGGCGCGCGCTTCACGTCCGCGACACCGGCCGGCCGGCCTGGCAGATCGAGCATATCCAGGAGCTGAGCCGGGTTGGTGGCGACAGTGTGAGCCGCTGGGCCGATGTCGAAGGCGAGCACGGCTACCGGGATTATCAGGGACGCCTGCGCGACATACTCGTCATCCCGCCGCGCTACTGGATGGGCTGGGAGATCCAGGACAACCTGCTGGTCTGGCACCTGTTTCGCGATCTGCTGCCGGCGCCGGTGCAGGATCACATGAAGGGCTATTGGGAAGCATGGCTGCAGCCCGACCTGCCGACCAGCGCCTTCGTCATGCCGCAAAGCCGCGATGCGATCGACTATTGGAAGCGCAACCGCGATTGGCGCGGCCGCGCGTCGTTCTTTCGCGACGGCTACAACTTCTCGGTGAGCACCCAGAACTTCAACCACACCGCCGCGATGGGCGCGCTGCTGGGTGGTGCGATGATCGATTCGGCCTATGCCATGGGCGACGGCCGCCATGGGCTCGAGGCTCTGCCGCTGCGCTTCTGGGCATTTCTCGACGGCAGCACGCAGGAGATGCTCGACCACTACTATCTGTCGATCACCTTGAGCGCGCAGAAGATGTTCGCCGACTTCGCGCCCACCGCGATCGACCGCCTGATGGGCCGCATCCTGGTCGATCGCACCATGGAAATGCTGACGACCGCCTATCATCCTCGCCTGCGCCGCTTCGTTTCCTCGTCGACACGGGCGCGGATGTCGGGCGTGCTGATCGAGCAGGACGGCATCTACGGCGCCCTGCATACCGTCTCCAAGGCGGGCGCAGTGAAGTATCTCGACCAGCCGCCGCCGGCGACCGTCCACGGCATGCCGGCCTGGGGCTACGACTTCCCGCCCGGCCGGGTGGCGATGCAGAGCCTGCAACAGCCCTGGGCGCCGTCCTGGGTCGCCGGCCTGATCGACGACAAGCCGGTGCCGTTCGAGGAGACCGCCACCGAGACGACGCGCAACAATTTCAAGCCGCCGCTGTGGCGACGCTCCTATCTTGGCCGTTGGTACGGCCTTGCCACTGCCGACATACGCGGCGGCGCCGTCGACATCATGGCACAGTGGGTGCACGCGCCGCAGGCCTCGACCCGCCTGGACGATCTCGGCACGCTCACCGCGCGCTATGTCGCCAACGGCCCTGACCTCTCCACGACGCGTGAAGGCGGCAGCGAACAGGCCGGCCTCACGCTGATCTTCCAAAGCCGCAACCGGGCCATCGTCTTCGCCAAGCCGCACAACAACCGCGACCGGCTGATGGCGGGCATCGGCAACGACCAGACCATCACACGGCTGGCCACCGTCATCGGCCTGTGGAACTTCGCCACCGAGCGTGACTGGGAGATCCATGTCGACGGCCAGCGCATCGGCCAGTTTCCGCATCCTGTGAAGGCTGGTCAGCACATCCTGATCCGCGACGGCGTGAGCTATCTCGCCATCCTGCCCTTGCCGGCCTCCGACCTCGGCCGAGACGCCGAAATCGAAATCGGCTTCGCGGTCGGCGGCCGCGCCGACGGCCACAAGGACGATATCGCGCCGGCGCTCGTCATCTCGATCTTCAATTTCAAGCGTGACAAGCCCATCGCGCTGCGCGACCTCGACCTCCGGACCATCATGACTCGCACCTATGGCGGCTTCGTGCTGGAAATGGGCGACGCCGAGCAGCATGGCAGCTTCGAAGCGTTTGTCCGCCACATGGCCGCCAACCAGCTCACCGCTATTTGGCGCGACGACAAGCGGCTGCTCGAGGTTGCCTATCGCAGCGGCAATGACTTGATGGAAGCAGGCTTCACCACCGATTTTGGCCAGCCGACGGAACGGCACTATGTCGTCAATCCCGGCCAGCAGCAGAAGGCCATTCCCTACCGGCGGCTGAATGGCCAGTGGCCCTACCTGCCGCCCGGCGTCGACCGTGACACGAGCTGGGCGCAGCAGGGCACGACGGGCCGGCTGGAAAAAAACGGCGCTGTGCTCACCACCGCACCCGGGCACAAGGCCTATCTGCTCGCCGATCCGCTGAGCGGCGCCGTGGTCGGCTACAATCCCCTGCCCGATCCGCAGCCCTGGACGCTCACGACGCGCGATGGCGTTACCCTACGCGCCGACGGATGGGTCGGCCTGCTGCGGGTCGAGTACCGGCCGTGGGCGCGTGAGATCGACATCGTCCACACTCCCAAGCCTGACCAGAACAGCCAGCACATGGCCAAGACCTTCACTCTCTCCGGCCTTGCCGAGCCGCCGCGCATGACCCTCAATGGCCAACCGGTCGACGTCAGTCGTGCCGGACAGGCGTTCCAGATCGCGCTGTAATTTTCCATGCCGCTCTCGCGTTCCGCTTTCCTCCAGCTTGCCAGCAGCGCCCTGCTGGGCGGTTCCGCGGCTGCCCAGATATCGAGAGATGCGCCAGGAGTCCGCATGCATACCCGCAAGATTCCCTCCAATGGCGAGGCGCTGCCCGTGGTCGGCTGCGGTACCTGGCGGACCTTCGACGTCGGCACCCAGCCCGCCGAGCGCGCGCCGCTCGCCGAGGTGCTGCGTATTCTGTTCGAAGCCGCCGGCTCGGTGATCGATACCTCGCCGATGTACGGCGCGGCCGAGAGCGTGGTCGGCGATCTGCTGGCTTCGGCCGGTACGCGCGACAAAGCCTTCATCGCCACCAAGGTCTGGACGACGGGGCGCGACAACGGCATCGCCCAGATGCGCCGCTCGATGGCGCTGCTCAAGACCGAGCGCATCGACCTGATGCAGATCCACAATCTGGTCGACTGGCGCGCCCATCTTGCGACCTTGCGCACCTGGAAAGCCGAGGGTCGCGTGCGCCTGCTCGGCATCACGCACTACACCGAAAGCGCGCACGACGAGCTCGAGGCCGTGCTGCGGGCCGAGAAATGGGACTTTGTGCAGCTCAACTACGCGCTCGACGATCGCGCGGTCGAGCGCCGTCTGCTGCCGCTCGCCGCCGAGCGCGGCGTCGCCGTGATCGTGAACCAGCCGTTCGGCGGCGGCGGGCTGCTGCGCAAGCTTCTGGGCCGCAAACTGCCTGACTGGGCGGGCGAGATCGGCTGCACGAGCTGGGCGCAGATCCTGCTGAAGTTCGTGCTGGCGAATCCCGCCGTCACCTCAGTCATCCCCGGCACCGGCAAGCCCGAGCACATGAAGGACAACGTCCAGGCCGGTCTCGGCATTTATCCCGACACGGCGATGCTGAAACGCATGGTGGCGTCGATCGACGTCTAGAGCATGTTCCGTTCGGCAGAGGCGCGTAAACGCGCCGCAATCAACCGGACGGAACATGCCATTGAAGGAAATGCTTCGTACAACGCGTTTCCAGTCTAGGACGGCGGTTCTCACTCGAAGAGCACGAAGGTCTTGGACAGCGTGACCCACACGCCCCACAGGATCGGCACGCCGACCATCAACCAGGCAACGGTCGCCGTGGCATCCAGCCGGCCTCGGTCGATGCCGAACGAACCGCCTTGCATCATCGCCGGCGAGGTCATCCGAGCCTGCAGCGCGACCACCTCCTCTTCCTTCATATGCCAGCGCCGATCGACCGGCTTGACGAGGAAGTTGCAGACGAAGCCCGCGACGAGCATGCCGGCCAGAATATACATCGTGAAGTCGTAGACCTGGGCGCGCAGCACACCGGTGTCGATCTGGAATTCACGGATGTAGTTCACCACCACCGGGCCGACGATGCCCGCAGTCGACCACGCCGTCAGAAGACGGCCATGGATCGCGCCAACGAACTGCGTGCCGAACAAATCCGCGAGGTAGGCCGGAACGGTCGCGAAGCCGCCACCGTACATTGACAGGATGACGCAGAAGAAGGCAACGAACAGCGCCTTGCTGCCGAGGTGCGCAGCCCACGGGGCGGTGGCATAGAGCGCTATGCCGAGCGCGAAGAATGTGTAGTACGTCATTTTGCGCCCGATCTTGTCCGACAGCGACGCCCAGAAGAATCGGCCACCGATATTGAAAAGCGACAAGAGACCAGTGAAACCCGCGGCGACGGCCGCCACCATGCGACGCTGCTCGTCGTCGAGCTGGCCGAACTCCACATCCGGCAATCCGATCAGCGAGCCAGCGAAGATCTCTTGCAGCATCGGCGAGGCCATGCCGATCACGCCGATGCCGGCGCTGACGTTCAGCATGAGCACGAACCACACCAGCCAGAACTGCGGCGTCTTGTGGGCGTCCCTGAGATGCACCTGATACTTGGTGATCATCGACTTGGCGTCTTCCGACGGCGGGGTCCAACCGTCGAGCCGCCAGTTCGGCGGTGGCAGACGGTAGCCGAACGCGCCACCAAGCATGAACACGAAGTAGATGGCCGCCATGGCGATGAAGGTCTGCCACACGCCGACCGAAGTAGACGTACGAAAGCTGTTCATCAGGATATCGGCCAGCGGTGCGCCAATCATGGCGCCGCCGCCAAAGCCCATGATCGCCATGCCTGTGGCCATGCCGCGGCGGTCGGGAAACCACTTGATCAAAGTCGAGACCGGCGAGATGTAGCCGAGGCCGAGCCCAATGCCGCCGATCACGCCGGAGCCCAACCACATCAGCCAGAGCTGATGTGTGTACACGCCGAGCGCCGAGATCAGCAGGCCGCCACACCAGCACAACGTCGCGGCGACACCCGCCTTGCGCGGCCCGGCGCGTTCCAGCCAGCCGCCCCACACCGCGGCGGCCGAACCCAGGAACACGAAGAATAAAGTGTACATCCAGCCGAGGTTGCTGATCTCCCAGTCGCAACTGGTGGTGAACAGTTCAGCGATCAGCGACATGTCGGCCGGGCAGGCGACGGATTTGGAAATGCCGATGGACCGCGATAGCGGCAGCCAAAACACGCTGAAGCCATAGGCCATACCGATGCAAAGATGGATGGCCAGCGCAGCCGGCGGCACCAACCAGCGATTGAACCCAGGCTGGGCGACAATGCGCTCGCGATCGAGCAATCCTACTACCGGCGCTATGCCGGCCGCCGCACCTTTGAGGCTCGTCATTGGGGTTCGTCGTCCTACGCCATCGATTTCGCGAGATGCGTCGCCTCGGCGACGAGGGCAGCACCAATGGCGGTCATCGGCTCGCGTGGCGGGACGACCAGACCGATCTGGTGCACGGCTTCCGGCTCGACGATGGGGATAGAGCGCAGATGCTCGGTGAGTCCCAGCGTGTCGGCCAGCTTCTGCGGCATCACGCTCGCCCAGCGACCGGTACGCACGTGGGAGAAAAGCACGATCATGGAATTGGATTCGAGCGTCGGCTCGGGCCGCTCGCCGGCGGCGTTCAGAAGCTGGTCGATGATGCGTCGGTTCTGCATGTCGGGCGTCAGCAGGCACAGCGGGATCTTGCCGACCTCCGCCCACGTCACCCGGTCGCGATCGCCCAGCGGGCTGTTCTCCGATGTCAGCAGACGATACTGCTCGAGATAAAGCGGCACCGCCCGCATGCGGCCCAGCGGCTCGTTGTCGATATAGGTGAGACCGGCGTCGACCTCGAGATTCTCCAGCATCGACAACACCTCGGCCGAGGTGCGCGACAGGATGGTGAACTTCACGTTCGGGTGCTTGGCGCGGTAAGGGGTGGTGAGCGCCGAGACCATGGCGAGCGCCGTAGGGATCGCCGCGATCTTGAGATGGCCGCTCAGCCCCTTCTTCAGGGTCTGCACTTCCTGGCGCATGGCGCGCGTGTCAGCAACGATGGTGCGCGCCCAGTCGAGCACCCGCTCGCCTTCGGCAGTGAAGCCGAGAAAGCGCGACGTCCGCTGCACCAGCATCACGCCGAGCGTTTCCTCGAGCTGCTTGATGCCCGCCGAGAAGGTCGGCTGCGTCACGCCGCATTGCTCGGCCGCCCTGCCAAAATTGCGTTCGCGCGCCAACGCCAGCAGATATTCGAGCTTGTCGATCATTCTATAGTCCGAGCTTCAATTGTGGCGGGGCTTGCTCGGTCTTTACACCGATATTCGACAACGAGACACCGAGCAGCCTCACCCTCTTCTCCAGCGGAAGGATCGTCCGCACCAGTTCGATGCTGGTACGTTCGAGCTCCTCCCTGCTCGACACCGGCTCCGCCAGGGTGCGGCTGCGCGTGACGATCTGGAAGTCGGCGTACTTAACCTTCACCGTCACCGTGCGCCCGCCGACGCCGGTGCGCTCGCAATAGCTCCAGACATCCTCCAGCACCGAGCGGATGCCGTCCTCGATCTCGGCTGGCTTGCCGAGATCCTCGACGAAGGTCGTCTCCGAGCCGACCGACTTGCGCGGCCGGTCGGGCACCACCCGGCGGTCGTCCTGGCCGCGGGCGATGGCGTAGTAGTAGGCGCCCGATTTGCCGAAATATTGCTGCAGGAATTCCAGCGTCTGCGCCTTGAGATCGGCGCCGCTATGGATGCCCAGCCGCTTCATCTTGGCTTCGGTCGCGGGACCCACACCATGGAACTTGCCGACCGGCAGGCTTTCGACGAAGGCCGGGCCCTTCTCCGGCGGGATGACGAACTGGCCGTTGGGCTTGCGGTGGTCCGAGGCGAGCTTGGCCAGGAACTTGTTGTAGGAGATGCCGGCCGAGGCGGTGAGGCCGGTCTCGGCGAGGATGCGGGCGCGGATCTCGCGAGCGATCTCCGATGCCAGTGGCATGTTCTTGAGGTTGGTCGTGACGTCGAGATAGGCCTCGTCGAGCGACAATGGCTCTACCAGCGGCGTGTATTCGAGGAAGATCGCGCGGATCTGGCGCGACACCTCCTTGTAGACGTCGAAGTGCGGCTTGACGAACACCAGCTCGGCGCACAGCCGCCGCGCCGTGGCCGAAGGCATCGCCGAGCGCACGCCGAACTGGCGCGCCTCGTAGCTTGCCGCCATGACCACGCCGCGCTCGCGCGCGCCGCCCACCGCGACCGGCTTGCCGAGCAATGCCGGATCGTCGCGCTGCTCGACCGACGCGTAGAAGGCGTCCATGTCGAGATGGATGATCTTGCGGATCTCGGTCTCGGCCATTGAGCCGGTATAGGCTATTTGGCTCGTCTTTTCCGGGGGAAAGGGTCTTCAGCTACCATGGCCTGCAGGCGAGCGTTGTAGGCCGCACCAGAAGCACGTCCCCTCAGAACGGCCACCAGCTGAATTTTTTCGCGGGCTTGCCGCTGCTGTTGACGCCGGCGATCGGCACCGGCGGGGGCAGGTCCTCCGAACGCCAGCCGCCGCCCAGCGACTTGATCAGGGTGGCGCTGGCGGTGAAGCGGCTGAGGCGGATGTTGAGCAGCGCCTGTTCGGCGGAGAGCGCCGTGGTCTGGGTCGTCACCACGGTCGTGTAGGGCACCGTGCCGGCCCGATACTGGTTGAGCGCCAGGCGTTCGGCCTCGCGGGCCGAGCCGACTGCGCCGCGCTGCACCCGCTCCTGCTGTTCGAGCACGCGCTGCTGGACGAGCCCATCCTCGATCTGCTGGAACGCCGTCAATACGGTCTGGCGGTAGGTCGCCACGGTGCCGTCGTAGTTGGCGCGCGCGCCTTCGACCTGGGCGCTGCGGGCGCCGCCATCGATCATGGTGCCGGCAAGCAGCGGTCCGACCGACCACACGGCCGAGGCGATCTGGAACAGCTGGCCGATCGTGTTGCTCAGGAAGCCAATGTTGGCATTGAGCGTGATGTCGGGATAGTACGCCGCCTGCGCGACGCCGATCTGGGCGTTGGCCGATGCCATCTGGCGCTCGGCCGAGGCGATGTCGGGGCGACGTTCGAGCAACGCCGACGGCACGCCGCTCTCTATCGTCGGCACGGTCTGAGGCGGCGGCGCGGCAGCGACGCTGAACTCCGACGGCGCCTTGCCGACCAATACGGCGATGGCATGCTCGAACTGGGCGCGGTTGATGGCCTCGGCGACAAGCTGGGAGCGGGTCTGTTCGAGCTGCGTCTGCGCCTGGGTCAGGTCGACACGCGAGGCGATGCCGGCATTGACCTGGTTCTGCACGATCTGCAGCGCGCGGGCGAAGGCTGCGACCGATTCCTGGAACAGCCTGGTCCGCTGCTCGGAGATGCGCAGCGCGAAATAGTTGGTGGTGACGTCCGACTGGGCCGACAGGCGCGCCGATGCGAGATCGGCCGCACTCGCCTGGGCCGCCGCAGAGTCGCTCTCGATCTGGCGGCGGATGCGACCCCATACGTCGATTTCCCAGGTGAGCGTCGGGCCCGCGGAGAGCTGGCCGACACTGTTGCCGCCGCCCCGTTGGGCGCCCTGGCCCGATTGCTGGGCGCCGCCGGTATAGCTGATGCTGGGATAGAGCGAGGATTGGTCCTGGCGGATCAGGGCGCGTGCCTGGCGATAGGCCGCCTCGGAGACTTTCAGATTCTGGTTGGAGATGTCGACCTGGGCCGCCAGTTGATCGAGGGTCGGATCGCCATAGATCGTCCACCACGGCCCGCGATCGATCGCGTCGCGCGGCAAGGCCGGACGAAAGCCCATCGTCTCCTTGTATTCGGCCGTCGGCGCCGCCGCCGGCTGGGGACGCAGGTAGTCGGGCCCGACCAGGCAACCCGACAGCGACACGATTGCGGCAAAGGCCGCAACGTGTCGTCCCGACCGGAGCGCGAAGCGCGCAGGGGAGGGACCTTGTCCGCGGCAAGCGAGACCCTTCGGCTTCACTGCGCTTCGCTCAGGGTGACGGACTACCGTCATGCCCGCGCCTCGAGGCCGCCCAGGTGGCGCGCCAGGCGGCTGTGGGGATCGCGGTCGCGGCGGCGGAAACGGTCGAGGTAGAGATAGATCACCGGCGTGGTGTAGAGGGTCAGGACCTGGCTCACGATCAGGCCGCCGATGATCGAGATGCCAAGCGGCTGGCGCAGCTCGGCGCCGTCGCCGAAGCCCAGCGCCAGCGGCAGCGCACCCAGCATCGCCGCCATGGTCGTCATCAGGATCGGACGGAAGCGCAGCAGGCAGGCATGGTAGATGGCGGTGCGCGGGTCGAGCCCATCGTTGCGTTCGCGCTCCAGCGCCACATCGATCATCATGATGGCGTTCTTCTTGACGATGCCGATCAGCAGCAGCACGCCGATCATGGCGATGATGCTAAACTCCACGCCCGAGAACTTCAGCGCCAGCAGCGCGCCGATACCGGCCGACGGCAGGGTCGACAGGATGGTGATCGGGTGGATGTAGCTCTCGTAGAGAATGCCGAGCACGATATAGATCGCCACAAGGGCCGCCAGCACAACCAGAATCTGACTGTTCAGCGACTGCTGGAAGGCCCGCGCCGTGCCCTGGAAGGAACCGCGGACGGTCAACGGCACGCCGATCTCCTGCATGGTCGAGTTCACGTAGGCGACGGCGTCGCTCAAGGTCTTGCCGACCGCCAGATTGAACGAGACAGTGCTGGCGACGAACAAGCCCTGGTGGTTGACGGCAAGCGGCGTGGTGCCGAACTCGTAGCGGGTCAGCTGCGACAGCGGGATCATCGTCTCGGGCACGGTACTGACCGCGGCACCGGTCGAAGCCGAGCCACGGCCGCTCACGGCAATGGCATTGGTGCGCTGGTTGCGCACCGCGGCCGCCGGATCGACGGCGCCCGGCGTCGCCGGCACCACCGACGAAATGGCCGCCGTCGCCTGCGCGCCGCTGATCGCCCCACCGGACGTGCTGACGTATATCTCCTTCAGCGTCTCCGGGTTTTCCCAGAACTCCGGCGCGACCTCCATGACGACGTGATACTGGTTGAGCGCGTTGTAGATGGTCGAGACTTGGCGCTGTCCAAAGGCGTCGTAGAGCGTGGCCGAGATCGAGCGCGACGACACGCCGAGCCGGCTCGCCGCATCGCGGTCGATCGTGAGATTGACCTGCAGGCCACGCTGCTGCTGGTCGGAATCGACATCGGTGATGACCGACGTGTCGCGCTGCAGCGCCGTCACAAGCTTGGGTCCCCACTCATAGAGTTCGGGCAGCGCATCGGCCTGCAGCGTGAACTGATACTGCGAGTTGCTCTGGCGACCGCCAACCCGGATGTCCTGGACGGCCTGCAGGAAGAGGGTGGCGCCGGCCACCTGGTTCAGCCTAATACGCAGCCGGGCGATCACGCGGTCGGCCGAGACGTTGCGCTCGCTCAACGGCTTGAGCGAGGCGAAGATGAAACCCGAGTTTGTCTGGCCGCCGCCGGTGAAGCCGGCGACGCTTTCGATCGCCGGATCCTCGCGGATGATCGACACGAACTGGCGGAACTTGCGGCGCATCGCCTGGAACGAAATGCTCTGGTCGGCGCGAATGCCGCCGACGATGCGACCGGTGTCCTGCTGCGGGAAGAAGCCCTTTGGGATCTCGACGTAGAGATAGATGTTAAGCACCACGGTCGCCAGGAACACCACCATGGTGCTGCGGGGATGGCGCAGCACCCAGCCGAGCGTCCGGCCGTAGAAATTCTGCACCGAGGTGAAGACGCGCTCGCTCCCCCGGGCAAGCCGGCCCGGCGGCCGTGCCGCCTTGTCGCGCGGCGAACGCAGCACATAGGCGCACATCATCGGCGTCGTGGTGAGCGACACGATCATGGAAATAATGATGGCAATCGACAGCGTGACGGCGAATTCGCGGAACAGGCGGCCAACGATGCCGCCCATCAGCAGGATCGGGATGAATACCGCGATCAGCGACAGGCTCATCGAAACCACGGTGAAGCCGACCTCGCGCGAACCGAGCAGCGCGGCGTCGATCTTCGACATGCCGTTCTCGATATGGCGCGAGATGTTCTCCAGCACGATAATGGCGTCGTCGACCACGAATCCCGCGGCGATGGTCATGGCCATCAGCGACAGGTTGTTGAGGCTGTAGCCCAGCAGATACATGACGCCGAACGTGCCGATCAGCGACACCGGCACGGCGACCGAGGGCACCAGGCCGGCGCGGAACGAGCGCAGGAATGCGAAAGTCACCAGCACCACCAGGATGACGCTGATCGCGAGCGCGCGCTCGACCTCCTTCAGCGAGGCGCGGATGGTCGTGGTGCGGTCGGCCGCCACGGTGACATCGACGTCGTTGGGCAAGGCCGCCTGCAGGTCGGGTAGCAACGCCTTCACCTGATCGACGGTTTCGATGACGTTGGCGTTGGGCTGGAGGTAGACGATCACCAGCACCGAACGCTTGCCGTTGGCCTGGCCCTCGTTGCGGATGTTCTCGGTCGAATCAATGACCTCGGCCACGTCCGACAGGCGCACCGGCGAGCCGCTGCGCCAGGCGATGATCAGGTCGCGGTATTCGGCGGCAACGCGCGCCTGATCGTTGACGTAGATCTGATAGCGCCGGTCGCCGACCTCGATGGCGCCCTTAGGCGTGTTGGCGTTGGCCGCAGCAAGGGCAGCGCGCACGCTTTCCAGGCCGATCCGGTACTTCGACAGCGTGCTGGGGTTGATCTCGACGCGCACCGCGGGCAATGAACTGCCACCCAGCACCACCTGGCCGACGCCGCTGACCTGGCTCAGCTTCTGCTGAAAGACGTTCGAGGCGGCGTCGTAGAGGCGGCCCTGACCCAGCGTATCGGACGTCAGCGCCAGGACCAGCACCGGCGCGGCGGCCGGATTGATCTTGCGATAGATCGGATTGCTGCGCAGGTCGGAGGGCAGGTCGGCGCGCGCGGCGTTGATGGCGGCCTGCACGTCGCGCGCCGCGCCGTCGATGCTGCGCGACAGGTCGAACTGCAACGTGATGCGCGAATTGCCGACCGTGCTGCCCGAGGTGATTTCGGTCACCCCGGCGATCGCGCCCAACCGCCGCTCGAGCGGGGTGGTGACGCTGGTCGCGACGGTTTCGGGCGAGGCCCCGGGCAACGAGGCCTGAACCTGAATGGTGGGAAATTCCACCTTCGGCAGTGGCGCCACCGGCAAGCCCATGAATGCCAGGCCGCCGGCCAGCAGGATGCCCGCCGTCAGCAGCGTGGTGGCGACGGGCCGGGCAATGAAGGGCGCCGAGAGATTCACCCCTGTGGACCTTGTTGCAGGCCGGGCGTCGGATAGAGCGGTGTGTCGAGCGGCACGCCGCGCAGCCGGCGGCTGAGCCGGTCGAAGGCAAGATAGATCACCGGGGTGGTGAAAAGCGTCAGCATCTGGCTCACGATCAGGCCGCCCACGATCGTCAATCCCAGCGGATGGCGAAGCTCCGAGCCGGTGCCGCTGCCGACCATCAGAGGCAGCGCGCCGACCATGGCGGCGAGGGTCGTCATCAGGATCGGCCGGAAGCGCAGCAGGCAGGCCTGATGGATGGCCTCCTGCGGCGCCTTGCCTTCGTTGCGCTCGGCATCAAGGGCGAAGTCGATCATCATGATGGCGTTCTTCTTGACGATGCCGATCAGCAACACGATTCCGATGATCGCCACCACGCTGAGATCCTGGCCGGCGAGCATCAGCGCAAGCAGCGCGCCGATGCCCGCCGACGGCAGGGTCGACAGGATGGTGATCGGGTGGATGTAACTCTCGTAGAGCACGCCCAGCACGATGTAGACGGTGACGATAGCCGCCAGGATCAGCATGAGCTGGCTGCTGAGCGCCTTCTGGAAGGCCAGTGCGGCGCCCTGGAACTGTGTGGTGATCGAACGCGGCATGCCGATCTCGGCCTGGACGGCGGTGATGGCATCGACCGCCTGTCCAAGCGACGCACCAGACGCTAGGTTGAAGGAGACGGTGGTCGACGGGAACTGCCCCAGCCGGTCCAGTCGCAGCGGCGCGGTCTGCTGCTCGAAGGTGGCGATCGCCGACAGCGGCACCTGTTTGCCGCTCGCCGCGCCCGGCAGGTAAAGGTTGTCGAGAGCATCCAGCGAGCGAGCCATCGACGGCTCGACTTCGTAGATCACGCGATACTGGTTGGACTGCGTGTAGACGGTCGAGACGATGCGCTGGCCGAACGCGTCGTAGAGCATGTTGTCGACTGTCGCCATGGTGATGCCGAAGCGCGCCGCGGCATCCCGGTCGATCCTGATGAACATCGTCAGGCCCTTGCTCTGCAGTTCGCTCGCGACGTCGGCGATCTGCGGGATCGCGGCCATCCGCTCCATCAGGCGCGGCACCCAGATGTCGAACTCGGCCGGATTGGGGGTGACCAGCACGAACTGGTATTGCGTGCGGCTCACCGTCGAATCGATGGTGAGGTCCTGCGCCGGCTGCATGTAGAGCGTGATGCCCTCGACCGACTGGGTCTCGCGCGCCAGGCGGCGGATGATCTCGCTGGCGCTCGAGGAACGCGAGCCGCGCGGCTTGAGGTTGATCAGCATGCGTCCCGAATTGAGCGTCGGGTTGGTGCCGTCGACGCCGACGAACGAGGCAAGGCTTTCGACATCGGAATCGCCCAGAATGACGTCGGCCAGGGCCCGCTGGCGCTCCTTCATGGCGTCGAAGGAAATGCTCTGCGGCGCCTCGGTGACCGCCGCGATCAGCCCGTTGTCCTGAGTCGGGAAGAACCCCTTGGGGATGACGACATAGAGCACCACAGTGAGCGCCACCGTGCCGACTGCCACCAGGAGTGTGAGCGGCTGGTGGCGAAACACCACGATCAGGCAGCGATCGTACCAGTCAATCAACCTGGCGAACCAGCGCGCACCCAGCGCCTGCGCCTCGGCATGCGGCTCGACGGGGGAGTCCGCGGCATGCACGCGCCGTCGTAGCAGCTGGGCGCACATCATGGGGACCAGAGTGAGCGAGACCACCGCCGAGATCAGGATGGTGACCGATAGCGTGACGGCGAACTCGCTGAACAGCCGGCCGACGACGTCACCCATGAAGAGCAGCGGGATCAGCACGGCGATCAGCGACACGGTGAGGGACACCACCGTGAAGGCGATCTGGCTCGAGCCCTTGAGCGCCGCCTCCGTCGGCTCGTCGCCCTGTTCGATGTAGCGCGCGATGTTCTCGATCATTACGATCGCGTCGTCGACCACGAAGCCGGTGGCGATGGTGAGCGCCATGATCGACAGGTTGTTGAGGCTGAAGTCCGCCAGGTACATCACGGCGAGCGTGCCGATCAACGACAGCGGCACCGAGAGGCTGGGGATCAGTGTCGCCCGCCAGTCGCCGAGGAAGAGGAAGATCACGACGACCACCAGGACCACTGCGAAGCTCAACTCGATCTGCACGTCGCGCACCGAGGCGCGGATGGTGAGCGTGCGGTCGGTCAATATCGTCACGTCGAGCGAATTGGGCAGGGTGTCGCGAAGCTGCGGCAGCAGCGTCTTGATGCTGTCGACGACGGCAATGACGTTGGCGCCGGGCTGGCGCTGGACGTTGACGATCACCGCCTGGGTGGCGTTCATCCAGGCGGCCAGCTTGTTGTTTTCCTGCCCATCCACGACCGTGGCGACGTCCGACAGGCGCACCGGCGAGCCGTTGCGGTAGGCAACCACGAGGTCGCGGAAGATGGCGGGGTCGGTGATCTGGTCGTTGGCATTGATCGTGTAGGCGCGCGTCGGGCCGTCGAAATTGCCCTTGGGCGTATTAACGTTGGCGTTGGTGATCGTGGTCCTGAGATCGTCGACATTGAGGCCGTAGGCAGCGAGCGCCGTCGGGTTGGCACGGATGCGCACGCCGGGCTTCTGGCCGCCTTCGAGGCTGACCAGGCCGACGCCGGGAAGCTGCGAGATCTTCTGGGCGAGCCGCGTGTCGACCATGTCGTGGATCCTGGTCAACGCTTCGGTCTTCGACGTCACGGCAAGGGTGATGATCGGCGCGTCGGCCGGGTTGACCTTGGCGTAGATCGGCGGCGCCGGCAGGTCGCCCGGCAGCAGGTTGCCGGCGGCGTTAATGGCGGCCTGGACCTGCTGCTCGGCGACGTCGATGCCGAGCTTGAGCTCGAACTGCAGCGTGATGGCCGAGGCGCCCGCCGAGCTGGTCGACGTCATCTGGTTGAGCCCCGGCATCTGCCCGAACTGCCGCTCCAGCGGCGCGGTGATCGACGAGGTCATGACCTCCGGCCCGGCCCCCGGATAGAGCGTCAGCACGCGGATGGTCGGGTAGTCGACCTCGGGCAGCGCCGACAGCGCCAGGAAGCGGTAGGCGATCACGCCGACCAGGACGATCGCCGCCATCAGCAGCGATGTGCCGACCGGCCGCTCGATGAAGATCCGCGACGGGTTCATGTCGCGGTCCGGATTACTGGTTGGGCTGCGCCGGTCGACCTGCGCCGCCGCGACGCTCGCCAGTGCCCGGCGTGGCGCCGGGGGTCCCGCCAGGAGCGGCGTTGCCGCGACGCTGCTGGCCCGGAGACGTCGAGGGGGCCGCACCGTCTTGCGGCGAGCTGCCGTCGGGCGGCGCGGCCGCGATCGGCCGGCCGGCCGTGCCGGTGGGCGTCGCCGAAGGTCGGCGGATCTTGGCGCCGTCGCGCAAACGATCGACGCCATCGATCACCACGAGATCGCCGACCGCCAAGCCCTTGGTCACGACGACCTTCTCGCCATCAGTGGCGCCGATTTCGACGACACGGATCGCCACGGTGTCGTCGGACTTGGCGAGATAGACGAAGATGCCGGGCTGACCGCGCTGGATGGCGGCCACAGGAACCACGGTGGCGTCCTTCACCTGGTCGACCAGCAACCGGATGTTCACGAACTGGTTGGGAAACAGCGCCTCGTCGGCATTGTCGAACGTGGCGCGCAGCTTGACCGTGCCGGTCGTGGTGTCGATCAGGTTGTCGGCGGTGGACACCTTGCCGACACCCAGCGTGTTCTTCTGCGAGCGATCGAGCGCCGTCGTCTCGAGCGTCGCGCCGTCACGCAGACGCTTGCGCACCGGCGGCAGCGCGTCTTCAGGGATGGTGAAGAGCACCGATATCGGCTGCATCTGGGTGATGACGAGGAGGCCGGCGGCGTCGCCCATCGTCACATAGTTACCGGGATCGACCAGACGCAAGCCGATGCGGCCGGTCACCGGCGCCACGATCTTTGTGTAGGTGAGGTTGAGCTTGGCGGCGTCGACCAGCGCCTGGTCGGTGATCAGGGTCGCCTCGTACTGGCGGACCAGCGCGGCCTGGGTGTCGTATTGCTGGCGGGCGATCGAGTCCTGGGCGACCAGGGTTTTGTAACGTTGCAGATCGGTCTGGGCGTTCTTGAGCAGGGCTTCGTCCTTGGCCAGCGTGCCTTGGGCCTGCTTCAGGGCAACGTCATAGGGACGCGGATCGACCAATGCCAGGAGGTCGCCCTTGTTGACCATCTGGCCTTCGGTGAAATTGACCTCGACGAGCTGACCGGTGATCTGGCTCTTCATGGTGACGGTGGCGAGCGGTGTCACCGTGCCCAGGGCCTTGATCACAATGGGAATATCGCCCTTGGCGGCGGCCGCGAGACCGACCGCCACGGGCGCGCCGGCGCCAAATCGCCCACCTTGGCGGGACGGGGTCGGCGAGCTGTTGGTCGAAATATACCAGCCCGCTCCTGCGACCACGGCAAGCCCCAGGCCGATCCCTAGTAGGGTCCGCAGCCGTTTCATCGCTTATGTAGCCCCCAAACCAAGATAGCTCCCATAATACGTACGGACCCTGCAGAGTCTCCCCCAGCGACCGCAGGGACGCAAGGCTGAGGGCTCGCCTGAAGCACGCGGTGCTGTAACGCCGACGGGGCAAAAAGGCCCCCAAACTCATGAAAATTAGTTGAGGTCCGCCTCGGCTGCAGGACTGCCACCGCCATTGTCGACGTCAATCGTGTTCGGGCGCCGGCACCGCCGACGCCCGAGGGACGATCAGTCGGCGGCCTTGTCGGGCACGTAGAGCTGGCTGCCGCCGGCTTTGAACTTGGCGCTCATCTCGTCCATGCCCTTCTTGGCGTACTCGCGGATGTCCTGGGTGATGCGCATGGAACAGAACTTCGGCCCGCACATCGAGCAGAAGTGGGCCGTCTTGTGCGCCTCCTTGGGCATCGTCTCGTCGTGGAACTTCTCGGCCGTCGCCGGATCGAGCGACAGGTTGAACTGATCCATCCAGCGGAAGTCGAAGCGCGCCTTCGACAGCGCATCGTCGCGCAGCCGCGCCGCGGGATGGCCCTTGGCGAGGTCGGCGGCGTGGGCGGCGATCTTGTAGGTGATGACGCCCACCTTCACGTCGTCGCGATCCGGCAGACCGAGATGCTCCTTGGGCGTGACGTAGCAAAGCATCGCCGTGCCGAACCAGCCGATCATGGCGGCGCCGATGCCCGAGGTGATGTGGTCGTAGCCCGGCGCGATGTCGGTGACGAGAGGACCGAGCGTGTAGAACGGCGCCTCGCCGCATTCCTTGAGCTGCTTGTCCATGTTGGCCTTGATCTTGTGCATGGGTACATGGCCCGGCCCTTCGATCATAACCTGGCAGCCCTTGTCCCAGGCGACCTTGGTGAGCTCGCCCAAAGTCGTGAGCTCGGCGAACTGCGCGGCATCGTTGGCATCGGCGTTGCAGCCGGGCCGTAGCCCGTCGCCCAGCGAGAACGACACGTCGTACTTGCGCATGATGTCGCAAATGTCGCCGAAGCGTTCGTAGAGGAAGCTTTCGCGATGTTCGGTCAGGCACCACTGCGCCATCATCGAGCCGCCGCGGCTCACGATGCCGGTGACGCGCTTGGCCGTCAGAGGTACATGCGCCAGCCGCACGCCGGCATGGATGGTGAAGTAATCGACGCCCTGCTCGCACTGCTCGATCAGTGTGTCACGGTAGACTTCCCACGAAAGCTTGGTCGGATCGCCGCCCACTTTCTCCAGCGCCTGATAGATCGGCACGGTGCCGATCGGCACTGGCGCGTTGCGCACGATCCATTCGCGCGTGTCGTGGATGTTGCGGCCGGTCGACAGATCCATGACCGTGTCGGCGCCCCAGCGGATCGCCCACACCATCTTCTCGACTTCCTCCTCCATGGAGGACGAGACCGCCGAGTTGCCGATGTTGGCGTTGATCTTCACCAGGAAGTTGCGGCCAATGATCATCGGCTCGAGTTCGGTGTGGTTGATGTTGGCCGGGATGATGGCGCGTCCGGCCGCAACTTCGCTGCGCACGAACTCGGGCGTGATGAACTCGGGCAGTGCCGCACCGAAGCTCTCGCCGTCGGCCAGGGTCTCCCCGGCGGATTCGAGCGCCTGCTTGCGGCCGAGGTTCTCGCGGGCCGCGACGTAGATCATCTCCTTGGTGACGACGCCGGCCCGGGCAAACTCGAACTGGGTGACCGGCTTGCCGTCGAGGCCGCGCAACGGCCGCGCCGTGTTGGGGAAGGGCAGCAGGGCGGAGGCCTTCACGTTGCCGTTGTCGATCGGCGCGATCGGCCGGCCGTCATATTCTTCGACGCCGCCGCGCTCGATTACCCAGGCACGGCGCTGGCGTGCTAGGCCCTTGCGCACATCGATCGTGACCGACGAATCGCTGTAGGGACCGGTCGTGTCGTAGACGCGCACCGGCGCCTCGGCCGCACTGGAGAGCGTGATCTCGCGCAGGGGAACCCTGAGCTCGGGCGCCGCCTCGGGCGAGACGTAGATTTTTTGCGAAGACGGCAGCGGGCCGGTGGTGACCTTGGGGGTCGAGATGATGTTGTCCATGACGAGGATCTCCCGTGACTAAACGACAAAAGGAGATCCGGAGGTGTCGTGCAAAGGAGGCATCCTGTCCCTTCGCCGGCATTACCCGGATCAGGTTCAAAGGGTCACCGCGCTGCCTCTCGGCTGTCGGTATCTCAGCCCCCTCGCGGGGCCCCCCTTGGACTGCCGCCAGTCTAGACCGAACTGCAGCGGGATAAAACCCGCATTGCCGGGGTTTCCCCACACACCACCTCGAGCTTGCAGGAAAAGGGAACCGTTTCGCTCCGCGCCGCGTTCTCGCTCTGTAGCAAACCAAGGGGATTGAGAATGGCCGACGGCACGACAGGCGGAAACAATGGCGCGCTCTACTTCATCGTGGGCGCGCTCTGTATCGTCGTGGCCATCGGGGCCTTCCTGGTGCTCGGCGGAACGCTGCCGGGGCAGAAAGAAACCAAGACAGAAATCAAGATCGAGCTTCCCAAGCTCGACAAGAAGTAGCCCATGCGCACGGTCCGGACCCTGCTGGTTGCCGCAGGTGCAGCGCTCGCTTTGGGCAACGTCGCCGCCGCCCAGACCGCGGCCTATCCGCCGGACGGCTATTCACCGCTTTTGTTCGATTCCGCCGACATCAAACATGTCTTTCGCCTGAACGGCGCGCCGTGGATCTGCCGCGGCGACACCTTCTGCAAGCCCATCAAGATCGACGGCGTCGCCGACAAGGATCTGGCGCAGGCCTCCATCGAGGGGTTGGGCTTCGCCGGCCCACGCTATTTCCTGTCCTACAAGCAGAGCAATTTCGAGAAGGGCAAGGAAGTCGCCCTGTCCTGCACCGAGGAGCGCTGCAGCAAGCTCGATTCGACGATCGGCGACACCAGCCCGCTCGGCACCTTCCAGGTCAAGCAAGGTGACCGCCTGCTGACGCGCACCGCGCTCCTGCGGCAGGTCGAAGCGAAGAACGGCCGCGCCCAGCTCCTGTGGTGCACTGAAAACGATTGCTCCGAGTTGCCGCTGACGCGCGACGCCGAATCCTATCTGGCCGCCATCGGCAACAGCCGCAGCGACGGCCACACCGTGGCGTGGCTGCGCGACAAGTCTGGCGCCGTGCTGTCCTGCGCCCAGCCCGACGAAGGCGTCGGCGACCAGCTCGTCTGCGAGAAATCCAGGATCGTTCTCTCCGATTTCCCCGCCGCATCGGCAACCGCAGCCGCGGCCCCGCCGCCTGCTCCGGCGCCCAATACGGACGCCGACCGCGCCGCCCTCTCCCAGTCCATCGACCGGGCGATTGTCAGCGGCGACTTTGCCAATGCCGACCGCCTGCTGGCCGATGCCAACCGCCGCTATGCCGGTAACGCCGTCTGGCCGCCACTGCAGCAGAAGCTCGCCAAGGCCCGCGCCGACCGCGACGCGCAGCTCCGCCAGGCCGAGGCCCGTCGCCTGATCGCCGAGGCGCGCCGCTTCGCCCAGGTCGGCGATTTCATCCATGCCGAGGAAATGCTTCGCGATGCCGACAAGCAGGTCGCCGGCTTCGCCGAAACTGCACAGGCGCGGCGTGAGATTGCCGCGTTGCGCACCGAGCGCGGTCAGCGTTATCGCGAGCGCTACCAGTACACCGCCGCGATCGACCAGGCCTTCGCCACCGAGCAGTTCTGGGAGGCCGAGCGCCTGCTCGCCGAATATGCCCAGCGCTTCAACCAGGACGACGAATATCGTGCACGTGCCGCCCGTCTCGCCCAGCTGCGCGCGGCGGGGCCCTATCAGGCACGGATCAACGAGGCGCGCGCCGACATCGCCAGGGCGCGACAGGCGATGGACCGCAACGACTTCGTCGAGGCCGAGCGGCAACTGGCCCTCGCCGATCGCGCGGCACCGGGTTTTCCGGAGACCGCGCAGGCACGGGCCGAACTCAGCCGTCGCCGCATCGCGGCCGAAAATCAGCAGGATGGCCTGCGCCTGATCCTTGCCGTCATCGATGCCGCCTTCCAGCGCAAGCAGTTCGATGATGCCGACCGCGCCATCGAGGACGGCCGCCGCCGCTACGGCTCCTATGCCGGCTGGGCCGACATCCAGAACCGCAGCGCCAGTGCCCGCCGCGGCGACGACCGCCAGGCCAACGAACTGCGCACGCAGAATGCGCGGGCGCTCGAGCTGGTGGCTGCCGCACGGCGCAGCACGACGCAGGGCAATTTTGCCGCTGCCGACAAGGCGTTGAACGACGCGCACGGCATCTCGGCCAACATGCCGGAGATCACCATCGCCCGCGCCGAGCTCGAGCGCGCCAAGGCCGACCGTGCCCGCCAGGATGCCGAGATCCGCGCCATCGCCGCCTCGGTCGACGCCGCGCTGGCGCGCAAGCAGTATGCCGACGCCGAGCGCCTGATCGCCGACGGCGCCAAGCGCTATCCGTCCTATGCCGGCTGGGCCGATCTCTCGCGTCGCCTGGCCGACGCGCGCCGCGCCACGCCGGCCCAGACCGGCAACGCACCGATGCCGCCGCAAGCCCCGGCGGCACAACAGGCGGCGCCCGCCGCTCCGCCGCCGCGCAATCCGCAGCTGTCGCGTCTGGTTGCTGCTGCTCGCGACGCCATCCGGCGCCTGGACTTCACCGCGGCAGAGAGGCAAGTAGCGGAGGCGGAGAAGATCGACGCCAAAGCTACATCCGTGGTCGAGATCCGCGCCGAATTGAAGGCCGCTGAAGACAAGGCCAAGGCGTCGCCCGCTCCTCCGCCGGCGCCGCCACCCGCTCCGCGCAATTAGACCACTTTGTCCGTCCGCATCTCGGCGATTTCCGTCGCCGAATAGCCCGCTTCGCCCAGCACCTCGTCGGTGTGCTGGCCGAGGCTCGCCGGCGGGCGGTCGACCGAGCCGCCGCCATGCTCCAGCCGGAAGCCCGAGCCCACGACTTTGATCGGGCCGTGCGGCGTATCGACGGATTGCAGCACGGTGCGATGCTGCATGAGGTCAAGCTGGGCGGTCTCGGGGATGGTGAGCACCCGGCCGGCTGGAACGTCCGACTTGGCGAACCGCTCGGCCCAGGTCGCGGAGGTCTCCTTCTTCATCGCCGCCTCGACGATGTCGTGCAGGGCGGTGTTGTTGTCGATGCGCTTGGGCCAGTCGACGAAGCGCGGATCGGCCAGCGCGTCCTCGCGCCCCAGCACCTTCATCAGGCGCTGGAACTGCGGCTCGGTCATCACCGCCAGCACCATCCAGCCGTCCCTGGTCTTGTAGAGATCGCCGGTCGGCTTGCGCGTGACGGACAGGTTGGCGCTTTGGCCATGCACCCGGCCGGTCATCAGATGCTCGGTAAATTGCTGGGCGAGGTAGCCCATCACCGCGTCGATCATGGCGACGTCGACGAGCTGGCCCTTGCCGGTATGGGTGCGCTGGAACAGCGCCGAGGCGACGCCGAACGCCGCCGTCGCGCCCGACATGACGTCGGCGCCGGCGAAGCCCACGCGGGTGGGGCCATTGTTCTCGAAGCCGGTGATCGACATCAGGCCGGACATTGCCTGGATCATGCCGTCGAACGCCGCCGTCTTGGCGTCGGGCCCGACCCGGCCGAAGCCCGAGACGGCGCAGTAGATCAGCTTGGGATTGATGGTACGCAGGGTGTCGTAGCCGATCCCCAGCCCGTCCATCACGCCGGGACGGAAGTTCTCCATCACCACGTCGGACTTGCCGACCAGCCGCTTGATCGCCTCGATCGCCTTGGACTTCTTCAGATCGAGCGTGATTGAGCGCTTGCCGGCATTGACCGAAACCCAGGGCGCGGCCATGCCGCGCTTCTCCCAGTCGTTGGCGCGGTTGCCGTAGCGCATGTCGTCGCCGTCGCGCGACTCGACCTTGATCACGTCGGCGCCCAGCAGCGCGAGCTGGTAGGAGCCGTAAGGGCCCGCGAGGACGCGCGTGAAATCGAGAATTTTCACCCCGGCAAAAGGCTTACTCATCGGGGCAACAATCCTACGCCACGCCGGCTTTCTGGCGCTGGTCGCGCGCCACCTGCTTCACCTTGTCGAACTCGGCGCGGCGTTTGGCGACCTCTTCCGGCGGCATGCGCGCGAGGTTGTTGTAGTCCTGCTTCCAGTCGCCGTCGTCGGTCCAGCGAAGGGGACTTTGAACAGTCGTGCGCGGGCCGATGGCGCTCTCGAAGACTTTTAGCGCGAGGTCGAGCGTGAAGCGTTGAGTGTCGGGCTCGTGCGGCTTGCCGCAGGAATTGCCCAGCGGGAAGTCGCTGAACAGGAAGCGCGGCACGCCGGCCCATTCGACGATGTCCTTGGCCGCACCCATGACCATGGTCGGGATGCCGTTCCGCTCGAGGTATCTTGCGACCAGACTCACGGTCTGGTGACAGACGGGTCAAGTCGGCACAAGAAGTGCTGCATCGACCTGGTCCTGCCGGCAGCGCGCCAGGATTTCCGGCGCATCGGTTTCCAGCGTCACGCGCTGGCTGCGGTTGGTTGGCGCGCCATGGAAGCGCTTGGCCAGCGTGAAGCGGCCCTCCCTGGCGAACTCGCGCATCAGCGGTAGCGGGAACCAGGTGTTGGGGTCCTTGGCCGTGGTGTGCTTTCGGTCGTAGCCGATGTGGCTGATGCGCGTATCGTGATCGACCGACGTGTCACCGGAAAAGACCGTGTAGAACTTGGCGGCGGCGTTATAGGCCGCGCCCGGACCCTGGTCGCCCTTGTCAGGCTGGTAAGGCGCGGCCGTGGTGATCAGCGCCAACGTGCTGTCCTTCAGCGGCTTTTTCAGCGGCTGGAACGGCGCATCGACGTAGTGCGCCCAGCGATAGGGATTGTCGTAGCCCAGCGCGAGATAGTACTCGCGCGTGCGGCGCATGTAGTCGATCGGAGCGTCGTAGTCCGGCGCGAAGATGTGCGAATCGGCCATGCGTCAAACCTAAGCGCCGGGCAGCAAGGGGTCAAACCGGCGAGGCGAAGATCAGACCCCGAGAATTCGCAGGTCGGGACGGCCGCCACTGAGCGGCGGGCACCAGTAGTAGCCGCCGGTCACCGGGCGCGAGAACTGGAACAGGGCGTCGGCGATGCCGTCATCCAGACCCGCCATGCGGCGCATCTGCCGCTCGAACGTGTCGAGATGGGCCACATAGCAGATGAATTCCAGCCCCTTCGTCTTGTCGGTCGCGAATGACATGGAACGGCGCAGCATGAAGCCGTTCGGCTCGAAATCCTCCTGCGTGGTGCGCTTCACATGCGCGCTTTTCGGCGCCGTCTCGATTTCCTCGTTGGTGTCGCGGCGGCGGCCGATCGCGGCGTCGCGCTTGGCCGGCGACAGGCTGCTGAAATAGTCGAGGTCGTGGGCCCAGCGCTGCACGGCCACGAAGCTCGATCCGGTGAGGCCGGCGCCGGCCGGGACGATGGCTGCTTTCACCGCCTTCCTGCCCTTGGGATTTTCCGTGCCGTCCTCGTAGCCGGTCAGGTCGTGGCTGGCGTTGTGAAAGGTCGGCATCGAATCGGCGATGACGAAGTCGGCTCCCAACAAGGCCTTGATCTTCTGCAGGTTGCCGAAGATGGTGCCCTGTGTCGCTCCCGCCAGCATCATCCATATCGACTGCTGGGTGGACGGCACGCCCGATCCCGGCGCCGACATGGCGGGAAAGGTCGTGAGGCCCGGCACCTTCTTGCCGAGGGCCCGCGCAAGCGGCTCGCCAATTCCTATCGTGCCCCATCGCGAGTCGAAGGCGGCGGCAAGGCGCTTGATCGCC
>CAMDCE010000005.1 GCA_945889625.1 Asaia bogorensis | reverse complement strand
CTTCGCCTTGCCACTGGAGGGTCGATTTGGTATCCCCCGCCCCATCGAACCGGCGCGGCCATGGCGGAATTGGTAGACGCGCTAGCTTGAGGTGCTAGTGCCGCGAGGCGTGGAAGTTCGAGTCTTCTTGGCCGCACCAACTCGCCGGTTCGATCGAAAAGGTTGTTTGTGAGCCGCCGCCCGTTGGTGTCGTCCAACTGGTGGCCCTTTTTGTAGGTGCAGGCGGGAGGCGAGCTTGGCGGATGAATTGACCGAAAGCGCCCTCCGTTACCATCGCCTGCCGCGACCGGGAAAGATCGAGGTCGTCCCGACCAAGCCGCTGGCCACCCAGCGCGACCTCTCACTCGCCTATTCGCCCGGCGTGGCGGCGGCCTGCCACGAGATCGTGCGCGATCCCGCGATGGCCGCCGAGCTGACGGCGCGCGCCAATCTGGTGGCGGTGGTGACCAACGGCACGGCGGTGCTGGGGCTGGGCGCCATCGGCCCGCTTGCTGCCAAGCCGGTGATGGAAGGCAAGGGCGTCCTCTTCAAGAAATTCGCCGGCATCGACGTCTTCGATCTCGAATTGGCCGAACTCGACCAGGACAGGCTGGTCGACATCGTGGCCGCACTCGAGCCCACCTTCGGCGGTATCAATCTCGAGGACATCAAGGCGCCGGAGTGCTTCTACGTCGAGCAGAAGCTCAGGGAGCGCATGGCGATCCCGGTGTTTCACGACGACCAGCACGGCACCGCGATCATCGTGGGTGCGGCGCTCCTCAATGCGCTGTCCCTGGTCGGCAAGGACATCGCCAAGGTGAAGCTGGTGGTGTCTGGCGCAGGGGCGGCCGCACTGTCGTGCCTGGGCGTGCTCGAGAAGCTCGGCCTGCCGCGCGACAACATGTGGGTCACCGACATCAAGGGCGTGGTCTGGAAGGGCCGCAACGAGTTGATGGACCCGTGGAAGGAGCGCTACGCGCGCGACACCCAGGCGCGTACGCTGGCCGAGGTGATCGGCGGCGCCGACGTGTTCCTGGGCCTCTCGGCGGCCGGTGTGCTGAAGGCCGAGATGGTGGCCAAGATGGCGGCCAAGCCGCTGATCTTCGCTCTGGCCAATCCCAACCCCGAGATCACGCCGGAAGACGTGGCCGCTGTTCGCTCCGACGCCATCATGGCGACGGGTCGCAGCGACTATCCCAATCAGGTCAACAACGTGCTGTGCTTCCCCTATATCTTCCGGGGCGCGCTCGATGTCGGCGCCACGACGGTCAACGACGAGATGAAGATCGCCTGCGTGCGCGCCCTGGCCGAGCTCGCGCGCAAGGAACCGTCGGAAGTGGTGGCCCGTGCCTTCGGCGAACATTCCGGCGGCTTTGGGCCGACGCAAATCATTCCCAAGCCGTTCGACCCGCGTCTGATCGTCGAATTGGCGCCGGCCGTCGCCAAAGCTGCGATGGAGTCAGGGGTCGCCACCCGGCCGATCGCCGATTTCGATGCCTACCGCCAGCAACTCAGCCAGTTCGTGTTCAAGTCGGGTCTGGTCATGCGGCCGGTCTTCGAGCAGGCACGCAACGCGCCCAGGCGGGTGATCTTCAGCGCCGGCGAGGACGACCGCGTGCTGCGTGCCGTGCAGATCGTCATCGACGAGCACCTGGCCCAGCCGATCCTGATCGGCCGGCCCGAGGTGGTGAAGCGCCGCGCCGAGCGGCTCGGCCTGCGCTTCCGACCCGGGATAGACGCCGAGCTGATCGATCCGTCGAACGACCCGCGCTATGACAAATATTGGAGCGCCTATCATCAGATGATGGAGCGGCGCGGCGTCACCGAACCCACGGCGCGCAACCTCGTGCGTTCCAGCCCGACCCTGATCGCGGCCCTGGCAGTGAAGCTAGGCGACGCCGACGCCATGATCGCCGGCGCCTATGGCCGCTTCCGCACCCATTTCAACCATGTCCGCGACGTCATCGGCACGCGCGAGGGCGTGCGGCACATGGCGGGGCTCAGCCTGCTGGTCATGCCGACGCGCTCGCTGTTCATCGCCGACACCTATGTCAACGACGATCCCGATGCCGAGACGCTGGCCGACATCACCCTGCTGGCCGCGGACGAGATCCTGCGCTTCGGCATCCAGCCCAGGGTGGCGCTGCTGTCGCATTCCAGCTTCGGCAGCTCCGACCATCCCTCGGCGCGCAAGATGGCGGCGGCGGTCAAGCTCCTGCACCAGCGGGCGCCGTCGCTCGAGGTCGATGGCGAGATGCACGGCGACGCCGCGCTCGATGTCGACATCCGCAACAATGTCTTTCCCCGATCCAAGCTCGATGGTGCTGCCAACCTGGTGGTCTGCCCGTCGCTCGATGCGGCCAACATCGCGTTCAATCTGCTGAAGACCGCCGCAGACGGGCTGCATGTCGGGCCGATGCTGCTCGGCACGGCATTGCCCGCGCACGTACTCACCCCGTCGGTCACCGCCCGCGGCATCACCAACATGACGGCGCTCGCCGTCGTCGAGGCGCAACGCCTCGCGGAGTCGCGGGGATGAGCGAGGGCGACGTCCTCGATGAAGTGACGCCGGACCTCGTCCGGCGCATCGAGGCATCGCTTACCGAAGGCAGACCTGAGGAAGCGCGGACGCTGCTGTCGGCGCTGAGCGCCGTCGGACAGGCCTCGGTGCTCGAGCAGGTCTCCGAGCCGCAACGCGACCTGCTCGTCGGATTGCTCAAGCGCGACCTCGATCCCGAGGTGCTGACCGAACTCGACGACGACGTCCGCGACGACGTGCTCGATCAGCTCGACAGCAAGGCGATCGCCGCCGCCGCCCGCGAGCTTGAGACCGACGACGCGGCAAGCCTGCTGGAAGACCTGCCGGAGGCGGAGCGGCGCGAGGTCCTGGCCGAGATGCCGGCCGCCGAACGCGCCGACATCGAGAACGCGCTGGCCTATTCGGAAGGAACCGCCGGGCGCCTCATGCAGCGCTCGCTGGTCAAGGTGCCGGACGGCTGGACCGTGGGCCAGGTGATCGACTACTGCCGCGAGGCCACCGATCTGCCTGACGATGTCTACGACATCTTCGTGGTCGATCCGGCGGGGCGCCTGCGCGGCTCGGTGCCGCTTGGCCGCATGCTGCGCACCAAGCGGCCGGTGCCGATCCTCGATCTCGTCGATCCCGACATTCCCTCGGTGCCGGCGACGGCTGGTCAGGCCGAGGTCGCTCATCTCTTCCGCGACCAGAATCTCGTTTCCTGTCCGGTCGTCGACGACGACAGGCGGCTGCTCGGCGTGATCATGGTCGACGACGTGGTCGACGTGATCGACGAGGAAGCCGAGGCCGACCTGCTGAAGATGGGCGGCGTCGGCATCGACGACATGCATGCCAGCACCATCCGCACAACGCGGTTGCGCGCCGTCTGGTTGACCGTGAACCTCGCGACCGCGGTGATCGCCTCGCTGGTGATCGGCCAGTTCGAGGACGCCATCGAAAAGATCGTGGTGCTGGCCGTGCTGATGCCGATCGTGGCCTCGATGGGCGGCAATGCCGGCACCCAGACCGTGACGGTGGCGGTGCGGGCGCTGGCGATGGGCGAGCTGACGCCGGCCAATGCCCTGCGTTTCATCGCCAAGGAGGCGGCCGTCGGCGGGCTGAACGGCGTGATCTTCGCGCTGATCATGGGCACCGCGGTAGTCGCCTGGTACGGCGACTGGCGGCTGGGCGCGGTGATCGGAGCCGCCATGATCTGCAATCTTCTGGCCGCTGCGATCGCGGGCACGCTGATCCCGATTGGCCTGCAGAAGTTCGGTGTCGACCCCGCCGTTTCCTCGACGGTGTTCCTGACGACCGTGACCGACGTGATCGGCTTCCTGGCCTTCCTGGGATTGGCGACGATCTTTCTGCTTTAGTGCGGGAGACGTGATTTCAGCGGTTTCGCATCAGCCTTCCGGCGGGGTATCGTGGCCCTGTAGGGGGACGTCCGATGTCAGCAATCGCTCGACGGGTCGGTGTGCTCGTTTTGCTGCTGCTGGCCGCGGGAGCGGCGGACGCGCAGAACAGGGTGCCGGCGCCGCGGCCGCTCGAGGCGCTGGTCAAAGGCTCGCTGATGTCGTTCAACGACGCCAACCTGACCGGCGACTACAGGGTGTTCCATGCCCGGCTCTCCGAGCCGTTTCGCAAGCAATACACGCCGGCCAAGCTCAAGGAGACGTTCAAGGAGTTCAGCGAAAAGAACGTCGATATCGACATCGTCACCGCGATGGCGCCAAGCTTCGATCAGCCGCCTTATGTCGACCAGGAAGGCAGGCTGGTCCTGAGCGGCTTCTTCCCGACCGAGCCAACCCGGGTGGCGTTCGAGATGGACTTCATCGCCTCCGACGGTGAATGGAAGCTGATCCGCCTCAACGTCAAGCTGGGCCCCGCGCAGCTATCCGGACCGCAGCCCGGCCCAACCGCAACAGGCAAGAAAAAGCCATGATCCCCAATGCCATGCCGCCGTTCGATTTCGGCCTGGGCGAGACGGCCGACGCACTGCGCGACCAGGTGCAGCGCTTCGCTGCCGCCGAGGTGGCGCCGATCGCCGCCGAGCTCGACAAGACCGACCGCTTTCCGCGCGAGCTGTGGCCCAAGATGGGCGAGCTCGGCCTGCACGGCATCACGGTCGAGGAGGAATACGGCGGCTCGGGTCTGGGCTATCTCGAGCATGTCGTGGCGGTCGAGGAGCTGAGCCGCGCCTCGGCCGCGGTCGGCCTGAGCTATGGCGCGCACTCCAACCTCTGCGTCAATCAGATCCGCCGCAACGGCAGCGACGAGCAGAAGAGACGTTTCCTGCCCAAGCTGGTCTCCGGCGAGCACGTCGGCAGCCTCGCCATGAGCGAATCGGGCGCCGGTTCCGACGTCGTGTCGATGAAGCTGCGCGCCGACAGGAAGGGCGACCGCTATGTGCTGAACGGCACCAAGATGTGGATCACCAACAGCCCCGACGCGCAGGTCGTCGTGGTCTACGCCAAGACCGATCCCGCGGCCGGCCCGCGCGGCATCACGACCTTCATCGTCGAGACCGACCGCAAGGGCTTCAAGGTGGCGCAGAAGCTCGACAAGATGGGCATGCGCGGCTCCTCGACCGGCGAGCTGGTGTTCGAGGATTGCGAGATCCCCGAGGAGAACGTGCTGGGCGCCGTCGGCAAGGGCGTCAACATTCTGATGAGCGGGCTGGACTACGAGCGCGCCGTGCTGGCGGCGGGCCCGCTCGGCATCATGCAGTCGGCGATGGACATCGTCGTGCCCTACGTCCATGAGCGCCAGCAGTTCGGTGCGCCGATCGGCACCTTCCAGCTCGTGCAGGGCAAGCTGGCCGACATGTACACCACCATGAACGCCTGCAAGGCCTATGTGTACTCGGTGGCCAAGGCCTGCGACCGCGGCCAGACCACGCGCAAGGATTCGGCCGGCGCCATCCTCTATGCCTCGGAGAAGGCCACGCAGGTGGCGCTCGACGCCATCCAGCTCCTGGGCGGCAACGGCTACATCAACGACTATCCGACCGGCCGCCTGCTGCGCGACGCCAAGCTCTACGAGATCGGCGCCGGCACCAGCGAGATCCGCCGCATGCTGATCGGCCGCGAGCTGTTCGCCGAATCAGCCTAGTTACGACGAAGGCGTCTGAGGATGACGCCGCCGTAAAGGGCGCTGAGGATTCCGAGCGCCGCAAGAGTGATGAGAAGAGCTGGCGTCGAGCTTGGGCTAACGCCGAAAGTGATTGCCGCGATTCCCAAGACTCTCATGCTGACCTTGATGCGGGGTAACCCCCGCGCCTTGGTGGGAACCACCACGCTGTTGCCGACCCTTCGAGACGCGTCCATGCGGGACGCTCCTCAGGGTGAGGTGGTAAGATTTGACCGCAGTTGATTTTCCGTACACACTGTGTACATAAAATCATGCCGCGCTATCTCACCGACAAGGACATCGCCGACTTTCGCGCCGAGTTGTGCAAAGTCGCGACCGAGCGCTTCGCCCACTTCGGCTATGAGGGCGTCACAATGCGCCAGCTCGCCGAGGCGCTGGGCTGCAGCCCCAAGACGCCGTACCGCTACTTCAAGGACAAGGCCGACATCCTGGCCACGGTGCGCGCCCAGGCCTTCGCCAAGTTCGCCGACACGCTGGAGAAGGCCGTGGCCGGCGTCGCCGATCCGGCCGACCGCGGGCGGCTGACCAGCGAGGCCTATCTTGCCTTTGCGCTCAAGAATCCACACGCCTATCGCATCATGTTCGAGATCGATGCGCCGGTTGACGACAAGCATCCCGAGCTCGGGCCGCAGGCCGAGCGGGCAGCGCGCTACATCACGCGCGGTGCCGAGGAGATGGCTGCGGCGGGCGTCATCGACGTCGATCCGAAACTGTTCGGCTGGTCGATGTGGGCGGCGATCCATGGCATCGTCATGCTTCACCAGTCGGGCATGCTGGAGCATGGGCCGGACTACAAGACACTGGCCTATTTCCACGGGCTGACGATGCTGAAAGGCGCGGGCGCCAAGATCGGACCCCAGGGCAAGGGGACCAAGGGAAAGAAGAAATGACTGCCCCCGGCGTGATCGCAGGCGAGCGCTTTCGCAGCTGGCCCGACATCCAGGCCAACGCCGCGTGCGCCGCCGGCGGCCTCTCGGCACTGGGCGTCGGCGAGGACGACAGCGTGGCACTGATGCTGCGCAACGACTTCGCGACCTTCGAGGTCAACATGGCGGCGGGCCAGCTCGGCGCCTATGCCGTGCCGATCAACTGGCATTTCACGCCGGAGGAGGCGGGCTACATCCTGGCCGACTGCGCCGCCAAGGTGCTGGTGGCCCATGCCGACCTGCTGGCCCAGATCGCGCCGGGCATCCCTGCCGGTGTGAAGGTGCTGGTCGTCCCCGTGCCGGCCGAGATCGGCGACGCCTACAATCTGGCAGCCGAGCACCGGGACGCGCCTGCCGGCCTGCAGGCCTGGGACGCCTTCGTTGCGGCAAGCCCGCCCAATGTGCAGCCGCCCAAGCTCTCGCGCGGCAGCATGATCTATACTTCCGGCACGACCGGGCGACCCAAGGGCGTGCGCCGCCGTCCCTCGACGCCCGAAATGCAGATGGCGGGCATGGTGGAAGTGGGGCGCTATTGGGGCCTCACCGCCGATCCGTCGATCGTCGTGATGATGAACGGGCCGATGTACCACTCCGCACCCGCGGCCTATGGCATGAGCAGCGCCCGGCTTGGCCTCAGCATCGTGCTGCAGCCGCGCTTCGAGGCCGAGGGCATGCTGCGGCTGATCGAAAAGCATCGCGTCAGCCACATGCATATCGTGCCGACCATGCTGGTGCGCCTGCTGCGGCTGCCCGACGAGGTCAAGCGGCGCTACGACCTGTCGTCGCTGCGCTGGATCACCCATGGCGCCGCGCCCTGTGCGCCCGCCGTGAAGCGCCAGATGATCGAATGGTGGGGGCCGGTCATCAACGAATATTACGGCGCCACCGAGACCGGCATCGTCGTCTGGCACAATTCCGAACAGGCGCTTGGCAAGCCCGGCACGGTCGGCCGGGTCGTCGACGGCGCGGCCATGCGCATCGTCGACGCTGAGGGCCGCGACGTGGCGCAGGGTGAGATCGGCGAGATCTTCCTGCGCGGGCCGAATGTGTCGGAATTCACCTACAACAACGATGACGCCAAGCGCCGCGAGATCGCCCTGGGCGAGCTGGTGACGGTGGGCGACATGGGCTACCAGGACGGCGACGGCTACCTGTTCCTGTGCGACCGCAAGCGCGACATGATCATCTCGGGCGGCGTCAACATCTATCCCGCCGAGATCGAATCGGCCCTGATCCAGATGCCGGGCGTGCGCGATTGCGCGGTGTTCGGCATTCCCGACGAGGAATTCGGCGAGCAGGTCTGTGCCCATGTCGAGCCGCTGGCAGGTGCGGCAATCGATGCCTCGGGCGTGCGGGCCTATCTCGGCCAGCACGTGGCGCGCTACAAGGTGCCGAAGGTCGTCGAATTCAGTTCCGCCCTGCCGCGCGAGGATTCGGGCAAGATCTTCAAACGCAAGCTGCGCGCCCCATATTGGGAGAAAGTGGGCCGATCGATTTAACTTTCCTCCCCTGCGCGGACTCCGCGCAGGGGAGGTGTCCGCGTAATCGCGGACGGAGGGGTCATGGGCAACAGTACCGTGGCGCATGACCCCTCCGTCGCCGTATGACGGCGACACCTCCCCTTGGCAGGTTCCGCCAAGGGGAGGAGCGCTCCGAGGTTGAGGAAGTTCGAATGTCCGACGACGACGTCACCCTGTTCGGCAAGCTCAAGAACAAGCTGATCGACAGCAAACAAAAGTGGGCCGAGGACGGCCGGCTGCTGACCGGCAAGACGGCAGCGCATTCGCAGCGTCTGCCGCCCGGTCAGCGCCAGGTCGAGACCTGGCCGGTGCTCGATCTCGGCGTCCAGCCCGAGATCCCGACCCACGCCTGGCGCCTGTTCGTCGACGGCGAGGTCGAAAATCCCACGACCTGGAAGTGGGGCGAGTTCACCGACCTCGCCAAGACCAGGCTGGTTTCCGACATCCACTGCGTGACCGCCTGGTCGCGCTACGACAACAAGTGGGAGGGGGTGAGGGCGCGCGACCTGCTGGCCCTGGTGAGGCCCAAGGCCGAGGCCCAGCACGTTATCTTCCATTCCTACGACACCTACACGACCAACGTGCCGCTGGCCGATTTCTCTGCCGAGGATGTGCTGCTGGCGTGGAGCTGGAACGGCGAACCGATCAGCCGCGAGCACGGTGGGCCGTTGCGCGTTGTCATTCCGAAGCTCTATTTCTGGAAGAGCGCCAAGTGGATCAAGCGCATAGAGTTCTCGGTGCTCGACAAGCCGGGCTTCTGGGAGGTACGCGGCTATCACAACTATGGCGATCCCTGGCTCGAGCAACGTTATGACGAGGAGATATAAGATGGCGTCGGCACACGAATTCACCTTCACCACCATCGACAAAAAGCCGCTCGACATGAAGGCGTTCGCCGGCAAGCCGGTGCTGGTGGTGAACGTCGCCTCGTTCTGCGGACTGACGCCGCAATATGCCGGCCTGCAGAAGCTGCACGAAACCTACGGGGCCAAGGGGCTGGTAGTGCTTGGCGTGCCGTCGAACGACTTCGGCGCCCAGGAGCCCAAGACGGAGGCCGAGATCGCCAAGTTCTGCGAGACCTCGTTTGGCGTCACTTTCCCGATGACATCCAAGCAGAAGGTCATCGGACCCGATGCGCATGCGCTCTATCAATGGATCGCCAAGGAAGCCGGCGAAGCCGCGACGCCCAAGTGGAACTTCCATAAATACCTGATCGGCAAGGACGGCAGCCTGCTGGGCACCTTCGGAAGCCGCATGACGCCCGATGCCCCCGAGATCAAGGGCGCAATCGAGTCAGCCCTCGGCTAACGCGCGTTCCATATTGGTGCGGGCCGCCGCCTCGAAGCGGTCGCGAAAATACCGGGTCGCGAATAGATGCGGCTTGGTCAGCATGGATTTGTAGAAAGCGTTGCGCGCGGCCCAGAAGGCCGCTTCGTCGGCATGCAGGTGCAGATACTCATGGCGAATGCCCGATGCGTGGCGCTGAAATTCTGCCCAAGGTGCGGCCAGCCGCCACAAATCGAGATCGCAGACGCGTGCAGCTTCCGCCGATGGCGGCTCGGCGTGGGTCGTCGCCTCGATGATGCGGTCGGCCTTTGCAAGATCGATCGGGCTGAGGTCGTGCGGCGGAACGGTCGCTCGCATGAGCAGCCCTGACAGGCGCTCGTTTTCGCCCTTGCCGGCGCCCGGTACGTAGACCGCGTCGTGGAAGAGCAGGGCCAACTGCTCGGCTTCGTCGAGATCGGGCGTGTGCTGGCGTGCCAATACGATCAGCTCGTCGAGATGCTCCTGGTTGTGATAGCCACGATGCGGCTGCGTATAGTGAAGCCGCGCCGCCCCGACCAACGGGCTGTGGTCGAGCAGGCGCATCAGCCGTCCAGCACGGCGCGCACGCCGGAGAACACATTGTGGAACATCTCGGTCGTCAGCCGGCCGGTGTTCGTGTTGTAGCGCGAGCAGTGATAGCTGTCGGCAAGCTGCAGGCCGGCCGGCAGGCTGTGCAGCCGGGCGTGGATGAACGGATAGGCGCCGGCCGGACGCACGGCGAGCGCCCGCAGCACCTGGTCGTGCGCGCCCTTGCCCAACGCTACGATGATCTTGAGCTTGGGCATGACGGCTAATTCGGACTGCAGGAACGGCCGGCAGGCGGTGAACTCTGCCGGCAGCGGCTTGTTCTCCGGCGGCAGGCAGCGCACGGCGTTGGCGATGCGGGCATCGACCAGCCGCAGCCCGTCGTCGGGATCGGCGCGGAAAGTGCCCTGCGCGAAACCGAACTTCAGCAGGGTCGAGTAGAGGAGCTCGCCGGCATAGTCGCCGGTGAAGGGTCGGCCGGTACGGTTGGCGCCCTTCATGCCGGGCGCCAGTCCCACGATCAGCAGGCGTGCGTCCAGCCCGCCGAAAGAGCGGACCGGGGCGTTCTTCCAGTCGGGATGCAGCGTCCTGAGCTGGCGCAGGAAGGCCACGAGCCTTGGGCAGCGCGGACAGTCGAGCGGCGGCTCTTCGAAGTGCTCAGCCACGACCTTGTCGTCCTGAGCGATTAGGCGCTTTCGAGGCTTCCGCCTCGAAACGCCCAGAAGGACCTCGCAGATCGGTCACCGAGTCTGTTGCCAGCGTGAGGTCCTTCGCTGCGCTCAGGATGACAGCCGAAGCTGTCAGGCCGAGCGCATCAGATGTTCGGCCGGCGCGTCGTCGCCGACCTCGCCGTTGACGGCCGGGCGTGGCGTGCGCTCCGACGGGTTGCGCGCGATCAACGGCGCGATCTCCGACAGCTCGATGAAGTCGTCGGCCTGGCGGCGCAGCTCGTCGGCCACCATCGGCGGCGAGGACTTGATGGTGCTGACGACCGAGACCCGGAGTCCCTTGCGCTGCACGGCCTCGACGAGGCGGCGGAAGTCGCCGTCGCCGGAGAACAGGATCACGTGGTCGAGATGATCGGCCATTTCGAGCACGTCGATGGCGAGCTCGATATCCATGTTGCCCTTGATCTTGCGGCGGCCCATGGCGTCGGTGAATTCCTTGGTCGGCTTGGTGACCATGGTGTAGCCGTTGTAGTCCAGCCAATCGATCAGCGGCCGGATCGGCGAGTATTCCTGGTCCTCGATCAACGCCGTGTAATAGTAGGCGCGGACCAGCCGGCCCTTCTCGCGGAAGACCTTGAGCAGGCGGCGGTAGTCGATGTCGAAGCCCAGGGCGCGGGCGGCGGAATAGAGGTTGGCGCCGTCGATGAAGAGCGCGACGCGTTCGCTGTCGTAAAAATTGCCTTTCATGGCGATTATCCTTTTGGCGAAAATGCGCAGAGGGAGCGAAATAATTATTGAGCAGTAGGAGTACTGTAACCCACACCCCTCCTACCGCGCGTTAAGTCTAGGGCATTATCCTATAGATCACAAGGGGTTGGAGGAATTTCTGGTGGAAAGTACCGGCTCGGGTTCAATTTTCATAGGCGCCGGCGCTAATTTGGCCCACGCCCTCTACGGCCAGCCCCGGGACACCCTCATGGCTGCTTTAGGCTCTTTGGAGGGCCGGGGCATCGGAATCCTGCGTTTTTCCCCCTGGTATCGCAGCGCGCCGGTCCCAGCCTCCGACCAGCCTTGGTACGTCAATGTGGTGGTCGAGGTGGCGACCGATCTGCCCGCCGACCGGCTGCTGGCCGAACTCCATGCCGTAGAGGAGGTCTTCGGCAGGGTCCGCACGGTGCCGAACGCCGCACGCCTTATCGATCTGGATTTACTGGATTTTCGTGGAAAAATTGACCCCGGCGGGCCCGGCCGGGCGACCCTGCCGCATCCCCGCATGACGGGCCGGGGATTTGTCCTGAAACCCCTGGCGGACCTCGCACCGGACTGGCGCCATCCCGTGACCGGCGCGCCGCTGGAGGCCCTCCTGGCTACCCTGTCGGCCGATCAGGTGGTGGAACGTTTGTAGGCGAACGGCTTGCGTTTTAGGCCCCTTGTCTTTTGATGGGGGGCGGGTATAACCCGCGGCTCCCGGAAATCAGAGGTTCGCCCATGGCGCGCGTTACCGTCGAAGACTGCATTGTGCAGGTGCCCAACCGCTTTGAGCTCGTCATGTACGCCGCCCAGCGCGCGCGTGACGTGTCGGCCGGCGCCCAGATCACCGTCGATCGCGATCGCGACAAGAACCCGGTCGTGGCGCTGCGCGAGATCGCCGAGACCAAGCTCGACCATGCCGTCCTGAAGGACTCGCTGATCTCCGGCATGCAAAAGCATGCCGACATCGACAAGCCCGAGGAGGTCAACGAGATGGCCGAGCTCGAGCAGGAGCTGGCGGCAGCGCTGGCCCAGGGCGGCGCCGAAGCGGCGCAGCCCAAGGCGCTGCCGATGGCCGAGGAAGACGACGTTACCGAGTAGCCACACCGGTCCGCATTAGCGGGGCTTGGCCCTGCCAGTGGCGCAAACGTCGTGGAGTGAGGGCAATCGTCCCCATATAATGGGCGATTGTCATGATTCGGCAGTTCGAACTTGTTGAACGCGTGCAGTCCTACGATCCGGATGCGGACGAGGACGTGCTGAATCGCGCCTATGTCTATGGGCTGAAGCGGCACGGCAACCAGCTCCGCGCCTCGGGCGACCCCTATTTCTCCCATCCTGTCGAGGTTGCCGGCATCCTGGCCGAGATGAAGCTCGACACCTCCTCGATCGTCACCGGGCTGCTGCACGACACGCTGGAGGATACCGACGCCACGCGCGACGAGATCGCCGGCCTGTTCGGCGAGGACATCGCGCGGCTGGTCGACGGCGTCACCAAGCTCAGCCGGCTCGAGGTCCAGTCGGAGTCCACCAAGGAAGCCGAGAACCTGCGCAAGCTGGTGCTGGCAATGTCGTCGGACATCCGCGTGCTGCTGGTCAAGCTCGCCGACCGCCTGCACAACATGCGCACGCTGACGCACATCAAGGATCCGGCCCGCCGCAAGCGCATCGCGCGCGAGACCATGGACCTCTACGCGCCGCTGGCTTCGCGCATCGGCATGGAGAACGTCAAGCGCGAGCTCGAGGAGCTGGCCTTCGCCGAGCTCAACCCGGACGGCCGCGCCTCGGTGCTGGCGCGCTTCGGCTATCTGCGCGAACGCGGCGAGCAGCTGGTGCCGCAGATCGAGGCCGAGCTGGTCAAGACGCTGAAGGAAGGCGGACTCGAGGCTGAAGTGTCGGGTCGCGAGAAGACGCCCTATTCGATCTGGCGCAAGATGCAGCAGAAGAACGTGTCGTTCGAGCAGCTCGCCGACATCATGGCCTTCCGCATCATCGTCGACGACATCGCTCAGTGCTACCAGGCGCTGGGCTTGCTGCACGGCCGCTACCAGGTGCTGCCGCAGCGCTTCAAGGACTATATCTCGGTTCCCAAGCCCAACGGCTATCGCTCGCTGCATTCGGGCGTGATCGGTCCGCTCGGCCAGCGCATCGAGATCCAGATCCGTACCGAGGAGATGCAGGACCAGGCCGAGCGCGGCGTCGCCGCCCACTGGATCTACAAGCAAGGCGGGCCGTCGACCGACGCGCCGCAATACGCCTGGCTGCGCAGCCTGATCGATATCCTCGATAAGGCGCCCAATGCCGAGGAATTCCTCGAGCACACCAAGCTCGAGATGTTCCAGGACCAGGTGTTCTGCTTCACGCCCAAGGGCAAGCTGATCGCCTTGCCGCGCGGCGCTACGCCGATCGACTTCGCCTACGCAGTCCACAGCCAGGTCGGCGACACCTGCGTCGGCGCCAAGATCAACGGCCGCATGCTGCCACTCAGAACCCAGCTCTCCAACGGCGACCAGATCGAGATCGTGACCTCGAGGGCGCAGACGCCGTCGCCGACGTGGGAGCGCTTCGCCGTCACCGGCAAGGCCAAGGCCGCGATCCGCCGCTTCATCCGCACGCGCCAGCGCGAGCAGTACATTCAGCTCGGCAAGTCGCTGCTCGACAAGACCTTCCACGAGGAGGGCTACGAGGTCACCGACAAGGGCCTCGATGGCGTGCGCGCCAACTTCAAGCAGGCCAACACCGACGACCTGGTGGCCGCGGTCGGCGCCGGTCTGGTCGGCGCGCGCGAAGTGCTGACGGCCGTCTATCCCGGCCTCAAGCAACCGCGCAAAGGCGGTGCCGACGTCGTGCCGATCTCGCGCGCACGCAACAAGGGCAAGGCGGCGGTCGCCGGCCGGGGCAAGAAGGAGGCGGGCGGCCAGATCGCGATCCGCGGCCTGATCCCGGGCATGGCCGTGCATTTTGCCCGCTGCTGCCATCCGCTGCCGGGCGACCGCATCGTCGGCATCATCACCACCGGCAAGGGTGTGACCATCCACACCATCGACTGCGCCACGCTCGAGAGCTTCTCGGAGGCGCCGGAGCGCTGGATCGACGTCGGCTGGGATTCGGTGGGCGAGAGCGCGGGCGCCTACACCGGCCGGCTCAAGATCACGGTGGCCAACCAGCCGGGGAGTCTAAGCAGCCTGTCGACCGTGATCGCCCGCCACGAGGGCAACATCTCCAACCTGCGCATCGTCAACCGCTCGATGGATTTCTTCGACATGGTGATCGACGTCGAGGTCGCCGACGTGAAGCACCTCGCCGACATCACTGCGGCATTACGCGCCACGCCGGCCATCAACGCCGTCGAACGCGCACGGAACTAGCTTTCAACAACCATTCTCGAAAGAGCTGCGTATGTCCGCTGCGTCGTCCAAGCTGCGTCTGGGAGTGAACATCGATCACGTCGCCACGGTGCGCAACGCGCGAGGCACACCCACGCCCGACCCTCTGCGCGCCGCTGCGATCGCCGCCGCCGCCGGCGCCGACGGTATCACCGCGCACCTGCGCGAGGACCGTCGCCACATCGTCGACGCCGACATCGAAGGGCTGATGCGCGAGCTCAAGATCCCGCTCAACTTCGAAATGGCGGCGACGCCGGAGATGGTCGGCATCGCGCTCAGGCACCGCCCGCACGCCGCCTGCATCGTGCCGGAGAAGCGCGAGGAACGGACCACCGAGGGCGGCCTCGACGCCGCCGGTCAGCACAATCATCTGAAGCCGATGGTCGCCCGGCTGAGCGACGCCGGCATTCGCGTCTCGCTGTTCATCGAGGCCGATCCGCGCCAGCTCGAAGCCGCCGTTGTGCTCGGCGCGCCAGTCGTCGAACTGCACACCGGCCGATACTGCGAGCTGGAGGGCGCAGCGCAGAAGGCCGAGCTCGAGCGCCTGCGCAAGGGTGCAGCACTTTGCGCCAGGCTTGGCCTCGAGTGCCACATGGGCCATGGCCTGAGCTACGCCGATGTCGGGCCGGTGGCCGCGATCCCCGAGGTGCGAGAGCTCAATATCGGCCATTTCCTGGTGGGCGAAGCGATCTTCGTCGGCCTCGACGCGGCGATCCGCGAGATGCGCCGCCTCATGGACGCCGCGCGCGCCGCCGGAGCGGTCGCGTGATCCTGGGCATCGGCAGCGATCTGGTCGACATCAGGCGCATCGAATCCTCTCTCGAGCGCTTCGGTGACCGGTTCGTGCAGCGTATTTTCACCGAGACGGAACAGAAGCGATCCGAGGGCCGGGCAACGCGCGCGGCGAGCTACGCCAAGCGCTTCGCCGCCAAGGAGGCCTGCGCCAAAGCGCTCGGCACCGGCCTGCGGCGCGGCGTGTTCTGGCGCGACATGGGGGTCGTCAATCTGCGCGGCGGCAAGCCTACCATGGCGCTGGCCGGCGGCGCGCTGGCCCGCCTCCAGGAGATCACTCCGGCAGGGATGTCGCCGCAGATCGACCTCAGCATCACCGACGAGTACCCGATGGCCCAGGCCTTCGTGATCATTTCGGCCGTTTCCCAGCCCTGAAACGACCAATATGCAGCGCTCCCATGCATCCCCAAGGCCCGGAGACAGGGCCGGCTGGCCCTGCTATACGCGCGGCTCGTCTAAACTGGTACGGCGATGACGGACGTGGCTGAACGGCGCAAGCGTGGAGCGGAAAAGGCTGGCGGATGGGGCGAGACCATCCGCACGGTCGTCTATGCCGTGTTGATTGCAATCGTGGTGCGTACGTTCGCCATCGAGCCGTTCAACATCCCGAGCGGCTCGATGATCCCGACGCTGCTGGTCGGCGACTATCTGTTTGTCTCGAAATACTCCTACGGTTACAGCAAGCATTCTTTCCCTTTTTCGTTGGGCTTCTTTCCGGGCCGTATCTTCGGCAGCATGCCTGAGCGCGGCGACGTCGCGGTCTTCAAGTATCCCGGCGACCAGGGTCAGGGCGCCAATCGCACCGACTACATCAAGCGCATCGTCGGCCTGCCCGGCGACCGCATCCAGGTGACCAACGGTGTGCTGCACATCAACGGCAAGCCGGTCGAGCGGCTGCGGATCGGCGACTACGTCAAGGGCGGCAACGGCAGCTACCAGAAGGGCACGCTGTACAGCGAGAAGCTGCCCAACGGCCGGCGCTTCACCGTGCTGGAATACAACGACAACGGCTCGCACGATAACACGCCCGAGTTCCTGGTTCCGGCCAACAACTTCTTCGTCATGGGCGACAACCGCGACGATTCACTCGACAGCCGCACGCGCCTGTCGCTGCGCGATATGGCCGGCACGCCGCGCGATCGCGACCAGCTCGGTTGGTATGTACCGGTCGAAAATCTCGTGGGACGTGCCGAGTTCATCTTCTTCTCTCACGATCCGTCGACCGCAGGATGGCTGGAGCCGTGGAAATGGCCGCAGGCGATCCGTTTCAGCCGCTTCTTCACGGCGATCCACTGAAACCTGACGACGTCGATCCGTCGACGGATGACGTCGACTTGACGGCGCTGGCGGAGACGGTGGGGCACGTCTTTGCACGCGTCGAACTGGCCGCCGAGGCGCTGACCCACCGAAGCGCACTCGATCGCCAGCCCGAGCTGAAGGCTGCCTTCCCGCACGGCAACGAACGGCTGGAATTCCTCGGCGACCGCGTGCTGTCGCTCGCCATGGCCGACGTATTGCTCCGCCACTTCCCGCACGAGCGCGAGGGCGAGCTGGCGCGCCGCCATGCCGCCATGGTGCGCGCCGCCACCCTGGTCGAGATCGCCGAGGCGCTGGGGCTGGGCGTCCATATCCGTCTGGGCGATTCCGAGCGCGCGCAAGGCAGCGCGGCGGGCGGCGCGGTGAAGCCCACCATTCTTGCCGACGCGCTGGAGGCCCTGCTGGGCGCCGTCTTCCTCGATGCCGGCTTCGCGGCCGCCGCTGCCTGCGTGGAACGGCTGTGGCGCGACCGCCTGGACAGTCGCGCCACCGCGCCGCGCGACGCCAAGACGGCGCTGCAGGAATGGGCGCAGGCGCGGCGGCTGCCGCTGCCGGACTATCGCGAGGTCGGCCGCGAAGGCCCCGCGCACTCCCCGGTGTTCGTGGTCGACGTCGCGATCAAGGGTCACGAGCCCGGCCAGGGGCGGGCCGGCAACAAGCGCGAGGCCGAACGCCTGGCGGCGATCGCCCTGCTCGAACGATTGAACCGGCCGTGAGCGAACCCCAGACCCGCGCCGGATTCGTCGCCGTCGTCGGCGCGCCCAACGCCGGCAAGTCGACGCTGGTCAACGCCCTGGTCGGCTCCAAGGTCAGCATCGTGTCGCCCAAGGTGCAGACGACCCGCATGCGGGTGATCGGCATCGCCATGGCCGACCTCGCCGACGGCAGCCGCGCCCAGGTCATCCTTGTCGACACGCCGGGCATCTTCCGCATCGCCAAGCGGCGGCTGGAGCGCGCCATGGTCGCCGCCGCCTGGCAGGGCGCCGACGATGCCGACGTCGTGGCGCTGGTCGTCGACGCCGAGCGCGGCGTCGGCCAGGAGACTCGTGCCATCGTCGAGCGGCTGAAGGAAAGCAAGGCGCCACGCTATCTGATCCTGAACAAGATCGATCTCGTGCCGCGTGAGACGCTGCTCACGCTCACCGCCGAACTGAACGCCGTGCTGCCGTTCGAGCGCACCTTCATGGTGAGCGCGCTCAAGAGCGACGGCGTTGCCGACGTGCTGGCGACGTTGGCTGTCGCGCTGCCGGCCAGCCCGTTCCTGTATCCCGAGGACCAGGCCGCCGACCTGCCGCTGCGCCTGCTGGCAGCCGAGGTCACGCGCGAGCAGGTCTTTCTGCAGTTGCATCAGGAACTGCCCTACGAGGCCGCGGTCGAGACCGAGAAATGGGAGGAGCGCAAGGATGGCGGCGTCCGCATCGAGCAGACCATCCATGTCCAGCGCGAGGGCCAGCGCGCGATCTTCCTCGGCAAGGGCGGGGCGCGCATCAAGCAGATCGGCGCACGGGCACGACACGAGCTTGGCCAGATGCTCGAACGGCCGGTGCACCTCTTCCTGCACGTCAAGGTGAGCGAACGCTGGGCCGACGACCCGGCGCACTATCGCGCGATCGGCCTCGATTACGACCCCAAGTAAGTTGGGGGAAGCCCCCAGCGACTAGCTCGGCGCGAGATCCAGTGCGTACAGGACGCCGCCTGAGGCGTCGCGGTGGCTCACTGTCATCGCGCCGGAGCGGCCATCGATCTTCACATGACCGAAGTGACAGGAGCCTTCCGAGGGCGCCGTATCGAATTTTCCAGCGCCAGGCACCTTCTGGAACACCACTTCGGGACCGAACGTGTCGTCGAGGTCATTGGGTCCGAAACCGCCCGCGCAGAGCGGCCCCGACACGAACTCATAGAACGGCAGGAAATCGCCGAACGCCGCCCGGCTCGGGTTGTAGCGATGTGTGGCGGCGTAGTGCACGTCGGCGGTGATCCAGTGCACGTTGCGGATGTTTTCGCGCTTGATGAAAGCGAGCAGTCCGGCGATTTCGAGCTCGCGGCCGCTCGGCGTGCCGTTGTCGCCGTTGGCGACTCCGTCGGCCCCCGATTTTGTACGCCAATCGTCATAGACGACAAGGCCGAGCGGCATGTCGGCGGCGATGATCTTCCAGGTCGCCTTCGATTCCTTCAGCGCGCCTTTCAGCCATTCGACCTGTGCGGCGCCGAGAAAGGCCGTGTCGGATCCCTGGGTGGTCTGGCGATTGGAGCCGTTCGGCCCGCGGAAGCTGCGCATGTCGGTGCGGAAGACATCGAGGCGCGGCCCGAACGAAAACCTCCGGTAGAGCTGCATCGCCCCGTCGAGGCGGCCGGCCAGCGGCGTGTATTCGCGGAATGCCCGTTCGGCGTGAGCCGCGAGGATCGCCGCGCTCTTCTGGCGATAGCGCGGATCGGCGTGGAGCGTCTTTTGCCAGTACCAATTGTCGGTGACGTCGTGGTCGTCCCATTGCGCCAGCATGGGCACTTCCGAGTTGAAGCGACGCAGGTTGTCGTCGAGGAAATTGTAGCGGTGGTTGCCGCGGTATTCGTCGAGCGTTTCGGCGACCTTCGACTTGGCCTCGGTCACGATGTTCTTCCAGACCTTGCCGTCAGTCAATTTCTTCTCGGCCACGAGCGGGTTGTCGGCGTAGATCGTGTCGCCGCTGTGGACGAAGAAATCGGGCGAAAGCTTGCGCATCGCTTCGTAGATCGTCATGCCGCCGATATCGGGATTGATGCCATAGCCCTGGCCCACGGTGTCGGCCGACCACACGAAGCTCACATCGCCAATGGCGGCAGTGCTGCCGCCGCCACCACCACCGGGCGTACGGAAGCGACCGGCGGCCGGCGCGCTCACCGTCTTGTAGTCACCAAGATCGAGATAGGACACGCGATAGAACACCGTCTGGCCGGGCGCTATGCCGCGAATGCGCAGGCGTGTTGTGAAATCCGTCGCCTCCAGGGCATGCGGGCCCTCGATGCGCTTGGCGTCGCTGAAGCTCTCGGTCGTGGCATATTCCACGATCATGCGGGCCGGCCGGTCGGCACGGCTCCACACGACGGCGCCGTCGGCCATGACGTCGCCCGACTGGACTCCCTGCAGCAGTTGCGGTCGCGCCGTCGTCGATGTCTGGGCGAAGATGCGCGAGGGCAGGGCGGTCGCGAGGGCGGCTGCGCCGAACAACCGGCGCCGCTTGATCTTGTTCATGGCGCAATCTAGCGCGGATCGGGGAAACGCGGCATACCCGCCGCATGGATTGGAGCGACGACGCCATCGTGCTGGCGACCCGGCCGCACGGCGAGACCGGGCTGGTCGTGTCGCTGCTGACGCGCCGTCATGGCCGGCACGCAGGGTTCGTCGCCGGTGGAGTGTCACGCAAGGCGCGTCCGACCTGGCAGATGGGCAACGTCGCCGAAGTGGTCTGGCGTGCCAAGCTGGCGGATCAGCTCGGCTATTACAGCGGCGAACTGCGCGAAGCGCATGCCGCCCGGGCGATGGACGACGCCGTGGAACTCGCGGGTCTTTCGGCGGCCTGCGGCCTGATCGACGCAGCTCTTCCGGAGCGCGAGCCGCATCCTGCCATGTTCGACGGCTTCCACGCCTTCTTGGGCGCGCTCGGCCACGCCGGTTGGCCCGCCATCTATGTGAAGCTGGAGTTGGGGCTCCTGCAGGAGCTGGGTTTCGGTCTCGACCTCGACAAATGTGCCGCGACCGGCGCGACGGACGACCTGGCCTACGTCTCGCCCAAGACCGGGCGGGCGGTCTCGCGGGCCGCGGCCGGGCCCTACAAGGAGAAGCTGCTGGCGCTGCCGGCGTTTCTGTCCACCGGCGGGTTACCGTCCGATGACGGCCAGTTGCGGCAAGGGCTCGATCTGACGGGTTATTTTCTCGAGCGTCACGTGTTTTGGCCACACAACAAGCCCTTGCCTCCCGCGCGGGCGAGATTTATGGAAACATTGATACGCTAAAAAACAACGATGGCCGCGGCTCGAATCGCGGTCGGGCCCCTCTGCAACCCCGTCCATGGCAAAACGCAACAACGTTGTTCCGCTGGCGGCCGTGAAGCCGGTGCAATTCGGACAGGCGCTCTCGGAGCGCTATCTGTCCTATGCACTGTCGACCATCATGGCGCGCTCGCTGCCCGACGTTCGCGACGGGCTGAAGCCGGTGCATCGCCGGTTGATGTACGCCATGCGCCAGCTGCGGCTCGATCCCAACAGCGCCTTCAAGAAGAGCGCCCGCGTGGTCGGCGACGTGATCGGCCAGTACCACCCGCACGGCGACCAGTCGATCTACGACGCGCTGGTGCGGCTCGCCCAGGAATTCTCCGTGCGCTATCCGCTGATCGAGGGCCAAGGCAACTTCGGCAATATCGACGGCGATAACCCGGCGGCGATGCGCTACACCGAGGCGCGGCTGACCGAAGTAGCCGAGGCGCTGCTCGCCGGCATCGACGAGAACGCCGTCGACTTCCGGCCCAACTACGACGGTTCGACCGAAGAGCCGATCGTGCTGCCGGGCGCCTTTCCCAATCTGCTGGCCAACGGTTCGGCCGGCATCGCGGTCGGCATGGCGACCTCGATCCCGCCGCACAACGCCGGCGAGCTTTGCGACGCGCTGCTCCATCTCATCAAGACGCCCAACGCCCGCATCGACACGCTGGTCGACATGGTGCGGGGCCCGGACTTCCCGACCGGCGGCCTGCTGGTCGAGCCGCGCGATTCGATCGTGGAGTCCTACAAGACCGGCCGCGGCGCCTTCCGGCTGCGCGCCCGCTGGACGAAGGAGGAACTGGGGCGTGGCCAGTACCGGATCGTGGTCACGGAAATCCCGTACCAGGTGCAGAAGGGCAAGCTGATCGAGCGCATCGCCGAGATCATCAACGCCAAGAAGCTGACGATCCTCGAGGACGTGCGCGACGAATCGGCCGACGACGTGCGCATCGTGCTGGAGCCGCGCACCGGCCAGGTGCCGGCGGAACTGCTGATGGAGCAGCTCTTCAAACTGACCGAGCTCGAGATCCGCTTTCCGCTCAATCTCAACGTGCTCGACAAGCACAACACACCCCAGGTCATGGACCTGCGCGAGGCGCTGCAGGCCTTCCTCGACCACCGCCGCGAGGTGCTGGTGCGGCGCTCGACTTTCCGGCTGGAGGCGATCGAGCGCCGGCTGGAGCTCCTGGACGGCTTCCTGATCGCCTATCTCAACCTCGACAGGCTGATCAAGATCATCCGCGAGGAGGACGAACCCAAGCCCAAGATGATCAAGGCGTTCAAGCTGAACGACACCCAGGCCGAGGCCATCCTCAACATGCGCCTGCGCGCGTTGCGCCGGCTCGAGGAATTCGAGATCAAGGGCGAGCACAAGAAGCTCTCGGCCGAGCGCAAGGACCTGAAGGCGCTGCTGAAGGACGAGAAGCTGCAGTGGGGCAGGATCGCCGAGGAAGTGCAGGAGACCAAGAGGAAGTTTGGCGGCAAGACCGAGATCGGCCGTCGCCGCACCGAGATTGCCGACGCGCCGGCAGAGATCGAGCATGCGGTCGAGGATTTCGTCGAGCGCGAGCCGGTCAGCGTAATCCTGTCCGGCAAGGGCTGGATCCGCGCCGCCAAGGGCCATCTCGACGACAAGCAGGCTGGCGAGCTGAAGTACAAGGAGGGCGACGAGAAGAAGTTCGTTCTCCACGCCCAGTCGACCGACAAGATCCTGGTGTTCGGCACCAACGGCCGCTTCTACACGCTGGGCTGCGACAAGCTGCCGAGCGCGCGCGGCCATGGCGAGCCGATCCGGCTGATGATCGAGCTGGGCAACGACCAGGAGATCGTCGACCTCATCGTGCACAAGGGCGGGCGCAAGTTCCTGGTCGCTTCCGACGCCGGTCGCGGCTTCGTGGTGCCGGAAGACGAGGTCGTGGCGCAGACCAAGAACGGCAGGCAGGTGCTGAACCTCGCCGAGAAGGAAAAAGCCCAGGCTTTTGCCATCGTGCCGGACGGCGCCGATTCGATCGCGGCGCTCAGCGCCGGCAGCAAGCTCCTGATCTTCCCGATCGACCAGGTGCCGGAGATGGGCCGTGGCCGCGGCGTGACCTTGCAGAGATCCAAGTCGGACCGGCTGTCCGACGCCCAGGCTTTCAGGCTCGAGGATGGCCTGCCATGGGCCAGGCAGATCATTCCTGCAGGCGAGCTCAAATTCTGGCGCGGTGAGCGCGCCCAGGCCGGCCGCATGCGTGAAAAAGGCTGGCCGCGCGCCAAACGCTTCAAGGACTGAGCGACATGGATTGGATGATCATCGGAAAGGCGCTGCTGATCGGGGTCGTCGAAGGCCTCACCGAATTCCTGCCGGTCTCCTCGACCGGCCACATTATCCTCGCCGAGGAACTGCTTCACTTCGAGGGGCCGCCCGGCAAGGTCTTCGAAATCGTGATCCAGCTTGGCTCGATTCTGGCCGTGTGCTTTCTCTACCGCGCCAAGATCTGGGCAACGGTGATCGGAGTCGGCCGCCGCGAAAAGCCGGCGCTGCGGTTTGCGTCGGCGATCATCTTGGCCTTCTTGCCGGCCGCAGTGGTCGGCGTCGCCGCACACAAATACATCAAGTCGGTCCTATTCAGCCCCTGGGTCGTGGCGATCGCCCTGATCGTGGGCGGCATCGCCATCCTGGTGATCGAGCGTTTCGCGCAACGGCCGCGCATCAAGTCGGTCGACGACGTCGATCTCAAGACGGCGCTGTTCATCGGTGTCTGTCAGTGCCTGGCCATGGTGCCCGGCGTCTCGCGCGCGGGTGCCACGATCATGGGGGCCCGGGTTTTTCGCGTGGACCGTGCGACGGCGGCGGAGTTCTCGTTCTTTCTCGCCATGCCCACCATGATCGGGGCCACCGTCTACGATCTCTACAAGAACTGGTCGACGCTCGACTGGAGCGGCGGCCTCGTGATCGCGCTCGGCTTCGTGGCGGCCTTCGTCACGGCGTCCCTGGTCGTGGGCGCCTTCGTGCGCTTCATCAGCCGGCACGGTTTCGGCATTTTTGCCTGGTATCGCATCGTCGTGGGCACGGCTGCCCTGGCGTTTTTGCTGGCCCGCTGAGCCTTTCCAAGGCCGGGCTTCCGTGTCATAAACCGCCGCCATTTTTGGGAGGTTCCAGTCAATGCAACGTCGCAAGTTTCTGCGTAACGCCGGTGTGGGGGGCGCTGCAATCGCCGCCGCCGGCTCACTGGCCGCACCCGCCATCGCCCAGTCGGCGCCCGAGCTCAAGTGGCGCCTGGCGTCCAGCTTTCCCAAGTCTCTTGATACCCTGTTCGGCGCTTCGGAGACCTTCGCCAAGTACTGCGCTGAGATGACGGACAACAAGTTGCAGGTCCGCGTCTTCGCCGCCGGCGAGATCGTCCCCGGCCTGCAGGTCGCCGATGCCGTCCAGAACGGCACCGTCGAAATGGGCCACACCGCCTCGTACTACTACATCGGCAAGGATCCGACTTTCGCCTTCGACACCGCGATCCCGTTCGGCCTGAACGCACGCCAGCAGGACGCCTGGATGAACTGGGGCGGCGGCCGCGAGGCGATGAACGACTTCTACAAGGACTACAACATCTTCGCCATTCCTTGCGGCAACACTGGTTGCCAGATGGGCGGCTGGTTCCGCAAGGAGATCAAGTCCGTTGAGGATCTGAAGGGCCTCAAGATGCGCATCGGCGGCTTCGCCGGACAGGTGCTGTCGCCGCTCGGCCTGGTCACGCAGCAGATTGCCGGTGGCGAGATCTATCCGGCGCTGGAGAAGGGCACGATCGACGCCGCCGAGTGGGTCGGCCCCTACGACGATCAGAAGCTCGGCTTCAACAAGGTGGCGCAGTTCTACTACTACCCAGGCTGGTGGGAAGGCGGCCCGCAGGTTTCCAACTTCATCAACCTCGCGAAGTGGAACGAGTTGCCGAAGGCCTACCAGGCGGTGATGGAGGCGGCGTCGGCCAAGGCCCACACCCAGATGATCGCCAAGTACGACGCCCTGAACCCCAAGGCGCTGCGCGAACTCGTCGCGGCCGGCACCAAGTTCCAGCCGTTCCCGCAGGCGGTGATGGAAGCCTGCCTCGCCTCGGCCAACAAGCTCTACGACGAGACGTCGGCCAAGAACGCCAAGTTCAAGAAGATCTACGACCCGTGGAGGCAGTTCCGCAACGAAGAGGTGCTGTGGTTCCGCGTGGCCGAGAACACGTTCGACAACTTCATGGCCCGTCAGTCGGCGGCCAACAAGCTCTGACCCAACCCGGCTTCGCCGGTCGAAAAGCCCCGCGTAGGCGGGGCTTTTTTGTCCGCCCGACTTGGCAAAGTCGGGCGGACCATGGCAGGCTGATTTCGCCGCGTGAAACCAGCGGAGCGATAGCCAAGACAAGAAGCTGCGGGAGGAAAGATCATGCAACGTCGCAAATTTCTCAAGACCGCCGGCCTCGGAGCGGCGGCGACGGCCGTCGCGGCGCCCGCGATCGCCCAATCGATGCCGGAACTCAAATGGCGCCTGACATCGAGCTTCCCCAAGTCGCTCGATACCCTCTTCGGCGGTGCCGAGTCCTTTGCCAAGAAGCTGGCGGGACTCACCGACAACAAGTTCCAAGTGCGCGTGTTCGCTCCTGGTGAGGTCGTGCCGGCCTTGCAGGCGCTCGATGCGGTGCAGAACAACACCGTCGAGATGTGTCACACCGCGAGCTACTACTTCGTCGGCAAGGACCTGACGTTCGGCTTCGATGCCGGCGTGCCGTTTGGCCTGACGGCACGGCAGCAAAACGCCTGGATGCTGCAGGGTGGTGGGCAGCAGTTGATGCGGGAATTCATGGCGGACTACAACGTGGTGCCGATCCCCGCCGGCAATACCGGCGTACAGATGGGCGGTTGGTTCCGCAAGGAGATCAAGACACTCGATGATGTGAAGGGCCTCAAGATGCGCATTCCCGGCATCGGCGGCCAGGTGTGGGCGAAACTCGGCGCGGTGCCGCAGCAGATCGCCGGCGGCGAAATCTATCCCGCGCTGGAGCGCGGCGCGATCGACGGCGCGGAGTGGGTCGGGCCATACGACGATGAGAAGCTGGGCTTCTACAAGGTCGCACCGTTCTATTACTATCCCGGGTTCTGGGAGGCGGGAACGCAGATTACGTTGATGGTCGGCAAGCAACATTGGGACGCCTTGCCGGCGGCCTACAAGCTCGCCGTCGAGACGGTGGCGGCCGACGTGAACGGCGAGATGATGGCGCGCTACGACACCCAGAACCCGATAGCCCTGCGCCGTCTGGTGGCGGCGGGCGCGCAGTTGCGGCCCTATCCGCGTGAGGTTCTTGCAGCGGCCTGGAAGGCGACGCACGAACTCTACGACGAAATCTCAGCCAAGAATCCGAAGTTCAAGAAGGTCTACGAGCCCTGGAAGGCATTCCGCGACGAGCAGTATCTCTGGTACCGCGTCGCCGAGTTGACCTACGAAAACTTCGCCTTCACGGCCGCCCAGACCGTCAAATGAGATCACGCCCCGGCCGGTAGGAAAAGCCCCGCTTCGGCGGGGCTTTTTATCGCGCTTTCCTGTCCAGTCGCTGGGCAGGTGCCCTCGTCTTGCGGGGACGAGGGGGCGCCAAGGCGCGATCTACTTGAAGACAGGTGGTGCGGCATCCTCGCTCGGGGGCGCCTGTATCTCGATCTTGACCTTCGACGGGTCTATGCCGTGTGGCTTGTCGAGGAAGACGGTCACCACCTTCGGGAAGGCGATCACGAGCGCCACCATGATGAGCTGCAGCACGACCCACGGGATCGAGCCCCAATAGATGTCGGAGCTTTTCACTTCCTTGGGCGCCACGCTGCGCAGGTAGAACAGCGCGAAGCCGAAAGGCGGATGCATGAACGACGTCTGGACGTTGACGCACAGCATGACGCCGAACCAGATCAACGCCGCATCCGCGCCGACCACCGGCGTCAGGAGCTTCTGCGCCACCGGCGCCAGCATCGGCACGATGATGAAGGCGATCTCGAAGAAGTCGAGGAAGAAGGCCAGGAAGAACACGAACAGGTTGACGACGATGAGGAAGCCCCACACGCCGCCGGGAAGGCCGCTCAGCAGGTGCTCGACCCACGGACCGCCGTTGACGCCCTGGAAGGTGATCGAGAAGCAGGTTGCACCGACCAGGATGAACGCCACCATCGCGGTGATGCGCATGGTCGCCTGGAAGGCCTGCACGATCAGGTCGCGCAGGTCCTTGACCTGCCAGGCCCGGAAGCACAGCCAGATGACCGCCGCAAACATGACCGTGAAGGCCATCTTGAACGGGACCGACTTGAAAGCCACCATGCCGATCAGGCAGCCGGCGCCGGCGGCGATGCAGCCCGCGGCGAACATGATCTTGTCGAACTTGGTCAGCGGCGCATTGCGCACCACCGCCAGCACGATGGCGCCGATGGTGCCCATGGCGCCGGCTTCGGTCGGTGTCGCGAGGCCCATCATGATGGTGCCCAGCACGAGGAAGATGAGAACGCCGGCGGGAATGATGCCCCAGGCGCATTTGACCAGCAGAGGCCTGCCGAACAGGGTACGCGGCACGGGCGGCAGATCGTTGGGCCTCACCAGCGAGACATAGAAGGTGTAGGCGGCAAACAGGGCGATCTGCAGGAGCGACGGACCCCAGGCGCCGAGATACATGTCGCCGACCGAGCGGCCGAGCTGGTCGGCCAGCACGATCAGCACCAGCGACGGCGGCACGAGCTGGGTGATGGTGCCGGACGCGGCGAGCACGCCGGTGGCGTAGCGCATGTTGTATTTGTAGCGCATCATCACCGGCAGGGTGATCATCGCCATGGCGATGACCTGCGCGGCCACCGTGCCGGTGATGGCGCCCAGGATGAAGCCGACGATGATCGTCGAGTAGCCGAGCCCGCCTTTGACCGGGCCGAACAGCTGGCCCATCGATTCCAGCATGTCCTCGGCCAGCCCGCATTTCTCCAGGATGGCGCCCATGAAGGTGAAGAACGGGATGGCGAGCAGCAGTTCGTTGGCCAGGATGCTGCCGAACACCCGACCGGGGATGGCCTGCATGAACGGCATCGTGAAGTAGCCGAAATCGATTGCCATGAAGCCGAAGAAGAATCCCACCGCCGCCAGCGAGAACGAGACCGGATAGCCGATGATCATGAAGACCACGAGGCCGCTGAACATCAGCGGCGGCATCCACTCGAGAGGGATGATCATTGCTGCGGCCTCTCGTAGTGCGCTTCGAGGCTGTCAACGGCGTAGTCGTTGAGGAAGGCCACACGCTTGATGAGTTCGGAAATGCCCTGCAGCGCCACCAGGGCGAAGCCCACGGGGAGCACCAGCTTGATCGGCCAGCGGACCAATCCGCCGGCATTCGAGGAGTGCTCGAGCACGTTGTAGGACTGCATGAAGAACGGCCAGCTCAGCCACGCCAGGATGGCGCAGGTCGGCAGCAGGAAGAAGATGGTGCCGAGAATGTCGACCCACAGCTGGCCGCGGCGGCTCAGCGTCATGTAGAAGATGTCGACCCGGACATGCTCGTTACGCTTCAGCGTGTAGGCGGCGCCGAACATCACGATGACGGCGAACATGTACCACTGCACTTCGAGCCAGGCATTGGAGCTCTGGTCGTAGGCGTAGCGGACCATCGCATTGCCGCCGCTGACGACGCAGGCCAGCAGCACCAGCCAATTGCAGACGGTCCCGATCTTTTCGTTAAACGCGTCGACGACCGCGCTGAACTTCAGCAACAGATGCATCCATCTCCCCTGGCGCGAGTTCTTGCTGGCAGCCCCTGTCCTCGCCGATGGGCCCGCCGTCATAACGCGGTCCGCTAAACCACGCTAGCTTTCGGGACTGTCCCGGCCAATCGAGGGGTGCGTCAAGTCGCTCCACCCTCGCCGCATCCCCGCTGCACACGGGCTGGCCACCTAGGTCGTGGGCAGTTCCGTCCAGCCTTCGGGCCCGAAGAACTCCAGGGGCCGGAACGCGCGCTTGTAGGCCATCTTGCTGGAATCGGCGATCCAGTAGCCGAGGTAGACGTAGGGCAGGCCGCGACGGGCGGCCGCTTCAGCCAGCCACAGGATCATGTAGGTGCCGAGGCCCCGCCGCGGGTCCTTGGGATCGAAGTAGCTGTAGACGGCCGACACGCCGCTCGACAGCCAGTCGACCAGGCAGGCGCCGACCAGGCGTCCCTCCGGCGAATCTTCGCGGAACTCGACGATCGCGGTGTCGACCGGGCTCTCCTCGACCATGGCGCGATAGTCGTCGAAATCCATGTCGGCCATGTCGCCGTCGCGATGGCGGGCCAGCACGTAGCGTGCAAACAGCGAATATTGTTCGCCGGTGGCCAATGGCTGCGTCTCGACGGCGTGGACATGCTCGTTGCGGCGCAAGAGTCGGCGCTGCATGCGGCTGGGCTCGAAATCGCGCACCCGGATGCGCACCGGCACGCAGGCGCGGCAGCCGTCGCACAGGGGCTTATAGACAAAGTGGTGCGACCGCCTGAAGCCCGCATCGGTCAGCGTATCGTGCTGGGAGATCGCATCCGGACCGCTCAGCTCGGTGACAAGCTTGGTCTCCAGGCGATGCGGCAGGTAGGGGCAGCGCATCGCCGGTGTGGTGCGGAAGAACCGCAGGGTCTGGATGTTCTGGCGGATGAACATGAACTTATGAAAGCGAGTGTAGCGCGATGCGCCGCGAAGGAAAGCTTTGGTTGTCGGGCGAAGCGGCGCGCCTCAACCCGGAGTCAAGACCTTTGTCGCGGACGGACCATCCGGCGAAACGGCAGGAGCGCCAGGCGGACGAGTTTGGGCAGCAGCCAGACAAGGGCGGCGACAAAGAGCGCCAGCAGACACAGAAAGGTGACGGGATGGGTGATCGCCAGCACCAGGCCGGCGATCACCGCGGCGTCGCCCACGAACGACGCGGCGATGTTGCTGAACGGCTCGGGCGAGGTGTTGATCAAGGCCCGCGTGCCGGTCTTGGCGATGTGGCTGCCCGCCGCCAGGCCGCCGCCCAGCAGGCCGGCAATGATGGCGACCTCGGGGCTCAGCTGATCGGCCGCGCCATAGGCCAGCAGGGCGCCGGCCGGTATGCGCACGAAGGTGTGCAGCACGTCGTTGATGCTGTCGACGTAGGGGATCTTGTCGGCGAAGAAATTGATCGCGAACAGCAGCGCCGCCACGCCCAGAACCCACGGCGAGCCCAGCGCCTGCAGATCGTGCGGCAGGGTGGCAAGACCGAGCGCCTGGGCAGTACCCAGCACCAGCACGGCGGCATAGACATTGAGCCCGCTCGCCCACCCGGCGCCCAGCGCCACCGCGATCGCGGCAAGCTCGGTCACAGGCCACGCCGCGCCTTCAGCGCGGTCGCCCCCGTCATAGCGCGCGCCGCGCCTTCAGCGCGGTCGCCCCCGTCATAGCTCGCGGCGCGCCTTCAGCGCGGTCGCCCCCGTCATAACGCGTGCCGCGCCTTCAGCGCGGTCGCCCCCGTCATAGCGCGCGCCGCGCTTCAGCGCGGTCGCCCCCGTCATAGCGCGCGCCGCGCCTTCAGCGCGGTCGCCAGTGTGCCGTCGTCCAGCCAGTCGAGCTCGCCGCCCACCGGCACGCCGTGTGCCAGGCGGGTGATCGGCACGTCCGAATCGGCCAGCCGCTCGGCGAGATAGTGGGCGGTGGTCTGGCCGTCGACGGTGGCGTTGGTCGCCACGATCACCTCGCGGATGCCGCCCGCCTTCACCCGCTTGAGGAGATTGCCGATGTTGAGTTCGTCCGGCCCGATGCCGTCGAGCGCCGACAGGGTGCCGCCGAGCACGTGATAGCGGCCGGGAAAGATCTTGCCGCGCTCCATCGCCCACAGGTCGCCGACGTCCTCGACGACGCAGAGCAGGCCGGCGTCGCGCTTGGGATCGGCGCAGATCGAGCAGGGGTCGACGGTGTCGAGATTGCCGCACAGCGAGCACGGTTTGATCGCCCGCGCGGCATCGGCGAGCGCCGTGCTGAGCGGCCCCATCAACGTCTCGCGCTTCTTCAGGAGATGCAGCGCCACACGGCGGGCCGAGCGCGGCCCCAGCCCGGGCAGCCGGCCGAGCAACTGGATCAGTCGCTCGATTTCAGGACCGATCATCTAGAGCTTGAAGCCCGGCGGCAGGCTGAGGCCGCCGGTGACGGTGCGCATCTGTTCCTGCACCATCTGCTCGACCTTGGTCCGTGCGTCGTTGGCGGCGGCCACGACCAGGTCCTCGACCACGCCCTTGTCTTCGGGCTTGAAGAGCGAGGGATCGATCTCGACCTTGCGCGTCTCGTTCTTGCCGTTGACCGTCACCTTGACCAGGCCGGCGCCGGAGCTGCCGACGATTTCCAGGCGCTCGAGCGTCGCCTGCAGCTCCTGCATCTTCTGCTGCATGGCCTGGGCCTGCTGCATCAAGCCGCCGAGATCCTTGAGCTTGTCGAACATCAGAACTCGCTTTCGGGAACGTCGTCGTCGGCGGGATATTCCTCTGGGAGGGGCGGCTCCTCGGCCGTCGGCTGGCCCAGCCCCGTCATCAGCCCGGCGACCATCGAGGCCTGCTCGCCCTTGCGCCGCACGCCGTCGAGCTTGGCGCCGGGAAAGGTCTTGAGGATCGCCTGGACCAGCGGGTTGCTCTCGGCCTGGCTGCGCAGCGTGTCGGCGTTGGCGGCCTTCTGCGCCACCAGCGTGGGTTTGCCGGCGTCGCGCGACACCGAGGCGATCCAGCGCCGGCCGGTCCACTGGCTCAGGGACTCGGCGACCTTGGCGGCGAGATCCTTCGGCGCCTGCGGTTCGGTGCTGAACTCGATCAGGCCGGGCTCGCAGCGCACCTCGTGCACATGGTGCATCAGGTGATGCACCAGGCGGGCCTCGCGGCGGGTCTCGAACAGCGCCACCACTTCGGTGAAGGTCTTGGGTGCGGGCAGGGCTTCGGCTGGTTGGCCGACCGCGGAGGCCGGTTGGCTGACCGCAGCGACCGGCTGCGGGGCCAGACGCGCGGCGGCACCGCCTCCGCCGCCGCGCGGCGGCGGGACTGCAGGGACGCCCGTCGTGGCGGCGGGTGCGGCGCCGTTCTGAAGCGCCTTCAGCGCATCGGACGGCGAGGGCAGGTCGGCGGCGTAGCACAGGCGAATCAGCGCCATTTCGGCGGCGCGCACCGGCGAGGGCGCGTAGAGTGTCTCCTGCAGGCCCTTCAGCAGCAGCATCCAGGCGCGCGTCAGCGAGGCCATGGAAAGCTTGTTGGCCATGGCGAGGCCCTGGTTGCGTTCGCTGTCGGCGGAATTGGCGCCCGCCTCCGGCGCCACTTTCAGCCGTGTCACCCAGTGCGACGTCTCGAGCAGGTCCTGCAGGATGACGGCGGGATCGGCGCCGGAATCGTGCATTTCGCCCAGGGCCGCGATCACCGCCGGGGCGTCGCCGCGCATCACCTTCTCGAACAGGTCGAGCACGCGGCTGCGGTCGGCCAGCCCCAGCATGTCGCGGACCTGCGCGCCATCGACCACGCCGCCGCCATGGGCGATCGCCTGGTCGAGCATGGAGAGTCCGTCGCGCACCGAGCCGTCGGCGGCGCGGGCCAAGAGCGCCAGCGCCTCGGGCGAGATCTCGACTTTCTCGGTGGCGGCGATCCCGGCGAAATGCCCGATCAGCACGTCCTGCGGCACGCGCTTGAGGTCAAAGCGCTGGCAGCGGCTCAGCACCGTCACCGGCACCTTGCGGATCTCGGTGGTGGCGAAGATGAACTTCACATGCGGCGGCGGCTCCTCCAGCGTCTTGAGCAAGGCGTTGAACGCCTTGTCCGACAGCATGTGCACTTCGTCGATGATGTAGACCTTGTAGCGCGCCGAGACGGGGCGGTAGCGCACGCCCTCGATCAGTTCGCGCACGTCGTCGATGCCGGTGCGGGAGGCGGCGTCCATCTCGATCACGTCGACGTCGCGGTCCTCGGTGATGGCCTTGCAGTGCTGGCAGACGCCGCAGGGATCGACGGTCGGCCCGCCCTTGCCGTCGGGGCCGATGCAGTTGAGCGCCCGGGCAATGATGCGGGCCGTCGTCGTCTTGCCGACGCCGCGCACGCCGGTGAGCATGAATGCGTGCGCAATGCGGCCGGTAGCGATGGCGTTGCGCAGCGTGCGCACCATCGCCTCCTGGCCGATCAGGGTGGTGAAATCGACGGGACGGTATTTGCGGGCGAGCACCCGATAGGGAAGCGAGTCCTTGGCTTCCGGCATGGCGTGGTGTCCTACCCGATAAAGCGCCGTGGCCCCTTAGAGCCCGGCGGTCGTCGCGCCTGGGCCGCCCGCCGCCCGCGACTGCGCGCGCGGACGAAACGGGTGAGAGACCGGCATGACCCGAAGCGAATTCGTTACGGCTGCTTCCTTCCGGATCTGACCGGGTTGGCGACTGCTCCGCCCACACCGGCCCCTCAACGGAGTTATATCAGGAGTCCGGGCGACGGGTGCAAGGGGAAGGCAGGGACAGCGGGGCCGGTCGGATAGCGGGCGCTCTCGTCAAAATAGCGGGAAAAAATCGGGGGTGCGGGCGGCGAGCCTTTGGAATCAAGGGTTTCGGCCCGCGCGAGCCGTGTGGAAAACGGCATTAAACGGTGCGGGAAACGGGCCGAATCCGCGGAAATGACAAGAGAAGACGACGGCAATGACGATGACACGGAAAGATCGGACATGGGGGCTCCTGACGGCTCGCGGGACTGCCCGCCATTCTACGCCCGGCGGGTCCGAACCGACGATTATGGTTCTTACCGAAATCGCTGCCAGGCCTAGCGCCTCAGACCGCGACCGACTGCCCCACGGCGAGGGCGCGCTGCGTGGCGAGGGAGAGCGTGAGCGCTTCGATCGCCCGCTCGGCGTCGAGCAGCGCAGGGTCGGCCTTGCCGTGGATGCAATCGATGAACCGCCGCAACTCGGCCTCGTAGGGATTGCCGCCCTGCAACGCGACGGCCCGCGGCGCCGCTATGCCCTCAGCCATGGTGAGGGTGTTGCGCGGCGAACCGCCGGCGAACACGGTCTCAAGCTCGAAGGCGGCGCGCTCGAACAGGGCGCGGAAGCCGACCGTGAAGCGAAAGCCGGGCGGCATCAGGCCGCTGGCTGAGACGGTGGCATGCCGGCCGTCGTCGTAACTCAGCAAAGCCGTGACGTCGCCGCCACCGGCAGCCGATAGCCGCGCCGGCCTGCCCATCAGCCACAGCACGACGTCGAAGTCGAAGGTCATCAGCTCGGTCGAGGGATCGCTGTAATGCGCCTTGTGATCGGCCGCGTCGGGATGGAGGTACGATCCCAACCGCCAGGTCGACAGGCCAAGCAGACGGCCGTGCGCACCCGAACCGACGGCCTTGCTGAGGTGCTGGTAGGCGCCGACCGATCGCATCAGCAGTCCGACCTGGAGCAGCCGGCCGGCTTTGCGTGCGGCATCGCGCATTGCGCGGGCGTCCGCCAGCCGTAGCGCCATAGGCGTTTCGCAGAAGACGTGCTTGCCGTGGTCGAGTGCTGCGATCGCGAACTCGGGATGGATCGCACTTGGCAGGCAGATGTCGATAGCATCGATTACGCTGCTTTCGATGAGCGCGCGGGCGTCGTCGACGGGCTTTGACTCGCAAAGCATCGCGACCGAACGCACTCGCCCGATATCGCGACCAAAGATGCCGATCACCTCGACATCAGCCATCGTGGCAAAGGCGGCGGCATGCGTTGACGCCATCGCGCCTGCGCCAAGGATGCCGATTCGTGTCTGGGCTCGAGCCACGTCGCCGGTAATGACGCCTTACCGGCTGGCGCGCAACTTCGCGGTGGCTTCCTGATCAACCACACCCTTGGCCGAGACGACTACACCGTAATCCCTGAGCGCCGTCTCGACCGAGATCACCTCGTCCAGTACGTCGTCCGCCACCTTGGCGGGATCGCGCTCCAGCGGATTGCCGTAGCCGCCGCCGGCCGGGCCATAGCAGACGAAGCGGCCGCCGGTGGCGATGTTCATGTGCGGCACCTTCGACGGCAGCGCGCGGTCTGCGGCGCCCGGCGTGACGAGGTCGAGCTTGGCCGGCATGCCTTCGCTGCCGCCCAGGAAGCCCCAGGGCCGATAGCGATGGCCTTCGCCCTCGACCGAGGCGCCGCCGTCGCTGAGGAACGCGAACTCGCGCACCGAGCCCAGGCCGCCGCGCCACTTGCCGGCGCCGGTCACATCCTCGCGCAGCTCGTAGCGCAGCACGCGCAATGGCAGATGGGTCTCGATGTCCTCGATCGGGTTGTTGCGGGTATTGGCGTAGAGCGTGTCGACGGCGTCCATGCCGTCCTTGCCCAGCCGCCCGCCGTAGGAGCCCTCGAAGATCTCCATGTGCACCCAGTGCGTTTCGTCCTTGAGGCCCGAGAAGGCGATGACCTTGAGGTTGCCAATGCCTGCCGAGACATTGCCCGGCATGGCGGCCGACAGCGCCTTCATCACCGTGTCGGCGAGCTGATTGCCCGGACAGAAGCGGGCGATGGTAGGCGCCGGGAAGGTCGGGTTGGCCAGGCATCCCTTGGGCGCGATGATGGTGATCGGCCGGATCAGGCCGGCGTTCACCGGAATGTGGCCATGGATCTCGGTGTCGAGCAGCACCGAGCGGATGGTGAGCCAGATTGCGATGTCGGCAGTGCCTTCGAGCGGCATGTTGATCGGCCGGTCGGGGACCTGTGGCGCGGTACCGGTGAGGTCGACGACGAGGCTGTTGTCCTTCTTGGTGATGGTGACGACGATCGGCAGTTCCTTCTTGGAGGGATCGTCGCTGTCGAGATAGCCGTCGATCGCCGTCTCGGCGCGATAGACGCCGTCGGGCAGCCTGGCGATGGCCCCGCGCATCAGCCGCTCGGCATGGTCCATCAGGGCGACGCAGGCCAGATCGAAGGTCTCGATGCCGTAGCGCTCGACCAGCTCGACCAGCCGATCGGCGCCGATGCGCGCGGCCGCCACTTGCGCATCCATGTCGCCGACAACGAGGTCCGAGGCGCGAATATTGTCGCGCACGATCTGCCACACCATCTCGTTCTTGGTGCCACGGTCGTAGACCTTGATCGCCTTGAACTGCAGGCCCTCGGCATAGGCATCGATCGCCTCGACGATGCCGCACGAGCCGGGCGACAGGGCGCCGATGTCGAGATGGTGCGCCGTCGTCGCGGCAAAGGCGATCAGCCGGCCACCGACGAACACCGGCACGACGAAAGCGACGTCCGGGCCGTGGCTGGCGCCGGAATAGGCGTCGTTGTGCATGATGACGTCGCCGGGATGGATCGTGTCGCCGCGATCCTTGAGCGTCTTCAGGATGCCGCGGATGTAGCCCGGGATCGGGCCGGACTGCAGCGGCGTCGACTGCGCCGACTCGGCCAGCCCGCGGCCTTCGGCGTCGACGAGAGCTGCGCCAAAATCCTCCGACTCGCGGATGATCGAGGAGTAGCTCATGCGCATCAGCTTGTAGCCCATCTCGACCGCGATGTTCTCGAGCGCGCCCTGGATCACCGACGTGGTGATCGGATCGATGCGATCGGGCTTGGGCGCAGGCTGGCGGAGTGGGGCGGGGGTCATCGTTCATCTCCTATGGAGGAAGAGGCATGACTCCCTCCGGCCCTCGGCCACCTCCCCCGAAGACGGGGGAGGGGAAGAGAATCATGTCCCTCCCCCGTCTTCGCGGGAGGTGCCCCGTCATACGGGGCGGAGGGGGTCATGACTTCAAGCATCGGCTCTCCGGATGATCAGGTTGCCGGCTGAATCGGCTGTGAAACTATGCTGTGGCGGCACGACGGTGGTCGAGTCCATCTGCAGCACGACCGCGGGACCGGCGATGCGCTCGCCGACCGGCAGAAGATCGCGGCGGTAGAAGGTGGTCGGATAGTCGACAAGTTTGCTGTCGACGCGGAAGGTGCAGGTGCCGGCGCGGACTCTGGCCGCGTCGAGCGATTTGGTGGTACCCGGCGTCGGCTTGGCGATCTTGGCCGCAGTGGCGGCGCCGACCAGACGCAGGTTCACGATCTCGATGGCGGAGTCGGCGAAGTGATGGCCGTACTCGCGCTTGTGGACCTCGTGGAAGGCGTCGAAGGCCTTGGCCAGCGCGGCCGCGTCGAGCATGCCGTCGGGGAAGGCCACGCGTAGTTCGTAGCCCTGGCCGACATAACGCAGGTCGCCGCGGCGCTCGAAGGCCACGCGATCGAGCGCAATGCCATCGGATGTGAAGCGGCCGGCGAGTTCGGCGGCCATGGCGGCGAAATCCGAATTGATGCGCACCAGGTCGACCGCGCCCGAGACCTGGAAGGAGGTGCGGATGGCGTCGTACCGCAGGTCGCTGATCAGCAGACCCACCGCGGAGGTGATGCCGGGATGGGGCGGCACGATGGTCTCGGGAATGCCCAGCATGGCCGCCACCTCGGCGCCGTGCAGCGGACCGGCACCGCCGAACGCCACCAGCGCGTAGTTGCGCGGATCGATGCCCTTCTGGACGGTGCGCGAGCGGATGGCGTTGGCCATGTTGGCGTTGATCACCGTGACCACGCCCTCGGCCGCCTCGCGGTCGGTCATGCCGAGGTCGCGCGCCAACTCGCCGATCACCCGTCGCGCCGCCACTTCGTCGAGCGACATGGTGCCGCCCAGGAAGTTGCTGCGGTCGAGCCGGCCCAGCACGACGTTGGCGTCGGTCACCGTGGCTTTGGTGCCGCCGCGGCCGTACGCCGCCGGTCCCGGCACCGCGCCGGCCGAGCGCGGGCCGACCTTGAAGGCGCCCGCTTGATCCACGAAGGCGATCGAGCCGCCGCCGGCGCCGATCGTATGGACGTCGATCATCGGCACCAGCACGGGGAAACCGGCGATCCAGGTATCGCGCGCCGTGGCCTCGCCGAAGCCGCCGTCAGTCACGATGCCGATGTCGGCTGAGGTGCCGCCGACGTCGAAGGTAATGAGATTGCGCTGGCCCGAGAGGGCGCCCGCCCAGTCGCCGCCGATCACGCCGGCCGCCGGACCGGACAGCAGGGTGAGCACCGGCCGCTCGGCCACCATGGCGGGCGTGGCGACACCACCGTTCGAGGCCATGATGCGGAGCTCCGCCTTGAAGCCGTTGGCCTCGATCTCCGCTTCAAGGCGCGTCACGTAGTTGCGCACCTTGGGGCCGACGAAGGCGTTCATCGCCGTTGTCGTGAAGCGTTCGAACTCGCGGAACTGCGGCGACACCGACGAGGAGGTGGTGGCGAAGCACCCGGGATATTCCTCGCGCACGATCGCCATGGCGCGCGCCTCGTGCGCGGGGTCGAGGTAGGAGAACAGGAAGCAGATGGCGATCGCCTGCACGCCGGCTTCCCTTAGTTCGCGCACGGCCTCGCGGACGCCTTGCTCGTCGAGCGCCTCCAGCACCTCGCCCTTGGGCGGCACCAGCCGCTCCTTCACCGTCTTGCGGTGGCGACGCTTGATCAGCGGCCGGCTCTGCCAGGGGATGTCCTGCATGATCGAGTAATGCTGCGGGCGCTGGTGGCGGCCGATATGCAGGATGTCGCGATAGCCGCCTGAGGTGATCATGCCGGTGACGGCGCCGTCGTGTTCCAGGATCGAGTTGGTGGCGATGGTCGTGCCGTGGAATACCGTGTCGATAGTCTCGCGCGCAATTCCGTACTTGTCGCAGAGCGCCGTCAGCCCGTCGACGACACCACGCGAGGGGTCGTCCGGGGTGGTGGAAATCTTGTGCACCTCGGTCTGGCCGGCGTCGGTGTCGGCATAGACCAGGTCCGTGAAAGTTCCGCCAACATCCACGCCGATCAACCGCATAAACCGCCTCCCGCTGTTGGGTTAGCCTAAGGTCAGCAAGACACGGGCCAACCCCCGCCGTCCACCCCCAAGGTATTCTACAGTGCTGGCATGGTGCTTGCTTCGCCTGACCCGATGGCGAACAAGCCCGACATCGAACTGGTGGCGCTTACCAAGCGCTTCGGCGACTCCGTGGCGGTCGACAGGGTAAACCTGCGCATTCCGGCGGGTTCCTACTGCTGTCTGCTGGGGCCCAGCGGCTGCGGCAAGACCACGACCCTGCGCATGATTGCCGGCCACGAGGAGGCAAGCGAAGGCGACATCCTGCTGGGCGCCGAGAACATCACGCACCGGCCGACAGCGGCGCGCGGTACGGCGATGATGTTCCAGAGCTACGCGCTCTTCCCGCATCTCGATTGCACCGACAATGTGGCCTTCAGCCTGAAGATGCGCGGCGTCGACAAGGAGGCGCGCCGGGCGCGTGCGCTCGACATGCTGAAGCGCGTCCAGATGGAGCCCTTCGCTGGCCGCCTGCCGTCCCAGCTCTCCGGCGGCCAGCAGCAGCGCGTGGCGCTGGCGCGCGCGTTGATCACCGACCCGCAGGTCCTGCTGCTCGACGAGCCGCTGTCGGCGCTCGATCCGTTCCTGCGCGTGCGCATGCGCGAGGAGCTGAAGACCCTGCAGACGCGGCTCGGCATCAGCTTCATCCACGTCACGCACAGCCAGGACGAGGCGATGGCGCTGGCCGATCTGGTCGTCGTGATGAACGGCGGGCGGATCGAACAGGCCGGGCCGCCTCGCGAGGTCTTCAACCGTCCGGCCTCAGCCTTCGTCGCCCGCTTCATCGGCGGCCACAACGTGCTGCCGTCGGCGGTGGCGCGCGCGAAAGGCGAGGGCGCTTTCGTGGCAATCCGTGCCGATCGCATGACCGTCCGGCCGGGCAGCGGCCTGCAGGCCGACGCCTCGTCGCTGAGCGGCGTGGCGCGGTCGGTCGAATATCTCGGCGCGACCGTGCAGATCGGCATCGACGTGATCGGGCTCGAGACGCTGAGCGCCGTGGTGCCGGAGGCGCGCTTCGACGCGACCCCGGTCAGCCCCGGCCAGCCGGTGGTTCTGTCATGGACGCCCGGGGATGTGCATGTCCTCGGTCGATAACTGGAGAAAGGAGAGGTCAGATGGCTCGCAAACAGAATGGCTTTGGACGCCGTAAGGTCCTGAAAGGTGCGGCCGGTCTCGCCGGCGCGGCGCTGGGCGGCGGTGCGATCACCGGCTTCCCGACGCTGTGGGCGCAGAACATCAAGAACATCACGCTACGCCAATGCGGCACCGGCGTGTCGGCCTTCAATGAGATCTCCGACAGGGCCAAGGCCGATCTCGGCTTTACCCTGCAGATGACGGCGCTCGATTCGGACGCCGTCGTGCAGCGTGTGGTCACCCAGCCGAATTCGTTCGACATCGGCGACATCGAGTACTGGATGGTGAAGAAGGTATTCGGCGCCAAGAATCTGCAGGCGATGGACACCAAGAAGATCAAGTACTTCGACAAGATCGTGCCGATCTTCACCACCGGCAAGCTGAAGCCCGACAGCGTCATCGCCCAGGGAACGGCGCCGAGCACGGTCGGCTTCGTCGAAGGTAAGGACTCGACGACTTTTGCAAAGGCGCCGACCCAGTGGTTCACCATGATTCCCACGATCTACAACGCCGACACGCTGGGCATCCGCCCCGACCTGGTGGGCCGCAAAATCGAGAACTGGAAGGACATTCTCGATCCGAAGTTCAAGGGCAAGACCTCGATCCTCAACATCCCGTCGATCGGAATCATGGATGCCGCGATGATCTGCGAATCCGCCGGCATCGTTAAGTACGTCGACAAGGGCAACATGACCAAGGCGGAAATCGACAAGACCATCGATTTCCTGATCAAGACCAAGAAGGACGGCCAGTTCCGCGCCTTCTGGAAGACCTTCGACGAATCCGTGAACCTCATGGCTTCGGGCGAGGTGGTGATCCAGTCGATGTGGTCGCCGGCGGTGGCGGCGGTGCGCTCCAAGGGCGTGCCCTGCATCTACCAGCCGCTCAAGGAAGGCTATCGCGCCTGGGGCGGCGGCATTGCGCTCGCCAAGCATCTCTCGGGCACGCAGCTCGACGCGGCCTACGAGTACATCAACTGGTACATGTCGGGTTGGGTCGGCGCCTTCCTCAACCGCCAAGGCTACTACTCGGCGGTGCTGGAGACGGCCAAGGCCAACATGACTCCCGACGAGTGGGGCTTCTGGATGGAAGGCAAGCCCGCCAAGTCCGACATCATGAGCCCGCAGGGCAAGATCATGGAGAAGGCGGGTACGGTGCGCGACGGCGGCTCGTTCTATGACCGCATGGGCGCCGTGTCGTGCTGGAACGCCGTGATGGATGAGGACCGCTACATGGTCCAGAAATGGAATCAGTTCATCGCCGCGTAAGATCTTTGACGCTCGCAGCGCTCGTCACCTCATGTTCCTCTCCCCCTGAGCCGTTTCGCCGAAGGCGAAAGCGGCACAGGGGGAGAGGAGAATGAAGTCCCGCTCGTCTCGATGAACCGCCTCAACAACTGGGTCACCTACCTGCAGGTCGCGCCGCTGGCGCTGGTGTTCCTGCTGTTCCTCGTGGTCCCGATCGCCACGATCGTCGTGGTGAGCTTCTTCGACTACAACACGACGCAGATCATCCCGGCGTTCCTCGTCCAGAACTACGAGGAGCTGCTGAGCTCGCCAGTCACCTGGCAGACCTACCTCCAGACGCTGGAATTCACCGTGGTGACCTGGGCCCTGACCCTCGTCATCGGCTTTGCCATCGCCTATTTCCTCGCCTTCGAAGTCCGTTCGCCGACCTGGCAGACCGTGCTGTTCCTGGTCTGCACCATCCCGTTCTGGACCTCGAACGTCATCCGCATGATCTCGTGGATCCCCTTCCTCGGGCGCAACGGCCTGATGAACACCGCGCTGCTGAAGATGGGCCTGATCCACGAGCCGCTGGAGTTTCTACTGTTCTCCAACTTCTCGGTCGTGCTGGCCTACGTCCACCTCTACACGCTGTTCATGGTCGTGCCGATCTTCAACTCGATGGTGCGCATCGACCGCAGCCTGCTCGAGGCGGCGCGCGATGCCGGGGCGTCGGGCGGCCAGACGCTGTGGAACGTCATTCTGCCACTCTGCAAGCCCGGCATCGCCATCGGCTCGATCTTCGTCGTCACCATCGTGATGGGCGACTTCGTCACCGTGCGCATGATGAGTGGCGGCCAGAGCGCGTCGGTCAGCCTCATGATGATGAACGCCATGTCTCTGCTGCAGTATCCCGCGGCGGCCGCCAATGCGGTCATCCTGCTGCTGCTGGTCCTATTCACGGTCGCGGCCATGATGCGCATGGTCGACATCCGCAAGGAGCTGTGACGTGAACCGGGGCCGCCGCGGACCGGCTTTCTGGCTGCTCGCGGCCTTCTTCGCGCTGTTCGTGCTGTTCTTGTACGGGCCGACGATCACCATAGTGGTGCTGTCATTCCAGGGCCCGTCGGGCGGGCTCACCTTCCCGATGAGAGGCGTCTCGCTGCACTGGTTCGGGAACCTGTTCGAGCGGCAGATGGTCGGCGACTTCGCCGGCTCCTTCCAGCGCTCGATCGTGCTCGGGCTGGCGACCATGGTGGTGACGGTGGTGGCCTCGTTCTCCGCCGGCCTCGCCTTCCGCACGCGCTTTCGCGGCTCCGGCATCGTCTTTTATCTGGCGATCGCCAGCCTGATCGTGCCGTCGGTCCTGATCAGCCTCGGCATTGGCCTGCTGTTTCGCGTCATCGGCGTCGACGCCGCCTGGTACAGCTCGGCCTTTGGCGCGCATCTCACCTGGACCCTGCCGTTCGGCCTCCTGATCATGTTCGCCGTCTTCAACCGCTTCGACCGGCGCTACGAAGAGGCGGCGCGCGACCTCGGCGCCAGGCCGTGGCAGACGATCCGTCATGTCGTGATCCCGATCCTGCTGCCCAGCCTGATCGGCGTCGGCCTGTTCGGCTTCACGCTGAGTTACGACGAGTTCGCCCGCAGCCTCTACACGTCGGGCACCTTCAACACTCTGCCGCTGGAGATCTACGGCATGACCACCAACGTCACTACGCCGGTACTCTACGCGCTGGGCACCGTGACGACGGGCGTGTCGTTCCTGGTGATCGCGTTGGCGCTCGTCTCGACCACCATCGTGCGCCGCCGCCGCGCCCGCCTCGGCAGCGACGCCGGCAAGGCCGCGTGATGGCGCGCCTTGCCCGCGTGTTCAGGTTCGCGACGGCGGCCCCGCAGGACACCGCGTGGCTCGCCGCGGCCATCGATTCGGGCGAGATCGACCCGGCGACCATCGTGGCAATCGTCGGCAAGACCGAGGGCAACGGCTGCGTCAACGATTTTACCCGCGGCTACGCCACCCTGGCGCTGAAGCTCCTGCTGGCCGAGCGCCTGAAGTGCGCGCTGGCCGAGATCGAAAAGCGCGTCGCCGTCGTCATGTCGGGCGGCACCGAAGGTGGCCTCTCGCCGCATCTGCTGGTGTTCTGTCGCGAGACCGCGCCGGCCGCCGCTTCCGCGCCGCGGCTGGCCATCGGCGTCGGCCTCACGCGTAATTTCGCGCCGGAAGAGCTCGGGCGCACAGCGCAGGTCACGGCCACTGCCGAGGCCGTTGCGGCGGCGATGAAGGATGCCGGCATCGCATCGGCGGCGGACGTCCATTTCGTCCAGATCAAGTGCCCGCTGCTCACCAAGGAGCGGATCGAAGATGCCGCCCGCCGCGGTCTGGCGGCTGCGACCGAGGACACCTATCACTCGATGGCGTTGTCGCGCGGCGCTTCGGCGCTGGGTGTTGCCAGGGCGTTGGGCGAGATCAAGGACGCGCCCGAGGCAGCGATTTGCCGCGACTGGTCGCTCTATTCCAGCGTCGCCAGCACCTCGGCCGGCGTCGAACTGATGCGCAACGAGATCGTGGTACTAGGCAACGCCGCCGGCTGGGGCGGCGACCTGGTGATCGGCCATGACGTGATGAAGGACGCCATCGACGCCGAGGCCGCGCGCCGTGTGCTGGCGGCGGTCGGCGGCAACACGGTGGCCGTCCTCGCCAAGGCCGAGGCGGCACCCTCGGGCGCGATCCGTGGCCGGCGGCACACGATGCTGGACGACAGCGACATCCATTCGACGCGTCACGCCCGCGCCCTTGTCGGCGGCGTGCTGGCCGGCGCCATCGGCGACACCATGCTCTATGTCTCGGGCGGCGCCGAGCACCAGGGCCCGGCCGGCGGTGGTCCCATCGCAATCATTGGGCGGGTGGACTAACGATCGGTGTCGCCGACGTACACGTTGTCCCGGTGATATTGAAGATACTTGCGTTGCTGGGGTGCAAATGCATTCGTGTTCCAAGTCATCGGTGCTTCCGACAAGCCGAATTGGCACCACGCCAGATCCCCTAAGCCGAGGCGCCGGAGATCTTCATGATCGAAGCGATGTGACACCCTCGGTTCACCATCATCCAAGAATGTGATGAATCCGCGATCGAAGAGCAGGTCGGCGTCGGGCGTAAGTAGGAGGCCATTCATGCCATCAAGGCGCTCGCTTGCGCTCTCGCAAGAGCGCCACGGTCTAATGTGGCTGGCAATCAGCAGCGACGGGTTGGTGACACCAGTTAGACGGCAGGCTCGCTCATTGGACTCGACATTCGATCGGAACCTTCCTTGTCCCCGTCGCGCATCGATTACGGCCTTGCGAACTGTGCTGTCGAGGCTCTGGTCCTGTGAGATAACGCGCTCGACGGCGTCTTCAAGTTGCTCTCGGACCACTTGAAAGGTCAGGCTATTGGCGCCTCCACGAGCGAGCTGAACCTCGTCGTGTGCGGCCCCCGCAACTACGGTGTTGAACACTGCATCCGAGATGCTCGCCAAGTAGACCCCTTGATTGCCGTCGCCTGTGGCAGGTCGAATCGGCGAATACTTGTCGGGAAGTAGCGATCTGAGTTTTGGCAACAAGCTCTTTGGACGGACCGGTGGATCGAGCAAAGTCCAATAGACGGGTAGCAGCCATCCATCATTGTTCCAATACGCGCCCGTTGTGCCGAACTCTTCAGGTTTGGGCGCGCTGAAGGCGAATTCTGCGATTCGTCCAACGTAACGAATGAGCTGATCGGCGTACGACAGGACGAAGTCGCCAGGGCTGGCGAGGCGCATGTTGTCGTAAAATCGGTTGGGCCGGCCATTCTTGTTCACCTTCGGCGACCACAGGTATTGGTTCCCGATCTCCTGCTCAAAGGTCTGCTTGTGGTTCACCCACCAGAATTGGGTCATGCGAGGTCGAGCTTACTCTTGCAGATCATGTATCGGCAAAGGCAGCGTTGGCCTGTTTGCGGGGAACGGATGCGGTAAGATTGTTCCATGAGCGATCCCTACGAAACTCTTGGCGTTCGCCGGCGCATCAATGCCGCCGGCGCACTGACGCGGCTGGGCGGCGCGGTGATGGCGCCGGAGGTCGTGGCGGCGATGGCCGCGGCCTCACGGGCCTCGGTCGACATCGGCGAGCTGCAGGATGCCGCCAGCGCACGTATCGCCGACGCGACCGGGGCCGAGGCGGGGCTGGTGACGACCGGCGCTGCCGCGGCGCTCACCTTGGCGGCGGCCGCGTCGATTGCCCGCTGGGACGTCGCCAAGATGGCGGCCCTGCCGCACGCCGAAGCATTCCCGCGCGACATCCTGATCCCGCGCACGCATCGCACGGGTTATGCCCATGCTCTTTCCGCCGCCGGTGCGCGGCTGGTCGATATCGGCCACAACGACCGCGGCACCGGCGCCGGCGTGCGTGGCCTGGAGGCCTGGGAGATCGAGACGGCGCTTTCGCCCTCGGTCGTAGCGATGGCCTTTTCGGCCAACGCCACCAGTCTCGTCGATCTGCCGGCCATCGCCGCGGTGTGCCGCGCCAACGCTATTCCCCTTATCGTCGACGCCGCCGCCCAACTGCCGCCCAAGGAGAATTTGCGGCGTTTCTTCACCATGGGTGCCGATCTCGTGGCCTTCTCCGGCGGAAAGGCGCTCGGTGGACCGCAGGCCTCGGGCATCCTGGCCGGTCGGCGCGACCTCGTGGCCTCGGCGCTGCTGCAGCAGCTCGACATGGACGTGGCGCCCGAGACCTGGACGCCACCCAAGCTGATCGATCGCGCCAATCTGCGCGGCGTGCCGCATCACGGCATCGGACGCGGCTTCAAGGCGGGCAAGGAGGAGATCGTGGGGCTGCTGACGGCGCTCGATCGCTTCGTGAATGCCGACGATGCCGCCGGCAATGCCGCCCTCGAAGCGCGGCTCAAGGCGATCGCGTCGGCGCTCAACGGATTCAAGGTGACGCTGGTGACGGCAGCACAAACCGGCCGCGTGCCCGTCCTGGAGATCGCCGTGCCCGATGCGCTGGCGCTCAGCGCCCGGCTGCAGCGCGGCGACCCGCCGGTCCATCTGTCGGAGCGCCACGCCCAGCGCGGTGTCCTCACGCTCGATCCGCAAGTGCTGCTGCCTGAACACGATGCGCCGCTTGCGGCGGCGATCCACGCTGCACTTACTGCGGCGCCTCAGTCGGTCGACCCTGCACCTTCGTCGCGATAGGCCCAGCAGGTGTCGGGCGGCAGGGTGAGGGCGATCTCGCCCTCCGCGCCATGGCGTGCCGCCGTGCCCAGCTCCAGCGCTTCCAGGCGCTGGCCGCCCATCTCGACGTCGTAGACGGTCTGCATGCCCTGGTAGCGGCGCTCGATCACCCGTCCCGAGAAACCATTGGTGGCGCCGCGCTCGCCCAGCCGCACGTTCTCGGCGCGGAGCGCCACGCGGGCCTTGTCGCCGACGGCCAGCGGCTGCGGCGTCCAGGCCTCGATCTTTCCGGCGGCGCCGAGGTCGATGGTCGCCTTGTCACCGCTGCGGGCCAGCACCCTGCCCAGGAGCACGTTCGATGCGCCGGTGAAGTTGGCGACGAAGGAATCGGCCGGCCTGTTGTAGATCTCGTCCGGAGAAGCCATCTGCAGCAGCTTGCCGTCGCGCATCACGCCGATGCGGTCGCCCAGCACGACGGCTTCGGACTGGTCGTGAGTGACGTAGAGGCCGGTCATGCCGGTCATCTTGAGGATGCGACGCAGCTCGTCGCGCAGCCGGATGCGCAGCTTGGCGTCGAGGTTGGAAAGCGGTTCGTCGAGCAGGATGAGCTGCGGCCGGTAGACCAGGCTGCGGGCCAGCGCCACGCGCTGCATCTGGCCGCCCGACAGCGACACCACCGGCCGCTCGGCAAAGTCGCCGAGCCCGACCAGTTCGAGCGTCTCACGCACCTTGCTATTGACGTCACCGCCTCCGCCGTTGCGCCGGTACTTCAGCGGATAGGCCACGTTCTGGCGCACCGTCATGTGCGGCCACACGGCGTAGGACTGGAAGACCATGCCGATGTCGCGCTCGCGCGGGCTGACCAGCACGCCACGCTCGGGCTCCGACACGACGCGACCGCCGATCGAGATGCGGCCGCCCGTCGGATGCTCCAGCCCGGCGACGCAGCGCAAGGTCGTGGTCTTGCCGCAGCCCGACGGGCCCAGCAGGACCACGATCTCGCCCGCCGGCACGTCGAAGCTCACGCCGTCGACGGCCGGCTTGCCGGTTGCGAAACGCTTGACCAGATGCTCGATGAGAAGCGCAGAACTCACTGGCGGTAGCCGTAAGTCTTGTTCCACTGCTCGATCCAGGGGTCACGCAGCTTCTCGAACTGCTCGAAGTTCGGCACCCACACCTTGACCACCTTGGGATCCCAGCCCTTCGGATAGGCCGGCGGCTCCTTCAGCGACGTGATGTTGCCCAGGGTATTGATCTGGAATGCCTGGCCTTCCTTCGACAGGCGCCAGTTCATGAACAGCTTGGCCGCGTTGGGGTTCTTGGCCGTCTTGGGAATGCCGTCGGAAAACGGGATGATCGGCACGCCCTCGGGTGCGAAGATCGACTCGAGCGGCGCCCCGTCGCGGGCCTTGGTGTAGGCGATGTTGTAGAGCAGGGGCGCAATCGAGACCTCGCCGCGCACCAGCGCGTCGGATAGCGGCGCCCCCGAAGGATAGAGCGCGATGCCGAGGGCGGCCTGCTTGGCCCAGTAGTCATCGCCCAGTACCTGGCGTTCGAACATGGAGCGCGTCCATGTCGTACCGCCCGACGGGGCGATGACCTGGCCGATCAGCTTGCCCTTGTATTCGGGCTTGAGAAGATCCATCCAGCTCTTGGGCGGATTCTTGACCAGGGCCGAGTTGTAGGAGATTGCCCAGCCCAGCGTGGCGCCCGGCCACAGTTTCGGCGACACGAGCGCGTCAGCCCGGTAGTCGGCGGCATTGGGCGGTGCGTAGTCCTGGAAGAGATCGCTCAGTTCCTTCATCAGGCCGCGGTCGGTGTGACTGATGGCATCGGCGGCAAGCTTGCCGGCGGCCGCCTCGGTCTTGACGCGGGTGATCAGCTGCCCGCCCGGCGCGCGCACCATCGACACCTTGATCTTGGGAAAGCGTTTGTTGAAGGCCTTGATGACCTCCTGCTCGGTCTCGGCGAAGTTGGCCGTATAGTAGGTGAGCCCGCCTTCCTTCTCGGCGGCGTCTATCAGCTCCTTGGAGCCGAACTCGCTCTGCGCCATCGCCGGCAGGGCGCCGAGAACGAACGCCAATCCGAGGGCGGTTGCCCTGGTCATCGCGTGTTTCATCGGTGGTTTCCTCCTGTTGTCATTGATTGGTCAGTTGAAGCGGACGTTTTCCGTCGTCTCGCGGGATATCCAGGTCGTAATGCCCAGCAGGACAGCGAGAAGTGCCGTTTGCACGAGGCTGAAGGCAGCGGTCTTGCCGGTATTGCCGCCCTCGTAGTAGTCGAGCAGCAGCACGGCCATCACCGTGGTGTCGCTGGTGTAGAGAAAGAGCGAAGAGCCAAGCTCGCGGATCGCCAGCACGAACAGGAGCGTCATCGACGCTACCACGCCCGGCCGGGCGAGCGGCAGCACGACACGCCGGATGGTGTCGAGTAGTCCGCTGCCGCAGATCCACGAGGCTTCCTCGAGCTCCTTGTGGATCTGCAGGAACGACGTCGACAGCGCCTTCACCGTGTCGGGAATGAAGCGCGCGATGAAGGCCAGCACCAGGATCCAGATCGTGCCGTAGAGCCCGCCGGGCAGGCCGATCCACGCCCACAGATAGGCGACGCCGATGACCAGGCCCGGGATGGCGACCGGCAGCGTCGAGAGCAGGTCGATCGAACGGCGGCCGGGTACGCTGGTGCGGTGGATCGTGTAGCCGATGGCGAAGGCCAGTGCGCCGCCGACGATGGCGGTGAGCGCGCCCACCTTCATGGTGTTCCAGATCGACAGCATGGTGAGCGGGTTGTCGAACACTGCGTCAAAGTGCACGAGGCTGTACTGCTTGGCGTCGAACAGCGCGTCGAAATCCTTGAAGAACATGAACTTGCGGAATGCCGCGATGGTGAGCGCAAGCGTCGGCAGCACGACCACGATCAGCAGATAGACCACGGCGAGGCCCAGCGTGAACCACTTCCACGGGCCAAGATTGAGGCTGCGCGGGCGGAAGGCCTTGCCGGCGACGGTGGCAAAGCTGCGGCCGATCAAGACGCGCTGCTGCGCCCACACCAGGATCGCGGTCACCATCATCAGCAGGATCGCCACGGCTGCCGCGGTGTTGTAGAGGGGCGGGCTCCAGGCCGTGAGCTTGAAGATATAGGTGGTGAGCACGTTGATGTTGGCCGGCGCGCCGAGAGCCGCCGGCACGCCGTAGATCCCCAGCATCACCACGAAGGAGAGCAGCATGCCCGCCAGGATGGCCGGCGCAATCAGCGGAAAGGTGACGGTGAAGAGCGTGGTGAAGGCCGACGCCCCCGACACTTCCGCCGCCTCCTCGAGACTGGGGTCCATGTTCCTGAGCGCCGAGGAGGTGAACATGTAGACGTAGGGCGCGTAGTAGATGCCGAACACCAGGATGAGACCGGCCATCGAATAGAAGTCGACTCGCCAGTCGATGCCGATCCACTTGAACGCAGTGTTGAGGAGCCCGGTCTTGGGCGAGCCCAGGATGCCCCAGGCGACGCCCGCGACCAGCGGCGGCACGAACAGCGGGACTATGCTGGCGCCGGCGATGAAGCCTTTGAACGGCGTGTTGGTGCGCACGACGATCCACGAGAAGGCGAGCCCGATCACCACCGCCAGCGCAGCGCCGCCACCACATGCGAGCAGGGCGTTGTAGAATGCGAGTCGGACGTTTTCGTTGGCCAGGACCTGGGTGAAATGGTCGAGCGAAGGGCTGAACTTGCCGAAACCATCGACCACCGGGTTGGAGTCGCTCAGCGCTCCGAAGACCAGCATCAGGATGGGATAGATCACCAGAAACGCCAGCAGGATCAACAGCGCAGCGACCCACAGGGGCGCAGCCAGACGGCGCGGCGCGGACGCAGCGTTGCTCGATTCTGCCAAGGCGGCTGCACTCGTCGCCGTCAACGCGTTGTTCCTCCCATGCGTCCGCGGCTCGAGCCGGCGGCTTCTTCATTCGGTGTGCGACCGTAGCCGATCGCGATTTCCAAGGCTACGCTTTGCTGATGAAGCTGATAAGCCACGGCCGCTATGACTATGTGCCGCTGCGCGGCCGCCCCAACTACACATGGCCGGGTGGTAAAAGACTGGCCGTCTACTTCGCGCTCAACCTCGAACACTTCTCCTTCGGCGACGGCCTCGGTGCGGAACTGGCGCCCGGCGGGCCCCCTCCCGACGTCCTGAACTTCGCCTGGCGCGACTGGGGCAACCGGGTCGGCGCCTGGTACCTGCTCGACGCCTTCGATGCGCTAGGCTTGCCGATGGCGGCACTGCTCAACAGCGCGATGTACGACTACGCGCCCGAGCTCGTGGCGGCCTGTCGCGCCCGCGGCGACGAATTCGTGGGACATGGCCGGACCAACGCCGAACGCCAGGGCACTCTCGACGAAGCGGCCGAGCGCTTGTTGATTAGCGAAGCGACTGCCCGCCTGACGGAAGGCGAGGGCCGGCCGCCGGAGGGCTGGCTGGGTCCGTGGATCTCCCACAGTCATCGCACGCCAGATCTGCTGGCCGAGGCCGGTTACCGATATCAGCTCGACTGGTGCATGGACGACCAGCCGATCTGGTTTCGCTGCCGCGGCGGGCGCCGGATCATGGCCGTGCCCTATCCGCAGGAGATCAACGACATCCCTGCCATTGTCGCGCGCAAGGTCGGCGCCTCGGAGTTTGCCGACATGATTGTCGATCAGTTCGACGAGATGAGCGAGCTCTCGGCGTCACGGCCGCTGGTCATGGGTGTAGCGCTGCATGCCTATATCGTCGGTCAGCCGCATCGGCTGCGTCATCTGCGCCGCGCGCTCCGCCATATCGCGTCGAAGCGCGAGGCGATATGGCTCACCACACCCGGCGCCATCGCCCGCCATTGCGCCGGGCTTCCGGCTGGCATCGTTCCCTAGGAGTCTCATGCGCCTGTTCACCGCCACGCTCGCCACCGAAACCAACACTTTCTCGCCGATGCCGACCAGCCTCGAGAGCTATCGCGAGGGCGTCTTCCTGCGTCCCGGCGAGCATCCGACCGATGCACCGCGCATGTGCACCGCGCCGCTGTTCGTCGGCCGCGCCCGGGCCAAGAAGGAAGGCTTCGAGCGGATCGAGGGTAGCTGCTTTGCCGCCAGCCCGGCCGGCACGACCAACCGCGCCGACTATGAGACCATGCGCGACGAGATTCTCGACCAACTCAAGGCGGCGCTCCCCGTCGACGGCCTGCTGCTCGGCCTGCACGGCGCCATGGTTGCGCACGGCTACGACGATGTCGAAGGCGACATCATCGAACGGGCACGCACCATCGTCGGACCGAAATGCGTGATCGGCGTCGAACTCGACCCGCACTGTCATCTCACGATGAAGCGCGTCTCCAAGGCCGACATCGTCGTGCTCTACAAGGAATTCCCCCACACAGACGTGGTCGAGCGCGCCGAGGACGTTCTCAACCTCGTGCTGGCAACCTTGCGCGGCAAGGCCAAGCCGGTGATGTCGGTCTACGATTGCCGGCAGATCCAGAGCTACCCGACGACGACCCAGCCAATGCGCGGGATCGTCGACCGCATCATGGCGTTGGAGGGCAAGGACGGAATTCTCTCGGTTTCGATCGCCCACTGCTTTCCGTATGCCGACGTGGCCGAATTGGGCACGCGCGTTCTGGTGATTGCCGACGGCGACAAGAAGAAGGCCGATGCGCTTGCGACCAAACTGGGCGAGGAGCTGGTGAGCTTGCGCGGCAAGACCGCCTCGCCGTCGTTCGATGTGCCGACCGGCGTGAGCGAGGGGATCGCCTTCAACGACCTGCCGGTGGTGATCGCCGATCCGGCCGACAATGCCGGCGGCGGCGCGCCGTCGGACAATACCGACATCCTGCGCTATCTGATCGCCGAGAAAGTCGAGAATGCCTGCCTCGGGCCGATGTGGGACCCGATTGCGGTACGCCTCTGCTTCGATGCCGGATTGGGCGCCAAGTTCGCGTTGCGCTTCGGCGGCAAGATCGCGCCGACCTCGGGCCAGCCGGTCGACGCCATGGTCGAGGTGATCGGGCTCAGGCGCGACGCCTGGCAGCGCTTCGGCCCCACCCAGGTAAAGGTCGGCGACTGCGCCGCCGTGCGCGTCGGCGGCGTCGACGTGGTGCTGATCACCAACCGCACCCAGGCGACCGGCCTGGAGCTCTTTACCAACCTCGGGATCGACCCGACTGAGAAGAAGATCGTGGTGGTGAAGTCGACCAACCATTTCATGGCGGCCTACGGGCCGATCGCCAAGAAGGTCATCTACGTCGAATCGAGCGGGCCGCTGCGGCGCGACCACCGCAAGGTTCCCTACACCAAGGTCGAGCGCCCGATCTGGCCGCTCGATCCGGACGCCAAGCCGCGCGGGCTCATATTCTAGAGCATAGTCCGACCGACTGAGGAGCGTAAACGCACCGCGCTCCGCCGGACGGACTATGCCGACAAAGGAGACGCTTGCCGCACTAGCGCTTTGTTCTTCTCCGCCAGAGGAGGAGGATGGACAATGGCGGCATCCGCTTCACATACTGCCTCAACATTTTGGGTGAGCGCATGATGTTCCGCCTTTTCGCCGGCTTATTGGCCTTCGTCCTTCCTATATCTGCTTTGGCCCAGGACAAGGTCCTGCGCGCCGTCATGCACGCCGACGTGCGCGTGATCGATCCGATATGGACCACGCAAACCATCGCCAACATCCATGGCATGCTGGTCTACGACACGTTGTTCGGCAACGACGCCCAGTTGAAGCCGCAGCCCCAGATGGTCGGCAAATACCAGATCAGCGACGACAAGCTCACCTACAGCTTCACGCTGCGTGACAGGCTGAAGTTCAGCGACGGCTCGGCCGTCACCACCAGGGACGTCATCGCCTCGCTGAAGCGGTGGGGCGCCAAGGACGGTGTCGGCATCCGCCTGTTGTCGTTCGTCGATCGCATGGAAGCGGTGGACGACAAGACCTTCCGCATGATCCTCAAGAAACCCTACGGCATGGTGCTGGAGTCGCTGGGCAAGACCAATTCCTCGGTTGCCGTGATCATGCGCGAGAAGGAGGCGATGACCGACCCGCAGCAGCAGGTCAAGGAATCGATCGGCTCGGGGCCGTTCGTCTTCGCCAAGGACCAATGGGTGCCGGGCAGCAAGGCGGTCTATCTCAAGAACCCGCACTATGTGCCGCGGCCGGGCAACGAGCCTGCGTCGTCCTTCGCCGGCACGAAGTTCGCCGGCGTCGATCGCGCCGAGCTGCTGTGGATCGCCGATCCGCAGACCGCAATGTCGGCGCTGATCGCCGGCGAGATCGACTTTTTCGAGGCGCCCAGCATCGACTTCCTGCCGATCCTGGAGAAGGCGCGCGGCGTCAAGCTGCTGAAGACCGGCAACCTCGACAGCACGCTGGGCATGATCCGGCTGAACCACCTGCATCCGCCCTTCGACAACGTGAAGGCGCGGCAGGCCATGTACCATCTGATAAACCAGGAGGATTTCCTGCGCGCCGTGATCGGCAATCCGGCCTATTACACGGTCTGCCATGGGCTCCTGACCTGCGGCGCGCCGCTCGCCAACTCGGGCGGCAGCGCCATGCTGAAGGACTACAATCCCAAGAAGGCGCTGCAGCTCCTGAAGGAGGCCGGCTACAAGGGTGAGCCGATCACCATTCTCCAGGCGACCGACCACGTCACCATCACACCGGCAACCCAAGTGCTGATCCAGGCGATGCGTGAAGCCGGCATCAACGTCGATGCCCAGGCGATGGACTGGGGCAGCGTGGTGTCGCGGCGCGCCAAGAAGGATCCGCCGGCACAGGGCGGCTGGAACATCTTCATCACCGGTACTGGCGGCGTCGGGTCGTCGAACCCGGTGCTGCACACCTGGATGGGCGCGGCGTGCGACAAGGGCCTGTTCGGCTGGCCGTGCGACGCCAGGATCGAAGAGCTGCGCAATGAATTCGCCGTTGCGGAGACCGACGCAGAGCGCAGGCGCATCGCCACCGAGCTGCAGACGCGTGCGATCGAGCAAGTCGTCTATATTCCGATCGGCCAATGGACCGTGCCGCTCGCCTACAGGTCGGACCGCCTTGAGGGCGTCGTGACGAACACCGGCCTCGCGGTGTTGTGGAACATCACGAAGAAATGAAGGCTGGCCGCGCGGTCTCGTCATGCGAGACCCTGATCGCTGGACAATGGCGGCATCGGCTTCGCATACTCTGTGCACGGTTTTTGCTTGGGGGAAGAGCATGATGCTTCGAATAATGGCGGGCCTTCTGGCCCTTGCGCTGCCGCTTTCGGCCCCAGTGTGCGCCTGGGCTCAGGAAAAGGTCCTGCGCGCGGTGATGCACGCCGATGTGCGGGTGATCGATCCCATGTGGACCACCCAGACCATCGCCAACATCCATGGTGCGCTGATCTACGACACGCTGTTCGGCAACGACGCCAATCTGAAACCGCAGCCGCAGATGGTCGGCAAGTACGAGGTCAGTCCCGATCGGCTGACCTACACGTTCACCCTGCGCGACGGGCTGAAATTCCACGATGGCTCGCCGGTCACGACCAAGGACGTCATCGCGTCGTTGAAGCGCTGGGGTGCCAAGGACGGCGTCGGCATCCGGCTCTTGTCCTATGTGACCAAGCTGGAGGCCGTGGACGACAAGACCTTCAAGATGGTGCTGCGCGAACCCTACGGCATGGTGCTGGAGTCGCTCGGCAAGAGCGGCAGCTCGCTGGCCGTGATCATGCGCGAGAAGGAAGCCCTCACCGATCCGCAGCAGCAGGTCAAGGAGGCAATCGGCTCGGGACCGTTCACCTTCGCCAAGGACCTGTGGGTGCCGGGCAGCAAGGCGATTTACCTCAAGAACAAGGACTACCTGCCACGGCCGGGCAACGAGCCGCCGTCGGGCTTCGCCGGCTCGAAGATTCCCGGCGTCGACCGTATCGAGCTGTTGTGGATCTCCGATCCGCAGACCGCCATGTCGGCATTGATCAATGGCGAGATCGATTTCTACGAGGCTCCCAACATCGATTTCCTGCCGCTGCTCGCCAAGGCCAGGGGCGTGAAGCTCCTGAAGACCGGCCAGATAGACAGCACTCAGGGCATGATCCGGCTCAATCACCTGCATCCGCCGTTCGACAACGTGAAGGCGCGGCAGGCGATGTACTACCTGATCAACCAGGAAGACTTCCTGCGCGCCATCGTCGGCGACCCGAAGTACTACCGCGTCTGTCACGGCCTGCTGACCTGCGGCGGTCCGTACGAGAACGACGGCGGCACCGCCTGGATGAAGGAATACAATCCCAAGAAGGCGCTGCAGCTCCTCAAGGAGGCGGGCTACAAGGGCGAACCGATCACCGTGCTCGCCACCACCGACCACAACACCATCGCGCCTGCGACGCAGGTGCTGATCCAGGCGATGCGCGAGGCCGGCATCAATGTTGATGCCCAGTCGATGGACTGGGGCTCGGTGGTGTCGCGGCGCGCCAAGAAGGAGCCGCCGGCGCAGGGCGGCTGGAACATCTTCATCACCACGTCAGGCGGCGTCGGCTCGGCCAATCCCGTCCTGCACACCTGGATCGGGGCGGCGTGCGACAAGGGCCTGTTCGGCTGGCCGTGCGATCCCGAAATCGAGAAGCTGCGCAACGCCTTCGGCATGGCCTCGAACGAGGATGACCGCAAGCGCATCGCCAAGGAACTGCAGACCAGGGCGATGGATCAGGTGGTCTTCGTGCCGTTCGGCCAATGGGATGTGCCGCTCGCTTACCGCGGCGACCGGATCGACGGGATCGTGCCCAATACCGGCCTCACGGTGCTGTGGGGCATCACCAAGAAGTGACTCGTCATCCCGACCGAAGCCGAGCGCAGCGAGGCGCAGTGGAGGGATCTTTTTCCGTGATTGATCGAAAGAAGACCCTTCGACTTCGCTGCGCTCCGCGCGAGGCGGGATCTACCCCGCCGCAGGCGACGGCTTCGCCGTCGTGACCGCCTACATCGTGCGCCGTCTGTTCGCCACCCTGCCGGTGATGGCGGTGGTGGCGCTCTTCGTGTTCTTCCTGCTGCGGTTCGCGCCGGGCGATCCAGCGGCGATCATCGCCGGCGACGACGCAACCGCCGAATCGATCGCCGCCGTCCGCGCCAAGCTCGGCCTCGACCGGCCGATCGTCGAACAGCTCTTTGTCTGGACCCTGCAGCTCCTGCAAGGCGACATGGGCGTCTCGATCTTCTCCGACCTCGCGGTGACGCGGCTGATCGCGCAGCGGCTGGAGCCCACCGTGGCGCTGACGCTCTCGACCCTGTTCGTGGCCGTGGCGCTGGCCATCCCGATCGGCGTCGTGGCGGCCTGGAAGGCGCGCAAGCTCATCGATCGGCTGGTCATGGCCTTCGCCGTGATGGGCTTTGCCATGCCGGTGTTCGTGCTGGCCTACATCCTGATCTATTTCTTTGCCGTGCAATGGCAGCTCCTGCCGGTGCAGGGCTACCGGCCGATCGCCGAGGGGCTGTGGCCGTTCGTCGAATGCCTGATCCTGCCGTCGGTGGCGCTGGGCGTCACCTACATGGCGCTGATCGCCCGCATCACCCGCACCTCGATGCTCGAAGTCCTGCAGCAGGACTATATCCGAACCGCCAATGCCAAGGGCCTCGCCACCGACCGGGTGCTGCTGCTGCATGCGCTCAAGAATGCTGCGGTGCCGATCGTCACCGTGATCGGCATCGGCATCGCGCTCTTGATCTCGGGCGTGGTCATCACCGAGACGGTGTTCAACATCCCCGGCCTCGGCCGCCTCACGGTCGACGCCGTGCTGAAGCGCGACTATCCGGTGGTGCAGGGCCTGATCCTGGTGTTCGCCGCCGCCAAAGTGCTGGTGAACCTGATCATCGACATCTCCTACGCCTTCCTCGATCCGCGTATCCGGTACTAGACCATGACCGCGATCACCGAGGAGTTCACGTCTGCACCGCGTCGGTTTTCGCTGGCGACCGCGATCCGTCGCAATCCGACGATCGCGTTCGGCGGCGTGCTGCTGCTGGCATTGGTTGCCGTCGCCATCATTGGCCCGTCATTCGTCGGCGACCCGTTCAAGATCGCCCCGATCAATCGCCTGCGGCCACCGTCGGAGCGCTGGTGGTTCGGCACCGACCAGTTCGGCCGAGACGTCTTCACACGGACGATCTACGGCTCGCGCGTGTCGCTGATCGTGGGCCTCTCGGTGGCGGCCTTCTCGAGCGTGGTCGGTTTGGCGCTGGGTCTTGCCTGCGGTTATTTCCGGCGGGTCGACGGCATCGTGATGCGGATCATGGACGGGCTGATGGCCATCCCGTCGATCCTGCTCGCCATCGCGCTGATCACGCTGACGCGCCCCGGGCTTGGCATCGTGATCGTGGCGATCGTCATTCCCGAGGTGCCGCGCATCGTGCGCGTGGTGCGCGCCGTCGTGCTCTCGATCCGCAGCCAGCCCTATATCGAAAGCGCCATCGCCGGCGGCACCAAGAACACCAAGCTGCTGTGGCGTCACGTGCTGCCCAACACCTTGGCGCCGCTGATCGTGCAATCTACGTATGTCTGCGCCTCGGCGATGCTGATCGAAGCGGGCTTGAGCTTCCTCGGCGCCGGCGTGCCGCCGGAAGTGCCGAGCTGGGGCAATATCATCGCCCAGGGCCGCACCTTCTTCCAGATCGCGCCCTGGACGATCCTGATTCCCGGCGGCTTCCTGGCGCTCACCGTTCTGGCCGTGAACCTCCTGGGCGACGGCCTGCGTGATCGCCTCGATCCCCGGCTGGCAAGGCGTCTATGAGCGCCATCCTCGAGGTCCGCGACCTCCATACGCAGTTCGACACGTTGGACGGAGTGGTGCGCGCGGTCGACGGCGTGTCGTTCGACCTGGCGCGCGGCGAGACGCTCGGCATCGTGGGCGAGTCGGGCTGCGGCAAGTCGGTGACGGCACTCTCCATCCTGCGGCTGATCCCGACGGAGACCGGTCGCATCGCCGCCGGCTCGATCAAGTTCGAGGGACAGGAGCTGACGTCACTTGGAGAGGAGGAGATGAAGGGTCTGCGCGGTCATCGCATCTCCATGATCTTCCAGGAGCCGATGACCAGCCTCAATCCGGTGCTGACGATCAATACCCAGATCGCCGAGAACGTCGTGCGCCATCTCGGCGTGCCGTGGTCGGCGGCACGCGATCGGGCGCGCGAGATGCTCGACCTGGTGCGGATCGACGATTGCAGGAGGCGGCTCGACGAATATCCGCACCAGCTCTCGGGCGGCATGCGCCAAAGGGTGATGATCGCCATGGCTCTCTCCTGCAATCCCCAGGTGCTGATCGCCGACGAGCCGACCACGGCGCTCGACGTCACCGTCCAGGCGCAGATCCTCGACCTCATGCTGGAGCTCAAGGAAAAGACCGGCACGGCCATCGTGCTGATCACCCACGATCTTGGCGTGATCGCCGAAACGACGGAGCGCGTGGTGGTGATGTACGCCGGTCGCAAAGCCGAGGAGGCGCCGGTCGAGGCTCTGTTCGACAATCCGCTGCATCCCTATACCCGCGGCCTGATGCGGGCGATCCCGCGGCTCGATGTCGAGGCCGATGCCGCCGGTACGCGGCCGAGGCTGCAGGAGATCCCCGGCCTGGTGCCCAGGCTGACGCAGCCGATCGCCGGCTGCGCCTTCGCGGCCCGCTGCGATTTCGCGACCGAGCGCTGCCATGCCGTGATGCCGCCGATCGTCGATGCCGGCGGTGGTCACACGGTGACCTGCTGGGAAGTCGATCGTGTGCGGGCAAGCGCGCTATGAACGACGCGCCGGTCCTCGAGGTCACCGATCTGGTCAAGCATTTCCCGATCCATGCCGGGCTGCTGCAACGCCGGCGCGGCGAGGTGAGGGCGGTCGATGGCGTGAGCTTCTCGATCGCCAGGGGCGAGACGCTGGGGCTGGTGGGCGAGTCCGGTTGCGGCAAGTCGACCATCGGCAAGACGGTGTTGAAGCTGATCGAGCCGACTGCCGGGCGCATCGTGCTGGCCGGCGAAGACATCACGGCGTTGAAGCCGGGCGCGATGTGGCCGCATCGGCGGCGCATCCAGACGGTCTTCCAGGATCCTTATTCATCGATGAACCCGCGCCTGTCGGCCGGCACGATCGTCGGTGAGCCGCTGGAGAATTTCGCCCTCGCCGGCGGCCAGGACAGGGACGGCCAGGTTGCCAGGCTCTTCGAGCGCGTCGGGCTCCGGCCCGATGCCATGCGCAAGTACGCCCATGAATTCTCCGGCGGCCAGCGCCAGCGGCTCGGCATCGCCAAGGCGCTGGCGGTCAATCCCGACGTGATCGTGGCCGACGAGCCGGTGTCGGCACTCGACGTCTCGGTGCAGGCCCAGGTGCTGAACCTGCTGATCGACCTGCAGGAGGAATTCCGGCTCGCCTATCTCTTCATCAGCCACGATCTCGCGGTGATGCGCCATATCAGCCATCGCATCGCAGTGATGTATCTCGGCCGCATCGTCGAACTCACGACCAAGCGCACGCTGTTTACCCGGCCGCTGCATCCCTACACCGAGGCTCTCTTGTCGGCAGCCACCGCACCCGATCCCAAGCGCCGACGGATGCGCAAGCGCATCGTGCAGGGCGACGTGCCGAGCCCGGCAAATCCGCCGCCTGGCTGCCACTTCCACACCCGCTGTCCCTACGCGATCGCCGAGTGCAAGGTGGTGGCCCCTCCGCTGATCGAAGTGGCGGAGGGCCACCATGTAGCCTGCCTGCGAAGGCCGGTCGGCGGCGATCCGGCGCCGCTGTCAATCCCGGGCTAGGGGCGCCGTGCGCCCGGTGCAGAGTCGCGGAGATAGGTGAGTGCCGCCTGCACGCCGCCCGTCTTGTGCGGGACCTTGGCCAGCCCCAGCGCCATTTCGACGCCCGACAGGGTGCCCATCAACATCAGGTCGTTGAAGTCGCCCAGGTGGCCGATGCGGAAGACCTTGCCCGCGACCTTGGTGAGGCCTTGGCCCAGCGACATGTTGAAATTCTCGAGCGCCACCTTGCGGAAGGCGTCGGCGTCATGGCCTTCGGGCATGACGATCGCCGTCAGCGAATTGCTGTAGGCCGCAGGCTCGCTGCACAGGATTTCCAGGCCCCAGGCCTGCACGGCGGTGCGCGTCGCCGCGCCATGGCGCGCATGGCGGGCGAACACGGCATCGAGGCCTTCTTCCAGCAGCATGTCGACGGCCTCGCTGAGGCCATAGATCAGGTTGGTGGCCGGCGTGTAGGGGAACCAGCCATTGGCGTTCGCCGCCAGCATTTCCTCCCAGTTCCAGAAGGCACGCGGCGTCGTCGCCTTCTTTGAGGCTGCCAACGCCTTCTCGCTGATCGCGTTGAAGGAGAGGCCGGGCGGCAGCATCAGGCCCTTCTGCGAGCCGGCCACCGTCACGTCGACACCCCAGGCATCGTGGCGATAGTCGATCGATCCCAGCGAGGAGATTGTGTCGACCAACAGCAGGGCAGGGTGCTTGGCGGCGTCGATGGCCTGGCGGACGGCGCTCACGTCGGTCACCACGCCGGTCGAGGTTTCGTTGTGGACAATGCACACCGCCTTGATGGCGTGCGCAGTGTCCTCCTTGAGGCGCTTCTCGATGGCGGCCGGATCGGCGGGCTTGCGCCAGTCGCCGCCCATGAACTCCGACGTGATGGCGAGCTTGTCGGCCATCTTCTTCCACAGCGTGGCGAAATGGCCGGTCTCCCACATCAGGACCGTGTCGCCGGCCGACAGGGTGTTCACCAAAGCGGCCTCCCAGGCGCCGGTGCCGGAGGCGGGATAGACGACGACCGGCTGCTTGGTCTGGAAGACCTGACGGACGCTGCGCAGCACCTTCTTGGCCAGCGCGTTGAATTCCGGTCCGCGGTGATCGATCGTCGGCTGATCCATCGCCCGCAGGATGCGGTCAGGGACGTTGGTCGGCCCCGGAATCTGCAGGAAATGGCGTCCGCTTGGATGGGAGTTCAGGCGCATGGCTAATATTCCTTTGGCACCGGCGTTCCGTACCCTATATCCATCGGCGGACGAACAACAAAAGTGCCGTAGGGGAGGTTACTCGACATGTCGAAGTTGCCCGGTCTGTCGCGCCGCAGCGTCGTTGCCGGCGGCCTTGTCGCCACGCTCGCGGCGCCCGCCGTCGTGCGCGCCCAGGCGGCCTGGCCGCCGTCCACGATCACCTGGATCAACCCGTTTCCGGCCGGCGGCGGCACCGACGTATTTGCGCGGCCCCTGGCGGCGCAAGTCGGCGAGCAACTCGGCTGCCAGATCATCGTCGACAACAAGGGTGGCGCGGGCGGAACGGTCGGCGCCTCGCAAGCCGCCAAGATGAAGCCCGATGGCTCGGTGTTCTTCGTCGGCGCCGTGCACCACACCATCGCGCCCTCGATCTACAAGAGCCTCGACTACGATCTCGAGAAGTCGTTCGAGCCGATCACCATGATCGCGCTGGTGCCACAGGTGATTTCGATCCACCCGCAGCGCATACCGGCGAAAACCTATGCGGAGTTCCTCGACTACGTAAAGAAGAACCCCGGCAAGGTGAATTACGCCTCGCCTGGTGCCGGCACGGCACATCATCTGGCGGGCGAGCTGTACAAGCTCGAGACCAAGACCGACATCACCCATGTGCCCTATCGCGGCGCCGGACCTGCGATGCAGGATCTGCTTGCCGGCAACGTCGACATGATGTTCGACGGCATGGGCACATCGGCCTCGCAAATTCGCGCCGGCCGCTTGATCGGCCTCGCGGTGGCGGCACCAAAGCGCCTGGCGGAGTTTCCCGATATCCCGACGGGTGCCGAGGTCGGCGTGCCGAACTGGATCGTCTCGACCTGGTACGGCCTGTGGGCCATCAAGGGCACGCCCCAGCCCATCGTCGACCGCATGTACGCCGAAATCGTCAAGGCGATGGCGACGCCCAAGATGCTAGGCATCTGGAAGGACCAGACGGCGCAGATGGGCGGCGAGACGCCGGCGGAGTTCGCCAAGCGGATCCGTGCCGAGATCGAGAAATGGCAGAAGGTCGTCGCGGCGGCGGGAGTGAAGCTCGATTGAACAAGCTTGAAGAAAACCTGCGCAGCACCATCAAGGGCGACGTCTTGTTCGACGCCGCCTCGCGCGGGCGCTACTCGACCGATGCCTCGATCTACCAGATCGAGCCGGTGGGAGTCGTCGTGCCGCGCGACGAGACCGACCTGGCGCTGGCGCTCGACGTGGCGCGCGACGCCAAGGCCGCGATCCTGCCGCGCGGCGCCGGCACCTCGCAGTGCGGCCAGACGGTGGGCGCGGCCCTTGTCGTCGATTTCTCCAAGTACATGCGCGAGGTGGTCGGCTTCGACAAGGATCGCCGCGAGGTGACCGTGCAGCCGGGCGTCGTGCTCGACCAGCTCAATGCCTGGCTCAAGCCGCACGGCCTCTGGTATCCCGTCGATGTCTCGACCTCGGCGCAGTGCACCCTGGGCGGCATGGCCGGCAACAATTCCTGCGGCAGCCGCTCGATCCGCTACGGCAACATGGTGCACAACGTCGCCGCCATCGACGCCATCCTGGCCGACGGCACGCGCGCTCGCTTCGATGCGAAGCGGCCGGAGGACATGCAGCCGGCGGTGCGCACCATCGCTGACAAGGTCGCAGCCCTGGCCTTCGCCGAGCGCGACGAGATCGAGCGCATGTATCCCAAGGTGCTGAGACGGGTCGGCGGCTACAATCTCGACGTCTTCTTCCCGCAGTCGGAGCGGCCTTACACCACCGACAATTCGGTCAACTTGGCCCATCTGCTGGTCGGCAGCGAAGGCACGCTCGCGGTGACCGAACGGCTGACACTCAAGCTCTCGCCGCTGCCCAAGCACAAGGCCCTGGGCGTCGTGAACTTCCCGAGCTTCGCCAAGGCGATGGACAGCGCCCAGCACATCGTGAAGCTGAAGCCCACGGCCGTGGAGCTGGTCGACCGCACCATGATCGAGCTGGCGCGTGCCAATCCGGCGTTCCGGCCGGTGATCGAGCGCGCACTGATCGGTGCTCCCGAGGCGATCCTGCTGGTCGAATTCTCGGGCGAGGAGCGCGAGGCGCAGCTACGCGACCTCAAGCGCCTGGTCGAGCTGATGGCCGACCTCGGCATGCCGGGCAGCGTGGTCGAAATGCCCGAGCCCAGGCCGCAGGCCGAGCTGTGGGAAGTGCGCAAGGCCGGGCTCAACATCATGATGTCCATGAAGGGTGACGGCAAACCCGTCTCCTTCATCGAAGATTGCGCCGTGCCGCTGGAGCACCTTGCGGCCTACACGCAGCGCCTCACCGACGTCTTCACCAAGCACGGCACGCGCGGTACCTGGTATGCGCACGCAAGCGTCGGCACGCTGCATGTCCGGCCGATCCTCGACATGCGCCGCGAGGGCGCCGCCAGGATGCGCGCGATCGCCGAGGAGGCGTCGGCGCTGGTGCGCGAATACAAGGGCGCGTATTCCGGCGAGCACGGCGACGGCCTGGTGCGATCGGAGTGGGTGGGCTGGCAGTTTGGGCCGCGCCTCAGCAAGGCTTTCGAGGCGATCAAGGACACGTTCGATCCCGAAGGGCGTCTCAATCCGGGCAAGATCGTGCGGCCCTCGCGCATGGACGACCGGTCTTTGTTCCGCTTCAAGCCAGACTACGGCAACGTCGTCTACAAGCCCGCGCTCGACTGGTCGGCATGGAACGTCCAGAACGATCCGCTCACCGAAGAGACGACGGAGCCAGGCAGCGGCGGTGACGCGTCGGGAGGCTTCGCCAAGGCCGTCGAGATGTGCAACAACAACGGTCATTGCCGGAAGTTCGACGCGGGCACGATGTGTCCGTCCTTCCGGGTGACGCGCGACGAGGTTCATCTGACGCGTGGCCGCGCCAACACTTTGCGATTGGCCCTGTCGGGACAGCTCGGCGCCGAAGCGCTCACCTCCGACACCGTCGCCAGGGCGATGGACCTGTGCGTGAGCTGCAAGGGCTGCAAGCGCGACTGCCCGACCGGCGTCGACATGGCGCGCATGAAGATCGAGGTGAAGTCGGCGCGGCGCATGAGCAAGGGGCTGAGCTTGCGCGACCGGATCATCGGCGACTTGCCGGCGACCGCGCCGTGGGCCCGCCGCCTGCCATGGCTCTACAATCTCGCCTGGTTCGTGCAGCCCTACCTTGGATTTGCCAAGCAGCGGACCCTTCCCAAATGGCGAAGCGACACGTTCCTCACCACCACCGACGTCGATGCGGCCGACGCCACGGTGGTGATCTTCGCCGACACCTTCTCCAACAATTTCGAACCCGAGATCCTGCAAGCTGCGCGCCGCGTGCTGGAAGCGGCCGGCCACCGGGTCGCCGTCGCCTGGCCCGACATCGGCTCGCGCGCCTTGTGCTGTGGGCGCACCTATCTCGCCACCGGCCAGGTCGACAAAGCACGCGACGAGGCTGAGCGGCTGCTCGAGGCGCTGGCACCCTTCGTGGCCAGAGGTGTGCCGGTGATCGGGCTGGAGCCTTCGTGCCTGTTCACCTTGCGCGACGAATTCCTGGCGCTTGGGCTCGGGGAGGCGGCGCGGGAGACGGCCGACAACGCCTTTTTGCTCGAGGAGTTTCTGGTGCGTGAAAAGAGGGCAGGGCGGCTCAAGCTCGAGCTGAAGCCGCTTCAGCACAAGACCGCGCTGCTGCACGGCCACTGTCACCAGAAGGCATTCGGTGCCATGAGCGCCGTCGAGGAGGCACTGTCATTGGTTCCCGACCTCGCGGTGAGCACGATCGAGTCGAGCTGCTGCGGCATGGCGGGGAGCTTCGGCTACGAAGTCGAGCACTATAGGACATCGATCGCCATGGCCGAGCTGTCGCTGCTGCCGGCGATACGCAAGGCCGGTGCCGATGTGCTGGTCGTGGCCGACGGGACGTCCTGCCGCCACCAGATCGCCGACGGCACCGACCGACAGGCGGTACACGTGGCACAAGTGCTGGAACGCGCGCTCGCTTGAGGTCACATTAGGGCATGCAAGAACGCCCCAGAAATCCCTATTCCAGCGCCGAAATCGACCGTGCCAGCCATGAACGCGAGAACGATGAGCGCATAATCGAGCTCGCCGCCTCCGGCGAGGCGCGATTCGTGCCGATCGACTCCGAAAAGAACCTGGTCAGGACCGGCGGCAATCCAGAGGCCGTGTTCCTGCAGGGCATGATGGGTCGCGCCGTCGCCAATGCCGCCGACCACCAGATCTTCCTGGGTTACATGGACGGCACGCCGTACTTCGCCGTCGATGTCACCGGCAAGGAGACGCCGCTGGGCGAGCTCGGCGAGTTCGTCGATTTGCGCCAGGTCGGGCCGCTCCTGTTCGCGCGCGAAGGCTCGATCCTCGCCTACGCCCGCGGCATGACCTACTGGCACCGCCGCCATCGCTATTGCGGCGTGTGCGGCGCCAGCACCAAGGTGACGCGCGCCGGCCACGTGCGCATGTGCACCAACGAAAGCTGCAAGACCGAGCATTTTCCGCGCACAGATCCGGCGGTCATCATGCTGGTCCATCACGGCGACAAGTGCCTGCTCGGACGCGGCAAGCATTTTCCACGCGGCATGCACTCGACGCTCGCCGGCTTCGTCGAGCCGGGCGAGAGCTTCGAGGATGCGGTGACGCGCGAGGTCTACGAGGAAGTGAAGGTGCGGGTGAAGAACGTCACCTACCGTTCCTCGCAGCCCTGGCCGTTTCCCGCCTCGGTGATGATCGGCTTTCTCGCCGAGGCCGAGTCGATGGATTTCGAGGTCAACAAGGACGAACTCGAGTCGGCGCGCTGGCTGACGCGCGATGAATGCCGGACCGAGAACATGCCCAAGGACGGCTCGTTCTTCATGCCACGTCGCGATTCCATCGCCCGCCGGCTGATCGAGGAGTGGCTCGGCCATGCCGTCGGCCCCTCGATCAGCGGCTAATCGATCAACGGCCAAAAGGACCAAGATGACCGTCCAACTCTTCACTCCGGTCGAGCTCGGCGGCGTCACGCTGCCCAACCGCATCGTGGTCTCGCCGATGTGCCAGTATTCCGCTGTCGATGGCAGTGCGCAGCCCTGGCATCAGGTCCATTACGGCATGCTCTCGATGTCGGGCGCCGGCCTGCTCTGTCTCGAGGCGACCCACGTCGAGCGCGAGGGCCGCATCACCCAGGGTTGCCTCGGTCTCTACAGTGACGAGAACGAAGCTGCGATCAGGGGCATCGTCGAGTGGGCCCGCGGATGGATGCCGCAGGTGAAGCTCGGCATCCAGCTTGCCCATGCCGGCCGCAAGGCCTCGGCACAGCGGCCGTGGCAGGGCGGCGGACCGCTCACTCAAGCCGACGCGCCCGACCTGCCGTGGACGACCTATTCTGCGTCTGCGATCCCTTACGACTCCAAGTGGCACACGCCGGTGGCGCTCGACCCGGTCGGCCTGAAGCGCGTCAAGCAGGCCTTCGTCGACGCAACGCTGCGCAGCGCGCGGTTGGGCTTCGACGTGGTCGAGCTGCATGGCGCGCACGGCTACTGCCTCAGCCAGTTCCTGTCGCCGCTCAGCAATCATCGCGGCGATGAGTACGGCGGCACGGCAGAAAAGCGCCGGCGCTTTCCGCTCGAAGTGTTCGAGGCTTGCCGCAAGGTGTGGTCGAGCGAGAAAGCGCTCGGCATGCGGTTGTCGTGTGTCGAGTGGGTCGAGGGCGGAGTTACGATCGAGGACACGATCGAAACGGCCCGCCAGCTCAAGGCCTTGGGCTGCGACTTCATCGATGCCAGTTCTGGCGGCAACGCAGCCCAGCAGAAGATCCCGGTCGGGCCGGGTTACCATGTTCAGTTCTCGGCGCGGATCCGCAGGGAAGCCGGCATCAAGACTTGGGCGGTGGGCGTCATCACCGAGCCGGAACAGGCCGAACGGATTGTCGCCTCGGGCGAGGCCGACTGCACAGCGCACGCCCGCGCCCTCCTGCTCGATCCGCGCTGGGCCTGGAATGCCGCCCGCGCGTTGGGTGTGGAAACACCGCCGTTACCGCTGCCGGCGGCGCGCGCCGTCACCATCCTGCCGTTCAAGCCTCAGCCTGCATTGGCGAGAGCAGCCGAATAGGCGTCTGTGCTTGCCCGCTGTCGCGGAGCCGCTAGTTTCAGGGGATGAGCGTCACCACGCCCTTGCCCGACCCTCCGCCGACCGACGCTGGGCCGCAACCGGCCGCTCCGGCCCCCGGACCGCCGGCAGCGGCTGCGACGCTTGCGGCAGCAAAGGTCCCGGCGGAGCTGCCCAAGCCCAGCCAGGATACGGGCCGGCTGCACCGCATCGTCACCGTTGGCGGCACCATCTTGGCCTTGTTCCTCTTCTACGAGGTCTTTACCGAGTTCGTCGCCTACACCGACGATGCTTATGTGCAGTCCGACCTCGTCGCGGTGGCGCCGGAGATCACCGGACGGATCATCGCGGTCCATGTCGTCGACAACCAGGTCGTCAAGAAGGGCGACAAGCTGGTGAGCATCGATCCGGTGCCGTTCCAACTCGTCGTCAACCAGTGGAACGCACAGGTCGACAAGGCGACGGCACAGCTCAAGGTGGCGCAAGAGGAGCTCGATACCGCGCAAGCGGCCCTGGCGTCCTCGACTTCCGCCCATACCTATGCCGCCCAGGAGCAGAAGCGCTACGCCGATCTCGCGGCGAAGCAGTTTGCACCGGTTGCCGAGCTCGACCGGGCAAACAACGAATTGCGCCGTACCCGGGCCGAGATGACGATCTCCCAGGTCGCGATCAACAAGGCGCAAACCGACATCGGCGCCCATCAGGCCGCGCTCAAGGTCGCCCAGGCCGAGCTGTCCACGGCGCAATGGCAGCTCGATCGCACCGAAGTGCCGTCACCGACCTCCGGACCGATCACCAACCTCACACTTCGAGCGGGCGACACCGCGACGATCAACATACCGATGATCGGCATCGTCGATTCGGCGGGCTGGCGCATCATCGCCAACTATAAGCAGTACTACGTTCGCTCGTTCGAGATCGGCGGCACGGCCTGGATATGGCTCGACAGCGCCCCTTGGCACTTTCACAAGGCCAAGATCACCGGCGTGGCGCGCGGCATCGCCCGCAATCCCGGGCAGGCCACGCTCCTGCCCTATGTCGCCCCGACGACCGACTGGATACGCCTGCAGCGACGCATCCCGGTGACCATGGTGCTGGTCGACCCTCCGCCCGACTTCAAGCTCTACATGGGAGCGGATGCCCGCACCGTGATCTTCCCATGACGCACCCCTTCGTCAGGGTCGTGATCGAGGACTTCGTCGAGGGCGTGCGCATGGTCGAGCGCGCGTTCGGCGGCTTCTGGCGCGAAGTTGGCGAGATGGGCGGGGACCCGGTGCGGACGCGACAGGGCGTGGTCGCGGCCTGCTCGGTCATGCTGGCCACTGTGCTGGCGCTGCTGCTCGAGGCCCCGGACCCATGGTGGGCAGCCATCAGCGGTTTCATGTCGCTGATGTCGACCGGGTCGGCCTCGGTGCGCAGGGGGATGCTGCGCCTCAGCGGGACGACTGCCGGCGCCGTGCTCGGCTTCATCATGGCGCGGTGGCTGCCCTACGACCATTTTGCGCTCTATCTGTTCCTGGCGGCGACGACGATGCTGGGCGTGATCGCCATGCAGGTGAGTCCACACGGGCTGTCGTGGCTGTTTCTCACGATCACCTCGACCATGGTGCTCCTGATGAGCCTGAACGATCCGACGAAGGCGCTCGACGTGGCCTTCTACCGGTGGTTCGAGGTGGCGATCGGCGTGACTTCCGCGGTCATCGTGGCAAACGTCCTTCAGGATTGGCATGCCGACCGGCCGGCGCCGGTGCCGGGCTGGCGTCATCTGCTGGGTGCACAGTGGCCCGCGGTCCTGCATGGCATGCGCTCGGCGATCTCCGTCGTCGCGGTACTGCAGATCTGGATCTTGATCAATCTGCCGGACGTCGCCGAGATGGCGATCACGGTCGCCGTGGTGATGTCGGCCCCGGTTCTCACGGCAGGAGGGCTGGGCACTCGCCACGCCGTTGCCGAACGATCCCTGCACCGCCTGATCGGCTGCATGATCGGCGGGATCATGGCGCTGGGCTGCCTCGCCTTGCAGGTCACTTCGTTTCCCTGGTGGCTCGCCATGATCGGCGCCGCCGTGTGGATGGGCATGCACGTGCAGAGCGGCAAGCATGGCGTGGGCTATATCGGCACCCAGGCGGCTTTCGTGTTCATCGTCACGATGATCCAGGGTCCGGCGCCGCCCACCAGCATCATGCCGGGTGTCGACCGCTTCGCCGGCATCCTCGGCGGCCTTGGCATCCTGATGGTCGTGTCGCTGCTCCTGTGGCCGAGCGACGAAGAGATCGCGAGCGATGCGTCACCCGGACAGGCGCAGCGCTAGTCCGCGGGATGACTGTCAGCGCACCACCGCCTCCGGCCTCTCCGACAGACCGCATCCTGCGCGCCATCCTGGCGATTCTGGTCTCGGTGACGTGCTTCTCCGTGCTGAACGCCATGTCGAAGACCCTGTCGGCCCATTATCCGGTGATCGAGGTCATCTGGGCGCGCTATTTCTTTGCCTTCGTCTTCATGATGGCGCTGTTCCTGCCGCGCAGCGGCCGCGAGCTGTTCCGTATCCGCCGGCTCGACACCCAGATCGTGCGCGGCCTGTTGCTGTTCTTCTCGTCGTATCTTTACTTCCACGGAATCGTTCATCTGCCGCTGCCGACGGCGGCGGCGATCTCGCTCACCAGTCCGATCATCGTGACCGCGCTGTCGGCGCGACTGCTCGGCGAGCCGGTCGGCCCGCGGCGCTGGGCCGCCTGCATGGTGGGTTTCATCGGCGCGCTGATCGTGGTGCGTCCCGGCCAGGCGGCCTTCGATTGGAACGTCCTGCTGATCGTCGCCAGCACGATCTGCAGCTCGTTCTACCAGATATTCTCGCGGCGCTATGGCCAGGCCGAGCGGCCCGACGCCTCGGCCACGGTGGCGACCGTCGTCGGCACGCTGGCCGCGGCGCCGCTGCTGCCGTTCGAATGGATCACGCCTGCCTGGGGCTGGGACGTCGTGCTGTTCGTCGGCATGGGCGTCATGGCGGGCGCCGGCCACTATTTCCTCACCACCGCCTACAGCCAGGCGCCGGCGGCCGTGATCTCGCCCTTCAACTACACCCAGCTCATCGGGGCGGCGATCCTGGGCTACTTGATCTTCAACGACATTCCCGATCTCTGGACCTGGATTGGTTCGGCTGTGATCATCGCGTCAGGCCTCTATATCGGCTACCGCGAGCGCGTGCGCTACCGGGCGCTGCGGAAGTAGCGGCTCTGCCCCGCGACTAGACCGGAAACGCGTCGTACGTAGCATTTCCTTCGATGTCATAGTCCGTGCGGCTGATCGCGGCGCGTTTACGCGCCTCAGCCGGACGGACTATGCTCTAGCGAACAAGATTTGATCATCTGACCAAGAATTGAGCGCGTGCAATGCAGCGCGTAGGGGACGGGTCCTGTAGGTGCAGGCCCGCCCAACTGGCACAGGCTTTGCACCGTTTCGGGTCAGCGCAGACCGCGTCAGCGGTTCTCCACGGTTGGCGTGCCGACAATTTCCAGGGCGGCCGTGCTCGTGACGGTCGGCAAGGAGTCGTCAGTCGCAAGAACGCTGATATCCGGCGGACCGCTCACCGACGCTGTAACGTTACGCGACGAGCTTCGTCCGCTTCCCTGGCCACGGAAGGAGAGACGTCATGTGTGATCGCATGAACTGCCAGCATTTTCCCAACCTCGCGGGCCTGGATTTTTCGGATGCTGCTGCCGCCTCGCGTCGCAGGTTTCTTCAGGGAGCCACCGCCGCGGCGACTATTACCATGATGGGCGCCGGCCTCGGCGGACCGGCGCATGCCGCGGCGCCGGTCAAGTCGACGCACGGCTCGGGCTTCTGCAACCTCAACATCTTCCTCGCCCACTCCCGCCAGTACGCCAAGGCCGTCGGCACCGAGCTGGTGTTCATCAACACGCCGACCTCGGCCGAGATGGTGACGTTCCTCGGCATGGGCCAGGTCGACATCGGCCTGATGCCGTACACCAGCTTCATGGCGCTCTACGACAAGGGCGCGCCGGTCAAAATCGTGGCCGGCGGCGGCGTCGAAGGCTGCGCCATCGTCGCGAGGCCCGGCCTCGACACACCGCAGAAGCTCAAGGGCAAGACACTGGGCACCTTCCAGATGGATACGCTGGAGGTCATGCCCTACGACTACCTCAAGAAGCACGGTGTCTCCTTCAAGGACGTCAAGGTCCGCTACATGGGCAACACGCCCGAGGCCGTCGAGGCCTTCAAGGCGGGCGCCATCGACTGGATCTGCACCATCGAGCCCTACGCCTCGGCGCTGGTCGCTGACGTCAAGGGCGCGGTCATGCTGACCGACGGCATCGATCTCTACGGCAAGGGCTATACCGACTGCGTGCTGGCCGCGCGCTCGAGCCTGATCAAGGACAATCCGGCCGGACTGAAGGCCATCATCAAGGGCATGATGCAGGCCCAGCTCGACGCCGAGACGCAGACCGAAGCGGTGCTGAAGGAGCTGGTCGGCAAGTACTACAAGACGTCGATGGAGAACGCCAAGATCGCCCAAGGCAAGCAGCCGGCGGTGGTCGACGCGCGCAGCCAGACCGACTTCATCCTGCAGCGCACCGACAGCGTCGTGGAGATGGGCTACATCAAAAAGAAGCCCGGCCGCGATGCCATCGACTGGACCATGCTCGAGGCGGTGATCAAGGAGAACCCCGACCTCTACGGCAAGCTCAAGTACAAGTCTGCCTGAGATGGCGTTCGTCGAACGCGACGCCAGTGCGGGCGCCGCTGCCGGGACATCCCGCCCGGCGGCGGCAACGCGCCTGTTCGCGTCCATGGGCGGGATGGATTGGCTGTCGAAGGTCTGGTGGACGTGCTTGTCGGTCGGTCTGTTCGCGGGGATCTGGGAACTGTGCTGGGCGCTGGGCTGGGCCGACGAGAAGCTGCTGCCGCCGCCGCACATCTTCCTCAGCAACTTCGGCGAGCAAGGCCGATTCTTCAACACCGCGACACGCTGGCAGGTCGGCAACTCCATGAGCGAGGGGCCGTCGGCGTTGGAGTCGGTGATGATCACCGTGGCCGCCACCACGATGCGGGTTTTCGTCGGGCTGGTGGTCGCCTCGGCGCTGGCGATCGCGATCGGCGTGTTGATCCGCTACTACCAGTTCTTCGACAAGCTGGTGCTGCCGACCATCACCCTGCTGTCGCCGGTGTCGCCGATCGCCTGGCTGCCGGTGGCGATCTTCATGTTCGGCATCGGCAATGCGCCCGCCATCTTCATGGTCGTGATCGCGTTGTTCTTCCATATGGTGCTGGCGACCATCGGCCAGATCGACGGCGTCAGCCCCAACCTGATCAACGTTGCGCGTACCATGGGGGCCTCCAAGCCGCAGATCTACTGGCGCGTCATCGTACCGGCGATCCTGCCCGGCATGCTGCAGGTGCTGCGGCTGAACCTGTTCGGCGCCTGGATGGTCGTGCTGATCGCCGAATCGACCGGCGTCGGCTACGGCATGGGCCAGGTCATCATGCTGGCGCGCAACACGTTCAACCCGTCGCTGGTGTTCTTCACCATCGCCGTGATCGGCGTGCTGGGTTTCACCTTCGACTGGTTGCTGCGCCTGGCGCAGCGCCGCATCCTCTACTGGCTGCCCGACACCAAGGAGAAGTTGCGTGGCCTTTGACACACCGCCGCCGACGTTCTCGTCCAAGGACGCCGTGGTCTGCCGCAGCGTCGGCAAGACCTGGGCGGCCGGCACCAAGCGGGCGCACGAGGCGCTGCGCGAGATCGATCTCGACATAAAGCCGGGTGAGTTCGTGGTGTTCATCGGCCCCTCGGGCTGCGGCAAGAGCACCTTGCTCTATCTCATCTCCGGGCTCGAGGACGCGACCGAGGGCCAGATCTGGTCGTTTCGCGATCGCGTCGAGACGCCGTCGCCCGATCGCAGCCTGATCTTCCAGGAGACCTCGCTGTTTCCCTGGCTGACGGTCTGGGAGAATGTGAGCTTCGGCCTGTCGATCCGCGGCGCCGGCAAGGAAGAGCGCCGCACCGTGGCGGCCGAGGCGCTGCAACGGGTCGGCCTGACCGCCGCCATGGACAAGCGCCCTGACGAGCTATCAGGCGGCATGCGCCAGAGGGTGGCAGTCGCCCGGGCGCTCGCGATGCGGCCCAAGGTGCTGCTGATGGACGAGCCGTTCGCCGCGCTCGACGTGCAGACCCGCGCCCGCATGCAGGACTTCCTGCTCGACGTCTGGCGCGATTCGGGCGCCTCGGTGCTGTTCGTTACCCATCATATCGACGAGGCGGTGGCGCTCGCCGACCGGGTGGTGGTGTTCACCTCGCGGCCCGGCCGCATCAAGACCATCATGCCGATCGACCTGCCGCGGCCGCGCAATCTGTTCTCGCGCGAAGCCGAGGCGCTGCGCATCCAGCTCACCGAGCTGCTGCGCGACGAGGTCGATCGTGCCTTCGCCGAGCAGGAAGCGCTCGTTCCGGCCGCCTAGGCTGTCAAACGACTACAGGAGAAGCCAACCATGGCCACCAGTCTCATCCGCAGCCGCGCCACCATCACCGGCACTAAGGATCGTCTCACCTGGAACGAAGTGAAGGACGGCGCCGTGCTGCAGGAGGACGGCGTCATCGTGGCCGTCGGCACTTACGACGATCTGCACAGGAAGCACCCGACCGTGCCGGTGATCGGCACCGGCAAGGAGATCCTGCTGCCGGGCTTCGTCAACGGCCATCACCATGTCGGCCTCACGCCGGTGCAGCTCGGCTCGCCCGACATGCCGCTCGAGCTGTGGTTCATCACCCGCATGGTGATCCGCAATCTCGACCTCTATCTCGACACGCTCTATTCGGCCTTCGAGATGATCGGCTCCGGCATCACCACGGTGCAGCATATCCAGGGCTGGATGCCGGGCACCTTGCCCGACGTCGAGAAGCGGGCGACCGAGACCATCCGCGCCTACGAAGACATCGGCATGCGTGTGAGCTACTGCTACGCCGTGCGCGACCAGAACCGGCTGGTTTATCAGGCCGACGAGGAGTTCCTGGCGAGCTTGCCAACGGAACTGCAAGGTCCGATGCAGCGCTGGTTCGATCGATTCAGGATGAGCCTCGACGATGCGATGGACATGTTCAAGTCCTTCCGTTCGCAGCACCACAACAAGCGCCGCGTGAAGATCCAGCTCGCGCCCGCCAACCTGCACTGGTGCTCGGACAAGGCTCTGAAGCTGCTGTCGGATGCCTCGTCGAAATACGACGCGCCCATGCACATGCACCTGGTCGAGACCGCCTACCAGAAAGAATATGCCTGGCGGCGCGGCAAGTGCACGGCGCTGGAGTACATCGACCGCTTCGGCATGGTGACGCCGCGGCTGACGCTCGGCCACGGCGTCTGGCTGAACGAGAAGGACATTGACCGCCTCGCAGCGGCCGGTGGCTGCGTCTGCCACAACTGCTCCTCCAACTTCCGCCTGCGTTCCGGCGTGGCGGCGCTCAATCATTTCGAGAAGAAGGGCATCAACACCGCGATCGGCCTCGACGAGGCGGGCATCAACGACGACCGCGACATGCTGCAGGAGCTGAAGCTGGTGCTGCGTGCCCACCGCGTGCCTGGCATGGTGGAGGAGGACGTGCCGACCATGGCGCAGGTCCTGCGCATGGCGACCGTCGGCGGCGCCAAGACGACGCCGTTCGGCACCTCGATCGGCACGCTCGAGGTCGGCAAGGCGGCCGACATGGTGCTGCTCGACTGGGACAGCATCGCCTATCCCTACCTCGACGAGATGACGCCGACCCTCGACGCGGTGATCCAGCGCGCCAAGAACCAGTCCGTCACCATGACGATGTGCGACGGCGAGGTGATCTATCAGGACGGCAAGTTCACCAAGGTCGATCGCACCGCAGCGCTGAAGGCGCTGCACGACGACCTCAGTAAGGCCCTGGCCGACGACGAGGTCGAGCGGCGCAAGCTCTCGGTCGCCCTGCTGCCGCACGTCCGCAAGTTCTATTCGAATTACATCGACACCGCCAAGCACCAGCCGTTCTACCGGCCGAGCTCGATGGTCTAGAGTTGCAGGCGGGCGATGTAGAACCCGTCTATCCCGCCGCGCTCTGCCCACATCGAGGGAAAAGTGCGAATGTCGCCGTTCGGGGTGATGGCTTCGGCCAGTCCCGGCACTTCGTCGGGCAGTACCGACACGCGGTGAAGGCGCCTGTCACGCGCCAGCAGGCCGTGCACGCGGGCCGGGCCTTCGTCTTGCTGCAACGAGCAGACGGCGTAGATCAAGGTGCCGCCGGGCTTCAAGAGGTCGACGGCGCGCAGCAGCAGGCGGTCTTGAGTAAGCGTGAGGCGACCGACATCTTCCTCGTCCTTCAGCCAGGCGATGTCGGGATGGCGGCGCAAGGTGCCTGTTCCGGTGCAGGGAGCGTCGAGCAGGATCGCGTCGAACATTTTCGCCGCCGTCCATTTGCTCGCATCGGCGGTCACGAGTTCGGCCGACAGGCCGGCCCGCGCGAGATTCTCGCCCAGCCGTTCCATGCGCCGGCCCGAGATGTCGACCGCCGTCACCTGGGCTCCGGCGGCGCACAACTGCATCGTCTTGCCGCCGGGCGCGGCGCAGAGATCGGCGACGCGCTTGCCCGCGACATCGCCCAGCAGGCGAACGGGGAGCGCGGCGGCGGCGTCCTGGACCCACCACGCGCCTTCGGCAAAGCCCGGCAGCTCGGTGATGTGGCCGCCGCCGGTGCGACGAAGCGTGCCGGTCGGCAGCACCTCGGCCTCGAGCTGGCCGGCCCAGAAGTCGATGTTGGAGCGCGGCGTGAGATCGAGCGGCGCCTCGACCAGGTGGGCGGCGGCGATGGCGCGCGTGGCTTCCTCGCCATAGGCGGCGGCCCAGCTCTCCCACAGCCATTGCGGCGTGTTGAGGCGTACCGGGTCGCGGTCGCCCAGCAGTGCCGCGCCGTCACGCGAGATGCGGCGCAGCACGGCGTTGGCCAGGCCCTTGAGATGCGGCAGGCCCTTTTCCTGGACGAGGCGCACGGAAGTGTCGACGGCGGCGTGCGGCGGCGTGCCCAGAAACAGCAGCTGGGCCGCGCCCAGCCGCAGGACCTGGCGGGCCGCGCCATTGGCCCCGTCGAGCGGCTTCTCGATCAGGGCGCCGAGCACTTCCTCGATCTCGCCCAGGCGCCGCAGCGTCGTCGCCAGCAGCAGCCGCACGAAGGCGCGGTCGCGCGGGTCGAGGCCGGCGAAGCCCGAGTGTCGGGCCAGCGCGTCGTCCAGAGGCTGGCCCTTGTCGAGGCAAGCCGACAGGACGTCGAGGGCGGCGTGGCGGGAGGCGAGCGGCGTCGTATCCATCGCGCGGCGTCATAAACTCGGTTGGCGGTTTTGTCATTCATCAAGAGCGTGGTCCAGGACGCCTTTCCCATCATCGCACTCTGGCTGGCCGGCCAGATGTGAGGCTACTGTGCGGGCCGAAAGGATTCCCGCATGAAGAGAGTAGGTTCGTTCCTCGGCGATTGGTGGCAGATCGCCACTCCGTATTTCCGGTCCAAGGAGTGGCCCATCGCCATCCTTCTCCTGGTCGGAGCGGTGGCCATCACGTTCGGCATCGTTCAGCTCGAAGTGCTGTTCAACGATTGGAGCCGGCGCTTCTACGATGCCCTCGAGAAGAAGGACGAGGCGTCCTTCTGGCGGGAGATCATTACCTTTTCCTGGCTGGCGGCGATCTGGATCTCAGCCTACGTCGCGCGGGCCGTCGTCAGTCCCTACTTGCGCCTGCGCTGGCGCCGTTGGCTGACGGCGCGTTACCTCGCCCACTGGCTGGATGACCGCGGCTACTACCGCATCGAGCTGCAGCGTTCGGTGGACAACGCCGATCAACGCATTGCCGAGGATCTGCGCGAACTTGGCGAGCTCACCATGCAACTCTTCCTGGGATTCCTGCAGGCCGCCGCCACGCTCATCGCCTTCATCTTCATCCTGTGGAACCTCTCGGGGCCGCTGTCGCTCGCCTTCATTGGCCTCGACGTCGTGGTGCCCGGCTATATGGCTTTTTGCGCTATAATCTACGCCATCGTCGGTACCGTGCTGGCCAACCTGGTCGGCCGCCGGCTGATCACGCTGAACTTCATGAGGCAGCGCTACGAGGCTAACTTCCGCTTTTCGCTGGTGCGTGTCCGCGAGAATGCCGAAGGCATTGCGCTGTACAACGGCGAGCAGCGCGAGGCCGACGCGCTCAACATGCGATTTGCCGACGTCTTCGCCAACGGCTGGCGCGTGCTCTTCACCCAGGCGCAACTCGTCTTCTATCAATCGGGCTATGCGCAGCTCGCGATCATTTTCCCCTATCTCGTGACGGCGCCACGCTTCTTTGCCGGAGCGATCACGCTTGGCGTCATGATGCAGACCGCGTCGGCGTTCGGACAGGTACGCACCGGTCTGTCGTTCTTCGTCGACAACTACACCTACCTGGCCGAGCTGCGCGCTGTCCTGGACCGCCTCAAGGGCCTGCAGGCAGCCACCGACCACAAGCAGGACAGCGCCATCGAGGTCGCGCCCAAGGCCGGCCTTGCCGACGTCGCCACCGAAGGCCTGACGCTCGCCCTGCCGACCGGCCAGCCGCTACTCCAGGACCTGAACCTGGTCCTGCCGCACGGTCGCTCGACCTTGATTTCGGGCGCCAGCGGCTCGGGCAAGAGCACGTTGTTCCGTGCGCTGGCCGGAATCTGGCCGTTCGGCCATGGCCACGTGCGCGTGCCGGCCGGGGCGCGCGTGCTGTTCCTGCCGCAGAAGCCCTATATCCCGATCGCCACCCTGCGCGACGCGGTGAAATATCCCGACGAGCACTCCACTGCGAGTGACGGCGAGATCGTGGCGGCCCTCGAGGCGGCGCGGCTCGGCCATCTGGCGAGTCGATTGGACGAGGAGGCGCACTGGAGCAACATGCTGTCGGGCGGCGAACAGCAGCGGCTGGCGATCGCCCGCGCGCTGATCTTCAAGCCCGACTGGCTGTTCCTTGATGAAGCCACGGCGTCGCTCGACGAGCCGACCGAGGCGGCGATCTATGCCGAGCTGAAGCAGCGCCTGCCGGGCGCGACCCTGGTGTCGATCGGGCATCGGCCGTCGCTTAGACAGTGGCACGATCGGCGATTGGATCTGCAACGCGCGCCGGGCGAGGTCGGCCGGCTGGTCGAGGTCCCGGTCGCAACCCCGGCTTAGCGGACTGGGATCGTCAGGAGAACGCCACGTAGGCGATCCAGGTCAGGACGATGCCGACGCCGACACCCAGCGCGGCGAAGCCTTCGACAGGGCCATAGATCTCGGTGAAGGCGACGGCGAAAGCCATGGCAAGAAGCGGCGCGCCGATGACCGCCCCGGCAAGCCCGCCGAGCAGCGTGAGGAGCGGTCGGATCAGCGCAGGCTCGCGTTGATGCGGTCGAGCGCTGACGGGCCGGGGCAGAGGTCGGCGGTGCCCAGTGTGTTGAGCGGCACGTCCACCGTATTCATGTTGGCGTGCAGGTCCTTGGGTGACGGATCGACATAGAGCAGGCCGGTCACGACTTCGCCGGCCGCCTCGCCTTCGCCGACGCGCTTGAGGGCCGCGATCTTGTTGGACGGGTCATAGTCCTCGCCGAGCTTGCGCAGCCGCAGCAGCGAGCCGTCGTGCTGCTGCACGGTCGTCAGCGTACCGGGATCGTAGGAGGTGGTGATCTCGTCACGGCTCTCGATGAAGTCGATGCGGTTCAGCGACTCGTTGTGTTCGCGCACATAGTCGTAGCTCTTGGTCGATCCGGGATGGTTGTTGAAGGCCACGCAGGGGCTGATGACGTCGAGGAAGGCCGCGCCCTTGTGGTCCATCGCCGCCTTGATCAGCGGCACCAGCTGGTGCTTGTCGCCGGAGAAGGAGCGGCCGACGAAGGTGGCGCCCATCAGGATGGCGACCGACACCATGTCGATCGACTCGTCGGAGTTGGCGACACCCTTCTTGCTGATCGAGCCCTTGTCGGCGGTCGCCGAGAACTGGCCCTTGGTGAGGCCGTAGACGCCGTTGTTCATGACGATATAGGTCATATTGACGCCGCGCCGCATGATATGGGCGAACTGGCCAAAGCCGATCGAGGCCGAATCGCCGTCGCCCGACACACCCATGTAGACCAGGTCCTTGTTGGCGAGGTTGGCGCCGGTCATCACCGACGGCATGCGGCCGTGCACAGTGTTGAAGCCGTGGCTGGCGCCCATGAAATAGGTCGGCGCCTTGGACGAGCAGCCGATGCCCGAGAGCTTGGCGATGCGGTGCGGCAGCACGTCGAGCTCGTAGCTTGCCTGGATGATGGCGGCGCTGATCGAATCGTGGCCGCAGCCGGCGCACAGCGTGGAGACCGCGCCCTCGTAGTCGCGGCGGGTGTAGCCGGCCTTGTTCTTGACCAGCGACGGATGGTGCAGCTTGGGCTTGGCGATGTAGGTCATGACGCGGCCTTCTCGAACGGAACGACCTTGAACTGGGCGAGTTTCTTGGCGATGTCGGCGGCGATGAAGCGCGCCGTGATCGGCGTGCCGTCGTAGTGCAGCACGGGAACGATCTTGCGCGCGTCGAGCGTGAATTCGCTCATCAGCATCGTCCGGAACTGCGCGTCGCGATTCTGCTCGACGATGAACACCTTGTCGTGCTCGTGGACGAAGTCCTCGACGCTTTGGGCGAAGGGGAAGGAGCGAACGCGCAGCGCATTGACGTGGTCGCCGGCCGCCTCGAGGTGATCCAGCGCCTCCGCCATGGCCGGGCTCGTCGAGCCGAAATAGATCACGCCGTAGCGCGTCGGCTTGGGCGAGGAGTAGCGCAGCGGCTGCGGTGCGATCCTGGCCGCAGTGGCGAATTTCTTCTGCAGCCGCTCCATGTTGCGGACGTAGACCGCGCCTTCCTCCGAATAGCGCGCGTACTCGTCCTTGGTCGTGCCGCGCGTGAAGTAGGCGCCCTTGGTCGGATGCGTGCCGGGATAGGTGCGGAACGGAATGCCGTCGCCGTCGACGTCGAGGTAGCGGCCGAAATTCTTGCCGGCCTCGAGGTCCTCGGCGGTCATCACCTTGCCGCGGTCGAGGTCGCGCTTGTCGTCCCACTGGAAGGGCTTGCACAGGCGATGGTTCATGCCGATGTCGAGATCGGTCATGACGAACACCGGCGTCTGCAGCCGGTCGGCCAGATCGAGCGCCTCGGCGGTGAAGTCGAAGCACTCCCTGGGGTCCTCGGGGAACAGCAGCACGTGCTTGGTGTCGCCGTTGGAGGCATAGGCGCAGGACAGCAGGTCGGATTGCTGCGTGCGGGTCGGCATGCCGGTCGATGGCCCGCCGCGCTGCACGTTCACGATCACCGCCGGCACTTCGGCGAAGGAGGCGAGGCCGATGAACTCGGTCATCAGCGAGATGCCGGGGCCCGATGTGCTGGTGAAGGCGCGCGCGCCGTTCCAGCCGGCGCCGATCACGATGCCGATCGAGGCGAGCTCGTCCTCGGCCTGGACGATGGCGTACCTGGCCTTGCCGGTTTCCTTATCATGGCGCAGCCGCTTGCAGTGGGCCTGGAAGGCCTCGGCGAGCGAAGAGGAGGGCGTGATGGGATACCAGGCGCACACCGTGGCGCCGCCATAGACGGCGCCCAATGCGGCGGCATTGTTGCCTTCGACGAAGATGCGGTCGCCGACACTGTCAGCGTGACGGACCTTGAGCTTGACCGCGTTGGCATCGACGTGCTGTTTGACCCAGTCGCGGCCGAGCTGCAGCGCCTTGACGTTGGAGTCGATCAGCTTTTCCTTGCCCTTGAACTGCTCGCCGAACAGCCGCTGGATTTCCTTCTCGTCGATGCCGAGCAGCACCGAAAGGGCGCCGACATAGATGATGTTCTTGAAGAGCTGGCGCTGGCGGGCGTCGGTGTAGGTGGCGTTGGTGATGGCCGTCAGCGGCACGCCGATCACATTGATGTCGTCGCGGAACATCGACGACGGCATCGGCTTGGTGCTGTCGTAGAACAGGTAGCCGCCCGGCTCGATCTCCTTGACGTCCTCGGCCCAGGTCTGCGGGTTCATGGCGACCATCATGTCGACGCCACCGCGCCGGCCGAGATAGCTCTTCTCGGTGACCCGTACCTCGTACCAGGTCGGCAGTCCCTGGATGTTGGAGGGAAAAATGTTGCGCGGGCTGACCGGCACGCCCATGCGCAGGATGGCGCGCGCGAACAGCTCGTTGGCGCTGGCCGATCCGGAGCCGTTGACGTTCGCGAACTTGACGACGAAGTCGTTAACGGCGGCTATTGCTTGCGGCATACGTGCTCCGCTTGGCTCATTTCCATGTAGTACTTGCGCATGTCCCAGGCGCCGGTCGGGCAACGCTCGGCGCACAGCCCGCAATGCAGGCAGACGTCCTCGTCCTTGACCATGACGCGGCGGGTCTTGAGATCGGCGCCGATATAGAGGTCCTGCGTCGGGTTCATCGCCGGCGCGTTGAGCCGGCCGCGCAGGTCCTTCTCCTCGCCGTCCTCGGTGAAGGTGATGCAGTCCATCGGGCAGATGTCGACGCAGGCGTCGCACTCGATGCAGAGCTTGCCCTCGAACACCGTCTGCACGTCGCAGTTCAGGCAGCGCCGCGCCTCCTTGAAGGCCAGCGCCGGATCGAAGCCGAGCTCGACCTCGGCCATGATGTCCTTCAGCGCCTCTTTCTTCGGACGGTGCGGGACCTTGAAGCGGTGGTCGATGGTGGGCGCGTTGTCGTAGCTCCACTCGTGGATGCCCATCTTCTGGCTGGCGATGTTGACGCCGGGCGCGAGGCGCTCCTCGGGGTTCTCGCCGATCAGCATCTTGTGGATCGAGATTGCGGCATCGTGGCCGTGCGCGGCGGCCCAGATGATGTTCTTGGGGCCGAACGCCGCATCACCGCCGAAGAACACCTTGGGATGCGTGCTGCCGAAGGTCTTCTCGTTGAGCTTGGGCAGGCCCCACTTGTCGAACTCGACGCCGGAATCCATCTCGATCCACGGGAAGGCGTTCTCCTGGCCGATCGCCACTAGCACGTCGTCGCACTCGTGGAACTCGTCGGGCTCGCCTGACGGCTTCAGCGAGCGGCGGCCCTTGTCGTCGTATTCGGCCTTCACCTTCTCGAACAGCACGCCTTTGATCTTGCCGTTGTCGTGCTTCACTTCTTTCGGCACCAGCATGTTCAGGATGGGGATGTCCTCGCCCATCGCGTCTTCTTTTTCCCAGGGCGAGGCCTTCATCTCCTCGAATCCCGAGCGGACAATCACCTTGACGTCCTCGCCGCCCAGTCGTCGGGCGGTGCGGCAGCAGTCCATCGCGGTGTTGCCGCCGCCCAGCACGATGACGCGCTTGCCGACCTTGGAGATATGGCCGAACGAGACCGACGACAGCCAGTCGAGCCCGATATGGATGTTGGCCGCCGCTTCCTTGCGGCCCGGCACGTCGAGATCGCGGCCGCGCGGCGCGCCAGAGCCGACGAACACCGCGTCGTAGCCCTCGGCCAGGACGGCCTTCATCGACTCGATCTTTTTGTGGCGGAACTCGATGTTGCCGATGTCGGTGATGTAGCCCACTTCCTCGTCGATCACCGATTCCGGCAAACGGAAATGCGGGATCTGGGTGCGGATAAAGCCGCCAAGCTTGGGATCCTGGTCGTAGATCACGATCTCGTAGCCCAGCACGGCGAGATCGCGCGCCACGGTGAGCGACGCGGGTCCGCCGCCGATGCAGGCGAGGCGCTTGCCGTTCTTGTCCGGCGCCTTGGGCATGGCGGCCTTGATGCCGTCGTCGTCCTTGTAGTCGGCCGCGACGCGCTTCAGCCGGCAGATCGCTACCGGCTCCTTCTTGCCTTTGACCAGCGTCTCGTCCTCAACCCGGCCGCGCCGGCAGGCCGGTTCGCAGGGGCGGTCGCAGGTCCGCCCGAGGATTCCTGGAAAGACGTTGGACTTCCAATTGATCATGTAGGCGTCGGAGTACCGGCCGTGGGCAATCAGTCGGATGTACTCGGGGACCGGGGTATGGGCGGGACAGGCCCACTGGCAGTCGACGACTTTGTGGAAATAATCGGGGTTCGCGATGTCGGTCGGCTTCAAAACAAACTCCAGCCTGCGGGGCAGCGGCCGATCTGGGGTAAAGGACGGTTTAAACTACCGCAAATAGGTCGCGCATTGGGGATATTCGGGATCGTTACGTCAAGGTTTCTGTGCGCTAGCAGGTTGCAAAATCACCTAATCCCCACGGCTAGAAGGGCTTTATCAATTTCCGCGCGGGCGCCGGAATTGGCTGGGCGAACCGCCGGCGGCGCGGCGGAACATGGCACTGAAGGCGCTGACACTTTCATAGCCAAGATCGAGCGCCACTTGCGTCACCGGCGCGCCGCCGCCCAACCGCCCCATCGCCTCGAGCACGCGCGCCTGCTGTCGCCAGGCGCCGAAGCTGAGGCCGGTTTCGCTCTGGAAGTGGCGGGCCAATGTGCGGGCGCTGGTGTTGATGGTGCGCGCCCAGGCCGCGAGCGACCGCTGGTCGCCTGGCGAGTCGAGCAGCGCCTGGCAAATGCTGCGCAGACGAGGATCGCGCGGCATCGGCAATTGCAGCGGCAGCGACTGCAAGCCGCGCAGCTCGGTCAGGATCAATGCCACGACATGGCCGGCCGGACCGCTTTCGTCATACCGCATGGGCAACTCGGTGGCGCGCACGATCAGTTCGCGCAGCAATGGCGATACCGGCAGCACATGGCAGGCCTGGGGCATGAAGGCTGCCACATCGTCGCGAAGATAGAGCGTGCGCATCGTCACCTCGCCCAGCATGACGATGCCGTGGCGCATTCCGGCCGGCATCCACAGCGCGCGCTGCGGTGGCACGACCCACACGCCGTCGGGCGTGGCCACCCGCATCGTGCCGGCCGTGGCATGGATCAACTGGGCACGCTCGTGATCGTGCGGCGCGATCTCGAAGCCGGCGGCGAAGTCCTTGGGCATCGCCACTACCGCCTGCGGCACGCGCTGATAGTCGGCGGGGTCTGTGGAGCGTTGGGCAGCTTGGCTAGTATGCGACATAAGTTGGCAATCTAGCGCAAGACAGCCAAGGCCGTCCTGCCTATTCTTGAGGCCGAGGAGTGCTCGATGAAACTCAGCAGCCCGACGTCGCTTTTGCTCAATCTCGGTCACGCCATGGACCACTGGGTCCTGGCGATCTTCCTCTACACGGTGAGCGTGATCGCCGGCGTCTGGGGCACCGACTGGAAGGAGCTGACGCCCTACGCCTTCGGCGCGTCCTTCATGTTCGGAGCGGGCTCGATCGTGTCGGGCAAGCTCGGCGATCACTGGGGCCGCCGCGCCATGATGGTCATTTTCTTCGCGGGCCTCGGCCTGTCGTGCCTGGTGATCGCGCTCTGCCAGAACAAATGGCAGATCGGCCTCGCCCTCACGCTGATGGGCGCCTTCGCCTCGATCTACCATCCCGTCGGCATCCCGATGCTGGTCCAGCGCGCCGAGAAGCCGGGCTTCGTGATCGGCGTCAACGGCCTGGTCGGCAATCTCGGCATCGCCATCGGCGCCAGCCTCTCGGTATTGCTGGCGACGCGCTATGGCTGGCAGATGGCCTACATCGTGCCGGCCATTGTCTCGCTGATAGCTGCCGTCCTGTTCGGCATCTACGTGCCGCAGGAGCAGGAGGCGCCGGCCAAGCGCAAGTCCAAAGTCAACGATCTGCCGCCCGACGTCATGGCCAAGGTCTTCCTAATCATGACCTGCGCGGCGGCGTCGGGCAGCATCGTCTTCAACTTCACGACCAACGGCAACGGCGAGATGCTGAAGGCCCGCATCGCCGAGTTGGCGGCCGATCCATGGTTGTTGAGCATCGTGCTGTTCGGCGTGTTCACGGTGGCGTCGCTCGCCCAACTCGTGGTCGGCGCGCTGATCGACCGCTATCCGCTCAAGACGATCTATCTGCCGGTCCTGATCTGCCAGGTGCCGCTCTTCGTGCTGGCGGCCTATGCCGAAGGCTGGGCACTGATCGCCGTGACCACCTTGTTCATGATCTTCGTGTTCGGCGCCATTCCGTTCACCGATGCGATGATCGTGCGCTACGTCGACGATCGCCTGAGGAGCCGCGTCACAGGCATGCGGCTGGCCATCGGCTTTGGCGTGAGTTCGCTGGTGACGGCGGCGATCGGACCGTCGGTGAAGGCGGCCGGCTTCCCGACGCTGCTCATGGTGCTGGGCGGCGTAGCGGCCTGCACGGTGCTGGCAATTTCGTTTCTGCCTAGCGAGCGGCAGGCCGCTATGGCGGCGCTCAAGCCCGCGGAGTAGAACGCCCTCCTATTTGGGAGGAAAAAATGATCAAGCGTCGAAGTGCGCTGATAGGCGCGGCCGGCTGGACGATCGTCGGGGCATCTTCGGCACGGGCCCAGGCGTGGCCCAGCCAGCCGATCAAGATCGTCGTGCCCTACATTCCGGGCGGCGCTACCGACACGGCGGCCCGGCTGCTCGCTGAGAAGATGATGCCGCTGGTCGGCCAGCAGGTCATCGTCGAGAACAGGGGCGGCGGCAACACCATCATCGGCATGGAGCTGGTGGCCAAGTCCAAGCCCGACGGCCACACGCTGCTGCTCGGCACCACGACACTCGCCACCAACGCAGCGCTCGGGTTGAAGCAGCCCTACGATCCGTTGAAGGATTTTCAGCCGGTCACGACGCTGGCCGACATTCCCGACTTCATCGCCATCAACAAGGATCATGAGGCCAAGGACTACAAGGCTTTCGCCGAGTGGGTGAACAAGCAGCCGCAGAAGGTCCGTTTCGCCACTTCCGGCGTCGGCAACCAACCTCATCTCTGGGCCGAGCTGTTCAAGACGCGCAACAAGCTCAATCTGGAGTTCGTGGCCTACAAGGGTGCGGCCGACGCCCTGCGCGACGTGATGGGCGGCCACGTGCCGATGATCGTCGATGTCGTCATGCCCGCCGGCGTGCACGCCTCGCAAGGCCGGCTGACCGGCCTGGCCGTATCGTCGGAGAAGCGTTCGCCGGTCGCGCCCCACGTGCCGACGGTGGTTGAGCTCGGCATGCCCGACATGGTGAGCGCGGTGTTCTTCGGCGTCGTGGCGCCGGCCGGCATCCCGCGGCCCGTGCTCGACAGGCTGAACGCGCTCGTGCGGCAGATCATCAAGGACCCCGAGGTCGAGAAGAAGTTTGCCGACCTCGGCTACGCCACCACCGGTTCTACGCCGGAGGCGTACCACGAGAGGCTGAAGTTCGAGACCGAGCGCTGGACCAAGGTGGTCAAGGACAACAACATCAAGGTCGAGAGCTGAACTTTCGCGGGCGCTTTGCCGCGGCGTTTTCGATCGCACGCGCGAACAGGCCGCGCAAGTCGTCTGCCTTCAGCCGGTCGAGGCCCGCCAGCACACTGGGATAAAGCGTGATGACTTTGGCATTTCGCGTCGGCCCAGCTCTCGCAGCGAAGCGGTGCCCGTGCTGGGCCGACGCGTGAGTCTACTGAAAGTCATCACGCTCTGGTCGCGGTAGTGCTCGGTGACGAAAAGGGTCCGCGGGTCAGCCTGCATCAGGTGCTCGCGCGCCTCGAAGCCCAGCTTGAACATGATCGAGGAGCCGTCCTGGTGCAGGCGGGCGATCAGCTTGCCCTTGAGGCGAAAGGCCGGCGTGCCGTAGGACGTGCCTTCCTCGACGCCGGGCCACGCCAGGGCGACGCGGCGGATAGTCGGCAGGGCAAGCTTGCCTGCGCGCATGGCGAAACCCACAGTGCCGAACCACGGGAAGAAGGAAAAGAAGAAATGGCCGCAGGCTCCGCCGTTCCAGTGCCGGCCTCGCATCTCGACCGGGCTCGTGATGCCGAACCGGCGACGCTCGCAGCCAATGCGGCGATGGCCGCACGGCTGCCGTTCACCGACGTCCGGGATTTCGCGGCAGCCCAACGCGGCCTGATCGCGCCGGTGCCTGATGGCGTGGTGCAGAGCGCCGGCGGCACGGTGTTGTGGAACCTCGGCGAATACGCCTTCATCGAGGGCGAGCTGGCGCCCGTGACGGTCAATCCCAGCCTGTGGCGCATGGCGCGGCTCAATCTCGCCAACGGCCTGTTCAAGGTCGCCGACCGGATCTATCAGCTGCGCGGCTTCGACATTTCCAACATGACGGTGATCGAGGGCGACAGCGGGCTGATCCTGATCGACCCGCTGACGACCGCCGAGGTGGCGCGCGCCGCACTCGCCCTCTATCGCGCCCATCGGCCAAACAGACCTGTGGTCGCGGTCATCTACACCCACAGCCATATCGATCACTATGGCGGCGTTCGCGGCGTGATCGACGAGGCCGACGTGAAGGCGGGCAAGGTCGTGGTCATCGCGCCCAGCGGCTTCATGGAGGCGATCGCCGGCGAGAATGTGCTGGCCGGTTTGCCGATGACCCGCCGCGCCCAGTTCCAGTTCGGCGCCATGCTGCCGCGCGGGCCCCGCGGCCAGGTCGATGCCGGTCTGGGCAAGGGCGTGGCGCGCGGCACGCCGGGTCTGATCGCACCCACCCAACTCATCGTCCGGCCCATCGAGACGCACACGGTCGACGGTGTGGAGATCGTCTTCCAGCTCGCGCCCGAGACCGAGGCGCCGGCCGAGATGCACATGTTCTATCCCGGGTTCGGCGTGCTCAACATGGCGGAGAATGCCTGCCCGCTGCTGCACAATTTCATCCCGCTGCGCGGCTCGGTGGCGCGCGATCCGCGGATCTGGGCGAAATACATCGGCGATGCGATCGAGATGTACGGGCCGAAGACAGATGTGCTGATCGGTCAGCATCACTGGCCGACCTGGGGGCGCGATGCCATCCTCGACTACCTCGAGGCGCAGCGCGATCTCTACAAGCACATCCACGACCAGACCCTGCGCTACATGAGCAAGGGCTGGCGGCCGGCCGAGATCGCCGAGACGATCGACCTGCCGCCGGGCCTGGCCGAACGCTGGTCGGTGCGCGGCTACTACGGCACGGTCAGCCACAACGTGAAGGCGGTCTATCAGCGCTATCTCAGCTGGTACGATGCCAATCCGTGCAATCTCCATCCGCTGCCGCCGGCGCCTGCGGCGGCCAAGTTCGTCGAGTACATGGGGGGCGCAACGGCTGCGATCGCACGGGCAAAAGCAGACTTCGCCAAGGGCGAATTCCGCTGGGTGGCTCAAGTGATGAAGGAAGTCGTCTACGCCGAACCCGGGAACAAGGAGGCGCGCGCTCTTTGCGCCGATGCGCTCGAGCAGATGGGCTATCAGGCCGAGTCCGCGACCTGGCGCAACGCCTTTCTCTATGGCGCCCAGGAGCTGCGCCATGGTGTCTTCAAGCTGCCGGCGCGGGCGGCGATGAGCGCCGATACGCTGGCCGGGCTCAGCACCGACGTACTGTTCGATGCGCTAGCCATCCGGCTCGACCCGGCCAAGGCAGCCGGCTACGACTTCGCGCTCAACTGGCGTTTCACCGACCGCGGCGAGTCGCTGGTCCTGACGCTCAAGCACTGCACCATCACCCACCGCATGGCCGAGCAGTCGGAGCAGGCCGCGGCGTCGGTCACGACGACGCGCGCGGCCCTGGATGGGCTCGTGCTGCGCAAGCAGACGGCGCAGGAGGCGTTCGCATCAGGGACGCTGCAGGTCGAGGGTGACGCCTCGCGGTTCGCGCTGTTGTTCACCCTGCTCGATGAGCCCGGTGGCATCATGTTCGACATCCTGACGCCGGGCGAGGGACGCGCTTGAGGTTGCAGCAGGGCGCTTGACATCGGCCGGCCCGGCCCCTGTGATGCGCCCAATCAATAAAGACAAACACGCGCTGTTTGAGGGAGAAACGACATGACGGTGTTGCGCAACACGGTTGGCCGCCTGCTGGGTGGCCTGATCGCCGCGGTAGCGGTTCTGGGCATGGCAGTTTCCGCCGAGGCCCAGCCAAAGAAGATCAAGATCGGCGTCGTCTACGACCTCACCGGCCCGCTGGCCGGCGGCGGCTCCGATCTGCACTACCTCGGCGCCAAGATCATGATCGACCACTTCATCAAGCTCGGTGGCGTCGAGGGTTACCAGATCGACGCCGTCTACGCCGACGCCCAGAGCAAGCCCGACGTTGCCATCAACGAGGCCGTCCGGCTGATCGAGCAGGAAAAGGTCGACATGGTGCTGGGCTTCTATTCCTCGGCGCAGTGCGTGCCGGTGGCGGCCCGTGTCGAGCAGCTCAAGAAGTTCATGTGGATCACGACCTGCATTTCCTCGGCGGTGCTCGAGAACCGCAATCTCAAGTACGTGTTCCGCGCCCAGCCCTCGGGCTCGCAGTTCGGCGAGATGTCGATGGACTTCATCGAGCAGAACGCCAAGGCCAAGCTCGGCAAGGATCCCAAGGACTTGCGCGTGGCGATCATCCACGAGGACGGCGCCTACGGCGTCGACGTCTCGAAGGGCAACGAGGCCGGCGCCAAGAAGGCCGGCTTCAACATCGTGCTCAAGGAAGGCTATGCCGCGACCGCGCCCGACCTGTCGGCGCTGGTGACCAAGCTCAAGCGCGCCCGGCCCGACGTCATCTTCCATACCGGCTACAATCCCGACATCACGCTGTTCCATCGCCAGGCGCGCGAGGGCGGCCTGAAGTTCAATGCCCTGATCGGCCACGGCGCCGGCTACGGCGTCTACACCAAGCTCAAGGAAGGCCTGGGCAAGGACGTCAACTATTTCTTCAACGTCGACCCGATCTCGATCTGGGAGACCAACCAGAAGTCGCTCGACCAGAAGCTGCTGCCGCTCATCAAGATGGTCGGCGAGGAATACGACAAGGCCAAGCCCGGCACCACCATCCGCTCGGCCCATGTCGGCATGTCGGCGTCGAACACCTACTTGTTCTTCACCGAAGTCCTGCCCCAGGCGATCAAGAAGTACGGCGGCATCGACCCCGAGTCGCTGCGCAAGGCGACGCTCGACGTCGACCTCAAGGAGGGCGGCACGATGCTGGGCTTCGGCGTGAAGTATGCCGGCGAGGGCTCGCCGATCGCCGGACAGAACCTGCGCGCCTTCCCGGTGATCGCGCAGTATGTCGACGACAAGTCCTACGTCGTCTGGCCGAAGAGCCAGGCGCAGCGTGAAGCCGTGCTGCCGTTCCCGGCCGGCACCGTCTACTCGGCGAAGTAGGCCTCCAGTTCACGGAGAGCGGTGCGGCTGTGCTTGTCGTCGAGGGTTTGGTAAAGCGTTTCGGCGGGTTCACGGCCGTCAACAACGTGTCGTTCAAGGTCGATCAGGGCGAGATTCTCGGCCTGATCGGCCCGAACGGCTCGGGCAAAAGCACGATCTTCAACATGCTCTCGGGCACGTTCCCGCCCTCGGCAGGATCGATCAAGTTCGCCGGCAACGAAATCTCCGGGCTGCCGCCGCACCGCATCATCAATCGCGGCATCGGCCGGACGTTCCAGATCCCGCGACCGTTCCGCAGGCTCTCGATTTTCGAGAATGTCGAGCTGGCCGGCTACTTCGGCCAGGGCCGACACAGCCGCGCCAGGGCCGACGAGGCGGCGGAACGGGCGCTCGCCATGGTCGGCCTGCCAACCGACCGCACGGCGAGCGTCGACGGGCTGGGCGCCGCCGGTCTCAAGAAGCTCGAACTCGCCAAGGCCTTGGCCACCGGGCCCAAGCTGCTGCTGGCCGACGAAAGCCTGGGCGGCCTCGATGACGCCGAGATGGACCAGGCTGCCGACATGCTGCGCAAGATCCGCGACGAGCTCGGCATCACCATCATCTGGGTCGAGCACATCATGGGCGTGCTGATGCGCGTCGTCGACCGCGTCATGGTGCTCGACCACGGCGAGAAGATCTCCGAGGGCCTGCCGAGCACGGTGTCGAGCGACCCGCGCGTGATCGAGGTCTATCTCGGCACCGACGCCGTTGCGACCCAGGCCGCCGCAGCCGAGAAGCGTCGCTGAGCGGGTCGATGAGTGCACCAGGGTCCATGCTCGAGTTGAAGTCGGTCGATGCTGGCTACGCCAGCTTCCAGGCGCTGTTCGGCGTCAGCCTCGACGTCAAGGCCGGCGAGGCGGTGGGCGTGATCGGCCCCAACGGCGCCGGCAAGACCACCTTGATGCGGGTGATCTCCGGCCTGATCCGCCCGCGCGCCGGCTCGATCGCCATGGAAGGCACCGATCTGGTCGCCACGCCCGCGCATCGCATCGTCAGCCTCGGCATCGCCCATGTGCCGGAGAACCGCCGGCTGTTTCCGCGTCTCACGGTCGAGGACAACCTCAAGATGGGCGCCTTCATGCCCGAGGCGCGCGCCAAGTTCACCGAGCGCCTGGCTTTCGTGTTCGATCTTTTTCCGCGCATGAAGGAACGGCGCGACCAGATGGCCGGCACATTGTCGGGCGGCGAACAGCAGATGTGCGCCATCGGCCGAGCCCTGATGAGCGATCCCAAGCTGCTGCTGCTCGACGAGCCGTCGGCCGGCCTGGCGCCGGTCGTCGTCCAGCAGGTCTTCGAGCTGGTCAAGCGCATCCGCGGCGGCGGCCTCACGGTGCTGATCGTCGAGCAGAACGTCCAGCAGGTGCTGCGCATCGTCGATCGGGCCTATCTGCTCGAAGCCGGCTCGATCCGCGCGTCCGGCACGTCGGCCGAGATGCTGGCCAACGACACCATCAGACAGGCGTATCTCGGTGTGTAGATCAATTGACCTCATCCTGAGGAGCGAGCGCAGCGGGCGTCTCGAAGGATGGGCCACAGGTTTGTGCGATTGCCCACCCTTCGAGACGCGGCCCTGCGGGCCGCTCCTCAGGGTGAGGGGGAGACTATAGCCATGCAGTCATTCCTCGAGATCTTCGACATCTACCTGCTCGAGGCCATGGTCAACGGCATCTTGCTGGGCGGCGTGCTCGCCCTGCTGGCGCTCGGGCTGAACTTGATCTTCGGCGTCATCGACGTCACCTGGATCTGCTACGCCGAGCTGGTGATGATCGGCATGTACGGCATGTACTATCTCGTCCAGTATTACGGCCTGTCGTACTACGTGGCCGCGCCGCTCACGATCCTGCTGGTCGCGTTCCTGGGCGCGATGCTTCACTGGCTGGTCATCGCGCCGCTGCTTTCGGCGGCGCCGATCAACCAGCTGCTCGCCACCGGCGGCGTGCTGTTCGTGCTGCAGAGCTTCGCCACCGTGGCCTTCGGCGTCGACTTCCGCAACCTCGGCATCCGGCTGCCGGTGCTGCAGTTCGCCGAGATGCATTTCAGCTACGCGCGCCTGCTCGCCTTCACCGCGGCCCTGATCGGCATGCTGATCGTCTACTTCTTCATGACACGGACCTACACCGGCACCGCCATCCGCGCGATCGCCCAGGACCGCCAGATCATGGCGCTGATGGGGGTCGATACGCGCCGCATCTACCTCATCACCTCGGCGTTGGGCGGCGCGCTCGCCGGGTTGGCCGCCTGCCTGCTGGTGCTGCAGTACGACGTCCATCCTTTCGTCGGGCTGTCGTTCGGGCCGATCACCTTCCTGATCTGCGTGCTGGGAGGCCTCGGCAACTTTGTCGGCGGCTTCGTCGCGGCCTTCGTGTTCGCCGAGATCATCTCGCTGGGCGGCCTGTTCTCCGACCTCGAATGGGGTTACGTGCTGGCCTTCGGCTTCTTCATCGTCATGATGTTCATTAGGCCCGCCGGGCTGCTGGCGAGGCGCCAGTGACCCTTCGTGATCTCCTGCCGTGGATCGCCGGCGCGATGCTGATCGCGCTGCCCTTCGTCTACAACGATCCCTATCCGCTGCACATCCTGATCCTGATCCTGATCTGGGCGTTCGCCTACACCTCGTGGTCGATGATGGGCCGCTTCGGCCTGGTCTCGCTCGGCCATGGCGGATTCATGGGCGTCGGTGCCTATGTCACGGCGCTGCTGTGGAACCATCTCGGCGTGTCGCCGTGGATCGGCATCCCGCTCGCCATGGCGACGGCCGCCGTGCTGGCGCTGATCGTCGCCTACCCGTGCTTCCGCTTCCGCATCACCGGCCACTATTTTGTGCTCGTCACGCTGGCGCTGTCGGGCATCGTGCTGCAGATCATCACCGCCACCCGCGACTGGACCGGCGGCTCGCTTGGCTATACGCCCGAACGCACCAAGGGCAATCACCTGGTGGCGCTGCAGTTCGACGACAAGACGACCTGGTACCTGATCGCCTTGGGCGTCTGGGCGGCCGGTCTGCTGGTCTGGCGCTGGGTCGACCGCAGCATGGATCGCTACGCGCTGGAGGCGATCGCCGAAGACGAGGACGCCGCGGCGGCGGCAGGCGTGAACGTGACTTGGGAGAAACTCAAGATCACGGTGATCAGCGCGCTGATGACCTCGCTCGCCGGCGCGCTCTACTGCCAGTACCAGATGTTTATCTCGCCCGACACGGTGAGCGGCATCGCGGTGTCGCTGCAGATGGTGTTCGCCGTCATCGTCGGCGGCCTCTACGTGGCGCTCGGACCGACGGTCGGCGCGATCATCACCATCATGCTGGCCGAGATCCTGCGCATCGGCTTCGGCACCAAGGCCGTCGGCTGGGACAATCTGGTCTACGGCGTCCTGCTGGTGCTGTTCATCATCTTCCTGCCCAAGGGCATCCTGGGCAGCATCCTCGCCCGCCTGAAGGCGCGGGTCGGCTAGGTTCAAGTCCGGTCAACGGAGCAACCCTACCCTTATATCTGCCGGCAGGGACACAAAGCGCGCCGATCGGGGCAGGAGGCCCCGCAGGCGGCGATGCCCGATGTCACCGGTTTGATCCAGATCAATGCCTCCCTTTTTGAACATCCGCATCGTTGGACGAGAGGGGGGCTCTATGTCCGATGCGAGCTACTATTCGCTCATCGAGCGCGCGCGAGATGGGCGATTTGTCGCCTGGGTCCCTGACCTTCCCGGGATAGCGATCACCGGCGACACTGAAGAAGAGGTGATCCGGGCGCTTTCCCAGACGGTCCGACGATGCGTGCGTGAAATGATCATCGACGGAAAGCCGATGCCTCCTGCCCGATCGATCGATGAATTGCCGAGCGGGAGCGCCGCGCGCCAAGTTCATCGCCTGCTGCTCCTCGTTGGTTAGGCAGTTGCGCAATTGCTGAGGGAGAAACGATGGGGAGGCCGTTCCTGTACCACTGCCCGGTCAAAGGCATGAATGTTCAGGATTTGACCCCTGACGACGCGCCATCCGGCAACGAAGAGAATCGTCTGGTGATGGTGGAGTGCCCGGCCTGCGGCGGGATTCACTGGGTCGATCCATCCAAAGGGCCGCGGCCACCAGCCGACGAGAAGTGATCGCGGCAACGATCATTTGTTCCATTTGACGGTCTGGGCCTGTCCAGTGCCGGGCAGTTCCACTTTTTCTTCGGAACGACCTCAAGTGCGTTCCAGTGCGGCGATGCCGAGCGGAGCGGCGCGGCCGCGCACCGTGAGCGTCGGCAGCGGCTCGGCGCGCACGCCCCGCGGCAGGACGGCCCTTTCCAGGAGATCGGCCGACACCAGCACGTCGCGGCCCAGCGTCTTGGCCGCCTCCAGCAGGCGCGCCGCGACGTTCAGCGTGTCGCCGACATAGGCGATCTCGCGGCGCACGTCGCCGATTTCGCCGGCGACGATCTCGCCGAAATGTAGGCTGGCGCGGAAATCGGGGACGACGCCGAAACGCTTGCGGTACTCCTCGCCGTTGGCGGCGATGAGGTCGCGGACGACGAACGGGCAGGCGAGGCAGTCGCCCTCGGCCACCGCCTGCTCGCCGGACCAGGTCAGGATCGCTTCATCGCCGACGTATTTGTGGATCTCCGCCTCGCATTCGAGTGCGGCGTCGGAGATGTCGCGGAAGAAGATGTTCAACAGCTCGTGGAAACGGATCGGCCCCAGCCGCTCGGCGAGGCCGGTCGAATCCTTCATGTCGATCAGCACGAAGGCGCGCTGCTCGCGCTTGGGCTGAACGTAACGGCCGGTCAGCAGGTTCTTCAGCGTGCCGTAGCCCAATAGCCCGCCCATGACGAACACGAAGTTGCCGAACACCGACATGGCGATGGAGAAGGCAATCGATCTTCTAAGGATTTGATCGATCTCGAGATGTGGAGAAAACAGCAGGCCGCCCACGATCAGGCCGTTAACGATGACAACAAGGTAGAACAGCGCCTTGACGCCGAAATAGACGGCAAGCGGCAGGCGTCGCAGACGACGGTAGAAGGCAAGTCGACCGCCCTTGAGCTCGAGGAGACCGATCGGCGTGGCGATCAAGAGCGAGATCGCGATGCCCGTGAGCACTGAGCCCACCGCTGAGCTGTCAGGAGTCCTGACGGCGTAGCCGAAATAGGCGCTGATCGCCGCGCTGGTCAGGATGACCCAGAGGATGATCCGCCATTCGCGGCGTTCGCGCCGGGTGAAACTCATGCGGCGCGCCGTGCCAGCGCCCGGGCGAAGGTCGCGTGGTCGACATTGCCGCCCGAGCAGACGACGGCGACCGCGCGGCCCTTGACGGGCAGCTTGCCGCTGAGCGCCGCCGCCAGGGCCACCGCGCCGCCCGGTTCGACCACCAGCTTGAACTCGCGAAACGCCAGCTCCATGGCGTCGAGCACCTCGTCATCGGTGACCACGAGGCCCGGCCCCAGCAGCTTCTGCGCCAGCGGGAAAGTGACGTCGCCCGGCGTCGGCGCCAGCAGCGCGTCGCAGATCGAGCCCGACAGCCTGTCGTTTTTCTCCTTCTTGCCGCTGGCGAGCGAGCGCGCGAGATCGTCGAAGCCCGCCGGCTCGCCGGCATGAACGCTGGTGATGGGGCTCAAGCCCTTCACGGCCAGCGCAATGCCGGTCGACAGGCCGCCGCCCGAGCAGGGTGCCGCCACCGCATCGAGCGTGACGCCGAGCACCTTGGCCTGCTCGACGATCTCCAGGCCGGCCGTGCCCTGGCCGGTCAGGATCCACGGGTGATCGTAGGGCGGCACGACCGTGGCGCCGGTCTTGCGCGCGATCTCCGTCCCGATCGCCTCGCGGCTGTCCTTGACGCGGTCATGCAGCACGATCTCGGCACCCGAGGCGCGCGTGTTGGCGATCTTGAGCGCCGGCGCGTCGGACGGCATGACGATGGTGGCCTTCATGCCCAGCAGGCGGGCCGCCTCGGCCAGCCCTTGCGCGTGATTGCCCGACGACCAGCCGACCACGCCCTTCTTGCGGTCCGCCTCGCTCATGGAGCTGAGGAAATTGTAGGCGCCGCGCAGCTTGAAAGAGCCGGTGCGCTGCAGGCACTCGGCCTTGATGAAGAGACGTCCGCCCAGCAGGGCATTGACGCGTGTGTTCTCGAGCAGCGGCGTGCGGATGGCGATGCCCTCGAGGCGGCGGGCGGCGGCTTGGACGTCTCCGAAGGTCGGAAGCGATGGCATCAGGAAACACCGAGAAGGGCAGGGAGTTGCGAAAGGTCTCTTAGCTGGGCGACCGGCGTGCCGGGGAGATTGTCGTCGGCTGAGCCGGCGCGGTTTACCCAGACGGTCTTGAAGCCGAAATGCGCCGCGCCGTGGGCGTCCCAGCAATTGGACGACAGGAAGCAGACCTTGCCGGGCTTCACACCGCAGCGCGCCTCGACCAGGCCGTAGACTTCGGGTGCCACCTTGAAGACGCCGACCGAATCGACGCTGAGCACCGCCTCGAAGCGATCGGCCAGACCCGACGCCGTCACCATCGGATCGAGCATCTCGGGATTGCCGTTGGACAGGATGGCCAGCCGGATACCGCCGCGCTTCAGCCGGTCGAGCATGGCGGGCACCTCGGGGAAGGGATCGAGGACGAGATAGGCGCTCAGCAGCTTTTCGCGGACCGTCGGGTCGGCGATGCCGTACGCGGCGAGGCAGTGATCGAGCGCCTCGCCGGTCACCTGCCAGAACTTGGCGTAGGCGCCCATGCTGTTGCGCAGCCAGGTGTACTGGATCTGCTTGGCCCGCCACATCTCGGCCAGCGCATCGGCCTTCGGTCCGACCGCGGCGCGATGGCGCGCCACCGCCGAATTGAAGTCGAACAGGGTTCCGTAGGCGTCGAAAACGCAGATCTCGGTACCGGCCAGCATCGTCCTCATCCTTGGGCGCCCGCGTCGCGCGGGGTAACCCCCGCGCTTGCGCGTCTCGAAGGATGGCCCCAGGTTTGGCATGTGTTGCCCATGCTTCGAGACGGTCGCTTCGCGACCTCCTCAGCATGAGGTTGTCTTTGTTCGAGCACTCATTTCACCGTAGGCTAACTGGCATGTTCATCGCCATCGTTCAAATCCCCATGACCAAGCGGCCACGCGATGCCGCTGTCGATGCCGCGCGCAAATCGGCACCGACCTATACCGCGCTCGGCGCCAAGGGCCTGTTGCGGAAATATTATCTCAACGGCGAGGCCGGAGGCGGCGGCGTCTATCTCTGGGAGTCCGAGGCGGCGGCGCGCGCCTGGTACATGCCGGACTGGGAAAAGCGCATGGCGGCGGCGTTCGGCGCCGTGCCCACGGTGACCTACTACGACAACCACGTCGTGGTAGATAACGAATCCGGCAAGGTTTGCGTCGAGGACTGAATCTCCTCCCCTTCGCGGGGTCCGCGAAGGGGAGGTGCCCTCGTCTTACGAGGGCGGAGGGGTCATGAGTCGCAGACTTGACCCCTCCGTCAGCGTAAGACGCCGACACCTCCCCAGAAGACTGGGGAGGAAAGCATTTGAAGGAGAGACAATGCAAAAGCGGCGACTGGGACGGACGGGTCTCGAGGTTTCGGTTCTGGGCTATGGCGCCGGCGCTGTCGGCGGGTTGTTCACCAAGGGCGCGGCGGCCGACCAGGAACGCGCGGTCGCACGCGCCATCGAGGCCGGCATCAACTATTTCGATACAGCGGCGCTCTACGGCAACGGCGAATCGGAGCGCAATCTCGGCCGCGTGCTGAAGGCGTTGAAGGCCGACGTGATCGTCGGCACCAAGTTCCGGCTCTCGGCCGAGCATCGCGCCGACGTCGGCAAGGCGGTCGTGCAGGGCATGGAGGACAGCCTCAAGCGCATGGGCCGCGACCATGTCGATCTCTTCCAGCTGCACAATCCCCTGGTCGCCAAGGATGCCGGCGACAAGCTCCTGGTCGACATCGCCTTGAACGAGGTCGCCCCGGCGCTGGAGAAGCTGCGCAAATCGGGCAAGACGCGCTTCATCGGCTTCAGCGGTGTCGGCGAGACGGCGGCGCTGCACCGCGCCATCGACTCGAAACTCTTCGACACCATCCAGGTCGTCTACAACGCGCTCAATCCCAGCGCCGGCGGCCCCATGCCCAAAGGGGCAGCGGGCCAGGATCACGGCCGGCTGTTCGATCGGGTAAAGGCAGCCGACATGGGCACCATTATCATCCGCGCCCTGGCGGGCGGCGCTCTGGCCGGCACCGCCGAACGCCATCCGCTCGCCATGCAGGCCGTCGATCCCATCGCCTCGGCGCCCAGCTTCGCGGCCGACGTTGCGCGGGCGAGGGAGCTCGAGCCCTTGGTGCGTGAAGGCGCCGCCGGCAGCCTGACGGAATTGGCCGAGCGCTTCGTGATCTCCCATCCCGCCGTCTCGACCATGCTGGTCGGCTACTCGACCCTCGACCAGCTCGAGGCCGCCATCGCCGCCGTGAACAAGGGCCCGCTGCCGGAGGCGGTGCTGAAACGAATCGGTTAGCGTCTTTCCGGGTCGAGGCGCGATCGGCGCCCGATGCTGTGCGAAAAGTTCTTGACAATTGTTGTGATATTAGCAATATTTGCGCATGATCCGACGATGGCAATCGGACCGGCGGCGCTGAGCTACCGCCGTCGATCAATGGGTTGATCGGGAGCTGTTTATTTCGTGTTTCTTTAGCAGCAAGCGGCCTGGATTTTGTGGTCGAGCGTTACGCTTCAAGACCGTCCCAGCGCCGGCGGCACGGTGCGGAAGGGGCCGTTCAGCCGGTCGCGATAGACGCCGACGCCTTCCATGATGCGCTGCACGTAGTTGCGGGTCTCGCGCACCGGGATCATCTCGATCCAGTCGATCATGTCGATCTTGCCGGCGCGCGGGTCGCCGATGCTTTCCAGCCAACGCGAGACGCGGCCGGGCCCGGCATTGTAGGCGGCCAGCGCCAGCTCATAGGAACCGCCGAAACGCTGCAGCATCTCGGCGAGATACTGGGTGCCGAGCTGGACGTTGTAGGCGGGATCGCGCGTGAGCCTGTCCTGGACGTAGGGCATGCCGAGCTTGCCGGAGACCTCGCGCGCGGTGGGGGGCATCAACTGCATCAGGCCGAGCGCGCCGGAGGGCGAGACGGCGGCCGAGTTGAACGAGCTTTCCTGGCGCGTCACCGCCAGCGCCAGGGCGCGCTCGATCGAGCCGGTGGCGCCGAGTTCGACCACCGGGAACGACGCGTTGAACAGGGTGACGCCGCTTTCGACGGCACGCCGCGCGATGGTGAGCGCCACGTCGGGCCGCTTGAGGTCGATGGCGAGCTGGGCCAGCAGGGCGGTCTCGCCCGGGCCGGTGACCATGCGGGCGAGCCTGAGCAGGAACGGCTGGGCGCGGAGGAAATCGCCGGCCTGGCCGAGATAGCGCGCCACCGTCACCAGCTCGCGGCCGGCCAGCGCCTGCTGGTCGGCGGGCGAGGCCACGGGATCGCTCGGCAGACGCGCCGCGCCGCCCGGCAACCGGCGCGCCGCGATCTGGCCGTAGAAGGTCTGGCCGTAGCCTGCGGCGCGGCCGAACCACTCGAGCGCTTCCTTGGGCCGCGCTGCCGCTTCGTGGGCGCGGCCGAGCCAATAGGCCGCGCGACTCTTGGAGATGTCGGTCGACACGCCGTCGTACAGCGTCTGGAAATGCTTTTGCCCGTCGGCCGGCTTCTTGAGGTGACGCAGCGCGATCCAGCCGGCGAGGAATTCCGCTTCGGCGAAGGCCACGCCCTTGGTCAAGCCATGCTGGACGACCACGGCATAGGCGTCGGCGGCGCGGCCGGCGGCCAGGAGCTCGCGCGCGAGCTGCTGGCGCTCGTTCCACCAGGCGTCGGTCTGGTTGGCGATCGGTCCGGCCAGCACGGTCTTGGCCTCGTCGAGGTTGCCGGTTCGGCGCAGCCATCCGGCGCGCTCCAGCCGGATAGTCGGTTCGTTGAGGCGCGCCGGCGACACGCCGCGCAGGATCGTCGGCGCGTCGGCTGCGCGCGTGGCCATGGCGAGGCGCGCATTGGCGACGGGCTGGTAGTCGGGTGGCAGCTTGGAGACCAGGCCGCCCGCCACCTGTGGGCGGCCCCCGCGCAGGATTCGATCGAAGCGGGCGATGTGGTCGTCGCCCGAGAGATACTGGCCATACTTGTTGAGGAAGTCGTCTTCGTCGGCGGCGCGGAAGGTGGCGTTGCGCCAGGTGTCGCTGGCCGTCTTGGGCACGTCGGTCGGGCTCGACGCGGCCACCGCCGCCATGCGGCGCGTGTAGCCGGTGCTGGTGAGCGGCGGGAAAGCGGTGAAGTAGCGCCAGATGTCGCGCTGAGGTGTGTCTGCGCCGATGCGGTCCTCGGCCTGCCGCCGCAGCAGCTCGGGCTCGGGCCAGTCGGGATGTTCGCGCAGGAAGGCCCAGGTCGAGGCGAAGTCGGCGTCGGTCTTGCCTGCCCTGAGCGAAGCCGAAGGGGGGGCGACCCGGAGGATGTTCCACTCGACCAGACGTGCCAGCAGCGGATTCTTGAAATTGGCGACCGCTGCGCGGGCATCGGCGTAGCGGCCTTCGTCGACCGCCTTGAGCGCGGCAGCCAGCGAGGCAGCTTCGGCGTCGCTGAGCGGCTTGGCGGCGCTCAGCGCCTGGGCCAAATCGCTGGCTGGAGCGACCGGCGCCACGCCGCCCGTGCCGTTGTTGATAATCGGCAGCGCTGTTCCGCGCGGCCCCATCGGCGGCGAGGGCTGGGCCTGGGATGGCGCGGCACCGCCACCGGAGGGCGCCCGCCGGACACCGGTGTCGGGCGTGCCTGGACGGGTCTGATCGCCGCTTTCCCCACGCAGGATGGTGACGCCGCCCTGCTGGGCCTGCAGCGGTCCACAGGCCAGGGTGGCAAGAAGCAAGATGAGGGGGAGGCTACGGGATTTCACGCTAGGAATCGTAGGCAGGTCCTCGTGGCATCACAATGGCAAGTTGCTCACCTTGCGAGGGCGGGGGGTGGGGCATAGAGTGAATTTTCGAAGAAAATGCGGAGGAAGCCATGTTCACCGGATCGCTCGTTGCGCTGATCACCCCGTTCAAGAACGGATCGGTCGACGAGAAGGGATTCGAGAAATTCGTGGCCTGGCAGATCAAGGAGGGCACCGACGGCCTGGTGCCGTGCGGCACCACCGGCGAATCGCCGACGCTCTCCATGGAAGAGCACAAGCGGGTCATCGATATCTGCATCAAGACCGCCAAGGGCTCGGGCGTGCCAGTGATTGCCGGCACCGGTTCCAATTCGACCGACGAGGCGATCGAGCTCACCAAGCACGCCAAGAAGGCCGGCGCCGATGCCGCCATGCTGGTCGTGCCCTATTACAACAAGCCGACCCAGGAAGGCCTGTTCCAGCATTTCAAGACGGTGGCCGACGCCGTCGACATCCCGATCCTGCTCTACAACGTGCCGCCCCGTACCGGCGGCGACATGCAGGTCGACACCGTCGTGCGCCTGTCCCAGGTGCGCAACATCATCGGCATCAAGGACGCGAGCTACGACATGGCGCGCCCGACGCTCACCAAGCTTCGCGCCAAGAAAGGCTTCCTCCAGCTCTCGGGCGAGGATGCCAGCGCCATGGGCTTCATGGCCCAGGGCGGCGACGGCTGCATCTCGGTGACCGCCAACATCGCGCCTCGGCTGTGCGCCGACATGCACGATGCCTGGAAGGCGCGCGACCTCGACAAGGTGTTCGAGATCCAGGACCGCCTGATGCCGCTGCACAAGGCGCTGTTCGTCGAGACCAGCCCGGCGCCGGTGAAGTACGGCGCCGAGCTGATCGGCCAGGCAAGCGCCAAGCTCCGCCTGCCGCTGGTCGAATGCACCGAGGCGACCAAGAAGCAGGTACGCGACGCGATGGTCCACGCCGGCTTGATCAACTAGGGCGGGTTTCGTTGGCGAAGAAACCGGACCTGGACCACAAGGTGGTGGCCCAGAACCGCAAGGCGCGGCACAACTACTTCATCGAGGAGACGTTCGAGGCGGGTCTCGTGCTGACCGGCACCGAGGTCAAGTCGCTGCGCGGCGGGCGCAGCACCATCGCGGAATCCTACGTCACCGCGAACGAGGGCGAAGCGTGGCTGGTCAATGCCACCATCCCCGAATACGCCTCGGGCAACCGCTTCAATCACGAGCCGCGCCGGCCGCGCAAGCTCCTGCTGCACCGCTCGCAGATCAGCAAGCTGATCGGCGCCATCCAGCGCGAGGGCCGCACCGTCGTGCCGCTGCAGATCTATTTCAATCCCAAGGGCACGGCCAAGATCGAAATCGCGCTGGCGACCGGCAAGAAGGCGCACGACAAGCGCGCCACGATCAAGGAGCGCGACTGGCAGCGCCAGCGCAGCCGGCTGCTGGCCCGCCGCTAGAGCAGGAGAGCGTCATGAGTACGGTCCTGATCACTGGCGCCGCGCGCGGCCTCGGCCTCGACTTTACCAGGCAATATGCCGCCAAGGGCTGGAAGGTGATTGCCTGCGCACGCAAGCCCGACGCCTTGAAGGCGATCAAAGGCGAGGTCCATTACCATGCACTGGAGGTCACCGACTATGCTGCGGTGAAGGCGCTGGCCAAGAAGCTCGCGGGCGAGGCGATCGACGTGCTGATCTGCAATGCCGGAATCGCCGGCCGCGCGGCGACCGTCCTGGGTTCGATCGATCCCGTGGTCTGGCGCCAGACTTTCGAGGTCAACGCCCTGGCGCCGCTGATCATGGCCGAAGCCTTCGTCGATCACGTCGCGCGTTCGCAGCACAAGAAGCTGATCGCGATCTCGAGCCGGCTGGGCAGCATCACGCACAACGAAGGGGGTCGTTACTCCTATCGTGCCAGCAAGACGGCGCTGAACATGGAATGGAAGAGCCTGTCCGGAGACCTCGCCGGAAAAGGCCTGATCTGCGTCGTGCTGCACCCCGGCTGGGTGCAGACCGACATGGGCGGCTCGAGTGCGACGCTCACCATCGACCAGAGCGTGCCCGCCATGGTCAAGGTGATCGACGGTCTGAAGCCGGCGCAGAACGGCCACTTCATCAATTACGACGGCACCGAAATCCCCTGGTAGCCATGCTGCTGAGCGAAGAACAGGTCCTGATCCGCGATACTGCGCGCGCATTCGCACGCGAGCAGGTGCTGCCCCATGTCCGCGCCTGGGAAGCCAAAGGCGAAATCCCGCGGCCGCTGCTGGCCGAAATGGGTCGGCTCGGTTTCATGGGCATGTGCGTGCCGGCCGAATGGGGCGGCGCCGGCGCCGACATGGTGTCCTACGTGCTGGCGCTCGAGGAGATCGCCGCCGCCGACGGCGGGCTGTCGACCGTGATGAGCGTCAACAACTCGCCGGACTGTGCTGCGCTGCTGGCCTACGGCTCGACCGAGCAGAAGGAGCGCTGGCTGAGGCCGCTGGCGCGCGGCGAGGTGCTGGGCGCCTTCTGCCTCACCGAGCCGCAGGCCGGGTCCGACGCCTCCAACCTCAAGACCCGCGCCGAGCGGCGGGGCAATGGCTGGGTGCTGAACGGGGTGAAGCAGTTCATCACCTCGGGCAAGACCGCCGACATGGCGCTGGTCTTCGCCGTGACCGACCCCGCCTCGGCCAAGCGCGGCATTTCCTGCTTCATCGTGCCGACCCGGACGGCAGGCTATCGTGTCGCATCCATCGAGAAGAAGTTGGGCCAAAAGTCGTCCGACACGTGTCAGATCGCCTTCGAGGATTGCGCCGTCGGTGCCGACGCCCTGCTGGGCGAGGAGGGCCAGGGCTACCGCATTGCTCTCGCCAATCTCGAGGCCGGACGCATCGGAATCGGCGCCCAGGCGGTCGGGATGGCCCGTGCCGCTTTCGAGCTGGCCCGCGCCTATGCCGGCGAGCGCGAGGCTTTCGGGACCAGGATCGTCAACCACCAGGCCGTGCAATTCCGGCTGGCCGATATGGCCACGAAAGTGGCGGTGGCGCGGCAGATGGTCCTGCATGCCGCGACGCTGCGCGACGCTGGCGCGCCATGCCTAACGGAAGCCGCAATGGCCAAGCTATATGCCTCCGAGATGGCTGAAGAGGTCTGCTCGGCTGCGATTCAGATCCATGGCGGGTACGGCTACGTCGCCGACTACCTGGCCGAGAAGATCTGGCGCGATGTGCGGGTGTGCCAGATCTACGAGGGCACCAGCGACGTGCAGAGAATCCTGATCGGCCGAGGCCTGGCGGCGTTGTGATACCTGCCTGTCGCTTGTCGCTGGGCCTTTGATGTGTGAAACTTACCCTATGAAGTGAGCCGCCAAAGCGGCTTCGAAGGCAGGGGAGCCGGGCGGCGGATGATCTACCGTGCGCCGTAAGTTATTGACGTTTGGGGCAATCGCTGCGGCGTGCTGCGCTGCGGCGAGCGTCGGCATGGCCCGCGAGCCCGATCACACCATAGGCCGCATTCTGCAGATGCAGACGGCCTTCAATCCCAACCTGCCCGGTGCCGGCGAGGGCGTCCGCACCTTCACCAAGACGCTGAAGCACATGTCGGGCGGGGCGCTCATCATCAAGATCGTCGAGCCCGGCCGAATCGCTCCCACTCCGGACGTGATCGACGCCATCGTGGCGGGCGATCTGGAAGCTGCCTTCACCTGGTCGGGTTATGCTGCGGCAAAGGCGCCGGTGTTCAGCCTGTTCGCGACGGTGCCGTTCGGGCCGGGACCTGAGGACATGACGTCGTGGCTGCTCCAGGGCGACGGCGGGCGCATTCACCACGATGCCTACGACAAGCTCGGCGTCGCCGGCATTCCGTGCGGCGTGCAGGGCCCCAAGGGCGGCGGCTGGTTCCGCAGCGACCTCAACACGGTTGCTGACTTCAAGGGAACACGACTGCGCTACGGCCGGATATCGGGCGAGGTCATCGAGCGCATGGGCGCCACGCTGGTGCGCCTGCCGCAGGGTGAATTCTTCTATCAGTTGCAGCAGGGCAAGGTGGATGGCGGCGAGATGTCGACACCGGCCATGGACGCAGCGCTCGGTTTCGACAAGCTCGGCCTGCCCTACTATATGCCGGGCTGGCAGGCGCCCTCGGCAGTCCTCGACTTTTTGATCCGCAAGGACAAGTGGGCGCAGCTTCCGCCGGCGCAGCGCGCGCAGATCGAAACCGCCTGTCGTGCCAACATCGCCTGGATGCTCGGTCGCTCGCCCCACATGCAGGCCGTGGCGCTGGAAAAGCTCCGCGCCTCCGGGGTAGTCATCAAGCAATGGTCGCCCGAGTTGCTCACTGCCTTCCGTCGCAACAGCGAAATCATGCTCAAGGACCGGGCCGAGCGCGATGCCGATTTCGCCGCCGCCTGGGCCAACCAGAAGGCCTTCGTCGCGCAAGGCGAGAGCTGGCGTTCGCTGTCGCGCTTGCCTTAAACGCCGGCGCGCCGCCGGCCTTGCACCCAAGCGTCGGTCCGGGCAGTTTGGCCCCGACATGACCGTCCTTTCCTCGCAGATCGACACCCGCTCCGACACCTTCAAACGCAACGCCGAGGCGATGCGCGCCCTGGTCTCCGACCTCAGGAGTCGCACCGAGCGGGTGCGCCTGGGTGGCGGCGAGGAGCAGTCCAAGCGCCACGTGTCGCGCGGCAAGCTCCTGCCGCGCGAGAGGGTACGGGCGCTGCTCGATCCCGGCTCGCCGTTCCTCGAACTCTCACCGCTCGCCGCACTCGACATGTACGACAACGACGCGCCGGGTTCGGGTGTGATCACCGGCGTCGGCCGGGTGAGCGGCGTGGAGTGCGTGATCGTGTGCAACGACGCCACGGTCAAGGGCGGCACCTACTATCCGATGACGGTGAAGAAGCATCTGCGCGCCCAGGAAGTGGCTGTCGAGAATCGCCTGCCCTGTCTCTATCTGGTCGACTCCGGCGGCGCCAACCTGCCGCAATGGCCGGAAGTGTTTCCCGACAAGAACCATTTCGGCCGCATCTTCTACAACCAGGCCAACATGTCGGCGCAGGGCATCCCACAGATCGCCGTGGTGATGGGATCGTGCACGGCGGGCGGCGCCTATGTGCCGGCGATGAGCGACGAGACCGTCATCGTGCGCAAGCAGGGCACGATCTTCCTTGCCGGTCCGCCGCTGGTGAAGGCCGCCATCGGCGAGATCGTGAGCGCCGAGGATCTCGGCGGCGCCGACGTCCACGCCCGCACCTCGGGCGTTGCCGATCACTATGCCCACAACGACAGCCATGCGCTCGGCATCGCGCGGCGCATCGTGGCCAACCTCAACTGGCGGAAGCAGCCGTCGGTCTCGCTCTTGGAGCCGCGCGAGCCGAAGTATGCCGCCGACGAGCTTTACGGCGTCGTGCCGGCCGACGCCCGCACGCCGTTCGACATGCGCGAGGTCATCGCCCGGTTGGTCGACGGCAGCGAACTCGACGAGTTCAAGCATCTCTACGGCACGACGATCGTCACCGGCTTCGCCCGGATCTGGGGCTATCCCATCGGCATCGTCGCCAACAACGGCATCCTGTTCAATGAATCGGCGCTGAAGGCGGCGCACTTCATCGAGCTGTGCGGCCAGCGCGGCATTCCGCTGCTCTTCCTGCAGAACATCACGGGCTTCATGGTCGGCCGCAAATACGAGGCGGGCGGCATCGCGCGCGACGGCGCCAAGATGGTGACGGCTGTTTCGACCGTCGCCGTGCCGAAATTCACGGTGATCGTCGGCGGCAGCTACGGCGCCGGCAACTACGGCATGTGCGGTCGCGCCTATGGCCCGCGCTTCCTGTGGATGTGGCCGTCGGCGCGCATTTCGGTTATGGGCGGCGAGCAGGCGGCGAGCGTGCTCGCCACCGTGCGGCGCGACAATATCGAGGGCAAGGGCGGCAGCTGGTCGAAGGAGGAGGAGGATGCCTTCAAGCAGCCGATCCGTGAGCAGTACGACCGCGAAGGCCATCCCTACTACGCCACGGCGCGGCTGTGGGACGACGGCATTCTCGATCCCGTCGATACGCGCATGGCCCTGGCGCTCGGCCTGTCGGCCGCGATGAACCAGCCGATCGGGCCCACCAAGTTCGGCGTCTTCCGGATGTGACCCGGCAATGACTCCTCCCATTCTGACGCGCGTCGAAGAGGGCGTGGCGACACTCACCCTCAACCGGCCGACGGAGATGAACTCCTTCAATGCCGACGCCGCGCGCGCTATCGTGGCCGCGGTCGAGAGCTTTGCCGCCGATGCGGATGTGCGTGTGCTGGTCGTTGACGGCGCGGGCTCGACCTTCTCAGCCGGCGGCGATTTCAACTGGGTGCTGACCTGGCCGCAGATGGACGCCATCACCCGCCGGGTCGGCGCCGACGCGCTGATGGGTGCGGTGCAGGCGATCTACGACTTTCCGCGGCCCTCGATCGCCCGTGTCCACGGCGCGGCGGTGGGCGGCGGCATCGGCATGATGCTGGCTTGCGACTTCGCCATCGCCACCCAGTCGGCGCGGTTCGGACTGACATCGGTGCGCAACGGCCTTTTCGCCGGCATCGCCATTCCGGTGCTGATCGAGGCGGTCGGGCCGCGCGTGGCGCGCCAGCTCTTGATGCATGGTGGCGTGTTCGATTCTGCAACTGCACTGCGCATCGGCCTGGTCGACCAGGTGGTCGAAGCTGATGCGCTCGACGGCACCGTGGCGACGCTCGCCGGCGAGCTCAGGCTCGGCGCGCCGTCGGTGCAGACGCTGGTGAAGAAGCTGATCACCGAGATCGACGCCATGCCGCATCAGTCGGCGGCGGCGGACCTGCTGGGCGAGCATGTCGCCAATCAATGCGTTAGCGAGGAAGCGCTCGAAGGCATGAAGGCCTTCCTCGAAAAGCGCAAGCCGAGATGGGTGAGGTGATGCGCCGATGCCTTGCCTTGGTCGCAGTTTTCATGGCCGCGTTCGCGGCGCGCGGCGCGTTGGCACAAGTTGATGGAAGGGTCTTCAAGGCCGGTGGCGTCGGGGAGATGGTGCTGGGATCTTTGGCCTTGGCACAGATCGCCACGAGGATGTGCGGTGTGGGCGATCCGGAGACGTTGAATCGGGTCGTTGCAGCAGTCGATCGCCGCTTTCGCATTTGCGTCGACAAGGATGCGGCATGGTCGTCCCTGATTGAAGAGTTCAAGCAGGAAGAGCTGGACTCGCGAGCGCGAGGTTCCAGCCGTTCACTCGGCACTTTCTATTTCGAATCGGTTTTTCGGACACGAAGCGCAGAGGCCCAGGCAAAAGGCGCTACGGCCTACTGCGCCGGTCTTCCCTGGAAGATGCTGCTTGAGCCCGGAGCTGCGACCGAGGAAGCGAAGGCTGAATTCAGGCGCACTCGTCCGCAGGCGCCGCTGGACGAAGGGCTTTCGTTCTTCGGCTGGATTCTCAATCTGGGTCGCGATACGGCCTGGGTCGAAACGCCCTGTGACAAGGACTTTTGGCCGGAATACTCGGCCCCCAAGAAGTGATAACCATGTTCAGCAAAATCCTGGTCGCCAACCGCGGCGAGATCGCCTGCCGCGTCATCAAGACGGCGCGGCTACTCGGCATCGGGACTGTCGCGGTCTATTCCGACGCCGATCGCGGGGCGCGCCATGTCGCGATGGCCGACGAGGCCGTCCATATCGGCCCGTCGGCGGCGCGCGAGAGCTATCTGGTCGCAGAGAAGTTGATCGAGGCGGCCAAGCGTACCGGCGCCCAGGCGATCCATCCCGGTTATGGGTTCCTGAGCGAAAATGCCGGTTTCGCCGAGGCCTGCGCCAAGTCGGGGATCGTCTTCATCGGGCCTCCGCCTGCCGCGATTCGCGCCATGGGCTCCAAGAGCGAAGCCAAAAAGATCATGGAGAAGGCCAAGGTGCCGCTGGTGCCGGGCTATCACGGCGACGACCAGTCGCCGGACCTGCTGGCCAAGGAGGCGGCGCGCATCGGCTTTCCCGTGCTGATCAAGGCCTCGGCCGGCGGCGGCGGCAAGGGCATGCGCGTGGTCGAGGACGGGACCAAGTTTGCCGACGCGCTGGCCGGCGCCAAGCGCGAGGCCAAGGCCGCCTTCGCCGACGACCATGTGCTGATCGAGAAGTACCTGACGCGGCCGCGCCACATCGAGATCCAGGTCTTTGCCGACTCCGAAAACTGCCTCTACCTCTTCGAACGCGACTGCTCGATCCAGCGGCGCCACCAGAAGGTGATCGAGGAGGCGCCGGCGCCCGGCATGGACCCGGCGCGGCGCAAGGCGATGGGCGAGGCCGCGGTCGCCGCCGCCAAGGCGATCGGCTACAGGGGCGCCGGTACCGTTGAGTTCATCGCCGACCAGGACGGCACCTTCTTCTTCATGGAGATGAACACCCGCCTGCAGGTAGAGCATCCCGTGACCGAGGCGATCACCGGGCAGGATCTCGTCGAGTGGCAGCTCCTCGTCGCGGCGGGCGGCCGTATGCCTCTGGTGCAGGAGCAGCTCCGCATCGACGGCCATGCCGTCGAGGTGCGGCTCTATGCCGAGGATCCGGCGCGCAACTTCCTGCCCTCGACCGGCACGCTGGTCCATCTGCAGCTGCCGGCGGAGGGCCCGCATGTCCGGGTCGATACCGGTGTGCGCGAAGGCGACACGGTGACGCCGTTCTACGATCCCATGATCGCCAAGGTGATCGTGCATGATCGCGACCGCGCCTCGGCGATGCGGCGTATGGCCGTGCTGATGGGCGAGACCGAGGTGGTTGGCGTCGCGACCAACGCGACCCTCCTCAAGGCGCTGTGCTCGCATCCGGCATTCGTCGGCGGCGAGATCGACACCGGCTTCATCGAGCGCCACCGCGCTGAACTCTTTCCCAAGGTCGAGCCGGTAGATGCCCGCACCCTGGCTATTGCCACACTGGCCCGCATCGTCGAGTGGCGGCAGACGGCGAAGTCTAGCGCAGGGGACCCGTGGTCGCCATGGAGCGAACAGAACGGCTTCCGGCTGATGGATGACGGCCATGATGAACTGCGCTGGAAGGATGGTGAGCGGGACGTGGTGGTGATCGCGCGGCGGTTGCGCGGCGCCGGGCTACGTCTCGAGCTGCCGGGTGGTGCGATGGCAGCGCAGGTGAAGCGTCTCGACAATGGACGGCTGGCCGTCACCCTGGGGGATGATGCTTTCGAGGTGCGCGTGGTGCGGCGTGTAGTTGCCGACGGTATCGACTACACCGTCTTCGCCCAGGGTAAGAGCCGCCGCCTGCGCCTCGTCGATCCGTTCGACGTCACCCAGTACGAGTCCATGGCGGCCGACGCGGGTGCGGTGCGCTCGCCGCTGCCCGGAAAGATCATCGACCTCAGGGTCAAGGCCGGAGACAAGGTCGAGCGCGGCCAGCCGCTGCTGGTGCTCGAAGCCATGAAGATGGAGCATACGCTCACCGCGCCCGCCGACGGTACGGTGAAAAGCGTACGCTACACCGTCGGCGAGCAGGTTGCCGAAGGCGCCGAGCTGATCGAGTTCGAGGCAACGGCCTGACGCGGCAGGTCGAGGCGTCTCAGCGCGGCACCACCTTGCGATAGAGGTGCCAGGTGGCATGCCCAAGCACGGGCATGACGATGGCGAGACCGAACAGGAAGGGTATCGCGCCGATAACGAGGCCTGCCGCGACAACCACGCCCCACATCGCCATCGGCCCGGGATTGACGCGCACGGCGCGGATCGACGTCGATATGGCCGTCGCCACGCCGACGTCGCGATCGAGCAGCATCGGGAACGACACGACGCTGATCACCATCGCCGCCAGGGCGAAGAGAAAGCCGATGCCGACACCGATGACGATCATGGTCCAGCCCGCGGAGGTAGTGACCGCGTCGCGGGCGAAGGCGATGGCCGAAGCCGGCTCGTCGGGGCCGAGGGTCAGGGTGTAAACGAGGTTGGCCGCGAACAGCCACAGCGCGAACAGCGCCAGCAGCAGCAAGCCCAGCACCAGGATCGGGCCGATGGCGGGGGAGCGCGCGACGGCAAAAGCGTCCGCCCAGCCGGTGGCCGTGCCCTGTTCGCGACGCCGGCTCATCTCATAGAGGCCGACGCCGAACAGCGGCCCGATGAGCGCGAAGCCTGACACGAGAGGAAAGATCAGCGGCAGCAGCCCGTAATCGAAGGCCAGCCGCGCCATGGCGAGGCCGGCGATTGGATAGAGCAGGCACAGGAAGACGACGTCCGTCCGGCAGGCGGCGAAATCCTTGAAGCCCTTCGCCAGGGCGTCGCCGATATCGGCCGCGTCGATCCGCCGAACGACCGGCGGCGTGGCGTCCCGGGCCTCCCAGGTGCCGTGCATGGATTGGGCCGTCGCTTCCATCGCGTGGCCGGTCTGCTTGAGATAATCCCAGCCCCATTCGATGGGATTGCGGATGTGGTGTTGGATGGCCATAGCTTCCTCCTCTTGAACCGCAGGTTCGAAGACTGAGGGCCGGTCGTGGCATGACACCTGGTACGGTCGTCGGCACCAGGGAGCCGCGATCCGCCACGCGCTGAATATACGCCCCGGAAGGGGAGAGTACGAGGCCGCGAGCTACTTTTTCCCGGCGCTCAGCACGGCATTCAGCAGGATCGCGCCGAACGTCGCCGTGCCGATGCCGGCCAGGGCGAAGTCGCCGAAATGCAGGGTGAAATCGCCGGTACCCAAGACCAGGGTGATGGCCGCCACGATCATGTTGCGGCTGTCGGTGAAGTCGACCTTGTTGTCGACCCAGATGCGCGCGCCGGCGACGGCAATCAGGCCGAACACCACGATGCTGACTCCGCCCATCACAGACAGCGGGACGGTATGGATCAGCGCGCCGAATTTGGGTGAAAAACCCAACACGATGGCAAACAGACCGGCAACTATGAATAACGCCGTCGAGTAGATGCGGGTTGCCGCCATCACGCCGATATTTTCGGCGTAGGTGGTGACGCCGGTGCCGCCGACGCTGCCCGACACCATGGTGGCGATGCCGTCACCCAGGAAGGCGCGGCCGATATAGGGATCCATGCTCTGGCCGGTCATGGCGCCCACGGCCTTGAGGTGGCCGAGATTCTCCGCCACCAGGATCAGCGCCACCGGCGCCATCATCACGATTGCGCGGGCATCGAAGACCGGCGCGGTGAAGCCTGGTGCACCGAACCACGCGGCGCTCTCGATCAGCCTGAGATCGATCGGCTCGCCCCAGCCCAACCCATTGGTGAACACCGCGTAGACGACGCTCGCGGCGATCAGCCCGACCAGAACCAGCAGCCGGCGCACCATGCCGCGTGTGAACACGGCGACCAGGGCAATGCTCACGAAGGTGACCAGCTGCATCCAGGAATCGAAGCCGGTCGGTGCCATGTTCTTGATCGGAACGGCGGCGAGGTTGAGACCGATCACCGCCACGACGGCGCCGGTAACGATCGGCGGCATCAGCCGCTCGACCCAACGCGCCCCCGTGCCGATGACGACAAGGCCGATCACCGCATAGATCGCGCCGCAGACGATGATGGCGCCCAGCGCCACGGCGATATTGGTGTTGAGACCCGTGCCGGCGTAACCGGTCGCGGCAATCACCACCGCGATGAAGGCGAAGGAGGAGCCGACATAGCTCGGCACCTTGCCACCCACCGCGACGAAGAAGATCAGGGTGCCGACGCCGCTCATCATCACGGCGACATTGGGATCGAAGCCCATCAGCAGTGGCGCCAGCAGCGTCGAGCCGAACATCGCCACGACGTGCTGGATGCCGAGCGCGACGGTCTGCGGCCAGGGCAGGCGCTCGTCCAGCGCGACGACCACGCCGTCGGCCGGCTGCTTCACTTTCCAATTGAGCATCGACTCCCCAAAGTGTCATACCGAGTCGCTCGGAGTAGTCTCCGAGCTTAAGCGAGGGATCTTTCCCGTTCAGAAGGATCCCTCGGCCTGCGGCCCCGGGACGACAAATCTCTACTGCAGGAACTTCAGATACTGGGCGACGAAGTCGCAGCCGACATCCTTGGAATAGGCGTCGATCAGCTTCCTGGTGATCGGGCCCGGCACCTTGCCGTCACCGACCGGGGCGCCGTTGAAGCTCTTCACCGGCAGGATGCAGAGGCTGGTCGAGGTGAGGAACATCTCCTCGGCGTTGGCCGCGTCGAACAGGTCGATGTCGCCCGCCGTGCAGGCAATGCCGAGGCGCGTCGCCATGTCGATGGTCATCTGGCGGCTGACGCCCGGCAGCACGTAGCGCTCGGACGGCGTGAACAGCGCACCTTCGCGCACGATGAAGATGTTGCTGCCCAGCCCCTCGGCGAGGTTGCTGTTCTCGTCGAGCAGGATTGCCCAGGCGTCGGGCGCGAGCGCCTTCACCGGCTTCTCGGCCATGATCATGTTGAGATAGTTGTGCGTCTTGGCGCGCGGGCTAAGCATCGACGGCGCCGTGCGCCGCACCGTGGTGGTGATCACCTCGGCGCCGTCGCGGTAGAGCTTGGCCCGCTTGGCCAGTGGCAGCGGCATTACCTCGATCACGACGTTGGGCCCGGTATGGTCCCAGCCTTCGTCGCCCACAGCATCGACGCCGCGGCTGACGCGCTGGCCCACCCACCAGTCGCCGACAGCGGGGCGCAGGTGCTCGTTCCTCGCCACAACCTCCTCGCTGTGCGCCACCATCTCCTTGGGCCCAATGCCTGGGTCGATCTGCAGGTAGCGCAGCGAGCGGTAGAAGCGGTCGATGTGCTCCTTCAAGCGGAACGGCTGGCCCTCGAAGGTGCGGGTCATGTCGAAGGCGCCGTCGCCGTATTTCCAGCTGCGGTCGCGGAAGGGAATCATGACCTGGCCTTCCGGCATGAACGAGCCGTTGAACCAGGCGATGCGTTGGTTGCTGAGCTGCTGGGCCATGGTCTTTCTCCTGAATTGGCGCAAGTATGGCGCGACGCCATTCGGAGGCAACAATGAATCTCCCCAAGCGCGTGCGGCTGGTCGAAGTAGGCCCGCGCGATGGTCTGCAGAACGAAAGTAGGCCGGTGCCGGTCGACGCCAAGGTGAAGCTGATCGACGCCCTGTCGGCGGCCGGCCATTCGGCCGTCGAGGCCGGCAGCTTCGTGTCGCCCAAATGGGTGCCGCAGATGGCCAACACCGACGAGGTCATGGCCAGGATCAAGCGCAAGCCGGGCGTCGGCTATCCCGTGCTGGTGCCCAACAAGCAGGGCATGAACGGCGCGGTCGAGGCCAGGTGCGAGGAGATCGCCATCTTCACCGCGGCCTCGGAGGCGTTCTGCCGCAAGAACACCAACTGCTCGATCGACGAGAGCTTCGAGCGTTTCGCGCCGGTCATGGAGGCAGCCCACAAGCACGGCATGAAAGTGCGCGGCTACGTCTCGACGGTGATCGCCTGCCCCTATGACGGCAAGGTGGCGCCGGCCAAGGTTGCCGAGGTTTCGGAGCGCCTGTTCAGGATGGGCTGCTACGAGGTCTCGCTGGGCGACACGATCGGCGTCGGCACGCCGGCCGAGTGCGTCGCCATGATCGACGCAGTCGCCGGGAAGATGCCGCGCGACAAGATCGCGGCGCATTTCCACGACACCTACGGCCAGTCGCTGGCCAATATCATGGCGGTGATGGAGCGCGGCATATCGGTGTTCGACACCGCTGTCGCGGGGCTGGGCGGCTGCCCTTACGCCAAAGGTGCCTCGGGCAATGTCGGCACCGAGGATGTGATCTACCTGATGAACGGGCTGGGCATCCAACACGGCGTCGACCTCGACGCCATCGCCAAAGCCGGCCGCGAGATCTGCGTGGCGCTCGGCCGCGAGCCTGCGTCCAAGGTGGCGCAGGCGCTGAAGGCCAAGGCGGTCTGACCGCTCCGCCCCGCGGGGCATCCGCGCGTTTGGCCGCTGCGCGGCCAAATGCTAGCCCGAGGACGGAGGAGGACAAGAAAAGCGCATTCCTCCCCTGTCTTCCGGGGGGGTTGCCGAAGGCAGGAGGGGTCAGGGTCGCCTGACGATCCGCACGTTCACGGCGCTCGAGCGGCCGGCGTCGTCGACCACGGCGACGCGCGACAGACCGGCGCCTTCGGGAATCCACTGGGTCCCATCGAGTGGGCGACCGTCGACCAGCCAGCGCAATCTGCCGTCGCCGCCGTTGGCAGCGAGAGGGATCGCCTCGCGTGCGCCGAGCTCGATCATCGCGTCGGGCGGGGGATAGGAGATCCGCGGTCCGCCGGCAGTCTGCGCGACCGGTCCGAGGCTGCGCATGCGTGGCGGCAGATCGCGCCACGAGCCGACCCGCAGCACCTCGGCAGGTGGTGCCGTGGCGCGATTGTCCTCGCCGGGCAGGCGGCCAAACGCCTTCAGCACGATGGGAAGGGCGGCGATCCGGCCGAGCTGCGCGGGCCGAGGCGTGCCATCGGCATGGCCGACCCACACCACCACCGTCCAATTGGCGCTGTAGCCCGCCGCCCAGGCGTCGCGGAAGGCGGCCGACGTCCCGGTCTTGTAGGCGATGCGCCGTTCGCGCAGGGCCGGTCGCAGCGAGGCGAAGCCCGCGGGCAACGGCGCGTCGACCAGCACGTCGGTCACGTACCAGGCGGCAGCCGGACCGATCAGCCGCACCGGCACAGGCTTGGGCAGGTCGCGGCGCACCCTTGGAGGCGCGAACAGCCCGCCATTGGCGAGGCCGGAATAGAGCCCGGCCACTTCCAGCGGCGAGATCGAGGCGCTGCCGAGCGCAATGCCGAGCGTGGCGCCCGAATCGCCCGGCGGCAGGCCGGGCGAAACGCCGGCGGTGCGCAGGGTGGAAATGAAGCGCGGCGGTCCCACCCTCTCCAGCGCCAGCACGGCCGGCACGTTGAGCGACTGCTGCAACGCGCGGCGCACCGTGACCGAGCCCTGATGATCGCGGTCGAAATTGCGCGGCAGCCAGTCCTTGAAGCGCACCGACACGTCCTCGACCACGGACTCGGGATGCAGGATGCGATCGTCGAAGGCCATGGCATAGATCAGCGGCTTCAGCGCCGAACCGGGCGAGCGGTGCGAGCGCACCAGATCGACCTGGCCGGCGCGGCCGAAGAAGTCGCCGCCGCCCTGCCACGCCACGACGCTGCCAGTGCGATTGTCGATCGCGACCATGGCGATCTGCGCACCGTCGGCCAATTGCCGGCGTTCGTCGCTCACCAGCAGTTCTAATGCGGCCTGCAGCTCGAAGCGTATCGTGGTCGGCACGATCGTTCCGGGCGATTGTCCGGCCAGCCATGCCGCGAGGTGCGGCGCGTTCATCGGCATGCCGAGCCGCCGCGACGGCACGGCCCGGCTCGCCGCCATGTCGAACAGCCTCTGGTCGATGACACCGTGCTCCAGCCCGCGCGCCAGCACGCGATCGCGCGCAGCCTGTGCTTTCTCGGAGGCGCGGTCAGGACGGCGGCGCTCGGGCGATTGCGGGATGGCGACCAGCAGGGCCGCCTCGGCGGCGCTCAACTGTCTGGGTTCCTTGCCGAAATAGGCGAAGGAGGCGGCGCGCACGCCCTCGAGGTTGCCGCCCATCGGCGCCAGGGTCATGTAGACCGCCATGACCTCGCGCTTCGAGTAGCGCCATTCGAGCTGCAGGGCGCGGGCCGATTGCAGGACCTTGGTGCTAAGGCTGCGCTTGCGCGGTTCGAGCAGGCGGGCGGCCTGCATGGAGATCGTCGAAGCGCCCGAGACGATGCGACCGCGCTCGATCAATTGCCCTGCGGCGCGCACCGCTGCCATCGGATCGACGCCCCAATGCCGGTCGAAGCGGCGATCCTCGTAGGTTTTGAGCAGGGCGAGATAGAGCGGATCGACGTCGTCGATCGTGGTCTTCAGCCGCCACTTGTGGTCCGCCGTGGTGAAGGCGCGCAACAGCCGGCCGTTGGCGTCGACCACCTCGGTCGAGCGCGCCTGATAGCGCGAGAGGTCCGGCGGGAACAGCCGGTCGAGCGCCAGCGCTGCCGTCGCAAGGCCTGCGACTGCGAGAGCAGAGCAGGCGAGGAGGCACCGGAGGTTCATGTCAGCGCGGCGCGATCGTCACGCGGCCGAGCGCGCCGCGGGCGAAGATGCGCGGGCTGTACATGTCGGAGACCGCCACGGCGGGCAGCGCGAAGGTGCCGGGCGTGACCGCGCGCACGATGTAGGCGACGTGGAACGCCTGGTTGTCGGGCTTCTTCTTGATCTTTCGCTTGCCGTCGGTGTCTTCCTCGTATTCATCCTCTTCCCACCACGACCGGTAGGGCCGCACGCCAAGGTCGAAGGCTGCGAAGAAGCGATCGTCGCGGCCTTCCGTGATCCGGGTCTTCGTCAGCTCCGGCACGAACGGAAACGTCTTGACCGTCTCGTCGTTGATCACCGCCTCGATCTCGAAGCCGGCCGGCAGGAGGTCGAGCAAGGCGACCTCGTGATAGCCGCCGGTGAGGTTGCGGCCGGAAATCGACACGATGAGGCGGTCGTTCTGGCGAATGCGGGCGAGGTCGGGCGTGCCGCCGATCAGCGTGTAGAAGGTCCGCGCCACGCTCATGCCATTGGCGGCCGCGGGCTGCGGCTCCTTCGGCACTCCGCGCGCCGTCACCTGCAGCCAGACCGCGCTCTGGCTGTCGTTCCTGACCCGCATGCCGCGCGCCAGAGCGGCGGCATCAGGATTGAGGACGACGGGATCGGCGCGCGTCGTGCGCGCCTGGCCGTCGACCGAGTAGGCGAACTCGCCGGCGCCACCCAGCGCGCGCGCCGCCAGCACCAGCCAGGCCTGCTCCTGGGTCGTGGTCTCCTCGACCTTGGCCACGAGCCGGTCGCCCGACGCAGCGATTAACGTGGTGAGGCCGTCGCGTCCGCCGGCTTCGGTGGCGAGCGCCACCAGGGCCGCCCGATCGCGCAGCGGTGAGCCGTAGTAGTCGCTGCGGTCCCGCTCATTGATGTGCTGGCGCGCCTGGGTGAAGGCCTGCGCGGCGCGGCCGGGTTCGCCCACCAGGTTGAGCGCCGCGGCGAGTTGTGCCCAGGCCAGTCCGCCCTTGATCGTCGACGCTTTCGTATCCTGGAAGTAGCGCACGCGGCCGGCATCGGCGATGCCGGCCTTGGCCAGCACGTACCAGGCATAGGCCTGGGCATTGGGCGACAGTTTGTCGGCCGTGCGGCTTAGCGTCGTGAGGCCGCGCTGCAACGAGGCGGCGGGGATGGCCATCTGCTGGTCGCGCGCCCGCACCAGGAAGTCGAGCGCATAGCTTTGCAGCCATTCGGCGGCCGGCGTGGAGAAGGGGCCCCACATGCCGAACGATCCGTCGGACATCTGCATGTCGACGATGCGATAGATCGCCTCCTGGACGCGGTCGGAGATCTTGGGATCGGCCGGTCCGTAGCCCAAGAGGGCCACGTCATTGTAGTAGAGCAGGGGCAGGGCCCGGCTCGTCGTCTGCTCGATGCAGCCGTAGGGATACTTGTCGAGGGCGCTCAGGAGGGCCGCGACATCGATGCCCGGCACGCGTGACAGCGCGACGCTCACGACCGACGTGCCGTCGGCGAAGCCCGCCGTCAGGTTGCGGTCGACTGTGAGCTCGCGCGCCGCATCGAGTCGCGACACGGTGTCGACCGCGCTCGGCGTCTGCGCCGCGCGCACCTGGATGTCCCATTCGCGACGGACCGAAAAGCCGCCCGGGCCTTCGACCGCGACCGCCACCTTGCCAAAACCGACCTCGCCGGCACGGAGGTTCCAGGCCATCAGGTCGCGCTGGTTGACGGCGAGCCGGCGCGTTTCGGCGACGGGCCGCTCGAGCGCGACCGCGCCGCTTGCCTGGAGCGTCAGCCGATAGTCGCCGGCCTGGCCGTCGATATTGTGCAGCGACAGCGCGACCCGACTCTGGTCGCCGGGCGACAGGAAGCGCGGCAGCACGACGTCGGCCGTCACCGCGTCGCGCACGAAGAGGCGCGCGTCGGACGAGCCGACACGGCTCTTGTCGAAGGCCACCGCCATCAGCCGCAACTGGCCGATGAAGTCGGGGATATCGAGCGCGATCCTGGCTTCGCCCTTGTCGTCGAGCTTCACCAGACCGCTGAACAGGGCGACCGTGCGGGTGGGCACGATGTCGAGGCCGCCGATGTCGCCCGAATCGCCGCCGGTGCGCAGGCGGCCGCGGTCGTCGGCTCGGGCGTCGAGCAGGCGGCCATAGTCGTCGCGCATGCCGACGCCGAGTCGCCGCTTGCCGAAGTAGAAGCCGGCCGGATCGGGCGTGCGGAAGCTGGTGAGCTGCAGGATGCCCTCATCGACCGCTGCCAGGGTGACGAAAGTCTCCTGACCCTGAGCGTTGGCGACGCGCAGAGGCACCTCGATGCGCTGCCGCGGCGTCACCTTCTCGGGCGCCGCCAGCTGCACCTGCAGCGTACGCAGGGCCGGATCGAGCGCCAGCCAGACCGTGCCGACGGCCCGCGTCGGCGCGCGCTCGGCGGGCGCCGACAAGGGACGCCATCCGGTCACCAGGGCGTAGGCGCCCGGACCCCATTCGCCTTTCACCGGCACCTCGACGGTCGTGCCGCCGGCCGGCAGCTTGGTCGGGTAGGTGGCAAGCACGCGATCGGTAGCGATGGTGATCAGCGCCTCGCCGGCGAACGGCGCCTCGATGCGCAGCCGTGCAGTGTCGCCCGGCGCGTATTTCTCCTTGTCGCTCGCCACCTTCAGCGTGTCCGGCGTCTCTTCGCCCTGGTTGCCGCCGTAGTAGCCGACATAGAACGTCATGCTGGAGGAGGTGTTGGCGTCGCGGTCGACGATCGTGAGCCGGTGCGCTCCCCAGCTCAGCCGCTTGCTTAGGCGGGTCGGCGCATCAGCCTTGAGTGCCAGCGTGTGGGCCTCGACCACGCGTTCCTCGACGTTGGACTGCCAGCGCCAGCGACCGTCGCTCTGGTACCACTGGTAGGTGTAGATGATGCGCTCGATCGTGTATTGCACCGCGGGCTTGGCGATCTGCTTACCCTCGGCGTCGACCGCCACGATGTCGAATTCGCTGTCGGCGCCTTCGCGAGAGGAGCGGCCCTCGAAAGTCGGACGGATGCCGATATAGGCATCGCGCGTCCTGAGCGGCAGGGCCTTTTCGGTCTTGGTGGCGCGTCCGTTGCCGGGCTCGAACACCCGGGCCTGCATGGTGACGCGCAACGGCAAGGCCGTGTCCGGCACGCCGCCGCCCGACCATTCGATCCTCGATTTTCCGCTCGCGTCGGTGTCCTGCGCCTGCAGCGTGACGAGCGGCGGCTCGAATTTCTTGCGGCCCGCCTCCAGTCCGAACCAGTAGGTCGAGAAACTGGAGAACGGAACGCCCTCGATGGTGATCCGCATATCTGCTTCGACAGTGAGACCGCCGGCTGGCGCGCCATAGAGGAAGTCCGCCTGGATGGTGAAGCCATTGGGCTTGCCGGCTCGCAGGAGGGCCGCATCGGACGCCAGGCTCACTTTGAGCTTCTCCGGCACGAAGTCCTGGACGGAGAATTCGACCTTGCCGACCGGCGGCGCCTTGGGGTCGATATGCGCCGTCGCCGACCACTGGCCGCGGCGCGAGGATTTCGGCAGGGCGATTTCCTGATAGAGCGCGCCCGATGCCGGCAGTACTTGGGCAAAGCGCGTGAACTCGCTGCCGTCGGGCCGCCGGACGATCAAGGTGACCGGCATGTCCCTGAGCGCCGTCGCGCCATCGTCGCGCAGCATCGCCACGAGCTGGACGGTCTCGCCCGGACGATAGATGCCGCGCTCCGTGTAGAGGAAGGCGTCGATCGGGCCCGGCGGGTCGCGGCCGTCGACGCCGCGGTCCGACAGGTCGAAGGCCGACTTGGTGAGTTCGAGGCGGGAGAAATCCTGCTTGGCGGCATCGGACGCCATGACCGCGACAGCCTCCGCGGCACCTCGGCCCTTCATCAGGCCGGCAGCGAAGTTGACGCGGCCGTCGGCAGTCGACACCGCCTTGGCGATCGGATCGTTGCCGCGCGACAGCAGCACCACTTCCAGGCCGGCCAGCGGCTGAGCGTTGTCCAGGGAGCGCGCGAAGACATTGAGCCCGTCGGCGCCGCTCAGGCTGGTGAGGGCAATGTCGGTGTCGACCACCCACATGCCGCTGGTGCCTTTGGTCGCCGCCTCTTCGTCATCCTCGTCCTTGGCGGGCGGCTTGACGGCATTCCACACCACGATGAAGTAGGCGCCGGGCCTCCAGTCCTTGATCGTCTCGCGGATCGGGAGCGAGGTGACGACCGGCTGGTTGAGCACGTTGCGCACGTCCATCGTGCCGCGCCACTGCAGGGTGCCGTTGCTGCCGTCGAGCCAGCGCTGCAAATAATACGATTGCGTCAGAGGTTCGGAGCCGGGGAAGGTCGCGGCATAACGATCGGATGCGAAGGTGGTGAGCCCGCGTTCGTTGACGCGGTAGATCGCGATGCCCACTTCCGCCACGTTGATCGTGGTGATCGGCAGGCCGGCGGAGGTGTCGCGCGGCAGGATGAAGCCCTTGCCCGGCAGCGACACGGCGGCCTCGCGGGCGCCCAGCCCGATCTCGACGGTTTGCTGGGCGGCGAGCGTGCTGCCGTCCTTGCCCGGAAAGCCTGCCATCAGTGTCACGGAATAGTCCTGGCCGTACGCCAGCCCGCCAAAGCACAGCTTGTCGTCGACCGGCCGCAGCGCGACCTTCACATCAGGCGAGATGCGGACGTAGTCGGCGTATTTCACCGTATCCGCGGTTGCCAGCGGCTTGTTGAAGGCCAGGCAAGCGTTGCCCTCGGGCCGCGTGCTGTCGAGGCTGAGACGGCGATAGGCGAAGGCCTCGTTGGGCGCGGTGGCTGGCTGGGTAACCGGCATCGGTGCGGCGGGGCGAGGCGCTGTCGGTGCTGTCGGGGCAGCCTGCGCCGGCGTCGGAGTTGCCGTCGAGGCCGTGCGCGGCGGCACTGCTCGGTCGAGCGCTTCGCCAGGTTTGCCGATGAGGTAGCCCGCGATGCCCGATCCCAGCATCAAGGCCACTACCAGTGCAGCCAGCGTCGGGCGATTCATGGACAACTCCCCTATGACAACGACGCGACTCTATCCCGCCGATTGTGAAGACACTGTGGAGGTTGATGGCCGGGTTGTGAATGTCCGGCGCTGTGGCGCCAATGCCACGCATGGGCTACCAAGCGGTCGTCATGGTGTTGCATCTGATCAAGCTGGCGGTCGGCGTCGACGACCTCGCCCATATGAAGAAGGTTCAGGCGGCTCGCAGGAAGCAGCGCCGGCAAAGCCCCCGCTCACCGCACTGGGTCTATACCCGCAACACGCCGCGGCGGGCCGAGGAGCTGCTGGCCGGCGGCTCGCTTTACTGGGTGGTGCGTGGCGTCATCCGCTGCCGCCAGGAACTGGTCGGTTTCGACGAGGACTTCGACAAGGAAGAGGCCCGGAAATATTGCCGGATCAAGGTGAAGCGTACTCTGGTACGGACTGCCCCCAAGGCTTGCAGGGCGTTCCAGGGCTGGCGCTATTTCGAGCCCGAGAATGCGCCACCCGACGTGTCGCGCGGCGATACCGGCGACATGCCGGCGGATATGGCAGCCGAACTGAAACGACTGGGGCTGGTCTAGCGCGTGTAACGCGCTGCCTAACGGTTGGTGAGCTTGAGCTCGATGCGCCGGTTGCGGGCGGTGTCCATCATCGACAGCGGCTGGTGCTCGCCATAGCCCGCCGCCACCAGGTGGTCGTTGGTGATGCCTTGGCTGTGCAGGAACTTCACCACGGCGATGGCGCGGGCGGCCGACAGTTCCCAGTTGGAGGGAAACGCCCGTGTATTGATCGGCTTGTTGTCGGTGTGGCCATCGACCTGCAGCACCCAGTTGATCTCCCTCGGGATCTTCGCGCTGATCTCCAAGAGGCGCTGGGCGACGTTGGCGAGCTGCCGCTCGCCGCCCGGCTGCAGATCGGCCGAGCCGGAGGGAAACAATACCTCGGACTGGAAGACGAAGCGGTCGCCGACGATCTGGACGTCGCGCTGGCCGGCCAGCGCCTCGCGCAGCTTGCCGAAGAACTCCGACCGGTAGCGCGCCAGCTCCTCGACCTTGCTGGCGAGGGCGCGGTTGAGCTTCTGGCCGAGATCGACGATTTGGGCCTGCTGCTCCTTGGCCTTGACGTCGGCAGCCTCGAGGGTGGCGTTGAGCTTGGCGAGTTCGTCTCTCAAGGTCGCCAGCTCGGCGGCGAGCCGTACCGTATTCGCCTTCTGCTCGGCCGTCAGCTTCTGCTCCTCGGTGAGGTCGGCGAACAGCTTGCCCTTCTCGTTGTTGGCTGCGGCAAGCGAGGCGGCGAGCCGGGTGAGCTCGGCGCGCTGGCGTTCGAGCTCCTTCTGAAAGTCGGCGGTCTTGGTCTCGATTTCCCGCGTGGCGTCTTTCATCTGGGCGGAAAGTCGGTCGCGCTCGGCCTTGAGATCGTCGGTCGTCTTGCGCTGGGCGGTGAGGTCCGTGTTCAGCCGGTCGCGCTCGGTGCGAAGCTGCCCAAGCTGCAGGGTGAGCCGTGCGATGTCCTTCGTGAGGTCCTCGGCCGACTTCTTCTCTAGCGAGAGCTGCTTGGCGAGGTCGTTGACCTGGCGGCCGAGCGAGTCGATCGCGGTGTCCCGGTTGGACAGCGCGTCGGACAGGGTGAACTGCGCGACGCTGAAGATCGACAGCAGGAAGATCAGCACCATCAACAGCGTGGTGAGGGCATCGACGTAGCCCGGCCAGGTGTAGTCCGGGGTGGTCCGGCGGCGGGAGAGCGCTGCCATGGCCGGTCAGGTCTCGGCTGGAGTGGGGGGCTCGTCCGTCGCACGGGTCAAGGCGATGGTGCGGGCGAGCAGCCGGAGTTCACTGCGCATTTCATCGGCCAGCGCGGTGCGGTTGAGCGTGCTGTCTTCGACCAGACGCGCGAGGTGGGCCTCGATGTTGCGCAGATGCACCGCCATCGTCTCACCGTCGCCCTCGGCGAGCCGCTCCGACAGCCGGGCGATCGAGGTGCGCAAGTCCTCGGCCAGAGCGCTGCGGTTGCGGGTATTGTCTTCGACCAGGCGGGTGAGCTGGCTTTCGATGCTGTGCTGCAGGGCGACCAGCGCCTCGCGGTCGGCCTCCGCCGCCGATCGGTCCGACAAACGAGCGACCGCGCCCTGGATCTCATCGGTGAGATGGGCACGATTGCGCACATTCTCCTCGGCAAGCCTGGCGAGAAAGGCCTCGACGTTGCGCTGGTGGGTATGAAACGCCTCGCGGTCGGCGTCCGTCGCCGATCGGTCCGCCAGTTTGCCGACCGCACCGCGCAACTCGTCGGCAAGTTCGGCGCGATGACGCGCGCTGTCGTCGGCGAGGCGGGCGATCTGGGCGGCGACGTCGAGCTGTTGCGCCATGAGCGACTCGCGGTCGGCGTCTGCTTTCGAATGGTCGGAGAGCTGGCTGACTGCATCGCGCAATTGATCGGCAAGCTCTGCGCGATGGCGTGCGCTCTCCTCGGCCATCCGCTCGATCTGGCTCTCGATGTCGCGCTGCCGGGCAAGAACGGCTTCGCGGTCTGCGTCCGTCGCCGACCGGTCGGCCAGGCGGGCGAAAGTGCTGCGCAGTTCGCCGGCGAGCTCGGTACGCTGCCGCGTGCTTTCGTCGGCGAGGCGGGCGATCTGGGTGGAGACGTCGCGTTGTTGCGCGAGCAGCGTTTCGCGATCGGCGTCGTCGGCCGTGCGGTCCGACAGCCGGCCGACCACGCCGTGCAATTCGTCGGCCAGGGCGGCACGGTTGCGCAAGCCGTCCTCGACGAGGCGTGCCAGATAGCCCTCGATGTTGCGTTGATGGTCGAGCAGAGCCTCGCGATCGGCCTCGGCCGCCGCCGAGCGATCGGACAGCCGGCTGACGGCGCCGCGCAATTCGATCGACAGCTCGGTGAACCGGGCCAGCAGATTTTGCTGGGCACGCATGGTTTCGGCGAGCGCCGCCAGCCGTTCGATCAGGCTGGCGTTGCCGGCTGCCGTCGCTTGGCGGCTGTCCTCGATGCGCTGGATCGTCCGGATGAGTCCGTCGAGGCCTTCGGCATTGCGCTCGAGCAGCGCTTCGACATAGGCCGGTACGCTTTGCGGCGCCGGCATGTTGGCGCTGGACAGGCTGGTGGCGCGCGCCAGCCACTCCTCGAGTTCGATGTGGAAGCGGCCCTGCGCCTGGCTCGCCTGCAGTTCCAGGAAACCCAGGACCAGCGAGCCGGAAAGTCCGAACAGCGACGCCCCGAAGGCAGTCGACATGCCCTTGAGCGGACCTTCGATGCTGCCCTTGAGCTTGGCGAACATCTGCAACGGGTCGCCGGCCGACGCCTGGAGGCTGTTGATGGCATCGGCCACGGCTCCGATGGTCTGCAGCAGGCCCCAGAATGTGCCGAGCAGGCCAAGGAAGATCAGCAGCCCGATCATGTAGCGCGCCAGTTCGCGTCGCTCGTCGAGCCGGGTCGCGATGCCGTCGAGCACCGCGCGGGTCGCCGTCGGCGAGAGGCGGAATTGATCCTGCCGTTCGCCCAGCATCGCCGCCATCGGGGCCAGCAGGTTGATCGTGCCGGCGGGCGGCGGCGGCGCGTCCTTCTCGCGATGCTGGTAGCGGCGCAACCATTTCACTTCGGGCCACAGCAGGATGACCTGGCGGAAGACGAAGAAGATGCCGATCACCAGCACGCCCAGGATCACCGAGTCGAGGGTCGGTGTGCTCATGAACACGCGCAGCAGGTCTTCGAGCAGCAGGTAGGCCAGGCCCGCCACGGCCACCAGAAACAGCAGCATGCGAACGAGATAGGGTAAGGGACTGCTCATGCTGTCAGCCGTCGCAGCGAGGCGACATGTGCCGGATCATCAATTGCCGGAGGTCATGATGTCGACGCGTTCGCCGCCACCACTGGCGCCAGATATCTCGATCCGCGTCTTCACGTTCTGATCGATCAGGTAGCTGCGGACCACCAGCGCGCGGGCCAGCGCGATCTTGCGGGCTTCGGCGGGATCGCTGCCGCTGGCATAGGCGCGGACCTCGATCTGGCGCACGCCGCTCAGGTTCTTGGCAACGCGATTGAGGTCGGCCTTGGCGGCATCGCTGATCTCGGCAGATTGGCCGGCGAACGCCACCGTGGCGACGGTCAGGGCATTGGACTGCGGCGGCATCGTAGGCTCGGCCCGTGGCGGCGGTGCGACGCTGGCAACCGGCGGCGGCGGCGCGGGAGCGGCGACTGCCGGGGGAGTGGGTGGCGCAGCGCGCGTTGGCTCCGGCGGCCTCGCGATCGGTACAGGCTCCGGCGCCCTCGGCACTGGCTGGGTCGCGACCGGCGCGGGCATCGGGGCAGGTGTCGCGGCCGGCGCGGGCGCAGGCGTCAGGACGCGCGGCGATCCCGGCGGGTCGCCGCGTTGGGGAATGGCCACGAGGCGGCTCTCGATCGGGCCGGGCGGCGGTGGCGGCAGGTTGGCGCCACGGCTGTAGTACTGACCGTAGACCGGCGCCTGGCCTTGAGGCGCCGCGGGGGTCCAGCCGACGGCAGCGCCGCCCTGCTGCCAGGGATTGAAGGCGGGGCCGGCCATCGGAACAGCCTGCTCGACCATGGGCAGGCCGCGGCGCGGCGCGGGTGCCGGCGACGCCGCCCCGGGCAGCCCAACGCCATTGTAGGGATTGAAGGCGGTCACATTCGCCGTCTGGGCATGCACCGAGGCAGCACCAAAGCCCAGAACGGCGAGGGCGAGGCTGCGCACGATGGTTGACGACGTTGGCATAAACATTTGCCTCTCAACGGTTTTTTGCCCCCGGCACCAGCCCGCGAGGCAGCAGCATAACTTGACCGTAGAATACCCAAGGGGCAATGCCGGCTCAACCGCCGGAGGCCCCGCGCATGGGGACGAAGCGACAGCGACATGGGCGGCAAAAGGTGTGTGGCCACCTAGAGCGTCGAGCGTGAAATAGGAATCGAAAGGGGATTCCCAAGGAATCGGAAGTCTGATTCAAGATGCTGGCTGGGATATGGAGGCCGGCATGAATGGGAAAGCCTTATTCGATTGACCTTCGCGAGCGGGTTCAGGCGGACATA
>CAMDCE010000004.1 GCA_945889625.1 Asaia bogorensis | reverse complement strand
TGATCGACCGGGCCTGACGATGGGTGTGCTCGGCACGGATCAGGCTGGCAAGCAGCGGATAGATCTCATCGCGCCGGGCCAGCCCCTTGCCGGCGATCTCATCGAAGCTGGCACGCATGAACCTCCCGCGCGTACTTGAACGCGGTCCTGTCGGAGCGCACCACCTTACGCACCGTCGTGCGCGATACCCGTAACTCCCGCGAGATCTCCTTGATCGCCCGGCGCTGCTCGAAAAACGCCCGCCGTATCTGCCCAATAAGCTCCACGCCAATCACCCCCGCCAGCCCTTCCCAGAGCCAACACAGGCTCAAAAAGAAGCGACACTGGCACAGCCATCAGGGGGGTCAGAATTGGACGCGAAAACCACCCCTCAGGGGGTCACTATTGCGCGCGATTTCACAGCCGAGTCCGCTTGAGACCGGGGCGGCGGTCGAACATATCGAGCCGCGATGACTTTGATTCCATATTCATTTCCTTAAGTACCCCAGCCTAAGAGGCGGTATGCGCGGCTTTCCGCCCGTGTCCAATGGCGACAACTTTTCCGCTGCTGGCCCGTAGCGCGTCGAGGTGATCGGCCCACTGCTGCATCATTTCCTTGCGCTCCTCCAGATACTGGGAGCGATGATAGGCCGCCCGAACGGCGTTTTTTTCCGTATGGGCAAGCTGCCGCTCGATCACGTCGGGACGATAGCCCAATTCATTCAGGGCGGTCGAAGCGACCGCGCGGAAGCCGTGGCTGGTCATCCGGCTGTGATATCCCATGCGATAGATCGCAAAGATAAGCGTGTTCTTGCTGATCGGCTGCGTCGGCCGGCGGCCCGGAAAGACCAGCTCGCGGTTGCCATTGATGGTCTTCAATTGCCGGAACGCCTCGACCGCCTGTCGCGCCAGCGGAACGTGATGGGGGGCCTTGGTTTTCATGCGCTCGCCGGGGACGGTCCATTCGGCCTTGTCGAGATCGATCTCCGCCCAGGTCGCGCCACGCAATTCGTTGGTGCGCACGAACGTCAGCGCCAGCAGCTTTAGGGCCAGCCGGGTCTGCACGTCGCCGTCATAGGCATCGATGGCTTTCAGTAGATCGGGCAGGTCACCAGATGGAAGCGCGGCCATCGGCTTCGCCTTCGGTTTCGCCTTCAGGGCACCCCGGAGATCGGCGGCCGGATTGCGGTCGCAGCGCCCGGCGGCGATGCCGAAGCGGAAGACCTGCCCGCAGGCCCGCGCCACCTTGTGGGCCGACTCGATGGTGCCGCGAACCTCGATGCCGCGCAGAGCGCCTAGCAATTCGGGCGCTGTGACCTCACGGATCGGGCGATGGCCGATCTTGGGGAAGATGTGGACCTCGAAGCGCTTCAGCGAATCGCTGTGGTGCTGGGGTGACCATTCGGCCTTGATGTTCTCCAGCCACTCCCGCGCAACGCTTTCGAAGTCGTTTGCGGCCGCCTCGCGCTGGGCGCGCTTCTCGGCCTGCCGTTCGGCCGAGGGATCGGTGCCGGCGGCAACCAGCTTGCGCACCACATCGCATTTTTCGCGAGCCTGCCGCAGGCCCACGTCCGGATAGACGCCCAAGGAGAGAAGCTTCTCCTTGCCGGCATACCGATACTTGAAGCGCCACCAGCGCTGGCCGCTGGGTGTCAGCAGCACGTAGAGCCCTCGCCCATCGGTAAGCTTCTGGGGCTTGGAGCCAGGCTTGGCCTTACGGATCGTTACGTCAGAGAGCATGGGGGTAACTGGATTCGGGGGTTTTCTTGTTACCCCCAAACTTACCCCTTTTTGGGGGTAACTTCCAGCGGACGGCTTGGGACGGCCTGAGACGATAAAATGGGAATTATACCCATGCTACCTAGCTTTTATGGTCTTCCCGGGATCGGCTGAGATGGGAGTTGGCGGAAGAGAGTGGGAGTCGAACCCACTAAGAACCGTCTGGCGGCCCTCTCTGGCTTTGAAGGCCAGCCGCCCCACCGGGAGCGCTTCCCCTCCATTTTCGATCATACCCGGAAGCCGCCCGCTGTCACCCCGCCTTGCGGTGTTCGCCCGGCGACGTCACCGGGCCAAACTGCTCGAGCTTGGCAGGAACGGTGCGGCGCAGGTCGCCGCGGCGCACCGTGACGCCGTGGCGATCGAAGAACTCGAGGATCAGGATCGCGACCTTGCGGCCGTTGTCGAGCTTGTCGCGGAATTGCGCCGCGGTAAAGTCGGCGCCGAAGGCATTTGCGATGCCGATCATCTCCGCCACGACGGGGCGCAGGAAATACTGGTCGGGCGCCACCTCGACGATCCTGCCGAGCCGCGCCAGCCGGCGCATCAGCTTGCGCACGTCGGCCTCGGGCACGGTGTAGGCCTGGGCGAAATCGCGCACGCGGGGCGGCTTGTAGCGGTCGCGGATCAGGTCTGACGCGATCTTCTTCCACAGCGCCTCGTCGCGCGCGCCCAAGGTGAGCGAATGGCCGGGCAGGCGCAGGAACGGCCCGTCGACGACCACGGTCTTGTCCCGCACCTCGAGGGCGAGCAGCGCCTGGAAGACCGGAATCGGCCAGCGCCTTTTCAGGGCGACGCGCAGGCGCTCGGGCTGCAGGCCGGGCGCGTCGGCGTTGGTCTGGTGGTAGGTCTTGAGAGTGTCGACGATGTCGCCACGCGCCGCCGCCAGAGTCTGGCTGAGCAGGCCGAAACCTTCCAGCTTCACCGCCCCTGTATCGGCCAGGAGCTTGTCGACCTCGGCGGGCCGGAGATTGCGTGCCAGCCCGAAGCGCGCCGCCTCGACAAAGCCCGACTCGAGCCGCAGCAACTTCGGCAACACGGCCGCATCGCCTTCGCCGAGCGCGGTCAGCTCGGCCAGCCGTCGCGGCGTGCGCCGGTTACGCGGCGGGCCGAACGGATCGATCACGGTGGCGCCGGCGAGCGTGCGCGTGGCGGAGGGATCGCGCAGGATGATGCGGTCACCCGCCAGCGCGCCGACCTTTTCCTCGAGCACGAGTTGCGCCAGCGCTGTTTCGCCCGGAGCGAGCTTGTCGCCTTCGAGGAGTGCAACGCGGCCCATGACATGGGCCGAGCCGAGATGGACATGGACCGGTGCCCAATGCTTCAGCGGCTGGCTTTCCGAGGCCAGCAGCTTCAACCGCACGTCGGGCCGCTCGGTCGGCGCGTGCAGTTCCGCGCTCACCACCCAGTCGCCACGGCGCACGGCGTCCTTGGACAGGCGCGGACCGCTGAGATTGAGCGCACAGCGCTCGCCGGCACGGCCAATCTCGGCCGGACGGTTCTGGGCATGCAGCGAGCGCACTCGCGCCTCCAGCCCCGATGGCGAGAGCAGCAGGTGATCTCCGACCCGGATTTCGCCGGCATGGACGGTGCCCGTCACCACCACGCCCGCCCCCGGCAGCACGAAGCAGCGATCGACGGCGAGGCGGGCAAATCCCGAGGTGCCCTTGCCGCTTTCGCCGAGCGCCAGCAGCTTGGCCTTGAGTTCTTCGAGGCCCTGCCCGGTCAGCGCCGAAACGGGCACGATCTCGGCACCCTTGAGCGAGGTCGAAGACAGCAGCGTCTCGACCTCGGCCATGCGCTCGAGAATCTGGTCGTCGTTGGCGAGATCGGACTTGGTGAGCGCCACGATGCCACGATCGAGGCCCAGCAGATCGACGATCTGCAGATGCTCGACGGTCTGCGGCTTGATGCCTTCGGCCACCGACACGACCAGAAGGGCGGCATCGATGCCGGTGGCGCCGGCCAGCATATTGTGCACGAAGCGCTCGTGACCCGGCACGTCGACGAAGCCGAGCTGGCGGCCGTCGCCGAGGTCGCTGTAGGCGTAGCCGAGATCGATGGTGATGCCGCGCGCCTTCTCCTCCTTCAGGCGGTCGGCGTCGACGCCGGTCAGCGCTTTGACGAGTGCCGTCTTGCCGTGATCGATATGGCCCGCAGTGCCGACGATCATGGCCCGATCTCCCAAGGAAGGGGCCCAGCGGCGCGGCGCTCGGCTTCGGCACGTTGCGAGGCCTTGGCATGGGCGCGGGCTTCGCGCAGGAAGCCCTCGGCCAATTCGCCGGCGCCGCCGGCTTGCGCGCGCAGCAGCCAGTGCAGCGCCTCGGTCGGGTCGCGCGCCACGCCCTTGCCGGCAAGATACGCAGCCCCCAGCATCGCCTGGGCCTCGACATGGCCGAGCTTCGCGGCCTGCGTCCACCACTGGGCGGCCGCGATCGGATCGCGTTCGACGCCGAGCGCGTTGTGGAAGATGTCGCCCAGACGCGCCATGGCGCCGGCGCGGCCCTGGCGGGCGGCCTTCTCGGCCCACAGCCGGGCGCCGGGGTAGTCCTGCGGGCAACCGCCACCGACGAGCTTCATCCAGGACAGCATGTCCTGCGCATCGGCATCGTCCTGTTCGGCGGCCTTTTGGTACCACAGGGCCGCCTCGACCTGGTCCTGCGGCACTCCCCAGCCTTCGTAGTAGCACAGCGCCAGATTGCGCTGACCGCCGGCGTCGCCCTGGTTGGCTGCGCGCCGCAGCCACACCGCGGCCTTGTCATGGTCGCGCTCGACGCCACGGCCTTCGAGGAAGGCGGCGCCCATGTTGCTCTGGGCGCGGGGGTGGCCTTGTTGGGCAAGCGGCGCCCACAGATCGAGCGCCACGCCATAGTCGCCGGCGTTCCAGGCGCTGAGAGCGTCAGCCAGCTGGCGCTCGGGATTGGGCGGGAAGAATTTACCCAGCCACGACATCGAGCTTGCCCAACTGGGCCACGAAAGCTGCTTCGTCGTCGAGCGTGCGAACGTCGAAGAACAGCGTGTCGTCGCGGATGTAGCCGATCGCCGGGATCGGCAGGCGGCGAAAGGCGTCCGCCAGCCCGTCCAGTGCCTTGCCACGGAGCGCCAGCGCGAAGGACGGCAGCGCCTCGACCGGCAGCGCACCCGAGCCGATCTGGCCGTACACCGCTTCGATCGCGATCCTGGCGGCGCCGCCGACCGCCTTGGCCATCGCCGGCAGCAGGCGTTCGGCCTGCGCGCGAATCTCTTCGGGTGTGCGGGCCAACGTGCGAATGGTCGGCAGGCGCGCGCGCAGTCTTTCCGGATCGGCGTAGAGCTTGAGGGTGGCTTCCAGCATCGCCAGCCGCACCTTGTCGAGTCTGAGCGCGCGCTTCATCGGGTTCTTGGCGATACGCTCGATGAAGCTGCGCCGCCCAACCACGAGCCCGGCCTGCGGACCACCTAGAAGCTTGTCGCCGGAGAAGGTCACGACATCGATGCCGGCGTCGATCGATTCGCGCGCCGTGGGCTCGTGCGGCAGGCCCCAGGTCTCGAGATCGACCAGGGTGCCGCTGCCGAGATCCTCGATCAGTGGCAGGCCCTTCTCGCGGGCCAGCGGCACCAGCTCGGCTGCCGACACCGACTTGGTGAAGCCCTGGATGGCGTAGTTCGAGGGATGGACCTTCATGATCGCCGCGGTGTCGGGACCGATCGCGGCGGCGTAGTCCTTGAGATGGGTGCGGTTGGTGGTACCGACTTCGACCAGCCGGCAGCCGGCGCGCGCCATGATGTCGGGGATACGGAAGGCGCCGCCGATCTCGATCAGTTCGCCGCGCGAGACGATGACCTCGCGGCCCCTGCCCTCTTGTCCGCCCGCCAGCGCATTCAACACCAGCAGCACGGCGCCGGCATTGTTGTTGACCGCAGTCGCGGCCTCCGCGCCGGTGAGGCGACAAAGCCAGGGTGCGATGTGATCGTCGCGTTCGCCGCGCCCGCCGCCGCCGAGGTCGTATTCCAGGGTGGTGGGCGAGCGCATGGCCGCGACCGCCGCTTCGATCGCCTCCTCGGCCAGCAGCGCGCGGCCGAGGTTGGTGTGCAGCACGGTGCCGGTAAGGTTGAAGACGCGCAGCTGCGAGGGGTTCACCAGGCTGGCCAGGCGGGCCTCGCACCAGCGCGCGCAGGCTGCCTCGTCGGTCACATCGGGCGAGCCGCGCCGGGCGTCGGCCCAGGCGCGCAATGCCTCGATCAGCAGCGGCCGGCCGGCGCGCGCCAGCAGCGGCGCCAACGCAGGCCAGGCGGCCATGCGATCGATGGAAGGGGGACGGACGGCGGGGGCGCCTTCGGCGCGGTCGGCACGCGACACAGCTCAATTCCCTGGCAACAGGGCCGGATAACACGGCGTCCGGCGGCGCCGAGCATGGCCCGGCGCGGCCGGCCAATCAACTAAAGCTCGATTCCTCCCCCTCGCGTACTCCGCGAAAGGGAGGAACGCTTGAACTACAGGCCGGCGGCGACGGCGGTGCCGACGCGGACCAGTACCAACACGGCCGAAGCCGACAGACCGACGAGAAACGCGAATGTACGTCCGGAAATCGTCATGTTAATCCCCAAGTTCCAAAACCCTGCCGGCCGAGGAGCGAACCCCTTCGCTCTTGCTGGCCAGCACCCTCGCCCGATCCCGAGAGATCGAGCACGACCCACACTAAGCACCGCGACCTCCAGGACCCCTCCCGGCGTCGCGAGCGAGGATATACGCCGCACCCATGTAACGTTGGTGTCCCAAAGGGCGGCGAGTTGTATCAATTATGTCCGAAGGAGCCTGGTGTCTCGCGACGTCTCACCGAGGTCTCACCGATGTCTCACTCCGGTGAGACCCATCCGATGCCGATGGCATCGGCACTTTCCTCGATTTAGTCTCATTTCTCGCCACGTCCCTGCTGCTCCATGACCCCCAGCACGAAGGGATTGGGCACCCGGGCAAAGCCCTCCTCGCCCACCAGCACGTCGAGCCCCAGCGAGGCGAGGTCGTCGGCCAGGGGCTCGATGGGCCGCGCCTTCTCGAGGAAGAAGACCTTGGAATAGCCTTGGCAGGCCTCGCAGCACTCGGCCCGCAGATAGGACGTGCCGGCCAGGTTGCGAAAGGAGATCTTGTCGGTGCTGCCGCAATGCACGCAGCGTACCCGGACGTAGCGCCAGGCGGTGGCGCAGAGCGAGCAGTGCAAATGCCGGTGGCCGAACTTGGTGCCCCCTGGCGATACGAGGCCGGCGACTGGTGGCGATCCACAGGACGGGCACTGGCCGGTCTCGGGTTGGTCGGTGATGAGGTCGGTCCTGTCCAGGAGGGCCGCCATGCGCGTCCAGGCAACCTGCAGAGCCGCGGCCACGAACACCGTCCGCGCCGCCTCGCCGGCCGCCACGTCGCCGTCCAGGAAGCGGTCCGCCAACACTTCAAGCTCGGTCTCGCCCAGAGCGGCCAGCGCCACCCGGGCATCGCGCGCAGGCCCGGGCAGCACGGCCTCGTCGATCGTCTCCAGGATGCGGGCCAAGGCCACTCGCCAGCTCTTGTCGCGCGTCCAGGCCGCGGGATCGAGCGGCGCCTGGTGCACCAGCCGCGCCTGGGCGATCTGCGCCGGCCCCGGCAATGACCCCGGCGGCAAGCCGTCGAGTGCGACATGCTGGGCGCTCACCAGGGCCGCGACCATGCGCAGGAAGCCTTCGAGTTCGTGTCCTTCGGCCAGTGCCGCCAGGCGCGCGGCGCGGCGCGCGAAGACCGTGGCAAGATCGGGCAGGCGGACGAGATCGCTTTCGGCGATCTCGCCGAGCGTATTTTCGCCGTAGCCGGAGGACGGGTCGGTCGGGCCGGTGCTCAGGGCTTGCCGACTTCCTGGCGGAACCACTTGCGATGGTGCTTCCAGGCCCAGCCGCCGGTCACCGAGCCGCGGGTCATGGCACGCAGCGTGCCCTTCACCCAGATCGCGGCATAGACATGCACGATCCAGATCAGGATGGCAGCGATCGCGCATAGCGCATGTGCCACGGCCGCCAGGCGCTTCTGGTCGATCGAGAACAGATCCGCGAAATAGCTGTCCCACAGCACGATGCCGCTGGCGAACAGCACCAGGATGAGGACCGACTGGCCCCAGAAGACGAGCTTCTGCCCGGCGTTGTACTTGCCGAGCTCGGGCAGCCCCTCTTCCTTGTTGTTCATCACCGCGCCCAGGTTCTTCATCCACACCGTATCGTCTTTGTTCCAGAAGTTGAGCGTGAAGAAGCGAATGAAGAGGCCGAGGAAGCTCACGGCCAGCACGACGCCGATCCACGGATGGATGATGCGGGTGAGCTGGCCGCCGCCGAACAAGTAGGTGAAGAAGTACAGCGAGGGATGGAACAGCGCGAGCCCGCTCAAGGCCAGCAGGACCAGCGATACCGCGGTGATCCAGTGATTGATGCGGGCCGGGGTCGTGTAGCGGCTGACCGGCTTGGCTTCGACGGTCATACCTTCTTGCTCCCTTCCTTGCTCCCTTCGAGCTCGACGGCCTTTTGCTCGTCGTGCTCAGAGACCCGATTTGGTCCCTTGGTGACGTAGTGCATCAGGCCGAAGACGCCGGCGAAGGCGATGGCGGCGAGCGACAGGGGCTTCATCACGCCCTTCCAGATGCCGACCATCGGGCTGATCTTGGGATCGTCGGGCAGGCCGGCGTAGAGCGACGGCTTGTCGTTGTGGTGCAGCACGTACATGACGTGGGTGCCGTTGACGCCCGCCGGATTGTACAGGCCGGCATTCTTGAAGCCGCGCGACTTCAGGTCGGTGATGCGCTTGTCGGCATGGGCGATCATCTCGGCCTTGGTTCCGAAATAGATCGCCTGGGTCGGGCAGGCCTTGGCGCAGGCCGGCGCCTGGCCGACCACGACGCGGTCGGAGCAGAGCGTGCACTTGTAGGCCTTGCTGTCGACCTTGGAGATGCGCGGGATGTTGAAGGGGCAACCCTTCACGCAGTAGCCGCAGCCGATGCAGTTGTCCGAGATGAAGTCGACGATGCCGTTGGTGTATTGGACGATGGCGCCCGGCGCCGGGCAGGCCTTGAGGCAGCCCGGGTCGTCGCAATGCATGCAGCCGTCCTTGCGGATCAGCCACTCCAGATTGTCGCCGTTCTCGTATTCGGTGAACTTCATCACCGTCCACGAAGCCGGCGTCAGGTCGGTCGGGTTGTTGTAGGTGCCGTCGGTGACGCCGATCGACTGATCGAGCTGGTTCCACTCCAGGCAGGCGGTCTGGCAGGCCTTGCAGCCGATGCACTTGCTGACATCGATCAGCTTGGCGACCGCGACCGCGGCAGGCTTGCCGGCGGCCGGCGGGGCCACCGACGAGGCGGAGCGGCGGCGAAGGTCGAGGGCTTGAAGAACGGACATATCACCCTCCCCTTAAACCGTGGCCGGCTGAGAAGCCGGTGCGGTGGTTTTCTTCACATCGACCAGGAACGCCTTGTATTCCGGCGTATTTACGCTGACGTCGCCGACCGACGGCGTCAGCGTGTTGACCGGCTGCGACTTCCGGGTGAGCCCGATGAAGCCGTAGTGGATCGGCAGGCCGACCACGTCGCAGGGCTTGCCGTCGACCATGATCGGCCGGATGCGCTTGGTCACGCAGGCCTTGGCCTTGATGGCCCCGCGCTGGCTCGAGATCTCGACCCAGTCGCCGTCCTTGATGCCCTTGGCCTTGGCCAGACGCTCGCCCATCTCGACGAACATCTCCGGCTGCATCACGGCGTTGTCGTGGACGTTCTTGGTCCAGTAGTGGAAGTGCTCGGCCAGGCGATAGCTGGTCGCCACGATCGGGAATTTGTCGGGCGTGCCGAACGACTTGGCATCGGCTGCGAAGATGCGCACCGCCGGATTGGTGCTGACCTTGGGGTGCAGCGGATTGGCGATGTAGGCGTCCATCGGCTCGTAATGCTCGGGGAACGGGCCGTCCGGCATGGCGCCCCGGGCAAACAGCCGGGCGGTGCCTTCCTGGTTCATGATGAACGGACCGACATTCCTGTCCGGCGCCACGGCCGGACCGTAATCGGGCACGTCGGCACCGACCCAGCGCTGGCCGTTCCACTCAAGGTACTTCTTGCGCTGGCTCCACGGCTTGCCGTTGGGGTCGGCCGAGGCACGATTGTAGAGCACGCGCCGGTTGGCAGGCCACGAGAAGCCCCAGTTGGGATGCACGCCAAGCCCGGTCGGATCGGCCGCGTCGCGGCGCATCGCCATGTTGCCGGCCTCGGTATAGACGCCGGTGTAGATCCAGATGCCGCCCGAGGTCTTGCCGTCGTCGCGCATCATACCGAATGTCGGCAGCAGCTTGCCCTTGGCGAGCAGCACCTTGGTGGGATCGGCAGGATCCGGCAGGTCCTCCAGCGCGTAGCCGTTCATCTCCTTCAGCACTTCCGCCGGATCGGGATTGGCGGGCTTGCCGTAGGCCCAAGTGGTGTTGACGATCGCATCGGGGAAGGTGCCGCCTTCCTTCTTGTAGAGTTCAGCCAGCCGCAGCCGGAGACCCGAGATGATCTCGATGTCGCTCTTGGACTCGCCCGGCCCGTCGACCGCCTTCCAGTGCCACATGATCACGCGGCTGGAATTGGTGGCGCTGCCCTCCTCCTCGGCATAGGTCGAGGCCGGAAGCTGGATGACCTCGGTCTGGATCGCCTTGGGATCGACGTTGTTGTACTCGCCGTGGTTCTCCCAGAAGCGCGCGGTCTCGGTCTCCAGCGGGTCGATGACGACCATCCACTTGAGCTTGGCGAGACCCGACGCGACCTTGGCCTTGTTGGGCGCCGCCAGCAGGATGTTGAGGCCCTGGCAGAACAGGCCGTTCATCTGGCCCCCTGCCATCATGTCGACCATCTTCAGGACGTCGTAGGACGCGTCGAACTTGGGCAGATAATCGTAGGCCCAGTTGTTGTCCTTGGTGGCCGACGCGCCGAACAGGCTCTTCTGCTGGCTGACGAAGAACTTCTCGTAGTTCTGCCAGAAGCTGGTCTGGCCCGGCCGCAACGGCTTGAAGCGGCGCACCTTCATGTAGTCGTCGTAGGTCGCCTCGCGGTCGGTCGGCAGGACGAGGTAGCCCGGTGTCGACGTCGAGAGCAGGGCAAGATCGGTGATGCCCTGGACGTTGGAATGGCCACGCAAGGCGTTCACGCCACCGCCCGGCACGCCCATGTTGCCCAGCAGGAGCTGGATCATGGCCATCGAGCGGATGTTCTGGGCGCCGGTCGTGTGCTGGGTCCAGCCCAGCGCGTACAGCGACGTCATCGAGCGCTCGCCGTTGGCGGTCGTGGCCATCAACTCGCAGATCTGCAGGAACTTGGCCTTGGGCGTACCGGTGATGCGCTCCACCATCTCGGGGGTGTAGCGATCGACGTGGGCCTTCAGCAAGTTGATCGCGCAACGTGGGTTCTGCAGCGTCTCGTCGACTTTGGCCATGCCCTGCTCGTCGAGCTCGTAGTCCCAGCTCGAGCGGTCGGCATAGGTCTTCCTCGACTCGTCGTAACCCGTGAACAACCCGTCCTGGAAGTTGTAGCCCGCCTTCACGATATAGGAGGCGTTGGTGTAGGCCTTGACGTACTCCTGATGAATCTTGCCGTTGCCCAGCAGGTAGCGCATCACGCCCGACAGGAAGGCGATGTCGGTGCCGGGCCGGATCGGGGCATAGACGTCGGCCACCGCGGCCGAGCGCGTGAAGCGCGGATCGACCACGATCAGCTTGGCAGCGTTGTTCGCCTTGGCCTCGGTGACCCACTTGAAGCCGCAGGGATGGGCTTCGGCGGCATTGCCGCCCATGATCAGCACGACATCAGCATTCTTGATGTCGTTCCACGAGTTCGTCATCGCGCCGCGTCCGAATGTGGGGCCAAGACTGGCCACCGTCGGACCGTGTCAAATTCGTGCTTGGTTCTCGAACCCTAGCATCCCGGTAGATCGGACGAACTTGTAGGTGAGGTATCCCGCCTCGTTGTTGAGCGAGGAGGCGCCGAAGAAGCCCGTGCTCAGCCAGCGGTTGACCGTGACGCCATCGCGGTTCTTGGCGATGAAGTTCTTGTCGCGGTCCTCCTTCATCAGCTTGGCGACGCGATCGAGCGCAAAGTCCCAGGTCACGCGCTCGAACTTGTCGGTGCCCGGCTTGCGGTGCATCGGGTACTTCAAGCGGTTAGCGCTGTGCACGTAGCCGAGCGAGGCCGCGCCGCGCGCGCAGAGCGTGCCGCGATTTACCGGGTGATCGGGATCGCCCTCGATATGGACGACTTTCGGCTTGGCGTCCTTGGCGGTGCCATCGGGCATCGAGTAGATGAGGACGCCGCAGGCCACGGCGCAATAAGGGCAGGCGTTGCGGGTTTCCGTCGCCTTTTCGAGCCTGAAGGGCCGGACGCCGGCGGCGAGTGCTTCGCCCGCTCCGACGAATCCCAAGGCTCCAACCGACGAGGCGGCGAGGCCAGCGGCGCTCACCTTCATGAATTGACGGCGTGTAACGCCCATGTGCGGCTCCATCCCAAGTCGACGCTTATGAGGCGCTTAGGCGCCTTCGGTCTTATTTCGCGTCTCGGACAGTGAAACGCGGCAGCAACACTGAATCAATAGGAAAGCATCAGAAAACGGGGCGAATCCCCGATTTGTGATCAGTTTCAGGGCTTTGCCTTCAAGCCCCAGGTTTCCGCCAGCAACCTACCCACCCGAGTGGCCATCAGCCGGTAACCGGAGCTTTCGCCGTAGTTTTCCGGCGTCAGCACGCGGAAGAAGTGGATATGGTCAGCGTAGATCGTGCCCTTTTCGTCCTGGAGGAGGTCGCCGAGGTCGAACACCGCCATGCCGCGCTCGCGCAGCGTCAGGATCCCGGCCACCATCCGCCGGTAGATCGGCCCGTAGGAAAGGTCGCCGACGATCTTCTTCTCGTCTTCCGTGAGCACCTTGCCGTAGGTCGGGGTGGGCTGCAGGAAATACGCGGTCTTGACGTTGTAGTCCTTGGCCAGCACCTCGATGCCGCGCATGTACTTTTGATAGAGTCCGAGCTGGACGGCGAACTCGAGATCGTGGTCCTTGCGGATCTCCTCGGGCATGGCGAACAGGCTGGCCAGCGTCGTGCGCTTGTTCGATTTGAAGATGTCCTTGCTCTTGGCCACCCCTTCGATGCCGCGCACGATCATGTACATGGCGTGCGACTGGCCAAGGACCGGTGTCGCCGCAAGCGCCCCTGCGATCCGCCCCATCACCCAGCCGATCGCCGCGTCGCCGAAATTCTCGTCGGCGACGAACGGATTGACCTCGGCAAAATTGCTGAGCGGACGTTCGAGCCGTGCGTCGACGCCGACTCCGAAGAAATAGTGTTCGTTGAAGCCATCGAGCGTCATCACAGCGTCGACCACGCTGGCGTACATCGCGAAGAGAATGAAGGCCTGCGGTTGCTTCCAGGCACCGTCGCCGCCATTCAGCACCTGGAACGGCTTGCCGTTGGGACTGACGTAGCGCTTGTTCAGCTCCTCCTCGAGATAGCGCGGCGCCGGCGGTTTGAAGTTTTGCGCAAGCTGCGAGGCGACCGACCCGCCGGTGAGCAGGATGACGTAACGGTCAGTCCGCTTCACCGTCGGGAAATCGTCACCGAGCAGGCCGATATTGTTGGCCCATGACAGGCCGCACGGCGGATTGGCGTGATGGACGAAGGCGAGATAGGGGTGCGGATAGAGCGTGTCGACGTAGCGACAGTCTTTGTCCTTGGTCAAATCGCGCACGTAGGTGTTCTGCGTGCGCTCGAACAGCTCCGCCGCCGGGGTGTACCGGCCATCCTCGATCATCAGCCAGCCGATCGCGGTGACCTCGATCACGGCTAGCGCGATGACGATGCCGATAAGGCTGGAGATCCAGCCAAAGATACGCTGCTTCATGCCCGCCCGCTAACAGTCCGCTCCCGATCGGAGCGGACTATAGTAGCGCGACGGGGTCGGGCAAGCCGACGCGGCGGATGGTCCCGACGCTATTTGGCGGCGGCAGCCCCCGCCATGGCGACTTGGGCATCCTGCTCGGACGTCACGCCCGAGACGCCGATGGCGCCGATGATCTTGCCGTCGACGACGATCGGCACGCCGCCTTCCAGCGGCATCACACCGGGCACCGCCAGCATTCGCAGACCGCCACCGCCCGCGGCGACGACGTCCTGCAAGGCCTTGGTCGGCCGCCTGAGGTTGTTGGCCGTCACCGCCTTGCCGATGGCGATGTCGACGCTGCCATGCTGGGTGTTGTCGATCTTGGAGAAGGCCGCAAGCCTGCCCGAACTGTCGACGATGGCGATGGCCACCGGCCAGTTGTTCTTCTTGGCTTCCGCCTCGGCGGCGGCGAGCGCCTTCTTGGCAGCGTCGAACGAAATGCCGAGACCGTAGGCCGGCGGCGGCGGTGCCTGGGCGCCGGCGCCGAGCGGCGACAGCAACAAGGCCGCCGTAGCGGCGGCAGCAATGAACTTGATCATGACGTTTCATCTCCCGTTTTGAGCCACCTAATAGGCGGCGGCCCGGGAAATATGCCGGACGAAGAGCCCGGACGGACAGGCCCGGACACGGTCACTTTCCAGTGTTCAGTGTTTCAGGCTGGGCAGCTCGGTCAGCGGCACGATCCGGATGCCGGCGGCCTCCAGCCCCTCGCGAACAGCCTTGGACACGGTGACGGCGGTCGGGCCGTCGCCATGCACGCATATCGAATCCACCTGGCAAGGGATGCGCTTGCCCGAGGTCGAGTAGATCGCCTGCTCGTCGACCATGCGCCGGACGTGAGCAACCGCTTTCGCGGCGTCCTTGATCATTGAATTGGCTTCCTTGCGCGGCGTCAGCATGCCGGCCTCGGTGTAGGTACGGTCGGCGAACACCTCCTCCGCAACGCGCAGCCCGTGCTTTCGCGCCGCCTTGCCCTGCTCGGTGTTGGCTTGGGCGAGGAAGATGAGGTCGCGGTCGACCGCCTTGGTGGCGCGGCAGATCGCTTCCGACATTTCCGGATTGTCAGCCGACATGTTGGCCATCATGCCATGCGGCTTCATGTGCGTGACCTTGGCGCCATGCAGGGCGGCGATCGCCTGCAGCGCGCCGATCTGGTAGGCGATGTTGGCCTCGAGTTCCTTGATCGTCAGATTGATGACGCGCCGGCCGAAGCCCTGCAGGTCGGCAAAGCCGGGATGGGCGCCGATGCTGACGCCGTTCTGCTGACAGAGTTTGACGGTATCCATCATGACGGTGGGATCGCTGGCGTGGAAACCGCAGGCGACGTTGGCCGACCTCACGATCTTCAGCACCTCGGTGTCGTTGCCCATCACCCAGGGCCCGAAGCTTTCGCCGAGATCGGAGTTGATGTTGACGTGCCCCGCATTCGTCGCGTTGGCGTTGGTGGCTGCGGCCATGGGAGACTCCCTAAATCGAAGCGGTTATCCTAGCAGACGTGAGCGTCCGGTACCTGTCCTGCGGCGATACTGCCTTCACCGTCGAATTCGGCAACGAAATATCGCCCGAGATCAACGGCCGGGTAATGGCGCTGCATGCCGCCATCGGCGGTGCCAAGGCCGCCGGTAGCCTGGGTGGCGTGGTCGAAACCGTGCCGACCATGCGTTCCTTGATGGTGGCCTACGATCCGCTGGCGACCTCGCGCAGCCAACTGCAGCCGCAGATCGACGCCCTGATCGCCCGCGGCCTGCCGAGCGAGGGGACGACCCGTCGCGTCACCATTCCCTGCTGCTATGACGACCCGGAATTCGCGCCCGACCTCGCCGAGGTCGCCGAGCGCAGCAAGAAGACGACCGAACAGGCGATCACCGCCCACCTCGCCTCGGTCTTCAAGGTCTATGTCCTGGGCTTCATGCCCGGGCTCGCCTACATCGCGGGTCTCGACCAGACGCTTTACCTGCCGCGACGCAGCCAGCCCCGGGTGCGCGTGCCGCGCTCGTCTGTCGCCATCGCCATGGACATGACGACGATCTATCCGTTCGAAAGTCCCGGCGGCTGGCACCTGATCGGCCGCACGCCTTTGTGGATGTTCGACCAGCGTCGCGAGCAGCCGGTTTTCCTGGCGCCGGGCGATCAGCTCTTCTTCCAGCGCATCGATCGCAAGGCATTCGACCGCATCGCGGGCCAGGTCGAGGCGGGCACGCTCGACTGGTCGACCCTCATACGTCCATCGGCGCGGGCGACATGAGCGGCTCGCTCAAGGTGGTGCGGGCCGGCCTGTTCGACACCGTGCAGGATCAGGGCCGTATTGGCTACATGGCGCTCGGCATGCCGACCGCGGGCGCCATGGATCGCATCGGGCTTAGCCTGGCCAACGCGCTCGCCGGCAATGGCGTCCAAACCGCGGGGCTGGAGATCGGCGTGATGGGCCCCGACCTGCTGGTCGAAGCCGACTCGGTGCGCGTGGCCCTGGTCGGGCCGCTGGCGCCGACGCTGACCGAGGCGCCCGACGCCCCGCCCAAGCCGCTCGACTCGGACCGCTCGCATCTTTTGAAGCGCGGCCAGACGCTGCGGGTCGGCATGGTCGACGGCTCCAGCACGGCCTACCTAGCGGTGGCCGGCGGCTTCGCCGTGCCGCGCTTCATGGGCAGCCTCTCGACCTATGCCCGCGCCGGCATCGGCGGCTTCCAGGGCCGCAAGCTCGCCGCGGGCGATGCCCTGCCGTTGGCTCTTGCCTCAGCACCAGCCGGCGACGAGCGCAAACTCGCCGGCGCCTTCGACTATGGCAGCGGGCCGATCCGCGTCATCTGGGGACCGCAGGAGGATTATTTCAGCGTCAAGGGCCGCCGCACCTTCGTGGAAGCCGACTGGCGCGTCTCCAAGGAAGCCGATCGCATGGGCATCCGCTTCGAAGGTCCCACGATCGAGCACGCGCTCAGTGTCGACAAGGGCGGGGCCGACATCATTTCCGACGGCATCGGGCCGGGCGCCATCCAGGTGCCGGGTGCGGGCCTGCCGATCGTGCTTCTGGCCGACCGCCAGACCGTCGGCGGCTATCCCAAGATCGCCACCGTGGCGTCGGTCGATCTGCCGCGCCTGGGGCGCCTGCTGCCGGGTCAGTCGGTTCGCTTCACGCCGGTGATGGTCGAGGAGGCCGAGAAGTTGCGACGTGATCAGGAAGCGCGCCTCGCCCGCGCCATCTCGGGCTTCGCGATCGCCCGCCCACCGGGCGGTATCGATCTCGGCCGCCTCTACGAGGAGAACCTGATCGACGGCATCGTCTACGAACGGCCGAATGCCTAGTCTGCGCTTTCGGCCATGCCGTCGAACGACAGGCGGCCGGGGCCCGCCACATAAAGTGCCAGCAGCCCGCCGGCGAGCGCGAAGTTCTTCAGGAAGTGGAACATCTGCAGACGGTCGGTGAAATTGGCGTGGAACAGCAGTGCCGTCACCACGCAAAAGCCCGCAAGGCCGAGGCAAATGAACCGCGCCTTGAAACCGATGATCAGCAGCAGCGCGCCGCCGATTTCGATCACGACGGCGGCCGGCAGCAGCAAGCCGATCACGCCGCTATGGGTCATGAAGAGCGCGGCTTCTTCGTAGCCGCTGACTTTTCCGATGCCCGACCACAGGAACAGGCCCGCCACCAGACAGCGGGCCACCAGCAGCACGCTACTATCGCCAGTTTCGTCCATCGGCCCTGCGCTCCCGCCGCGATTGCTTTCAGTGTAGCCGGTCCGGCCGGGCGTTGGTACGAACACTGAAAGCATAGATGCTGAAACATGCGAAGCGAAGGATCGCCCCGATGACCTGGCAACCGGAAATGGACGAGCTGCGCCGCCGCCAGGAAATGGCCAAGCGCATGGGCGGCGCCGACAAGGTGAAGCGCCAGCACGATGGCGGGCGGCTCACGGTGCGCGAGCGCATCGACCTCCTGCTCGACAAGGGTTCGTTCCGCGAGATCGGCAGCGTCGCCGGCAAGGCCGAATATGACGGCCGCAACGACCTCGTCGACCTGGTGCCTGGCAATGCCGTGATGGGCCGCGGCAAGATCGACGGCCGCTCCGTGGCCGTCACCGGCGACGACTTCACGGTGCGCGGCGGCTCGGCCGACGCCACGATCAAGGGCAAGGCGATCTTCATCGAGCGCTACGCCCAGCAATACCGGGTGCCGCTGATCCGCATGATCGAAGGCTCCGGCGGCGGCGGCTCGGTCAAGACCATCGAGACCACCGGCCGCGCCAACGTCCCGGGCGTCAGCGGCTGGGAATATGCTGTCGAGAACATGGGAGCTATTCCGACAGTCGGCCTTGGCCTCGGTTCGGTCGCCGGCCTCGGCGCGGCGCGGCTCGCCGCCACGCACTACTCTGTAATGGTGAAGGAGATCTCGGCGATGTTCGTCGCCGGTCCGCCGGTGGTCAATCGCCTGAGCGCCAAGCAGTACGACAAGCAGGAGCTCGGCGGCTGGGAGATCCAGCTCCGCGCCGGCGCGATCGACGAGGCGGTCGACAGCGAGGACGAGGCCTTCGCGGCCACACGGCGGTTCCTGTCCTACCTGCCCTCCTCGGTCTACGACGCGCCGCCGCGCGGACCCATCACCGACGATCCGGCGCGCCGCGAGGAAACGCTGTTCGACGCCATCCCGCGCGATGTCCGCAAGCCCTACCGCATCCGCCCGATCGTCGAGAAGGTCGTCGACCAGGGCAGCTTCTTCGAGATGGGCAGGCTCTATGGCCGCTCGGTCGCCACCGGCTTCGCCCGCATCGACGGCTGGCCGGTCGCGGTGATGGCGAGCGACCCGATGTTCTATGGCGGCGGCTGGACCGCCGACGCCTGCCAGAAGGTCGCGCGCTTCCTCGACATGGCCGAGACCTTCCATCTGCCGGTGGTCTATTTCTGCGACTGCCCGGGCTTCCTGATCGGGCTCGAGGCCGAGAAGAGCGGCGTCATCCGCCAGGGCGTGCGCGCCATGTCGGCGATGTTCCAGACCACCGTGCCGTGGTGCACCTTCATCATCCGCAACGCCTTCGGCGTGGCGGGCGCGGCGCACCAGAACGGATCGCGGCTCAACTGGCGCTATGCCTGGCCGTCGGGCCGCTGGGGCTCGCTGCCACTCGAGGGTGGCATCGAAGCAGCCTACCGCGCCGATCTGGATGCAGCAGCCGACCGCAAGGAGAAGATGTCGGAGATCGAGGACCGGCTGAACAAGCTGCGCTCGCCGTTCCGCAGCGCCGAGACTTTCTGGATCGAGGAGATCGTCGACCCGCGCGACACCCGCAAGATCCTCTGCGAGTTCGTCGAGATGGCAGCCCCGCTGCGCGGCTCAGGCCCGTCCAGTCACTGGATGCGGCCTTAAAGCGCGATAGCTTTCCTTTTAGCTGTCAGCCCAGCCCCCGCAGCACTGCGGCGCATGGGCTGGCCCGACAGCACGTTTCACTCGAAAGCTATCGCACTACAAGCGGCGCATGAGCTGGGCCTACGGCACGATTCGGTCGAAAGCTACCGCGCTCTAATCGCCCCATAGATATTTCTCGACGTTACGGGGCAGCTCCTTCGTTGCATCGAACGGCTGCCAGTTCGAGAAACCCCTCGACGGCACCACGATTCCGTCGCCGGGCTTGCGCCGCAGCAGCAGGCTCTCGCTCGACAGCGACCAGTCCTCGATCATGTGACGATACGGCTCTCGGACAAGCGCGGTTTCCTCCACCGGAATCGGGCCGCTGCGCCGGGCGATCGTCGACTGGAATTCCACGATGCTGCGCCGCCACAGGTCGCTGAGCACGATATCGGCCGGCAATGCCGCGAGCAGCGTCGCCATCTGGAACGCGAGGAAGAAGCGCGCGGCCGCGGGCTTGGCCAACGCCGCGAGCGCCGGCGGCGTCCAGGAGGGCCGCAGCGCGTGGAGCCAGATCGCCACGACGATGGCGGCCATGACCAGGCCCGCCATCATGCGCGACTGATAATGCGACTTGGCGAACGGCCGCACGGAGCCGTCGGCCAGCCACAAGAGCGGGCTGACTGCGGCCAGGATCAAGACCACCCCGGCCCACAGATAGAGGCGTCGCGACCCGAGCAGGTCCGGCGAGATCAGGCCGGCGACCGCCACGACGACGAGCGCCGCCACCGGCAGGACGAACTGCAGATTGCGCCAGAACATCACGACGTCCGCCGCGGCGCTGCCCAGGTGACCCTCGACATGCGGACCAAGGAGCGATTGGACGGCAACGACTGCCGACGACAGGAACAGCAGCGCCGCCAGCCCGTAGAGCATGGACGCCCCGCCTCGCCACCCGCCGACAGACAGGCGCCAGACTGTAAGCACGGCCAACAACGGGCCGTAGCCGCACATGGTCTCGTAGGAGCGGACCAGCAATGCGGCCGTCGCCACCAGCAGCACGCCGTCGCCCACCGTCGGGCGTGTCCCGGTGGCCAGCACCAGGGCCGCGAACAGCACGGCAGCGCCGACGCTGTTGTACTCGCCCGCGATAAAGAACGACGTCGGCAGGAAGACGATCGCGATGGCACAGACGGCCGCCGAGAGCAGCACCGGATCGCGGCGCGCCCGGAACAAGGAGGCGTGATAGAACGCCGTCGGCACGAAGAAGAGGCCGGCGGAAAAAAGCCGGGCCAAGATCTCTGTGTCGGTTACTCCGAGTTCAAGGGCGGTAACGGCTGGCCATTGCGTCAGCGCCATCACGTGGTGCCGCGCGTCGTAGAACGTCGCGTAGCCGCCGTTTTTCAACATGGTGACGAGTATGGAGCTGCCGTCGACGAACAGACCGCGCGCCAACCAACAATGCCAGGCCGCGAGCACCCAGATCAGCGCCGCTGTGCCGCGGTAGAGGGCGATCGTGCTCAGTCGCGCCACGTAAATCCCTCGAGACGGGGTACGGTCCCACAGCGCGGGTCGAATGGCGGATTGATGCTGAAGTCCTTGTCGATGAGCACGACCGCCTGACCGGGCGCACTCCGAAGGATCGCGCTCAACGCCGGATAGGTCCATTCCTGGCGGAACAGTTGCTGCGGCCAGACACCCATCGGAAGCTCGCGTGCCGACACCAGACCCGTGCGGCCGACGATCAATCCTCGGAAATAGTCGAGATAGTCGGTCCACAGCCTGGTCAGGGCAATGTCGGGAATCGCTGCGCACAGGACCAGCGCGAATGCCGCAGTCGCCAGTCGACGGCCAAGCGCCGGCTGCCGCAGATTGGCCAGCAGCGCCGGCGGGTTTCGCCGCCACGCGACATGGACCCACATGACGATCAGCAGGACCACAAGCAAGCCGCCGGCCGCCGTGCGCGCGAGGTACTGCGCCGGCGGAGAAAGACTCGAGTCGGCATTGAGAAGGCGAAGCCACGGCGTCACGGCGAGTAGGAAAGCAACAATGCCGATCACTGCGAGGGGCCCGCGTCCGTTCAGCCACGGCGGCCTGACCAGACACAGCACGGCAATGAATGCGAGCCCTGCCAGCGGGATGATGAACTGAAGGTTCTGCCAGAAATCGAGAACCGCGCCACGCACCTCGACGAAGTGCGAATGGCGCCAGTACTCGGCGACGGTAACACCCGACACGACTGCGCCACCCAGGAAGGCAAGTGCTGCGATCCCGCCCAGCAGGCGGGCATGGCGGTCGGTGGCCCTGCGCCCGATGGTCCACAGGATCGCCGCCGCCGTCAGCGGGCCCAAATAGATCGTGGCCTCGTAGGAGGCGAGGCAGAGAACGCCCAGCGCGCAAAGGATCGCACCGTCGCGCCAGCCGCGACCCTCGGCGGTAAGCGCCACCGCGATCGCCGCAGTCACGCCGGCGTAAGTCGTGTTGTATTCGCCAATAATAAAGAACGAAGTCGGTAGATAGACCACGGCGATGATGACGACGACGATGGCGAGCAGTACGGCATCGGCCCGCACCCGTGCCAGGGCCAGGCTGTAAAGTCCGGCAGGCAACGCAAACAGGGCCGCCGACTGGATCATCGCCAGCAGCTTGGTATCGGTGACGCCGACCTTGATTGCCAGCAGCACTGGAGTCTGCGTCAGCCATCCGACGTGGGCGCGGGCGGGGTAGAAATCGTGGAACGTGCCGAGGTCGACGATATTCACCAGGAAGGATGACCCATCCCAGAACAAGCCACGGCAGGCGACGCTGTTGCAGACCGCAAGTACCCAGAGCAGCACGACAACACCACGATAGACGGCGGTCGGCGACATCGCGCTCAGTCGCGCCAGAAGAAGCGGCCCATGTTGGGCGGCTCTTCAGGACGGAAGGGTACCCATCCGGTGAAGTCCCGGGGCGGGCCGATGATGCCGTCGTGGACCTCTGAACGCAGCACAATGCTCAGGCTCGACATCGCCCAGTTCTCGACCAGCAGGAAGTATGGCCGCTTCGAAAGCGGCGTGTCCTCGAAGGCAGTGACGCCACGGTGCGAGCGCACCGCCGTGCGCGTTGCATCGAGATAGGACGACCATGTCGCCGTGAGGAAAAGGTCGGACGGCACGACCGCCAGCAACATCAGGCAGGCGAAGGCGAGAAAGCGACGTGCCGCCTCGGGTCTGCGCAACACAACGAAGGTCTTGAACCTGGCGCCAAGATTGGTTTCGCGCGCCCAGATGAACGCAACCATGGCCGCAATGATCAGGCCGCTTGCCGTGCGGGCGATGTATTGCGACTTGGCAAGCGGCCGCACCATTGTGTCGCCCAACGCCAGCAGCGGGGAGAGCGCGAGCAAGATCAGGCAGATTCCTGCCCAGCGATAGGGCTTCGCTTCGAGCAGGTCTCCGGGCTTGATGAGCGCCCAGACGACCACGACAAGCGCCGCGCCAAACGCCAGGTCGAACTGCATGTTCTGCCAGAAGTTTATGGTGGTCCGCCAAGTCTCCTCGAGATGCTCCACCGAGTGCGGGTTAAGCAACGAATCTACCGCCACCATCATGGCCTTGAGGAAAAATACCGCGGCCCCTAGATGCAGGAGTGTCGTCACGACAGGCCGGGCCGGCGCGCGCCACAGCGCCCACAGGATCATCGCCGCCAGAAGGGGCCCGAGATAGAGCATTACTTCGTAGGTCCGGGTCGCGAATGCCGCGACCGCCGCCAGGAAGAGGCCGTCGACCAGGGTCAGTCGCTTCGCTGTCACCAGCCTGACCGCCACCAGGAGGACGATCGCAAATGTCGTGTTGTATTCGCCGGCGATGAAAAACCCGGTGGTGATGAATATCGAGGCAATGGCGGCGATCACCGTGGCCATCAGCACGGGATCCGCCTTCGCGCGATGCAGCGCCAGATGATAGAAGATCGTTGGCAGGCCGAACAGGCCGAGAGACAGCAGACGGGCCAGCCAGTGCAGGTCGGTGACCCCCAGGGTTACTGCAGTCATGACCGGTATTTGACCGGCGATCATTGCGTGGATGCGGGGCGGGTAGAAGCGGAAAAACCACTCGCGCCGGACGATCTCCACGAGAAACGCCGAACCATCGACGAACAGGCCGCGACACGTCCAGCTATGCCAGAGCGCCAGCGCCCAAATCAGGCCGATTGTTGCTCGGTAAGCGAACGTGGTCGAAGGCATGTGCAGAAGCTGCCGGGCTCTACAGGACCGCCGACGCCGACGCAAGCTGTCCCGACTTGCAGCGTCGTTAAGGCGCTGTTAGCAAGATGCCAAGCGAGGAGCGAAGATGCTCAGTTGGGAGAAAGTCGACGCCATTCCGGGCTGGTTCCTGTTCCAGTCCTATTGCGTCTGGCGCGCCCTGCTTGACCAGCAGACCGGGGTTTCCGGCGACCTGTTTGAGATTGGCGTGTGGCGCGGCCGTTCGGCGTCGGTGCTCGCCTCGTATCGCAAGGGCGACGAGAAACTCTATCTCTGCGATCTCAGGCTGGATGAAGCGGCGGTGCACAATGCCATTCGGTCGGTCGGCAAGGAACCGACCAACATCGTGCCGCTGCCCGGCCCGTCGGTCGACCTGCCCGCTAAGCTCGACCTCAAGGCCCTGCATCAGACGGTGCGCTGGTTTCACATCGATGGCGAGCACACCGGCACCGCCGTCTATCGCGAGCTCGAATTCGCCAACCGCATCGTCAATACCGATGGTATCGTGGTGATCGACGACTTCTTCTCGCCGCGATATCCCGCCAACACCACGGAGGTGGTGCGCTACATGGAGAAGAACCCGTTCCACTTCCGCCTGCTCGCGGTTGGCTTCAACAAGGGTTATCTCTGCCGCCCCGAAAGCCTGCCGCGGTACATGGATTTCATGGCGGATGGCATGTCGCGCGCGCTGGCGAACTATGGCTGCAAGGCCACGATCTTCAAGACCACCGGCCCGTGGGACACCGATGCTGTCGGCATCACCGACTATGTCGAGGATGCAGGCGCGATTGCCGGCCCCGACAACGAGCCGCAACGCTGGCACATGATGAGCAGCCGCCGCGTCTGGTCGGCCTGGCGCCACCTTCAGAACGGCTGGCGCATGCTGTCCGGCCGTTAGGGCTGGGCCGGCCTGGCTATCTTCATCTGCTCGTCGAGGTCGTCGGCGATGAAGTGGCGCACGACCTCGTCGAGGTCCTTGTCCATCTCGAAGCCGAGCGCGCGCGAGCGCTTCGAGTCGATGCCCTGAGGCCAGCCGTCGCAAATCTTTTGAATCGCCGCATCGTGCTGCCAGGTCACCTTGCCGACCTTGCGGTTGCCGGCGTGGCGGCCCACCGCCTGCTCGAGCTCCTTGGCCGTCACGTTGATGCCGTTCAGCAGCAAGGTGCGGCCGGGGCCGAAGGCGTCGGTTGGCAGGTCGTGCAGTCGCACGAAGGCATCGACGGTCTTGCGCGGGCTGAGCACCACCATGATCGTCTGCGGCGTCACCGGACAGACCACGTCGACGCCGGTCAGCGGCTCGCGCAGGACGGAACTCGCCCACGTCGAGGCCGCCTTGTTGGGCAATCCGGTGCGCACGCAGATCGTCGGCAACCGCACCGCGGTGCCGCGCAAAAAGCCCTTGCGGGTATAGTCGCGGATCAGGAACTCGCCGATCGACTTTTGCGAACCGTACGATGTCTGCGGCGTCAGCGGCGTGTCGTCGGTCACCGCCGGCGGCAGGTCGCCGCCGTAGGCTGCGAGCGAACTGGTGAAGACCACACGCGGATTTGTACCGAGCGCGCGGCAGGCCTCCAGGACGTTGCGCGTACCGTCGAGATTGACCCGATAGCCGAGATCGAAATCGGCCTCCGCGCCAGCACTCACGACCGCAGCGAAGTGGAACACCGTGGCAGCGCCCTGCGCGATCGACTGCACGGTGGCGAAGTTGGCGATGTCGCCCGCCACGGTCTTGACTCGAGGATCGTCGAGCCCCGGGCCGCTCGCCTTTCCGACATCGAACAGCAGGAGCTCGCTCACCTGCTCCGGCTTGCCGTTGGGTCCTGCGATGCCATCTTGCTGCAGGATGCGCCGCGCCAGCTTCTTGCCGAGAAAGCCCGCTCCGCCGGTGATCACCACCTTCATGTCGTCTCCGTCCCCATATCGTCATTTGACGCGGGCGAAAGTGTGCACAGATCGCCGCCCACAGTCTATGTTTGCGCCGATGAAGATCATCAGCTGGAATTTGCTGCGCCTCAGTGGCGCCGCCGTCGGCGACGTGGCGGCGCTGCTGGCGCACGAACGGCCCGACGTCATGCTGATGCAGGAAGTCACCCAGCACATGGACGTCCTGCCTGCGCTGGCCGGCGGCCACTATCACCGCCTGCCGTGGCCAGGACGCATCCACGGGCTCGCCGTGTGGAGCCGGCATCGTTTCGCGGTGCCGCAGGTGCTGCCGCTGCCGGCCTCCCGCCTGCCCGGCCGCCTGCCGCGCCGGCGCGCCCAGATCGTGCAGGTGAGCGACATCACCTTCGCCAACGTCCACCTGTCGCACGGCCAATTGCTCAATCGCCGTCAGCTCTCCCGCATCGCCGAAGCGCTGCGCGGCCGACCGTCGGCGATAATCGGCGACTACAACGCCGTCGGTCCCATCCTGATGCCGGGCTTCGCCGACGTCGGCCCGCGCGAGCCGACGCACTTTGCGCGCAACGTCGTGCCGTTCCGGCTCGATCGTTGCCTGGTGCATGGCGTGGCCTGTCGGTCGGCGACCACCCTTGCCTTCGGACCGTCCGACCACCGGCCAATCGTGCTCGATCTGCATGTCGTCGAAGCGGTGGCCAAGCTCGGCCGTCTGGGCCGTGCCCGCCGCCGTATCGCGCGGCTGCGGGCGGCACTACGCTAGTGCGGCTTCCGGTCAAATTGAACCGCTCCGCGATTCCATTTGACCGGAAACGCGTCGTACGAAGCATTTCCTTCAACGGCATATTCCGTCCGGCTGATCGCGCGCGTTTGCCCGCCTCAGCCGGACGGAATATGCTCTAGACAGCCGATGCGCGAGCGCCGAATTTTCTACAACTACGTAGCCTCGGTTGCGGGGATCGTCGTCGGATTCGGTCTTGCCGAAGTTGCGACCAGGCTGGTGGCGCCTCAGCCATTCGCCGAGTCGTGGTATGTCAACGGACCGCAAGGCATCCTGATAAACAAGCCCTCCAGCGTTAGCCGACACGAGATCGGCGGACGCATCGTTACCTACGAAACAAATTCCAAGCACCAGCGCAACAGGGCAGAGCCAAATCCGCAGGCGGTTCGCGTCCTGATACTGGGCGACTCTTTCACTCTCGGCATTGGCCTGGCGCTCGAGGAAACCTACGTCGATATATTCCGAAAGCAGCTTGAGGCGCGCACAGGCCCGGCAGCGTTCCAGTTGTTGAACGCTGCGACGGGTGGTTGGGGGACGGCTGACCAACTGGTCTATTTGGAAGCCTTCGGAGACGATTTGAAGCCGTCTGCCGTCGTCGTCTTCCTGAATTTCGATGATCTTCGCAGATCCGTGGAGCGCGACGTGTTCGTCGTGTCGGCCGACGGTCGGGAGTTGGTGAGCGTCGATCGTTCGGAGCGGCAGAGTTTCCTCAAGACGCTGATCCAGAACAATCGAACCTATGGTTATCTCCTCGAGCATTCCCACTTTGTCCGGCTGCTTCGACAATCCACCCGGTATCTTGGGGTCGGCACGGTGACCACGCCGTTGACCGACGATCCCGACCCGGAAGAACTTGCCCTGGAGCAAACGCTGGCTCGCCTGCTGTTCAGGCGCATGGCGGCATGGTGCGAAGCCCGAAACGTCAAGCTCACCGTGCTGACGACCGGCTGGCCGTCAATCGAGGACCCCTGGCTGCCGATGATGCTACGGGAGGAAGGCATCTACTTCCGCGACCTCCGCGGCCAGGTGGCCGACGTCATTGGCGACAATTCCGACGCGTTCGAGATCGCGGACGACGGACATCCCAACGCACGCGGCGCCTTGCTGATCAAGAACGCGGCGTGGCCCATTCTGGAGTCGCGATTGGCCGATCTCGCACCGCACCCCACCCCCTAAAGGTAGGGCTGCAGCAGCCGCGCGGCGTTGTTGCGCAGGCGGCGCGCCAGGGGTTCGCCTTCCAATTCAGCGAGTGTCAGCAGGCGGCCGGTGCGCGTCGCCTTGCGGAGACGAACGGCGAAGCCGGGGTCCTGCAGTTCGACATTGAGCTCGAAATTCAGCCGGAAGCTGCGGATATCCCAATTGGCACTGCCGATCAGCGACCAGGAGTCGTCGATCGTCATCACCTTCGAATGATCGAATGGCGGCGGTCCCAGCCAGACATTGCAGCCGGCGCCGACCAGCGGCCGCAACGGTACCTGACGAGCCCAGTCGATGACGGCGTGGTTGGACTGCTCAGGCACCACGATGTCGACCTTGATGCCACGCATTGCAGCCAGGCCGAGCGCCGTGGTGAGGGTCTCCGGGGGCAGAAAGTACGGCGTCACGATCATGATCGAGTGCCGCGCACAGGAGATCGCGTGCTGGGCTACGAACTCGATCTGCTCGAGATCCTCATCGGGACCCGAGGTCACGACGCGGGCGGCGACCGATCCCACCTCCTCGAGGTCAGGAAACCAGGCATCATCCGCCAGCCTCTCGCCGCTCTCGTACAGCCAGTCGTCGGCAAAGGCCTCGGTCAACTGCTCGACGACCGGCCCCGCCAGTCTGAAATGCGTGTCGTGCACAGGATGGGACGGACTCCCGGCAAGCACGTTTTCGTCGCCGATATTGATCCCGCCAGTGAAGGCGATCTTGCCGTCGACCACCAGCAGCTTGCGATGGTCGCGCAGGTTCAGGAACGACATCCGCCAGGGGAAATAGGAGTGCAGGAACCGCCCGACCGGAACGCCGGCCCGCCGCAGGGCGATATCGGTCCCCGACCAGAAATAGCCGCCGCCGATCCCGTCGATTAACACCCGTACCCGCACGCCGCGCCGATGGGCGCGGGTCAGCGCCTCGATGAACGCTCGGCCGGCGGTATCGGCGCGGAAGATGTAGCTGCACAGCCCGACGCTCCTTTCCGCCGAGTCGATCGCCGCGATCATCCGCGGATAGGCCTCGTCGCCGCTGGCCAGCACCTCCGCGCTGTTGCCGCTCGTCATCGGAAGCCCGGTAAGGCGGCCCACGGCATATTTCAGCGGAGCCAGCGGGTCGTTGCCGACGGCATCGGGAGCCTCGTCGTCGACCACAAAGAGATGCGATCGCTCGCGCCGCAGCCTCTTGGCGCGCCGCTTCACGCGGTTGATGCCCATGGTGATGTAGAGCAGGCCACCGAGGAACGGCGACAGCCAGGCAATGCCCATCCACGAGATGGCGGCGCCGACATTGCGCTTGTTCAGCAGCACGTGGACCGTCACCGCCCCGGCAATCGCCAAATGCGCGATCGTGGCGGCGATGCCGACGGCGACGGTGAGGCTCAGATCGACGACCACGTCCCGCCCCCCTAGCAGGCGAGCGGCGGCCGCGCTAGGCGACCGCCCTGATGGTCTTGGCGGTGATGTCGATGATCTCGTCGATCTGCGCCTTCTCGATCACCAGCGGCGGCGACATGGCGATGGCATCGCCCGACTGGCGGACCATCAGGCCGAGCTCGAAGGCCTTGGTGAAGGCCGCGTAGCCGCGGGTCCCGACCGGACCGCTGGGCGCGAGATCGATCCCGGCGGCAAGCCCGAGATTGCGGATGTCGGTGACGTTGGGCAGGCCCTTCAGCGAGTGCACGCCGTCCTCCCAGTAGGGCGAGAGCTCGGCCGAGCGCTCGAACAGGTTCTCGTCGCGGTAGATGTCGAGCACGGCGGACGCCGCCGCGCAGGCCAGCGGATGGGCCGAGTAGGTATAGCCGTGGAACAGGTCGATGGCGTTCTCGGGGCCGTTCATCAATCCGTCGAACACGGGCTTCCTCACAAACACGCCGCCCATCGGCACGGTGGCGTTGGAGATACCCTTGGCCACCGTCATCAGGTCGGGAATGACGCCGAACTTGTCGGCGGCGAAGGCCGTGCCGAGACGGCCGAACCCGGTGATGACCTCGTCGAAGATCAGCAGGATGCCGTGCTTGTCGCAGATCTGGCGCAGCCGCTCGAGATAGCCCTTGGGCGGCGGCAGGTAGCCGGTCGAGCCGGCGCAGGGCTCGACGATGACGGCGGCGATGTTGGAGGCGTCGTGCAGGCCGACGATCTTCTCCAGTTCATCGGCAAGCTCGACGCCATGCTCGGGCTGGCCCTTGGAGAAGGCGTTCTTCGGCAGATGGGTGTGCGGCAGATGGTCGACGCCCGGCAGCAGGGAGAACCATTTGCGGTTGTTGACCATGCCGCCCACGGATATGCCGCCGAAGCCGACGCCATGATAGCCGCGCTCGCGGCCGACAAAGCGCGTGCGCGTGCCCTGGCCGTTGGCGCGGTGATACGCGAGGGCGATCTTGAGCGCGCTATCGACGGCCTCGGAGCCAGAGTTGCAATAGAAGGCGTGGTTGAGATCGCCCGGTAGCATAGCGGCGTGCCGCGCCGCCAGCTCGAACGCCTTGGGATGGCCCATCTGGAACGACGGCGCGTAGTCCATCTCGTCGAGCTGCTTGGCGATCGCCACCTTGATCTCCTCGCGGCCGTGGCCGGCATTGACGCACCACAGGCCCGCCGTGCCGTCGATGATCTTGCGTCCCTCCGGCGTCCAGTAGTGCACGCCCTTGGCCTTGGCCAGCATCCGCGGGTTCTTCTTGAACTGCCGGTTCGCCGTGAACGGCATGAATAAGGCTTCGAGATTGTTGGCCGGCGCTGTGTTGGGAGGCGTCATGGGAACTACCTTTAGCAAATGTTGTTTTGTCATCCCGAGCGTAGCGAGGGATCCTTAGCGGCAACCCAAAGATCCCTCGCTACGCTCGGGATGACAGTCTCACCGTATCTATCACTTGTTCACGTCGACAACCACGCGGCCGCGTATTTCTCCTTTGAGGATTTTTGGGGCCAGCGCCAAAAGATCGCCGAGGCCCGCCTCGCTCACCGTGCTGTCGAGTTTGTCGAGTGGCAGGTCCGTAGCGAGGCGCTTCCATGCTTCCTGACGCGGCGCCATCGGCAGCATCACCGAGTCGATGCCGTAGACCGAAACGCCGCGCAGGATGAACGGCAGGATGGAGCCGGGAAAAGCCGGGCCGGCCGCCAACCCGCACACCGCGGCAGCACCGCCGTATTTGAGCTGGGCGAGCGCCTTGGCGAACATCACGCCGGAAACCGTGTCGACGACGCCGGCAAAACGCTCCGCCAGCAACGGCCGGTCGGGCGCCTCGGTAAGCTCCTTGCGATCGATGATCGTCTTGGCGCCGAGCGACGTGAGATAGGCGCCTTCCTGCGGCCGGCCGGTGGCGGCGGCGACGGCGTAGCCGAGCTTGGCCAGGATCGCGACGGCCACGCTGCCGACGCCGCCCGCCGCGCCCGTCACCACGACCTCGCCCGACGTCGGCGTGATGCCGTGCTTCTCCAGGGCCATGACGCAGAGCATGGAAGTATAGCCCGCCGTACCGATCGCCATGGCACGCTTGGTCGAGATCGCGGCGGGCAGCTTCACCAGCCAGTCGCCCTTGACCCGCGCCTTGGTGGCGTAGCCGCCCCAGTGCAGCTCGCCGACGCGCCAGCCGTTCAATACCACCTTGTCGCCCGGCTTGAAGGAGACGTTCGTCGAGGCCTCGACGGTTCCCGCGAAATCGATGCCGCCGACATGCGGCCAGCTCTTCACCAGCCCGCCGCCGCTCGTCAGGACCAGACCGTCCTTATAATTGAGCGTCGAGTATTCGATCGCGACGGTGACATCGCCCGCCGGAAGCTTGCTCTCGTCGAGCGTCTCGACGACGCCACTCACCTTGCGGTCGGCCCCCTGGCTCAGCACCAGCGCACGGAATGACATGCGAACTCCTCCGGATTGACGACCTCAGTCTTATCACAACGTCGTGGAATGACGTCTACGCGACCGCCATAGTCACCCGATGACGCATCAGGATTTCGCTGGCCGGCCCGTCGCGGCCCTTGTCCGGGCCTTCACCTCAGGTAGCGTCGCGGCACGCGACATCATCGAAGGGGTGCTGGCACGTTGCAGACGCGCCGAGCCGTTCAACCCCATCGCCACGCTCGATGCCGAAGGCGCGCGGGCGGCAGCCGACAGGCTCGATGCACGACGCGAGCAGGGAACGGCGTTCGGCGCGCTGGCCGCCGTGCCGGTCTCCGCCAAGGACCTGATCCTGAGCAAGGGCCTGCGCACGGCGTTCGCATCGCTCACGATGAAGGACAACGTACCGGACACCGATGCCAGCGCGATCGGCCAATGGCGCGCCGCGGACGCCATTCTGTTCGCCAAGACCACGACGCCGGAATACGGCCACAAGGTGCTGACCGACAGCCGCCTGCACGGCGTCACGCGCAATCCATGGAATCGCGAGCACACATCGGGCGGCTCGAGCGGTGGTGCTGCGGTGTCGGTAGCACTGGGCCTCGGCCCGATCGCCATAACGACCGATGGCGCGGGTTCGGGACGGATTCCCGCCGCCTGCTGCGGCGTCTACGGATTGAAGGCGACGCTCGGCCGCGTGCCGCACGAGGCGGCGCCCGACCAGTTCGGCCAACTGACCTATCTCGGCGTCATGGCGCGGCACCCTGCCGATCTTGGCGTTGGCCTCGCCTCGATGTCGCGCGGCCATCCCGGGGATCCGTGGACGGCCGCCATCGGCCGCACGCCCTTCGCCTGGCCGCAGACCGCGGCGACCGACCCGATCGCCGGCAAGCGCGTCACCGTCATTCGCCGCCTGACCGGCGGCTATCTCGATCCCGACACCGAAGCCCGGCTCAATGCCGCCATCGCCTTCCTCGACAAGCGAGGTGCCATGATCCGCGAGATGGACGGCCGCGAGATCGACTGGAAGCTCGACGTCGCCCGACTGATCCTGCGCGCCAACCAGATCGAGCGTTTCGGCGAGATCCTGAAGTCACGCCGCGGCGATCTCGATCCCTCCTTCGCCAAGACACTCGACGAAGGTGCGGCGATCGACGTCGCGACGCTCCGCCGGGCGCTACTCGACCGCACTGCGGCCTATCGCTCGGTGCAAAGGCTGTTCGCCGACACCGACCTCCTGCTGACGCCCACCGTCGCGACGCCGGCGCCCCTGGCCTCGCAGGACCAGTTCGCGCCGCTCGTGGTCGACGGCAAGCCGATCGGCGACCTGCGCTCGGCCTGGTACACCTACACCATCCCGTTCAACATGACCGGCCACCCGGCGATCAGCATTCCGTTCGGTCACTCCAAGAGCGGACTGCCGATCGGCATCCATTTCGTGGCGCCATGGTTTGCCGAAGCCGAACTGATCGCTCTCGCCCAGGCGTTCGACGCCGAAACGCATGCCTCGGCGCACTTCCCGCCCGGCTTCGCACCGATCCATGACCCACGATGAGCCCAATTGCTCTGCTGAAGAGGAATGCGACGATGTTGACGGTCCATACGCTCAACGATCGAATTTGCGCCCATTCCAGCAATGCTGCGCACGCCACGGAAGTTCCCCCGAACGCCAGGCTCCTGTTCTGCAATGGACAGGTTGGCGCGCGCCTGGACGGTACGGTCCCCGAGGACCCGCTGGAACAAATTGAGGTGATCTTCGAGCGCATCCGCATCATTCTCGCCGCGGCCAACATGACGTTCGAGGACGTTGTAAAATTCACTGTCTACGTCACAGACAAGTCTGTCCTGGACGATTATTTCCGCATACGCGGGCGAATCATGGGCGGTCACAGCCCGCCGGCCACGCTTCTGGTCGTGAACAAGTTTCCCCGTTCGGGTGTCGAAGTCGAGATCGAAACCATCGCGGCGAGGGCTGACTAGCCGTGGAAGATCAATGCATTGTGTACGAGAGGTTGTCGGCTTCGGGTCAGGCACGGAAAAGCTAAAACGAGCGCATATGATGCGGCGGTTGCCTGGTCTTCATCGCCCAGCATCCGCAGCGATCTCCCGCGCGAGCGCCGTGAGCAGCGGGCCGTATTTCGCGCCGGCCGCGGTCTCGCTCATCGCCGAGCGCGGGAAGCGCATGGAGATGCAGCCGAGCACGCGGTCCTTGTCGCGAACCGGCACGGCCATGCCGTGGATGCGCATCGGCTTGGGCGGCACGGTGAAGGCGTGGCCGTCGCGGCGGATGCGCTCGAGCGCCGATGTGAGCGCGGGTCCCTGACGGACGTCGATACCGCGCAGGATGGCGCGGCGTTCCTCATCGGGACAGAAGGCGAGCCAGGCACGGCCGAGCGCGCCGACCAGCACATGGCTCTTGAGGTTATAGCCCGCTGTTTCGAACGACATCGGGCTCTCCGGCGCGGTCGAGTGGCGGACAGCCATGCCGCCGGCACTGAGCGTCCCGAGATAGAGCGGCCAACCCTGTTCGCGCGTGAAGCGGCTCATGTGCGGGATGGCGGCGTCGACAAGGTGATCGATGAAGCGGACGCCGCCTGCGAGGTTGAGCACCTGGTCGGTGAGCCGGTAGCCCGCCTCGCGCGAGACTCGCGAGGCATAGCCCAGGGCGATCAAGGTATGGAGCAGCCGCACCACGGTCGGCCGCGGCAGGCCGGTCTCGACGACCAGCACATTGAGTGTGGTTGAGCGCCTTTGATTCAGCGCCTCCAGCACCGCGAAGGCGCGACGGATCGGCTCGATGACGGCTTTGGAGGCCATGCCGCACGCTAGTCCGCAATACGGACTTTGTCGACTTTGCCCGAGCATCGCGCCGCGACAGGCGTATCTTGCCGTCCCACGAGCCCGAGCTCGGGAGGAAACAAGGATGGCCTACCAGTCGATCGATGTGCGCAAGCTCACCCCGACCATCGGCGCGGAGATCTTCGGCGTCGATCTCGCCAAACCCCTGGGCAACCAGCAGTTCCAGGAAGTGCACGATGCGCTGATGGACAATCTGGTGATCTTCTTCCGCGACCAGAAGATGTCGATCGACCAGCACAAGGATTTCGGCCGCCGCTTCGGGCCGCTGCATGTGCACCCCAACGCGCCGATCGCATTCAAGGAGCATCCCGAGATCCTGGTCATCAAGGCCGACGAGAACTCCAAGCACGTGGCCGGCGAGGACTGGCACTCCGACGTGTCGTGCGACCTCGAGCCGCCGATGGGCTCGATCCTCCATCTCACCGAAGTGCCGCCCGACGGCGGCGGCGATACGCTGTTCGCCAACACCTACCGCGCCTACGAGACCCTGTCCGGGCCGATCAAGCAGATGCTGCAGGGCCTGACCGCGCTGCACGACAGCTCCAAGGCACACTACTACCGCGCCAAGGCGACCGACCGCGACGACATCAAGTTCCCCAACGCCGAACATCCGGTGGTGCGCACCCATCCGGTGACTGGCAAGCAGGGACTGTACGTCAACCGCGGCTTCACGCTGCGCATCCCTCAGCTGCGCAAGAACGAGAGCGACGCGCTGTTGGAAATGCTCTACCGCCACATCGAGACGCCGGAGTTCCAGTGCCGCTTCAAATGGCAGGCCAACTCGGTGGCGTTCTGGGACAACCGCTGTGCCCAGCACCACGCCATGTTCGACTACTTCCCGCACCGCCGCTATGGCCACCGCGTGACGGTGTGCGGCGACAAGCCGTTTTATCGCGCCGCCTGATGCTGCACCGTCGTCTGCTGCTGGGCGCTGCGCTCGCGGCGCCCCTCGCCGCTCGTGCAGAGACCTATCCGTCGAAGCCGATCCGCGTCGTGCTGCCGGGCCCGGCCGGCGGGATGATCGACGTGGCGGTGCGTTCCCTCTCCGAGGCCGTGCTAAAGGAGTTCGGCCAGCCGCTGGTCATCGATCCCCGGCCAGGCGGCAACGGTGTGGTGGCGGGCTCCCTGGTGAGCAGCGCCGCGCCCGACGGCTACACGCTGCTGCTCACCGTGTCAGCTCACGTGGCTCTCCCGTTCCTTATGAGGGTGCCATTCGACGTCATCTCCGACTTCACGCCGGTCGCCATGGTCGGCGCCAGCAGCGCCATCATCTGCGTGCCGCCATCGCTGCCCGTCGACAATCTCGCCCAACTGGTCGAGTACGCTCGCGCGCGACCCGGTAAGCTCAATTACCTCAACCCCGGCAACGGCACCGGCGGCCACCTGATCCCCGAGCAGCTCAAGATCAAGTACGGACTCGATATCACTTCGATCTCCTACAAGGGCCTGCCGCCCGGCGTGCAGGATCTGCTGGGCGGACGCATCGAGCTCGGAGTCGTGTCGACATCGCTGATCCTGCATCACGTCAGGGCGGGAACGGTGAAGGCGCTGGCCATCGTGGGGCCTAATCGCATCCCCGATCTGCCCAACGTCTCGACCATGATCGAACAGGGCGTCGGCGAGATGGAAGTGCGCTCGGCGCTGCCGGTCTATGGGCCGAAAGGCCTGCCCGGGCCGATCGTCGAGCGGCTGAACGCGGCGATCGGCGCGGCGTTGGGCGATGCCGACGTCATAAAGCGCCTTGCCGGCGCCTATATCGACGTCACGCCAATGAGCCCGGCCGTGCTGGAGCAATGGCTTGCCCGCGAGCACCAGCGCCTGGGCAAACTGATCCAGCAGCTGGGGATCAAGGCCGACGGCGGGGCCTGAGGGGCGCCGGTAAAAAAGGCGGGCGCGCACCAAGCCTCGACCAGATTGGCGGCTACCCCACAGGGTTAGCAAGTTCTGCATTCGTGCACGTATGACGTGCAGGGGGCGTGAACTAATATTGGTTCCGCGGGGACCCAATCATGATCGATCGCTGCATTGCCGGCTTGGCCGCCGCTTGGTTCGTCATACTGACCGCGGTGAGAGTGCTGTGGGCGTGTCGCGCGCCCGCTCTGTCCGTAGCTGTCGGCCTGCTCCTGATCTGGAAGACCGATCAGGCGCGCGACATCGTGATCGCCGGCGGCGGCACAACAACGTTCGACGGCTGGATTTTCATGGCCGTGTCGTTCTGGGCGGTTGTCGCCTGGTATTGGGCCCGCACTACCCTCGAATATGACTTCGCCCGCCCCCAGCCGGATCGGGATCCCGGACCACAGTGGCGGCAACGTTGGCGCGAGATCTGCCTCGACCACGGGCCGCGTGTCATCGGCACACTCGCGATTGTGGCCGTTGCCCTGGCCTTTCGCGAGGCCAGCAAGACCTACGACGACGCCGGAGACGACGATAACGCCCGGCAGCTCCGTCACAACATGTGGCTGTTTGCCGGCTACGCCGTGATCTTTTACTCCGTCGTCTGGCTGCGCAAACCGGCTGTTCATTTCATCATCGACCGGCCTCGTGCCACGCCCGGTCCCCGCCTGACCCAGGCGCTGGCGCTGAACCCTGAGCCGGTTCAGACGATCCGGGGACTTATCACCAATCCCATCGCCCGCGCCTTTTTCTGGCTCTCGCTTCTGGCGACGCCGCTTTTCTATGTTCTGTTCGCCTACGATCCGGTCGGAACAAGCGCTCACTTCCGCGGCGCCGTACCGGCCGTTCTGTTCGGCCTCGCCCTCATTGTGCCCATAACCAGCCTCATGGTGATCATGGGAGCGCGCGCGCGCTTTCCGTTGTTCGAGCTCGCCCTGATCTGGCTCGTGTTGGCGCCGGGCTGGTTGGGCGACATCCATGACGTGCGGACCTGCCGCAGCCTCGCCGGGTCCACCGATCCCGCCCGCCATTGTCCGGTCGAAGTCAAACGTCCGATGCTCAAACAGGCCTTCCTCGCCTGGTGGAAAGAGAACACCGAACCGGCGATGACCAAACCGATCGGCCAATCGAAGGTCGTGGCATCGCCCTTGATCGTTGTGGCTACGGCAGGAGGCGCCAGTCGCGCGGCGTTCTGGACGACCCAGGTTCTCGGGGAAATCGCGCAGCGCGAAGAGCGCTTCGCCGACCGGCTGTTCATGATCAGCGGCGTGTCCGGCGGTTCTCTCGGCGCCGCGGTGTTCCGGTCGATCGTCGAGGTGGATCGCCGTGCCAGCCCCGACGGCAAGGGCTCGGCGGTAGTTTCGAGCGCGGCGGCCAAGGGCCGTGCCTTCGTGATGAACGACTTTCTCGGTCCCGCCCTTGCCGCAGGCCTTTATGTCGACCTTCCGTCGAGCAGCGGAGTGCCGCTGCTGCTTCCCGACTGGCTGCAGCCCGGCGACCGGGCGGCGGCAATCGAGAAGTCCTGGGAGGAGGCCTGGAAGAACAGTCGTCTCGGCGAGGGCAGCAAGCCGCTTGCCTGGACGGACGGCTTCAACAGCGCCTTCGGCGGCGACCGGCCGTGGCCCCTGCTCGTCCTCAACGGCACCTCGGTCGAGAAGGGCAAGCGCATTATCATGTCGAATGCCAGCTTCTGGACCGGCGGGCCTGCCGGCAGGGCGAACATGTCCGGCGGCATCAACCGGTACGACGCCATCGACATCATGCAGTCCGATGTCCCCGTCAGCACCGCCGTCACCATGAGCGCGCGCTTTCCGGTCATCTCGCCCACCGGAGCACTGCGCGATCGCGACGGAAAGGTCTGGACGCGCGTGATCGACGGAGGCCTGTTCGAGAATTTCGGCGCGTTCACCGCCGACGAGGTGCTGCGATATCTCGTCGAGCGGGTCAGCGAGGTCCAGACCGGCCCGAATCAGGTCGTCCCGATAGCCATATTGATCAGCAGCGATCCGTCGATAGACCAGCTTCTGCTTCGCACCGATGGCGGCAAGAACCCCGCACCACCCGACTGTGACCGTACGAAAGACAATTCGCGGCCGACGCCCGTGAGGCATCCAGGCAACGGATGGGACGAGTGTCCGGTCGATGCTCGCGACGATTCCCGCGCACTCGCCGACCCGCTGCTCGCGCTCTACGATGGCCGAACTGCCCGCGGCGAAGCGGCCGCCACCGCCTTGTCCGACCGCATCAGCGATCTTCGCCTGGAGGTGCGCAACAGGCTCATCGACAAGACGAAGGCCGGGCTCGACATAAATGAAGTGCGGTTCCGCCTCGGGCTGGACGACCACAACGACTTCTTCCATTTCAGGCAGTGTCGGGTCGATCACCTGAAGGGCCCGACCATGAGCTGGCACGACTCCAAGGCCGGCCGCGACGTCATGCGACGGATGCTCGGGTTGGACAAGGACGACAAGGGCGTGATCGACGACTGGTGCGGCAATCAGGCGGAATTCTTCCGGCTTTGCGTTCGCCTCGCCAGGCTCAGCGGCGAATCGCGTGACGATCAGGAGGCGACGGACGTCTGCGCCCTCAGATGGCCCAAGCCGAAGGACTGGGTGTGCGATGCCGATGCTCACTCCGACGCCCCGGCCAAATGGCGGCGGCCCTTTTGCCACGTGAAGAAGGGTCGCTGAAGCACACGGACCTTGCATTGCGCCGAGCCGCGCCCAATCTTATGGCGAATGAGTAAACTTTCCTTTTGCCTGCTTGCCCACCGCAGCGTCATCGCCGTAGGCGGTCCCGACCGCGTCGAGTTCCTGCAGGGGCTGATCTCCAACGATACCACGAAGGTCAAAGCCGATCGTGCAATCTGGGCGGCGTTGCTGACGCCGCAGGGTCGGTTCCTGAACGACATGTTCGTGATCGACGGCGGCGACGACACCTTGCTGCTCGAAACCGAGCGCGAGCGCGCTCCGGCGCTGGCCAGGAAGCTCAAGATGTACACGCTGCGTTCGAAGGTGACGGTCGAGGATCGCAGCGCCGCGATGGACGTCTGGGTAGTCTTCGGTGCCGACGCAGAGCAGGTCTTGCCGCTCAGCGACACGATTTCCTTCGTCGACCCACGGCTACACGAGCTCGGCGTACGTGTACTGGCGCCGGTCAACAAACAAGTGTCACTCGTTCTTGCTGCCAAGGGCGCAAAGTTGGTTGAACCAGAAGCCTATGACTCTCTGCGCCTCGAACTCGGCGTCCCCGACGGCAGCCGCGACTTGCCCGTCGAGAAGGCACTGCTGCTCGAAAGCGGCTTCGACGAGCTGAACGGCGTCGATTGGCAGAAGGGCTGCTACATGGGCCAGGAGCTGACGGCCCGCACCAAGTATCGCGGCCTGGTGAGGAAGCGGCTCTTCCCCGTGCGGGTCGAAGGCCCCCTGCCCGCGCCGGGCACGGCGGTTCATCTCGATGGCCTGGATGTAGGTGAAATCCGATCCGGTTCCGGCAACCGCGCCATCGCCATGCTGCGGCTCGAAGCAACGCACGGCGGCACCCTGACGGCCGACGACGCCCGGATCGTGCCCGAAGTGCCCCGGTGGATGCGGCTTCCCGAACAGCCTTCCTGAGGGCGTTCCACCCGCCACCCATCTCCGGGACGTGGGACAAACCGCCCAAAAACCAGGTTCCATCGATATCGGAGCTGTCCCAGCAGAGTGGGACAGATGTCGGACCGCCGCTCACCCTAGCCGAGCGGTTCGCGGCACCTTAAGGTCTCGGGCTTCCGCGCCCCGAGGAGGCTTGCCCCCGTGAAACTGATCAACCCGAACCCGTTCACCACCCGTCCGGAGATCGTCGGCACGTTCGGAGTCGTGACCTCGACCCACTGGATCGCCACGGCGGTCGGCATGGGCATCCTCGAACGCGGCGGCAACGCCTTCGACGCCGCGGTCGCTACCGCCTTTACCCTGCAGGTCGTCGAGCCGCATCTCTGTGGCCCCGGCGGCGACGTGCCACTGATCTTCCACGCAGTAAAGCGCGGCAAGACCGAGGTTATCTGCGGTCAGGGCACCATGCCGGCGCTCGCCAACATCGGCCACTTCAAAGGCCTCGGCCTCGACCTGATTCCCGGCACCGGCCTGCTGCCGGCCTGTGTGCCCGGCACCTTCGACGCCTACATGCTGATGCTGCGCGACTACGGGACCATGCGTGTCGCCGACGTGCTGGCGCCGGCGATCGGCTACTGGCTCGGCGGCCATCCGCTGGTCGAGCGCGCCTCGGCCACCATCGCCACGGTGCAGGACAATTTCCGCGCCAACTGGCCGACCTCTGCCGCGGTCTATCTCCCCGGCAACAAGGTGCCGGCGCCGGCCTCGCTGTTCCGCAACACCGCCGTGGGCAACACCTACGCGCGGCTCCTGAAGGAAGCCCAAGCGGGCGGCGGCGACCGCGAGGCCGAGATCGAGCGCGCGCGCAAGGCGTGGGGCCAGGGCTTCGTCGCCGAGGCGATCGACCGCTTCTACACGAACCAGGAGATCCTGGACGTCTCGGGCAAGCGCAACAAAGGTCTGCTGCGCGGCGACGACATGGCCAAGTGGCAGGCCACCGTCGAGGCGCCGCTCACCTACGACTACGGCCGCTATACGGTGTGCAAGGCGGGCCCCTGGGCGCAGAGTCCGGTAACGCTGCAACAGCTCGCCCTGCTCAAGGGCTTCAATCTCGACGGCGCCGATCCGACCAGCGCCGACTTCATCCACTCAGTCGTCGAGGCAAGCAAACTGGCCTTCGCCGATCGCGAGGCCTTCTACGGCGATCCGAAGTTCGTCGACGTGCCGATGCAGACGCTGCTTTCGGAGGCCTACAACGCCGATCGCCGCAAGCTCATCGATCCCGCCAGGGCCTCGCTCGAGCAACGGCCGGGCAAGGTCGACGGCTATGGCGGCGTGGTCAAGCTGCGCCGCGCCGACGGCTCGCGCGCTGCGGTGGCGTCAAGCGGTGCCGGCGAGCCGACGGTCGGCCGCATGGGCCAGATGAGCGGCGATACCGTCCATTTCGACATCGTCGACAAGGACGGCAACATGGTCTCGGCCACGCCGTCGGGTGGCTGGCTGCACGGCTCGCCGGTGGTTCCCGAGCTCGGCTTCCCGATCAGCACGCGCGGCCAGATCTGCTGGCTCGAGGAGGGTCAGCCCTCCTCGCTGGCGCCGGGCAAGCGGCCGCGCACGACGCTGACGCCGACGCTCGCCCATCGCGACGGCGAGCCGTACATGGTCTGGGGCTCGCCGGGCGGCGACCAGCAGGAGCAGTGGATCACCCAGATGTTCCTGCGCCATGTCCATTGCGGCATGAACCTGCAGGAGGCGATCGACGCGCCGGCCTGGCACAGCGAGCATTTCCCCAGTTCCTTCTGGCCGCGCACCGCCCGCCCCGGCGTACTGGTGCTGGAAGGTCGCATCCCGGCCGAAACGGTCCAGGAATTGCGTCGCCGCGGCCATGAAGTCGAACTCAACGACGAGTGGTCGGAAGGCCGCCTCACTGCCGCCACGCGCGACGATCCGTGGCGCAAGGCGGCGGCCAACCCGCGCGGCATGCAGGGCTACGCGGCAGGACGCTAGGCACAAATGAGCGAGGCTCAAACTGGGCCGTTGCTCGATCTGCGCGGCTTGTCGGTAAGCTTCGCCACCGACGACGGCACCGTCCGCGCGGTCGACGGCATCGACCTTTCGCTGCAGCGCGGCCATACGCTCGGACTCGTGGGTGAGTCGGGCTGCGGCAAATCGGTGACGTCGCTCGCGGTCATGGGGTTGCTGCCGCCGGAGAATTCGACGGTGAGCGGCGAAGTCCAATTCGGGGGCCGCGACCTGCTGAAGATCGGGGCCCGTGAGCTGCGTGACCTGCGCGGCGCCCAGCTCGCCATGATCTTCCAGGAGCCGATGACGTCGCTCAACCCGGCCTACACGATCGGCGACCAGATCGTCGAGGCGATCCAGCGCCATCAGGGCCTCGGCGCCGCCGAGGCGCGGGCGCGCGCGGTCGAGATGCTGAAGGTGGTGCATATCCCGAGCCCTGAGAAGCGGGTCGACGATTATCCGCACAAGCTGTCGGGCGGGCAGCGCCAGCGCGCCATGATCGCCATGGCGCTGGCCTGCGGCCCGCAGCTGCTGATCGCCGACGAACCGACCACGGCGCTCGACGTCACCATCCAGGCGCAGATCCTCGACCTCATGCGGAACCTGCGACACGACACCGGCACCGCCATCATCTTGATCACCCACGACCTCGGCGTGGTGGCCGAGATGGCCGACGACGTGGCCGTCATGTACGCCGGCCAGATCGTCGAGCGTGCTCCTGTCCGCGATCTGTTCGCCCGACCCGAGCATCCCTACACGGTGGGCCTCCTGGGATCGATCCCGCGCCTCGACGAGAAGCGCGAACAGCTGCCCTCGATCGAAGGCCGCGTGCCCGACATGAGCCAGCCGATCGAGGGTTGCCGCTTCGCAGCGCGCTGTCCGTTCGTCGAGCCGGCCTGTAGGCTGCGCGTGCCGGCGCTTGCCGAGGTGACGCCGGGTCATTTCAGCCGGTGCCGCCGCGCGCCGCTGGCCCAGGTGTTGCTGTGAGCGTGCTGGCATGAGTGCGCTGCCATGAGAGGGCCGCTGCTTGAGGTCGCGGGTCTGGTCAAGCATTTCCCGGTACGGCGCGGCGTGTTGGGCCTGGTGTCGGGCCATGTCCGCGCCGTCGACGGCATCGATATCCATCTCAATGAAGGCGAGACGCTGGCCATCGTAGGCGAGTCGGGCTGCGGCAAGTCGACGGTCGGGCGCCTGGTGCTGCGCCTGATCGAGCCGACGGCCGGCAGCGTTCGCTTCGAGGATGTCGATCTGCTGGCGCTCGGCGCCACGGCAATGCGGGCGCGGCGCCAGCGCCTGCAGGTGATCTTCCAGGATCCCTACGCCTCGCTCAATCCGCGCATGACGGTGGGCGCCATGCTGGGCGAACCTCTGATGCTGCACGGGCTTGCCGGCGACCAGGGCCAGCGCCGGGTCCGCGTCGCCGAACTTCTGGAACTGGTCGGCCTGAGGCCAGAGCATGCGCGGCGCTATCCGCATGAATTCTCCGGCGGCCAGCGCCAGCGTCTGGCGATCGCCCGCGCCCTTGCCGTCGAGCCCAGGCTGATCGTGGCCGACGAGCCGGTTTCGGCGCTCGACGTGTCGATCCAGGCGCAGGTGATCAACCTGATGCGCACGCTGCAGCGGCGCTTTGGCCTGGCCTATATCTTCGTCAGCCACGATCTCGCGGTTGTGAAGCACATCGCCGACCGCATCGCCGTAATGTACTTGGGCAAGATCGTGGAGACGGCAACGACCGAGGAACTGTTCCGCAACCCGCGCCATCCCTACACGCGCGCCCTGCTCGCGGCCGTGCCCCTGCCCGATCCGACGGCGGTGCGCGAGCGCGCGCTGCTGGAAGGCGACATCCCGAGCGCTACTGCGCCGCCGCCCGGTTGCCGCTTCCATACGCGCTGCCGCTTTGCGCGCGAGTCCTGCCGCCGCGACGAGCCGGTTCTCGCCGTCGACGACAAGGGACATGCCACGGCCTGCCCGTGGTGGCCTGAATTTCCGCCGTCGCCCACGCTCATCGAGGCATCCAGCCAAAACCAGGACCGCATCAGACTAGACCGCCTTCAGGCGGCGTTCGTTTCTGCACAGGAGGCATCATGAAGAAATTTGCCCTTTCGTTCGCGCTCACCATCGCGGTTTCCGGCGCGATGGCCACCGCGATAACAGGCAGCGCGCTGGCCCAGAGCCACCTCCGCATCGGCCTCGCTGAGGATCCCGACGTGCTCGATCCCAGCCTGGCGCGCACCTATGTCGGGCGCATCGTCTTCGCGTCGATCTGCGACAAGCTGTTCGACATCGACGAGAAGCTCGCCGTCGTGCCGCAGCTGGCACTCGGCCACGAGACCTCGGCCGACGGCAAGACGGTGACCATCAAGCTGCGCCCGAACGTGAAGTTCCACGACGGCGAAGCCTTCGATGCCGCCGCCGCCAAATACAGTCTCGAGCGCCACCTCAACATGAAGGGCTCGTTCCGCAAGCCCGAGATCGCGTCCATCGAATCGATCGACGTCGTCGATCCGCTGACCGTCAAGCTCAACCTCAAGGCGCCGTTCTCGCCGCTCTTGGCCCAGCTCACCGACCGCGCCGGCATGATGGTCTCGCCCAAGGCGTCCGAAGCCGGCGGCGACAAGTTTGGCCTCAAGCCGGTGTGCGCTGGACCGTACAAGTTCGTCGAACGCGTCCAGCAGGATCGCATCGTGGTCGAGAAGTTCGCCGACTACTGGAACAAGCAGAACGTCTTCATCGACAAGATCACCTATCTGCCGATCGTCGACGCGACGGTGCGGCTGGCCAACCTCAGGTCGGGTGGGCTCGACCTGATCGAGCGCGTGCTGGCCACCGACATCAAGACGGTGCGCGACAACCCCAAGCTCAAGCTGATCAAGGCCGTGTCGCTGGGCTACCAGGGCATGACAGTCAATCTCTCCAACGGTGCCAAGGCCAACACGCCACTGGCCAAGGACGCCCGCGTCCGTCGTGCGCTCGAGCTCTCGATCGACCGGGATGCCATCAACCAGGTGGTGTTCAACGGCGAGTTCGTGCCGGGCAACCAGTGGATCAGCCCGCAGAACCCGTACTATCAGGACAAGTTCCCGGTGCCCAAGCGCGACGTCGCCAAGGCCAAGGCGCTCTTGAAGGAAGCCGGCGTCAACGGTCCGCTGGCGATCGACCTCATGGTGCCCAATGGGCCCGAGCCGCGCGCCGTCGCCGAGGTCATCCAGTCGATGGCCGCCGAGGCGGGTTTCGACCTCAAGATCCGCGTCACCGAGTTCGCGACCTCGCTGAAGCAGGCTGAAGATGGCGAGTATCAGATCTTTTTGATCGGCTGGAGCGGACGCAGCGATCCCGACGGCAACTCCTTCTCCTTCCATACCTGCGGCTCGCCGCAGAACAACAGCGGCTACTGCGACAAGGCCGTCGACGCCGCGCACCAGGAGGCGCGGACCAAGAGCGATCCGGCCGAGCGCAAGAAGGCCTACGAGAAGGTCGCAGCCAAGTATCTCGTCGAGGGCTCGATCACCTACCTCTATCACGCACAGGTGCTGGTCGCTCATACCGACAAGGTCGAGGGCTACAAGCAGATGCCCGACGGCCTGGTGCGCGTGATCGGCATCAAGCTCAAGTAAGCGTGCTTTCCTACCTCACCCAGCGGCTGCTGCAGATCATCCCGACGATCTTCTTCGTCTCGATCATGATCTTCGGCCTGCAGCAGCTGCTGCCGGGCGACCCGGCGCTGATCATGGCGGGCGAGGAGCGCGACCCGGCGGTGCTGGCGGAGATCCGCCAGCAGTACCGGCTCGATGAGCCGATCCCGATCCAGTACTTCTACTGGATCAAGGGCGTGCTCTCGGGAAACCTCGGCGAATCGATGCGGCTGAAGAGCTCGGTGGCCTCGCTGGTTGCCGAGAAGCTGCCGGTCACCCTGCAGCTCGCCTGCATGGCCATCATCGTGGCGCTGGGCGTCGGCATTCCGGCCGGCATCGTCTCTGCCGTGAAGAAGGACACCGCCTGGGACTATGGCGCCAACCTGTTCGCCCTGTGGGGGCTCAGCACGCCGAATTTCTGGCTCGGCATTCTGATGATCTTCCTGTTCTCGGTGACGCTCGGCTGGCTGCCGGCCTCGGGCTACGTGCGGCTGGGCGAAAACTGGCAGGCGAGCCTCGCCGCCACGGTGATGCCGGCCTTCGTGCTGGGCAATGCCTTCGCGGCCGTCCTGATGCGCCACACGCGCAGCGCCATGCTGCAGGCGATGGGTGCCGACTACGTGCGCACCGCGCGGGCCAAGGGGCTCGAGGAGCGCCGCGTCGTGCTGAAGCACGCGCTGCGCAACGCCTTGACACCGGTGATCACTCTGGGTGCGCTGGAGTTCGGGACGCTGCTGTCGGGCGCGGTGCTGACCGAGCAGATCTTCACCATCCCGGGCTTCGGCAAGCTGATCGTCGATTCCGTCTTCAACCGGGACTATGCCGTGGTCCAGGGCGTGGTGCTGGTGACCTCGACGATCTACATCCTGCTCAACCTGCTGGCCGACATCGCCTACGTGCTGGTCAACCCGCGGCTGCGGGGCTGAGGCATGACGGCCGCCACCACCCTCGCCGCCACGACCCCAGCCACGAGCCATGAGGAGAACCCGTGGGCACGCGCCTGGCGCCGGCTCAAGCGCCGCAAGGGCGCCATGGCAGGCCTCTTCGTCGTCGTGCTGTTCGTTGCGCTGGCGGTGTTCGCGCCGTGGATCGCGCCCTACGACCCCATCGCCACCAGCTTCACGCAGGTGCGAAAAGCCCCGTCGTGGGCGCACTGGCTCGGCACCGACGAGGTCGGTCGCGACATTCTGAGCCGCATCATCTTCGGCGCCCGCGCCTCGCTCAGCGCCGGCCTGGTCTCGGTCGGCATTGCGCTCGGCGCCGGCGTGCCGCTGGGCCTCCTGGCGGGCTACGCCGGCGGCTGGATCGACGCGCTGTTGTCGCGGATCGTCGATGCCATGCTCGCGGTGCCGTTCCTGATCCTGGCCATCGCGCTCGCGGCCTTCCTCGGGCCCAGCCTGGGCAATGCCATGATCGCCATCGGCGTTACTGCCACGCCAATCTTCGTCCGCCTGACGCGCGGCCAGACGATCGCCGCCAAGGTCGAGGATTACGTCGAGGCCGCCCGCGCCGTGGGCAATCCGCACTGGCGCATTGCGCTGCGCCACGTTCTGCCCAACATCGTGCCGCCCTTGCTGGTGCAGGCGTCGCTCGCCATCGCCGGCGCCATCATCGCCGAAGCGGCGCTCTCCTTCCTCGGCCTCGGCCAGCAGCCGCCGGCGCCGTCGTGGGGCAGCATGCTGAATGCCGCCCAGCGCTTCATCGCCCAGGCGCCTTGGATGGCCTTCTGGCCGGGCTTCGCGATCTTCTTCGCCGTGCTGTCGTTCAACCTGCTGGGTGACGGCCTGCGCGACGCGCTCGATCCGCGGCACAAATAGCCCCGCGTTCCCGCAGGTTTCTCACCCGTTTCTCACCTCAATGAGAAACATCAAATGCAGGTACGGCGGGCTTTTCCGAGATTGTTTCTCATAATCCGGGGGTTCCCCCACGCCCCTAGTTGGGCAGGCTGGTGTCGACGCCCTCGAAAGCAGCGCTGCCCATAGTAAGCGCCGCGGCCTTTTCCTCGACCAGCAGCTGGGCGACCGCCAGGAAATGCACGAGCTCGCTGTCGCCCAGCCGCTCGGCCTCCTCGACCAGATCGCGTACCCCATGCCACACCCGGAACAAGGCCGCCGCGCGCTTCTTGCCAGACAACGGTTTGCGGCCGCGTCGTCGCCGCACCGGCGGCTCGACGACGATCTCGAACACTGCCATCGCTCCCCCTTCATTCGGGCCCGTCATTCGAGCCACGCCAGCCCCCGCCGGGACCGCCTGTGCGGTCTCATTCCCCCCAAAGGAACGACCGAGCATAGCGGCGATCCCGCGCGACGTCCTTGGCGGCGTCCCCTCGTCCTAGTTCAGTTCGAGACCGTACCGAGCGGCATGCCGGAGGCATCGAGCTGCGGTTCGGCGCGCAGCACGATCGCCTCGGGCGCCTCGAACTCCGGCAATGGCTTGCTGGGATCGACGGCGCGCACGACGGCGACGATGCGCTTGGGCCCGCTGCCCACTTCCTCGGGCAACAGGCGGCGCCAACCCTGCTTTTCCCAGTACGTCACGTCCTGCGGCAGGGTCTGGGCGTAAAGCATCGGGCAGCCGCGGCTCTCGGCCAGCGTGCGGCAGCGTTCCAGCAGCAGCTGACCGATATTGTGCCCACGATAGCGCTGGATCACCGCCAGCCGCTCGGGCATGGCGAAGGACTTGAACCAGCGGACGCGCACGGCGCCGGCCGGCTCGTCGCCGACATAGGCGATGACGTGCGTGGCGCCGTAGTCGTGGCCGTCGAACTCCTCGGAGAACGGCACTTCGAGCTCGCCGATGAAGCAGGCGGCGCGGACCGCGAAAGCCTGCAGCGAGTCCTCCATCCTCATGGCGAGCTTGGTGGTCACCGGCTCGCCGCCGATCGATAGTGAAATGGCGTTCATGTCAAATCCCCTCAATTTGGCCGACGACGCTCGGACCAGTCGGCATGCGGGTTGCTCGCGCCGCGCTCGGCCGACTTTTCCAGGATGCCGGGTGTGTCCAGCCGGTCTTCGGGCCGGTTGAGCACCAACGGATCGGTGAAGACCGTGGGCCGGTTCTCGCCGACCTCGAGGTCGCAGGCGAAGGCGCCGTACTCGTGGTCCGAGAAGTGGAACGGCTGCTCGTTGACCTTGCGGAAGCCGTCGCGCTCGAAGATCTCCCACAGCCGGCGCTGGCCGTGCAGGTAGGCCTTGCTATAGCCCTTCTTGCGGCAGAACTCCTTGGCCCATTCGACGAACGGGATGAACAGCCCCATCGACCGGTAGCGCTTGAGGATGATGGCACGCTCGAGCTTGGCGAACTCGGCGAACCAGCGCACCCGCATCGACGCCGCCGGCTCGCCGTCGACATAGAGCATGAGGTGGCTCGCGGTGTAGTCGTTGCCGTCGAACTCCTCCCAGTACGGGCACTGCTGCTCGCCCATGAAGACGGCGGCGCGCAGCGCGTAGCATTGCAAGAGCTCGTCGGATGTAGACGCGAGCTTGATGGTCACGACGGGGTGGTTCGACACCACCGCCGGCTGATGCACAGTCATGCTAGTCCCCCTCGGTCAATACTCCGTTGTCATTCCGGAAGCGGCGGCCCCCAGCCGTCACCACCGGAAGATTCTCTGAAATCTGTCGAAGCACATCGGTTACGACGGACGGCGTCATGCCCTTGGCGCCGGCCCGGATGGCCGTCGCCGAAATCTTGTCGCGGCGCAGGATGCACCACGGATAGATCCAGCCGCACTCGTCGCTGATGCTGCGCACCAGCATGCCGCCGAAATCCGTGCCGTGCAGCATGTGCAGGCGCGTGCCGGGATTTTGCTTCTTGATCTCGCCGATCACGCCCTGGAAGCCCCGGGTGCTGTAGGTCTCACGCAGGAAGATGACCTCGACCCTGTTGCCCAGGCCCGCTTCGGCGACGGCGAGGTCGATCAACACCTTCCGCGTCTCCGGCGGCAGGAAGATCCGGCCGGTCGGGAAATAGTCGACGTTCGAATCGGCCTTGTCGGTCTTCTCGTAGATCTGGAAGCCGTCCTGCAGCCGCCCCACCCGGATCTCACCCTTGCGGAAGGCGTCGGCGTGCAGCTTGGGGATCAACGTCGGGTGGATGATGATCTTGTCGAGATTGCGGTCCTCCATCGCCTGCCGCAGGAGCGCGAGGTGGCTGTTGTGGAAGGGATTGAAGGTGCCGAGGAAGATGCCGATGCCACCCTTGGGCGCGGCCACCGAGCGGATATCCGACAGCAGGCCGACGCCGAAGAACAGCGCACCGAGCAGGAAGCCCAGGATCAGGAAGGCCTCGCGTGCGCCGGGAATGCCCGCCGTGCCGAGGCCCGCCAGAGTGGTGTTCACCACCAGGGCAACCAGCGTGTTGCGGTTGGCATCGCCAATACCGCGCGCCACGAGATAGCCGCCGAGATACTGGGCGCCTTGGGAAGCGAGCGTGGTCAGGAGCGCCGCCCCGGCGAAGCCGCCGACCGACGCGATTCCGGCCTGGTTGAATGCCCCTCCCCATAGACACACCCAGAACACCACGAGGTTGAACGCGAGCTGCGGCAGGAACCGGCCGAGTTTGCCCGCGGTCACGAATCCGAACTGGTTGTTGGCCCACAGCTCGGCCCTGTTGCTGAGCTTGGAATAGGTCGGCAGGAAGACACCGATGAAGATCGCAGCGCCGATCAGGACAGGATTTGTCCAGCTGTTATGCGCGTACGCATAGCTCACATAGGTCAATACGCCGCCAAACGCGGCCATGCGTGTCGACGGACTGCGCACATAGCGAAGGAACTTGCCGGTCAGGTCCGGCAAGGCCGTCGTTATACTGTCCGAGCCGATGGCGGCCACAGAGCTACCCCGTCCGTACGTCAATCGTGAAAAAACACTACCGATTGATTGACAAACGAATACGTGGACTAGATATGTGGTGCGGGTATCCAACCGGTCGCTGAAAAAACCCGGCTAATACCCTACAAAAGAGACAGAAAACGACATTCCACAATCAATGGTGTAAGATAAACCATACAAGGCCCCTCTGAGTAAACATTTGGGCCGGAAACCTATTGTATCGATTGTTGCTATGGTCACGCCTTCACCCCGCAAGAGCAAGGTGCCGAATATTCTCGGCGACTGGGACGACGTCAGGTTCTTCCTGGCCGTCGCCAAGACCGGAAGTTTCAGTGCCGCTGCTACACAGCTGAACACCAAGCAGACGACGGTCGGCCGCCGCATCCAGGCGCTCGAGCGCCGGCTGGGCGCCAAGCTGTTCGATCGCCATCGCCACGGCATGGAAGTGACGCCGGCGGCGCGCGGCGTTCTGGTGCAGGCCGAGTCGATGATGTCGAACGCGACATCGATCGAGCGCCATCTCGCCGGCCTCGACCGCGAGATGTCCGGCGTCGTGCGCATCGCCTCGACCGAAGGCATCGCGGCCCACTGGCTGGTGCCGCGGCTCGACCAGCTGCGCCGCACCCACCCCGACATCGTCGTCCAGGTGATCTCGGGCGACCAGGTGCTCGACCTCGCGACCCGGCAGGCCGACCTTGCCATCCGCTTCTTCCGTCCGACGTCCAATCAGCTCGTCGCCGCGCGGGTCGGCCAGTTCAACATGTCGATCTTTGCCGCGCCCAACTACATCGAGCAGTACGGCCTGCCGCAGAAGCTCGAGGATCTGCGCGAGCATCACATCGTCGACCACACCACGCTGCACAGCCTGGCTGCGATGAAGCCGTGGAGCGAGGTCGTCGAGCGCAGCACCTCGGTCGTGCTGCGAACCAACTCGTCCTACGCCGCCATCGAAGCGGTGCGGGTCGGCTACGGCATATCGGTGTTTCCCGACTACATCACCAAGTCGTCGAACGTGGTGGCGGCGCCGATCGATCTCAGGATCGTCCGCGACATCTGGCTGGTCAGCCACGAGGAAACCAACAAGGGTGCGCGCATCCGCACGGTGATCGACTACGTGCGCGAGCAGTTCCGCCAGGACGAGCGCGAATGGTTCAGCATCCCGGCCAACCGCGCCAGTCTGGTGGCGGCTTAGATATCCAGCTCATGACCCCCTCCGTCGGCGATTACGCCGACACCTCCCCCGAAGACGGGGGAGGGTAGAAAGAAGTCAGGCCCTCCCCCCGTCTTCGGGGGAGGCGTCGCGGTCATACCGCGACGGAGGGGGTCAAAAGCTTTGCCTTCTCTCCTACAGCGCGGCCTTCAGCTTCTCGTAGACCACTTTGATCGCGGCCATGTCGCCGGGCTTGGGCTGCCAGTTGAGCGACACGTCGTCGTTGGGCAGGCGCGGCATGATGTGGATATGGAGGTGCGGCACGCTCTGCCCGGCTCCCGGCCCGTTGGCCTGCACGAGATTGACCCCGTGCGGCTTCAGTTCCTTGATGACGGCCTTGGCGATGCGTTGGGCCGTCGTGGCCACCGACCCCAGGACCTCGGGCGGAATGACATCGACCGTCGGCCAATGGCCCTTGGCAACCGCCAGTGCGTGGCCGGGGTTGATCGGGTTGATGTCCATGAAGGCGACCGTCGTCTCATCCTCCAGGAGCTTGAAGCTCGGGATCTGGCCCGCGACGATCTTGCAGAAGATGCAGTTGGGGTCGGTCGGATGGCTCATCGCGATTTCTCCAGGGCACTGCTCAGCACGCGCAGGCGCTCGAACGGCTGGGCGCCGGCCGGCAAGGCGGTATCCAAGCCAAGCATGGTGAGCCGCGCAAGCCCGCGCTGGCCGAAGCGTTCGCGCAGCGCTTCGACCAGCCAGCCCTCGCTTTGACGGTGGCGTTGTGTCGTGAGCCGACCATCCGCCGCGAGATGCTGCCGGTGCGCCTCGAGCGCCGCCAAGAGCTCGTCCATGCCGACGCCGCTGCGCGACGATACGGCCAGCGCCTGGAGCGGCCAGTCGCCGCTGCCCGGTGCCGCGAGCGACAGGGCGCCCGCCACATCGGCCCGCGCCCGTTCCGCGGCGCTGCCGAGATCGGCCTTGGTGACTGCGATCAGATGGGGGATCTCGACGATGCCCGCCTTCATGAACTGCAACGAATCGCCCGAGCCCGGCTGGACGCAGAACACCACGGTGTCGGCCACGCCCACGACGTCGGTCTCCGACTGGCCGACACCCACGGTCTCGATCAGCACGCGGTCGAACAGCGCGCGCATCAGCACCATAGCGGCAAGCGTCTGGTCGGCGAGGCCCCCCAGCCGGTCGCGCGCCGCCATCGAGCGCACGAAACTTCCATCATCCGTTGAGTCTTGGACGATGCGTACCCGATCGCCCAGCAGCGCGCCGCCGCTCGCCTTGGACGAGGGATCGACGGCAATCACGCCGACGGTTTTTCCTTCCGTACGCCAGGCTGCGACGAGCGCCGCGCACAACGACGATTTTCCGACTCCGGGGGGGCCGGTAATGCCCACCACATGGGCCTTGGGCGAACGCCATGCATCGTCGATCAGCCGTTGGCTGGCCGGGCTTTCAGGATCCTGCTCGAGCTCGACGAGAGAGGCTGCGAGAGCGCGCTTGTCGATCAAGGCTGTATCCCCATCCCCACTCTTTCTGCGCCGTGCGGCGCCCGCGCTTCGGTCGCTCAGCGCTTTTGCCGACTACGTCGTCAAAACGCATAGCTCCCTGCAGCGCTACACGCCGCCGGTCGCTTCGCTGACGCGAAGCGCCCTATTCCGTCTTGAGCGTGCCGCCGAGTGCCGCCTGCGCGGCCGCCAGGCGCGCGATCGGCACGCGATAGGGCGAGCAAGAGACGTAGTCGAGCCCGGCCTTGTGGCAGAAGAAGACCGAGGCCGGATCGCCGCCATGCTCGCCGCAGATGCCGACCTTGAGCCCGGGCTTCGCCTTGCGGCCGCGCTCGCAGCCGATCTCGATCAGCTCGCCCACACCCTCGATGTCCAGCGAGGCGAAGGGATCGTGCTCCATGATGCCACGCTGCTGGTACTTCTCGAGGAACGACGCCGAATCGTCGCGGCTCAGCCCCCAGGTCGTCTGCGTGAGATCGTTGGTGCCGAAGCTGAAGAAGTCGGCCGACAGGGCGATCTCGCCGGCACGCAATGCGGCGCGCGGCAGCTCGATCATGGTACCGACCAGATATTCGAGCTTCTCGCCCGACATCTGCCCGACCTCGGCCGCCACCTGGTCGACGACGGCCTTCATCAGGTCGAGCTCGCGCCTGGTGGCGACCAGCGGGATCATGATCTCGGGAATCACCGTCTTGCCGGCCTTCTTCTGGACTTCGGCCACGGCTTCGAAGATGGCGCGCGCCTGCATTTCGTAGATTTCCGGGAAGGAGATGCCCAGCCGCACGCCGCGATGGCCGAGCATGGGGTTGAACTCATGCAGCTTGTGGGCGCGCGCCTCGATCTCCTTGAGGTCGACGCCGAGGTCCCTGGCCACGACCTCCATGTCGGCCTGCGTCTTGGGCAGGAACTCGTGCAACGGCGGATCGAGCAGGCGGATGGTCACCGGCAGGCCTGCCATGATCTCGAACAGCTCGACGAAATCCTGGCGCTGCATCGGTTGGATCTTGGCAAGGGCGCCACGACGGCTCTTCTCGTCGTCGGCCAGGATCATCTCGCGCACCGCCACGATGCGGTCGCCTTCGAAGAACATGTGCTCGGTGCGGCAGAGGCCGATGCCCTCGGCGCCGAACTTGCGCGCCTGGGCTGCATCGGCAGGCGTCTCGGCGTTGGCCCGGATGCCGAGTGTGCGGAACTCGTCGGCCCAACTCATGAGCCGGGCGAAGTCGCCGGAGAGTTCCGGCTGCACCGTCGGCACGATGCCCAGCATGATCTCGCCGGTGCTGCCGTCGAGCGTGATCGTGTCGCCGGTCCTGACCGTCGTGCCGCGGACGCTGAGCGTGCCGGCGTTGCCGTCGATGCGCACGTCGCCGGCACCGGCGACGCAGGGCTTGCCCATGCCGCGCGCCACCACCGCGGCGTGGCTGGTCATGCCGCCGGTCGAAGTCAGAATGCCTTCGGCGGCGTGCATGCCATGGATGTCCTCGGGGCTGGTCTCGCGGCGCACCAGGATCACCTTCTCGCCGGCGCGCACCTGCTTCTCGGCGGCGTCGGAGGAGAACACGACCTTGCCCGAAGCGGCACCCGGCGAGGCCGGCAGGCCCTTGGCGATCACCTTGCGCACCGCCTTGGGATCGAGGGTGGGATGCAGGAGCTGGTCGAGCGAGGCCGGCACGATGCGCGCCACCGCTTCCTTCTTGTCGATCAGGCCGTCGCGCACCATGTCGACGGCGATCTTGAGCGCCGCCTTCGCGGTGCGCTTGCCGTTGCGCGTCTGCAGCATATAGAGCTTGCCGCGCTGGACGGTGAACTCGATGTCCTGCATGTCGCGGTAGTGCGTCTCCAGGGTGCGTCGAACGCCAGCGAGCTGCTTGAAGACCTCGGGCATCACCTCTTCCATGGCCGGCGCTTCGGAGTTCTGCGCCTTCTTGCCCTGCACGGTGAGATGCTGCGGCGTGCGGATGCCGGCCACCACGTCCTCACCCTGCGCGTTCACCAGATACTCGCCGTAGAACAGGTCGGCGCCGGTCGAGGGATCGCGCGTGAAGGCAACGCCGGTGGCGCAATCCTCGCCCATGTTGCCGAACACCATGGCCTGGACATTGACCGCCGTGCCCCAGCTCTCCGGGATGGCATGCAGGCGACGATAGGTGATGGCGCGCTGGTTCATCCACGAGTCGAACACCGCGCCGATGGCGCCCCACAACTGTTCGCGAGGCTCCTGCGGGAACGGCTTGCCGGTGCGCTTTTCGACGGTCTTCTTGTACTCGCCGACGACCATGCGCCAGTCCTCGGCCTTCAGCTCGGTGTCCATGTGGACGCCGAGGTCCTCCTTGCGCAGTTCGAGGGCCTCCTCGAAGTAGTGATGGCCGACGTCGAGGACGACGTTGGAATACATCTGGATGAAGCGGCGGTAGCTGTCCCAGGCGAAACGCTCGTCGCCCGACGACTTGGCCAGCCCTACGACCGTGCGGTCGTTCAGGCCAAGGTTGAGCACGGTGTCCATCATGCCGGGCATCGAGGCGCGTGCGCCGGAACGCACCGACACCAGCAGCGGGTTGTCGGGATCGCCGAACCTGGTCCCCACGATCTTCTCGACGGCGGCCAGCGCCGCCTCGACCTCGTTCTTCAGTTCCGGCGGATAGGCATTGTTGTTGGCGTGGTGAAAGGTGCAGACCTCGGTGGTGATCGTGAAGCCCGGCGGCACCGGCAGGCCGAGACTAGACATCTCGGCGAGGTTGGCCCCCTTGCCGCCCAGCAGGTCGCGCATCTCGGCGCGCCCCTCGCCCTTGCCGTCCCCGAAACCGTAAACGCACTTGACCATTCTCAACCCTCGATCTTCGAAAAATCGGCCACCGAGTCCATGGTGGCGCGTATCTGATTGAGCAACCTGAGCCTGTTCAGGCGCAAATCCGGCTTATCGGTGACATTGACTGTGACCGTTTCGAAGAAAGCGTCGATCGGTGCGCGCAGGCCGGCGAAGGTCGTCATCGCTCCGGCAAAATCTTCGCGAGCCAGCGCGGGCTTCACCGCGCGCTCGACTTCCGCCAGCGCCGAGGCAACGGCTTTCTCTTCCGCTTGTTCCAGCAAAGCGGCATCTGGCGCGCCCGCCGCACCGGCGATCTTCGCAGCAAGCGCCTTGTCCTTCTTCTCCTCGGCGCGAACGATATTGGCGGCACGGCCGTAGGCGGTCAGCAGATTCCTGCCCGCCTCGCTGCCGAGGAAGGATTGCAGGGCCGCGACGCGCGCCAGCAGGCGAACGAGGTCGTCCTCATTGCCCAACGCCAGGACGGCATCGACCACGTCATGCCGCACGCCTTTCTCGCGCATCTGGCCCTTGAGGCGGTCGGCAAAGAACGCCATGAGGTCGTCGGCCTTGAAGAAATGCCTGAGCGGCAGGCGCAGCTTGTTCTCGACGACGATGCGGATGACGCCCAGTGCCGCACGACGCAGCGCAAAGGGATCGCGCGAACCCGTCGGCTTCTCGCCGATCGACCAGAAGCTCACCAGCGCGTCGAGTTTGTCCGCCAGCGCCACGGCCATCGACACCGGCGCGCTCGGGCACCGATCGTTCGGGCCAGCCGGCGCATAATGATCGCCGATCGCCTCGGCCACCGCCGAGGGCAGCTTCTCAGCGCTCGCGTAGTAGCGGCCCATGATGCCCTGGAGCTCGGGGAACTCGCCGACCATGCCGGTTACGAGGTCGGCCTTGCAGAGGCGTGCCGCCTGCTCGACCTGGCCTGCGTCGGCGCCCGGCACCGACTTGGCGATCTCGACGGCGAGCCTGGCGATGCGCCCAACCCGCTCGGCCTGGGTCCCGAGCCTGGCGTGAAAGACGATCTCCTTCAGCGCCGGCAGGCGGCTTTCCAGCGTCGTCTTGCGGTCCTGGTCCCAGAAGAACTTGGCGTCGGAAAGTCGCGCGCGCAGGACACGCTCGTTGCCGAGAGCGATGGTCTTGCCGCCATCGCGTGCCACGTTATTGGCCACCACGACGAAGCGGTTGGCCAGCGCGCCCGCCTTGTTCGTGGTCGCGAAGTAACGCTGGTGCGACCGCATGGAGACGATCAGGACTTCCGGCGGCAGGTCCATGAACGCAGCGTCGATGGTGCCGAGCAGCGGCACGGGCCATTCGACGAGGCCCGCGACCTCGTCGAGCAGCCCGTCGTCGGCCTTGAGAGCGACCTGGGCCGCGGCACAGAGGCTCGAAGCGCCCTCGAGGACGATCTTCTTGCGCTCGGCCGGATCGACCATGACATGCGCTGCCTTGAGCTTGGCGGCGTAGTCGGCGAAGCCGGTGACCTTGATGTCGCCGCTCGACATGAACCGGTGTCCGCGCGTGGTATCGCCGAATTTGATCGGCGCCATCTGCCCACCCGGCGCGATCTCGCCTGCCAGCACCTTGCCGTCGAACAGTGCCACGATCGACTGCAGCGGCCGCACCCAGGTCAAGGTGCCGCTGCCCCATTTCATCGACTTGGGCCACGGCAGCGCCTTCAGGGCGGCATCGATGATGCCCGGCAGCGCGTCGGCCGTCGGCCCGCCCTTCTTGTTGATCACGGCAAACCAGAACTCACCCTTGCCGGTGTCGCGATTCTCGGCCTGGTCGAGCGACGCAAACCCCGCTCCCTTGAGGAAGCCCTGGATCGCCTGATCCGGTGCGCCGACCCGTGGCCCGCGCTTTTCTTCGCTGACGTCGGCGCGCGCGACCGGCAAACCATCGACCGCCAACGCCAGCCGCCGCGGCGTTGCAAAAGCCCGCGCGTCGGTGAAGGAAAGTCCTGCCGCCTTCAGCCCGTCACCGACCAGCCGCTTCAGGTCGTCGGCGGCGCGCGCCTGCATGCGCGCCGGGATCTCCTCGGACAACAATTCGAGAAGCAGCTCGGCCATCTCAGGCGGCCCCTTCGGCCGCGCTCAGGGCAGGCTTTTGCGTCACGAGCCACGCCTCGCAGCAGGCTTTGGCGAGGTCACGTACTCTAAGAATGTAGCTCTGCCGCTCGGTAACACTGATCACGCCGCGCGCATCGAGCAGGTTGAAGGCATGGCTGGCCTTGATGCATTGCTCGTACGCCGGCAGTGCCAGCTTTTGCTCCAGTGCACGCGCACATTCCCTTTCAGCGTCGGAAAAATGCCGGAACAGCATCTCGGTGTCGGCGTGCTCGAAATTGTAGGCCGACTGTTCCTTCTCGTTCTGCAGGAACACGTCGCCGTAGGTCAGTGGCACATCGGAATCGACCGAGTTGTATGGCAGTTCATAGACCGTCTTCTTGTCGAACAGATACATCGCCAGACGCTCTAGTCCGTAAGTGACCTCACCCGCCACCAGCTCAACCTCGATGCCGCCGACTTGCTGAAAATAGGTGAACTGCGAGATTTCCATGCCGTCGCACCACACCTCCCAGCCAAGTCCCGACGCGCCCAAGGTCGGACTTTCCCAGTCGTCCTCGACGAAGCGGATGTCGTGCAGGGAGAAGTCGATGCCGATGGCCGCGAGCGAACCCAGGTAGAGGTCCTGAATGTCGGGTGGCGACGGCTTCATGATCGCCTGGAACTGATAATAGTGCTGCAGTCGGTTGGGATTCTCGCCGTAGCGGCCGTCGCTCGGCCGCCGCGAGGGCTGCACATAGGCCGCGTACCAGGGCTTCGGCCCCAGCGCGCGCAGGGTCGTGGCGGTATGGAAGGTGCCGGCGCCCATTTCCATGTCGTAGGGCTGCAGGATCAGGCAGCCTTGATGGGCCCAATAATCCTGCAGGGTGAGGATGAGTTCCTGGAAGCACGCGGGCTTGGCGCGGGCTGCTGAGGGGTTGGACACCGGACTTCCCCGAGGCTCAGAAGGCCTTATGTTTCCGCCACTTAAGGCCGTTTTTGCGGTGCGGCAAAATAGGTACCGCCCCTGCCCCGGTCAAGCGCGCCAATCGCTTATGGCAGAGGACAATCGGAGCGGCCGCATTTTGCGGCACCGCTCGAAACGTAGGAATTGCAGACTCGGCAGATGCTGGTCTCCTCGACCACGCGCTTGGCAACCGGGCGCGGCCCGACCGGCGGCGGCGCCGGTGGCTGGGGCTGCACCGACTTGTCGGCAAGGAAGCCGCGCAGCCAGCGCCGGCCAATCGTCCAGGCGAAGTAGGCGACCGCTGCAAATATCGCCAGTTTGAGTAAGAGACCCATGGAACGGTTGTGGGCAGAGTGCGACACCGGGTCAAGCCGCCGCCTCGCCTCTGCGCGGGCCGATGCTATGGTCCGCGCCATGAATGGAAGGGAAGAGCCGTTCGACCTGTTCGTGGTCGGCGGCGGCATCAACGGCGCGGGCATCGCCTGCGATGCTGCGGGACGGACGCTCAAGGTCGGCCTTTGCGAAATGAACGATTTCGCCAGCGCCACCTCCTCGTCCTCGACCAAGCTGATCCATGGCGGACTGCGCTATCTCGAGCACTACGAGTTCCGGCTGGTGCGCGAGGCGCTGAAGGAGCGCGAGGTGCTGCTCGCCAAGGCGCCGCATCTCAGCCATCCGCTGCGCTTCGTGCTGCCGCACGAGCCGCATCTGCGGCCGCGCTGGATGCTGCGGCTCGGGCTCTTCCTCTACGATCACCTCGACTGGCGCATGACGTTGCCGAAGTCCCAATCGGTCGACTTCGCACGCTCGAAGTTCGGCGCCGGGCTGAAGCCCGGCTTCAGGAACGGCTTCGTCTATTCCGACGCCTGGGTCGACGACGCGCGCCTGGTGATCGCCAACCTGAAGTCGGCGCGCGACATGGGCGCCGGCATCTTCGCGCGCCACCGCTGCGTCGCGGCGCGGCGCAGCGACGACGGCAAGCTGTGGAACATCGACCTCGCCGGGCCCAACGGCACCGCCGTCCGGCTGAGCGCGCGCGGGCTGGTCAACGCCACCGGCCCCTGGGTGAAGCGCTTCCTCGACGAACAAACGCACGTCAAGACTCCCAAGCGCGTGCGCCTGATCAAGGGCAGCCACATCGTCGTGCCGCAGCTCTACGAGGGCGATCACGCCTTCATCCTGCAGAACAGCGACAATCGCATCGTGTTCGTGATCCCCTACGAACGGCAATTCTCCCTGATCGGCACCACCGACATTCCGGTCGAGGCCGGCGAGATGCCGGTCTGCACGGCCGACGAAGCGGCCTATCTCTGCGAGCTTGCCAGCCACTACATGGCCAAGCCCGTAGCGCCGGCCGACGTGGTGTGGAGCTATTCAGGCGTGCGCCCGCTGTTCGACGACGGCGACGACGACCCCTCGGCGGTGACCCGCGACTATCATCTCGAAGTCGACGCACCGGAAGGTGCGGGGGGTGCCGCCGCGCCGCTGCTATCGGTGTTCGGCGGCAAGATCACCACCTATCGCAGGCTCGCCGAGCACGCCCTGGCCGATCTGAAGAAGTATTTCCCGGAAATGGGCGGCCCCTGGACGGCCGGCAAGCCGGTCGCCGACGGCGATATGGCCGATGCGCCGACCTTCGAGGAGGCGTTCAACCGCTTCGTCGAAGGTGCAGCCGCCGTGACGCCAGGCCTGCCGAAGGAACTGGTGCGTGCACTTGCCCACAGGCATGGCTCGGGACTCGACGAACTTCTCGAAAACGTGAAGACCGTCGCCGACCTCGGCCAGGCCTTTGGCGGGCACCTCTATGAGACCGAGGTGCGATATCTGATGCGCGATGAGTGGGCCGTCGAACCTGACGACGTGCTGTGGCGACGCACCAAGGAGGGGCTGCATCTGACGGCGGCCCAGCGGGCCGATTTCGCACACTGGATGAAGGCGCTACTTCCCAACAATTAACTTCAGCGTGGTTGGGCACGTTTGGCGGTATCGGGCCGTACTTGAGGGGAGAGCCTTCCTTTCCCATGAGGAACCCGCAAATGTCTTTCCGTCCGCTTTTTCTGGCCTCCACTGCCCTCGTCGCGGTGGCCGGCATTGCCTTGATGTCCCCGGCCATGGCGGCCAATGGCGGCGCCGATGCCCTGCCGCAATTCGCCCAGGCCACGCCGCCGACAGTGACGCCGCCGGCCGGTACGCCGCCCGCCGCCGCCCAGGATCGCCCGGCGCGGCCGGAGCGCGCCTTCTCCCCGCGCACAGCCTGCAAGGAGCACGTCGCTCGTCGCATCGGCAGCCGCGCCTATATCAAGGCCCGGCTCGAGCTCAAGCCCGAGCAGATGACGGCCTGGAGCGCCTTCGAGAAGGCCGCCGACGACGTCAGCGCCAAGGAAAACGCCAAGTGCACCGCCCTGCCGGCCGAGCTGAAGACCCCACCCAACTTCACCGACCGGCTCAACATGCGCGAAGACCGGATGAAGACGCGGCTGGAATCGATCCAGGCGGTGAAGCCGGCGATGCTCGCGCTCTACGCCACGCTGACGCCTGAGCAGAAGGTGCTGTTCGATCGTCCGATGGGCGACGCCCGCGGACACCGGCACGGCCGCAGCGGCCGGCGCGGCCCGGGATTCGGTCCCCGATAATACAATCTCAGGAGTGTATATGTCAGGAGTACGGATATCAGGGATGCACGAAGTGCCGTAGGCGACAACATAAAAGTCTCTTAGATAAAACTCCCTTCTACTGTACTCGAGGGAGTTGCAGAAGTGCTGCAATCAGTGGCGCGCCGCGCCGAATTCGATTGGTTGCGACTCGTAGCGCTGGGACTGATGATGTTGTTCCATGGCGCTCTCGGATTCAGTTCATGGCCGTGGCATGTTGCCGACGCGCACCGGTCGGTGGTGCTCGGAGACGTTCTCGATTTCCTGTGGCGTTGGCGCGTCGACCTGGTCTTCGTGGTCTCCGGCGCGGCCCTCATGCTGGCAGTGCGCCGGCACACACCCCTCGCCATCATGCGCGAACGCTTCCAGCGGCTGGCCATCCCGCTGGTCTTCGGCATCCTGGTGATCGTGCCGCCGCAGGTCTACTTCGAGCGTCTGCAGCGCGGTCAGTTCCGCGGCTCCTACTTCGACTTCCTGCCCCATCTCGCCGACGGCATCTATCCGGCCGGCAATCTGAGCTGGCACCATCTGTGGTTCATACCCTACCTGCTGGTGCTGACGGCAGTCGCCTTGCCGTTGTTTCTCTGGATGCGTGCGCCGCGGCGGCGCGAGTGGCTCGATCCGCTGATGCAGCGCGTCGCCGACAAGCGCCTTTACTGGCTGTTGGTGGTGCCGCTCGGTCTTGCCCAAATGCTGCTGTGCCTGCAGGGGAGCGCCCATCACGGCTTCATCAATGACGGTCGCGGCTGGGTCCAATTCGCCATCCTGCTGGCGCTGGGCGGCGTTCTCGCCGAATGGCCGGCGGTCCTGGCGGCCATCCAGCGCGAACGCTATGCGTCACTGGTTATCGGACTGGTTGCCTATGGTGCGCTCAAGACCGGATGGCCGACGATCGGTGACAATCCGTCGTCGCTGCCGCTCACCGGCGCGATCGGCTGGTGTGGCCTGTCGGCGCTTAACATTCTCGCGTGGGTGCTCGCGGTCACCGGCTTCGTCACGAGAGGGCTCAGCCGCAGTTCACCCGCACTCACCTACGCGACCGAGGCGGCGCTGCCGGTCTATATCCTGCACCAGACCCTGATCGTGTTCGCCGTCTACCACCTGCACAACATCAACTGGCCGCTCGGCGCAAAGATCCTCATGACGGTGAGCTTCTCCGTACTGGGATCGCTCGCCCTCTACGAGCTCGTCATTCGCCGCTCGCGCTGGCTGCGCCTGTTGTTCGGCGTCAAGCAGCGGGCCCGCGAGATCGGTCCGGAAGCGCTGATGCCGAATGGCCGCGAAGCGGGCGTCACCAATCGCTCGAGCGGACGATCTTCATAAGATCGTCGGCCATGGTGAGGGCGGTCAGCACGCCGGTCTTGGGATTGTCCGGCATGGCGAGACCCAGCCGGTCCATCTTGAGCTCGCCCGAATCGCTCACGACCTCCAGCCGGCTGGCATTGGTCCCGGGCGGCAAGGTGGGATCGGCCACCAGCTCGATGTCGGTGTGGTCGAGCCCCGCGCCGCACAACGCGACCGTCACCGCGAGATTGGCGTTCTTCGGATAGAGGCGTCCGGCGTCGGCCGGGCTGCCCCGGAAGATCACCGTCGGCACCTTGATCGAGGGCAGGTCGAATTCGGTTTCGGCCGGCGTGCCGGCCCAGGCGTGCGGCGGCTTGATCGAGATGTATTTCACCCGTTCAAGCTTGCCCAGGCGCATGGCGAGCAGACCATCGAGACCGGCGATGGCGCCCGACGGCAGTCGCAGTCGCGCCCCGCTCCTGGTTGCCGCGGCGACGTGCTTCTTCCACAGCTTGCGGTCGCCATAGGCGCCGGTGGCGATCACCATCAGGTCGATGCCCTTCTTCAGGATCGTCTCGCCCCAGTCGCGCACGGCCTGCTGGCTTGCCGCCTCGACCACCACGTCGGGCTTGAGCTTGAGCAGCGCCTTCAACGTTTCCACCACCTCGGTCTTGCGGCCGAGCTTCCTGGCGGTCGCCTTGGCGCGGCCGGGACGCACCAGCACGCCCACGATGTCGATCGGCGGTTTCTTCTCGCGAAAGACGTCGAACAGCATCTCGCTGATGGCGCCGTAGCCGATCAGCGCGATTTTCAATCTCTTCTTCTTCTTTTTTGCCATGTGATCCCCGCAAGCCGTGGCCGGAAGCGACTATAGCGGCCGCCTGCCGGTCGCACGACCGCGTTGACCTTCACACCGAATGACGGCAGGCTCTTTCGAACCGCGACGCCGCCTACGGCGTGCCCATCAGGAGACTTCGATCGAGTAAGCGTTCATCCACATAGCCAACTACGGCCCATAACCAACAGATCTGGGAGGCGACGTCCATGACCGACGAAGCAATCAAGAAGGGCACCGAACGTACAAGGCGTAGCTTTCTAAAGGCGACCACGGCGCTGGCCGGGACCGCCCTTGCCGGTCTGCCTGGCGTGGCCATGGCGGGCAAGAAGCACCCCAAACGCGGCGGTACGCTGCGGTTCGGCACGCGTGACGATTCGATCGCGCTCGATACCCATCGCAACATCATCTATTTCGTCTCACATCCGCTGACCGGCATCACCGGCGGGCTGGTGGATTTCGACGACAAGATGCAACCCAAGCCTGCCGTCGCCGAATCGTGGGACGCCTCGTCCGACCTCATGACCTGGACGTTCAAGCTCCGGCGTGGTGCGGAATATCACAATGCGCAGACGATCGATGCCGAGTCGGTGAAGTGGAACATCGAGCGCATCAAGGATCCGAAGATCAGCCACGCCTTCACGCGCTCGGTCCTGTCCGACGTCGAGCGCGTTACGGTGGACGACAAGCACACCATCCGATTCCACCTCAAGGAGCCGCACGCGGCGCTCGACATCAACCTCATCTACTATCCGGTGAACCTGATGGCGCCGGGCGCGGTCGACACGGCCGACACGCATCCGGTCAACTGCGGCCCGTTCAAATTCAAGTCGTGGCGGCGCCTCGATATCTGCGAGCTGGTCCGCTTCGAGAATTTCTGGGAGACCGACTCGGAGGGCAACTCGCTGCCCTATCTCGATGCCCTGATCGGACGGCCGAAGAAGGAAGACCGCGTCCGCCTGACGGCGCTGCGCACGGGCGAGCTCGACCTCATCGACAACGTCGCTTATGCCGATGCACCGGCTTTCAAGAAGGACCACGGCAGGACCTTCGACACCTGGAATGTTCCCCAGGTCGGCACGGCAATGATGTTCTTCAACCTCAAGAACGGCCTCCTGTCGGAAAAGGACAATCCCGACGCCCACCTGCTGCGACAGGCGATCGCCCACGCCATCGACCACGAGGGCATACACCAGGCGGTTTTCAACGGCATCGGCGAGATTTCGCAGGGCTTCTACAGCACCGCCAGCCCCTGGCACTCGAAGGACATCGAGGGCTGGCCGAAGTTCGATCTCGACAAGGCCAAGTCGCTGCGCAAGAAAGCCAAGGGCGGCGACGAGAAATTCACCATCATCGCCAACGATACCTTCCCCTACATGCAGCAGTCGGGCGAACTCGTGCATGCCATGCTGAAGGACGCTGGCTTCAACGCCGTGCTCGAAATCCTGCCGTCGCCGGTCATGCTCGAGAAGCAGAACAAGGGCGACTACAATATCGACTCGACGGCCAACTCCTTCCGCCTCGACCCCGACGGCTGGTACGGCCGCAACATTCTGTCGGCCGCGCCGGAGAACCGCCGCCGCATCGGCTACAAGAACGACAAGGCCGACCAGATCATCCTGGCGGCGCGCAAGGAGCGCGACCAGGCCAAGCGCAGGCTGATGTACGCCGACGTCGAGACGCTGGTGAACAAGGACCTGCCGATGCTCTACACGCACTTCGTGCCGCTGATGATGGCCGGCAACCGGGCACGCGTGAAGGGCTACGACGTGTCCTACTCGGGACCCTGGAGCTACACGGGCGCCGGCATGCGACGTACCTGGATCGAAGGCTGAGGCGGGCCGGGCCGGGCGATGCTAGCCTATACGCTGCGCCGCATCGCCCAGCTCATCCCCGTCCTGCTCGTGTTGAGCGTGGCGGTATTCGCCTTCGTCGAGGCGCTGCCGGGTTCCATCGTTGACACGCTGGTCGGCACCGAGGGCGGCGACATCGAGGAAGCGCGCGCCATCCTCACCAAGGAGTACGGCCTCGACCGGCCGGTTCACGAGCGCTACGTGCTGTGGCTGGGACGCGCCCTGCAGTTCGATTTCGGCAAATCGCTGGTCACGCGGCGGCCGATCTCGACCGAGCTCCTGAGCCGCATCCCGGCCACGGTCTACCTGGCCACGGTCGGGATCGTGCTCTCCATGGTGATTGCCGTGCCGCTCGGCACGCTGGCGGCCGTGCGGCGCAACTCGGCGGTGGACTACACGGCGCAGGTGACCTCGCTCGCCGGCATTTCGATCCCCGAGTTCTGGTTCGCGATCCTCTGCGTCCTCCTGTTCTCGCTGTACCTCGGGTGGCTGCCCTCGTCGGGCTACGTAAGCCCGCTCGAGGATTTCTGGGGCAGTCTGCAGTTCCTCATCCTGCCAGCAGCCGCCATCGGCTTCCGGCAGGCTGCTTTCACAACCCGTCTCACACGCTCCTCTATGCTCGACGAGTTGAGCAAGGAGTATGTCGACACGGCGCGCGCGATGGGCCACAGCGAGCGCAAGGTGGTCTTCAAGTACACGCTGCGCAACGCCATGATCCCGACCATCACTATCTCGGGCCTGCAGCTCGCCAACCTTCTCGGCGGCACGGTGGTGCTGGAGTCGATCTTCGCCTGGCCGGGCATCGGGCGGGCGATCTTCGAGGCGATCCTGCAGCGCGACTATCCGCTGATCCAAGCGGGCGTGCTCGTCCTGGGTTGCATCGTCGTTGTCATGAACCTGCTGGTCGACCTGACCTACAGGCTGCTCAATCCGCGCGTCAAATTCGCCTAGGGGACCGGCCATGTCCGAACTGGAAGCCGACAAGCTGGTCGATGGCACTCTGGCTTGGCGCGCGCCGCCGGCACCGCCGCCAAGCCGGCGCATCGCCACCGCGATCTCGAACGCCTGGCACGAGTTGCGCAAGAGCCGGACCGCCTCGATCGGCGCGGTCATGCTGGTGCTGCTGTTCGGCGCCTGCATCGCCACGCCCTGGATCGCCACGCACGATCCGATCAAGCAGAACTACCGCGAGCGCCTGCAGCCGCCCTCGGAGAAGCATTTGCTCGGGACCGACCGCCTGGGCCGCGACATCTACTCGCGCCTGCTCTACGGCGGGCGGCGGCTGGTGACCATTGCCGTCGTGGCGGTCGCGCTCTCGCTGGTGGTGGGCGTGCCATTCGGTGTGTTGACCGGTTACTTCGGCGGTCTCGCCGACACCATAGGCATGCGCATCGTCGACGGGCTGCTCGCTTTCCCGGGTTTGCTGCTTTATCTCCTGTTCGTGACGGTTGCCCAAGCCTGGAAATTCGAGGGAGTGATGCTCGACCTCGTGCTGGTGGGAGCGCTTGCTCTTGCCGGCATGCCTGAGAAGGCGCGGCTCGCGCGAGGCTCGGTGCTGGCCGAGAAGCAGAAGGAGTACGTCGAGGCGTCCCGTGCGGTGGGCGATTCCTCGGTCAGCATCGCGCTGAGCCAGATCCTGCCCAACATCATCTCGCCGCTGATCGTGACCTCCACGGTGCGGCTGGGCCTCGTTATCCTGATCGTGGCGGCGCTGTCGTTCCTCGGGCTCGGTACGCCGCCGCCGACGCCCGACTGGGGCTCCGACCTCAGCGCCGCGCGTGACTACATGGAGACCCATCCGCTGATCGCCGCCTTCCCGGGACTCGCCATCTGCTACACGGTGCTCGCCTTCAACCTGTTCGGCGACGGCCTGCGCGACATCCTCGATCCGCGCCTGGCGGAGCGCTAGAGGCGCCAAAGCCCTCCTCCCCTCGCGCAGCAAGGGGAGGTGTCGGCCTCATAGGCCGAGTGGTCGCTGTCTGACAGCGACTTAGGGGTCAAAAGCGACCGCACTGTCGCTCATGACCCCCGGCGCCTAAGCGGCTTGGTTACAAGCCGCGAGAAGGCGCAAGGTTGCCGTATGACGGCGCCACCTCCCCGGCAGACTGGGGAGGAGTTTCAAGTCAGAGGTTGTGGCAGGCGACCTGGCGGCCGCCGCCGACGTCGACCAGCGGCGGCGCGATCTCGCCGCAGATGGCGATCTCGCGCGGGCAGCGCCCGCACAGCCGGCAACTCGGCGGCGGATCGATCGGCGTCGTCACCTCGCCCTTGAGCGTCAGTCTTGGCGGCGGCTTGGTCGGGTCGGCCTCGGGTACCGCCGCCAGCAGCGCCTTTGTATAGGGATGGAGCGGCTCGCCGAAGAGCTCGGCGACCGGGCCGGTCTCGACGATCTTGCCGACATACATCACCGCGACCCGGTCGCTGATGTGGCGGATGACGCTGAGATCGTGCGCGATGAAGAGGTAGGTCAGCCCGAACTCCTCCTGGAGGTCGCGGAACAGGTTCAGGATCTGCGCCTGGATCGACACGTCGAGTGCCGAGACCGGCTCGTCGCCGATCACCAGCTCTGGATCGACCGAGAGTGCGCGGGCGATGGCGATCCGCTGGCGCTGGCCCCCGGAAAACTCGTGCGGATAGCGGTCGATATGCTCGACGCCAAGGCCGACCCGGTGCAGCAGGTCGAGCACCCGGGCGCGCTTGTCGTTCCACGAGCTGGCGATCCCGTGGATCTCCATCGGGCGGCTCAGGATGTGCATGATGGTCTTGCGCGGGTTGAGCGAGCTGTACGGATCCTGGAACACCAGCTGGACGTCCTTGCGCGTTTCCTTCATGCGCGCCGGCGAAAAGGCCAGCAGGTCTTCGTCCTTCAGCCTCACTTCCCCCGAGGTCGGCTCGATCAGCCTCGTCACCAGCCGCGCCGTCGTCGACTTGCCGCAGCCGCTTTCGCCGACCAGGCCCAGCGTCTCGCCGCGGCGAATGTGGAAATCGATTCCGTCGACCGCTTTCAATATTTGCGTCTTCTCGCCCGCCAGCTTCGAATAGATGTCGCCGTGCAGGGTGAAATGCTTGGTGAGGTTCCTGACCTCCAGCAGCACGTCGTCGGGCGCACCCACCGCCGTCATGTGGCCGCTCCCCGATCGTGCAGATGGCAGGCCGCAAGATGGCCGGGCGCCACTTCCTTGAGGCGGGGGATTTCCCGCCGGCAGACGGCCATGGCGTGCGCGCAGCGGGGGTGGAATTTGCAGCCGGCCGGCGGCGCCATCATGTTGCACACCGACCCGGTGATCGGGGTCAGGTACTTGGACTGGGCATCGAGGCGCGGGATGGAGTTCAGCAATCCCACCGTGTAGGGATGCTGCGGGTTGGCGAAGATCTCGCGCTTGTCGCCGAGTTCGACGATGTGCGAGGCGTACATCACGGCGATCTTGTCGCAGGAATGGGCGACGACGCCGAGATTGTGGGTGATGAACAGCAGCGACATGCCAAGCCGCTCGATCATGCCGGTGATGAGCTCGAGGATGGTCGCCTGGATCGTCACGTCGAGCGCGGTGGTCGGCTCGTCGGCGATGAGGAAGCCCGGGTTGCAGCTCAGCGCCATCGCCAGCATCACGCGCTGGCGCATGCCGCCGGAGAATTCATGAACGTAGCTGTCGAGTCGTTTGCGCGGCGACGGAATACCGACCAGCGACAACAGCTCGACCACGCGCTCGCGGGCCGCCGGCTTCGACAATCCGAGGTTGGTGCGGAGCGCATCGGAGATCTGGTCGCACACGGTGAATACCGGGTTGAGCGCGCTCATCGGCTCCTGGAACACCATGGCGATGCGGCGGCCTCGCAGGGCTCGCATCTCGGCGTCGCTCCTGTCGAGGACGTTGCCGCCTTCGAACAGGATGCGGCCGCGCTGGATCTCGCCGGGCGGATCCGGGATCAGCCGCATGATGGCGCGCGCCGTCACCGACTTGCCGGAGCCCGACTCGCCCACGAGCCCGAACGTCTCGCCGCGGGCGATCGAAAAAGACACGCCCTCGACTGCCGTGAGATCGCCCCGCCTCAGGCGAAAGCGCACGGTCAGGTCGTCGAGCTCGAGTACCGTCTCGGCCATGATGCGTCGCTCTCGTCGCAGTTAGTGGTTCGGCCCGGGCCCTGGCGAGCGGCGGATCGTTTGGTTTGGTACGCGCGGATGACTGCTAGTCTTTTGCTCTTCCCTGTTGCGTCCGAGCCTAGGGTAGGCCGGCGTATGAGGCAACCTGTTCGACCCCTGAACCATACTTGCGACCCCCGGAGGCCACGGCTATAACCCCGCCTCCGAACGGGCCGGAGTCCGTAAAGTCTGACGGAGCGTAGCTCAGCCTGGTAGAGCACTAGCTTCGGGAGCTAGGGGCCGGAGGTTCGAATCCTCTCGCTCCGACCAATCGGGACAGGACTAAAACGGCGCACCGCGAGGTGCGCCGTTCCTGTGTAAGCAAGTCTCGTATCCAGGGGGCGTACTGAGGCTTGGTCGGCTTCATCGCATACCTCACACTTTCGGGATCAGGAATTGCTTGTTGACGCAGTTCTCCAGCCGTCCGTCGCGCAGAAAGCGCGCCGCGGTGCGGGCCGCGAAGCCCCGGTTATCGCGCATGCTCTCGGGCGTGTAGAACGCTGAATGCGGTGTCAGCAGCAGGCGATGGCGGATCCAGTCCTCGTTCTTCTGCCATGCTGCGATCAGCCGCCGTTGCGCGTTCGCCGGCTCCTCCGGCAGCACGTCGAGGCCGGCCGCCTGCACCGTGCCGTCCTTCATTGCGTCGTGCAGCGCGTCGATGTCCACCACCGGGCCGCGCGCGGTGTTGATAAGGATCATACCCCGTTTGGCGGCAGCAAACGCCTCGGCGCCGATCAGGCCGCGCGTCTCGGCCGTCAGCGGCGTGTGGACGCTGACGAAGTCGCATTGCCCCATCAGTTCGGCGAGCGTGTCGGCGCGGCGCACGCCGATCGCGAACTGATAGCCGTTCGGTTGGTACGGGTCGTAGAACACCACGTCCATGTCGAAGGCCTTCGCGCGGAGCGCCGCCGCGGTGCCGATCCGGCCCATGCCGACGACCCCAAATGTGCACACCGACAGACGGCGTCCGAATGGATTATGCGCCGGGCGCCAGTTGCCCTTCAGGTCCGCGCGTAATTCCGAATCGTGGTAGGCGACGCTCTTCGCGAGGGTCATCATCAAGGCGATCGCGTGGTCGGCGACCTCCCGCGTGCCGTAATCCGGCACATTGCAGACCGGAATGCCCAGTTTTCCGAAACGCTCGATGTCGACGTCGTCGTAGCCGACGCCGTACTTCACGAAGATGCGGCAAGCCTGCAGCTTATCGATGTATGGTGGAGGACAACCGCCGACGACCGCGTCCGCGTTCGCCCATTGCTCGTCGCTGACGTCCTCGAATTTTTCATGGAATTCCAACTCGAACCCGGAGCCGACCGCTTCGGTCGCGACCGGTACAAGCCGAGCCGGCAGGTTCGGCCAGAGAATGCGCATCGCCATGACGTCTCCTTCGTTCGATGTCGTGGCCAAAGTGCCATCGCCCCCGCGCCATGACCAGACGCGAGCAACGGACCGGAACCAGCCGATCCGGTCGGAAGCGGTGCGGCTCACTCGCGAGCGGGATCAGGCCAGGGCGGCCGCGATCGAGGCCGGGCTGGAGCGGGTTAGGGCGCACGTGCAGACGTTCTTCGCCTACATGACGAGGAATTTGGGGGGCTGAGGCTTCACTGGCGCGGCCGGCGCCCGCCTGCGGGCACCAGCACCAGACGGGCTGCGGCTGATCCATGGGCGCCAAGGACGAGCGTGCTAGGCTCGATAATGGCGTATGCGGCCGAGCAGCGTCTCTAGCGGGCGCGCCGGCAGTGTTATAATTGGCTTGGCCGCAGATTGCTCGTGGACACGCTTGTGTGGAGGTTGACCGGTAAATGAATGACAAGAAGCCGATGCCGGAGGCCACCGCAAACGTAGAGCCCCGGGATTTCATTCGCGACATGGTCCAGGCTGACCTCGCCCGCGGCCAACTCCAGGGCATCGTCACGCGCTTTCCACCGGAGCCGAACGGCTATCTGCATCTCGGCCACGCAAAGTCGATCTGCCTGAATTTTGGACTTAGCGTCGAATACGGCGGCCGCTGCCACCTTCGCTTCGACGATACCAATCCTGTGAAGGAGGAGCAGGAATACATCGACGCCATTAAGCGGGACGTACACTGGCTTGGCTTCGACTGGGGCGAGCATCTGTACCATGCGTCGGACTATTTCCAGACGTTGTACGACTGGGCAGAGCACCTCATTCGCGCCGGCCTCGCCTATGTCGACGACACGCCCTCCGACGAGATGCGGGGGATGCGCGGCACGCTGACCGAACCGGGCCGTGCTTCGGCCGATCGCGACCGTTCGGTGGAAACAAATCTCAGCCTGTTTCGCGATATGCGCGCCGGCAAGTTTCCGAATGGTGCCTGCGTGCTACGGGCGAAGATCGACCTTGCTTCCGGCAACATGAACCTGCGGGACCCCGTCCTGTATCGCATCCTGCACGCGCCTCACCCGCGCACCGGCACGCAGTGGTGCATCTACCCGACTTACGATTTCGCTCATGGCCAGTCCGACGCCATAGAGCATGTCACACACTCGCTCTGTACCCTGGAATTCGAGGACCACCGTCCTCTCTACGACTGGTTCCTCGACCACCTGCCGGTCCCGTCGCGGCCCCGCCAGACCGAATTCGCCCGCCTCAATCTCGGATACACCGTACTTTCCAAGCGCTACCTGACGGATCTGGTACGGCGCGGCATCGTGAGTGGCTGGGACGATCCGCGCATGCCGACCCTGGCAGGCTTGCGCCGCCGCGGCGTGCCACCGGAGGCGATCCGCGACTTCGTTCGGCGCATCGGCATGTCCAAAGCCAACAGCGTCGTCGATCTCGCCATGTTCGATCACGCGATCCGCGACCGTCTTAACCAGGCGGCCCAGCGGCGCATGGCGGTCCTGCGGCCTCTCAAGCTCGTGATCGAGAATTTTCCCGAGGACCACGTCGAAGAGCTGGAGGCCGTCAACCATCCGGGGGACCCGGGCGCCGGCACGCGCACCCTTCGCTTCGGCAGGGAGATCTTCATCGAGCGCGACGACTTCATGGAGAACCCGCCGAACAAGTTCTTCCGAATGGCGGTGGGGAGAGAGGTGCGGTTGCGCTATGCCTTTCTCGTCACCTGCCGCCAAGTCGTGAAGGACGCGGATGGCAACGTGGTGGAGCTGCGTTGCACCTATGATCCAGCGAGCCGCGGCGGCAATGCCCCGGACGGTCGAAAGGTGAAGGCCACTTTGCACTGGGTGGGCCATGACGCACGCCCCGCCGAGGTCCGTTTGTACAGTACGCTCTTCAACCGCCCCGACCCGGCAGCCGACGGCGATCTGGACGCCAACCTGAATCCAGGCTCGCTCGAAGTCTTGTCGGGCGCGCTGCTGGAGCCCTCGTTGGCGGAGATGCCCGTGGGCGAAGCCGTGCAATTCGAGCGGCTGGGCTATTTCTGCCGGGACCCGGCAAGCGGCTCGGACACCCTGGTGTTCAACCGCACCATCGAGCTGCGCGACACCTGGGCAAAGTCGCAGGTCGGTGGCTGATTCTTCCCGTAAGGGTACAGGATACGTGCTGGGTTGGTTTGACGGAGGACATCGTGGCAAAACGAATCGTTGAGAGCCCGCAGGCAATGAAGGCGCTGGTCGGTCAGGAGCTGGGGGTCAGCGACTGGCTGGTAATGACACAGGAACGCATCGACACATTTGCCGAGGCAAGCGGCGACCATCAATGGATTCATGTCGATGTCGAGCGCTGCAAGACGGACATGCCGGATGGGAAGACTATCGCGCACGGTAATCTTACCCTGGCCGTGATCGCTACCTTCAACCGGGGTGTACTCAAGATCGACAATGTGCGGAACGGCATAAACTACGGCTCGAACAAAGTGCGTTTCACCAGCCCCGTGCAGGTTGGTGCGCGCATCCGCGGCCGACAGAAGCTGCTCGCCGCCGACGACATGCCAAACGGCGGCATTCGCATGACATACCAATGGACCGTCGAGATCGAGGGCAAGGAGCGTCCGGCCTGTGTTGCCGAGACCATGAGCATCGCCTACGCCAAGGCATGAGTGATCACGCTACGATTGAGGCTCAACGCGCGGACCGGCCGTAGCCGCACCCTCTACGCCTCCCTCATGCCGCGGCGGCTTGAACGGTCGATGCCAGCATCATCCGCGCGGCCTTCTCGCCGATCATGATTGACGGCGCATTGGTGTTGCCCGAAGTCAGCGTCGGCATGATCGAGGCATCGGCGATGCGCAGCCCCGCCAGGCCGCGAACACGAAGCTGGTCATCGACCACCGCCATCGAGTCCACACCCATCTTACAGGTGCCGACCGGATGGTAGGTGGTTTCGGCGTTATTCCTTACCCAGTCGAGCAGCTCGTCATCGGCGCTGATGTTCACGCCGGGCGCGATCTCGTCGGTGGCGATGCCCTCCATGGCCGGTGCCGTCATGATGCGCCGGGTGATGCGCATCGCTTCCAGCGTCACCTCGCGGTCGAGCGACGCGGTCAGGAAGTTGAAGCGGATCGCCGGCGGCGTGTTCGGCCGGTTCGACGCGACATGAACGCTGCCGGTGCTCTCCGAGCGCAGGATGTTCATGATCGCGGTGATGCCGGAGGTCTTGGCCAGTTGGAAGTTCTCGCCCACCAGGAACGGGATCCAAGAGATAGCCGCGTCAGGCGCCTCCAATCCGGCGCGGGTGCGGATATAGGCGCGGATCGGCGCCGCCGGCAGGCCGAGCAGCCCCTTTCGGTTGAGCGCGTAGCGCAGCGCCTGGCCGACGCGGCCGAGGCCGCGCATCTTGTCATTGTAGGTCATGCCGAGCGCCGGCGGCACCGTCCATTTCATCCGCGGCGAGTAGTGGTCGCGCAGGTTCTCGCCCACGCCTTTGAGCTCGTGGCGCACCTCTATGCCAACCGCCTTTAGCCGCTCCGGCTGGCCGACGCCGGAGAGCTCCAGCAGCTGCGGCGAGTTAATCGAGCCGGCGCTGACGACCACTTCGCGGGTAGCGCGCGCTTCGCGCTGCTGGCCATGGACGTTGTAGCGCACACCGACGCAGCGCTTGCCGTCGAATAGCAAGCCTTCGGTCAGCGCGTTGGCGACGATGGTCAGATTCGGCCGGGTGCGTGCGGGATCGAGGTAGCAGACCGCGGTGCTCATACGGCGACCCCCGCGGATGGTCGCCTGGGTCATGCCGATGCCGTCCTGCTTGGCGCCGTTGTAGTCCTTGGTGTAAGTGATGCCGACTTGGCCGGCGGCCTTGATCAGCGCATCATAGATCGCGCCACTCTCGTTGCTCTCGGTCACCTTCAGCGGTCCGTTGCGGCCGCGATAGTCCTCGTCGGCTTCGCCCTGGAAGCTCTCCATGTCGCGGAAGATCGGCAGCACTTCGCGATAGCTCCAGCCGCGATTGCCGAGCTGTGCCCAGGTGTCGTAGTCCTGCGCCTGGCCGCGCACGAACACCATGCCGTTGATTGATGAGGAGCCGCCCAGCAGCTTGCCGCGCGGAATCGGGATACGGCGCTGGCCGGTCGACGCCTCGGGTTCCGAGGCATAGAGCCAGTTCGCGCTAGGGTTGGCGATCAGCTTGGCGAAGCCGACCGGGATCCATGACCAGGGATGGCTTTCGCGCCCGGCTTCCAGCACCAGCACCTTGTGCCGGAGGTCGGCGCTCAGCCTGTTGGCCAGCACCGAGCCGGCCGAGCCAGCACCGACGACGATGAAGTCAAAACTCGGTTGGTCCATTTTTCGTCCCGCAATTTGCATCGGTCACAAGCGCAGCACTTTAGGTGAGCGCAGCGTCGCGTGGTGCGTCAAGGGCTATCGCTACGGTGAGGCCGCAGCAAGCTCCACTATTCTAACGTGGGGCGTCGACGAGGTGCCGTCTAACCATCCGCTTCGGCTGGGTGCGACAGAGCTTCCAGTCGGAGTCCGATCTACCACCGCCCGGCCGTGGCGCCGCCATCCACGGGCACGATTGCACCCGTCACGAAGCTCGCGTCGTCGGACGCGAGGAAGGCAATCACCGCCGCGACCTCTTCCGGAAAGCCTTCCCGTCCGAGGGCGTGGCTCTGGCGAATGCGGCGCTCGTCCTCGGGATCTTCGAACATGACGGCGGTCATCGGGGTGCGGATCATACCGGGCGTGATGGCGTTGACGCGGATTCCCGCCGTGCCTAGCTCGATCGCCATCGCGCGCGTAAGACCGATGACGGCGTGCTTTGAGGTGACGTAGGGCGCACGATTCGGCACTGCCGTGATGCCAGCCAACGAGGAGAGGTTGACGATTGCGGCCGGCTGACCGGCCTTCAGCGCCAGCCGCGCAAATGCCTGGGAAGGGATAAGCGTTCCCTCAAGGTTGACGGCGTGCACGCGGGCCCACTGCTCGGCCTCCGCATCCAGCACCGAGGACACGCCGCGGATGCCGGCGCAGTTCGCCAGCGCGTGCAAGTGACCGAAGCGCGCCGTTGCCTCTGCCATCATCATGTTCACCCGTGCGCGATCGGTGACGTCCAGCGCCGCAGAGTAGGCTCGCTTGGCATCGCCGAGGCTCTCGGCGACGCGCTGCGCGCCGGCCCCGTTCGCATCCACCACGACGACGCTGGCGCCTTCTGCGAAGAGCCGCTTGGCGGCAGCTTCGCCAATGCCGCTGCCGCCGCCAGTAACGATCGCAGCGCGATTGGCAAACCTGTTCATTAGGGCATTCTCCTTACTTAGTGCTCATGGCGTCTGCCTACCTTCAATCGACGATCTAGCAGGTGTGCCAGCACGCAATTGGGCGCCATTGGAACTATTCCCTGACAGGCTCTAGCAACTCCTGCGCCGCGGCGTATGGCAAGTACGAGTCAGCAGGCAGCGGCCTGGCGAACATGACGTAGTCAGGGCGGTGCGCAAGACCAGGGTATGATGCCGGTTCATGCTAGGTTGAAGGGCAGCTGACGCAGCGGCTTGCCCGTCAGCTGCACGATGGCATTGGCAAACGCGGGTGCCAGCGGTGGCAGGCCCGGCTCACCCATGCCGGTCGGCGCATCGGCGCTTGGCACGACATGGACATCGAACGCCGGCATGTCGGTGATGCGGGCGACGATGAAGTCGCCGAAGTTGCCCTGCTCGACGACGCCATCCTTGAGCGTGATGGCCGATCCGGGCAGGCACATCGACAGACCCATGACCGCTGCGCCCTGCACCTGGGCCTCCACACTGCGCGGATTGACCGCGAGATTGCAGTGCACGCCGGCTGTCACGCGATGCAACACCGGCTGGCCGCTCCGCACCGAGGCTTCAACGACATAGGCCACGACGCTGTCGAAGGACTGGTGCACCGCCACGCCCCAGGCGCGGCCGGCGGGCAAGGGCTGCTTGCCGTAGCCGCTCTTGTCGACCGCGAGCTGCAGCGCCGCGCGGTGACGCGGGTGCTTGTTGCCGAACAACGCCATCCGGTAAGCCACTGGGTCCTGTTTGGTGGCGCGGGCGATTTCGTCGAGCAGGGTCTCCATCACGAAGGCGGTGTGGGTGGATCCGACGCTGCGCCACCACAGCACCGGCACGTTGAGCTTGGGATGATGCACAGTGAGGCGCATCGGCAGCGGATAGGGATCGCGCATGCCCTCGGTCGCCGTGCCGTCGATGCCGTTCTTCACCTGGAACTCGCCGAACACCGTGCCCGTCGTGATCGACTGGCCGACGATGACGTGGTCCCAGGCCAGCACCTTGCCGCTTTCGTCGAAGCCGATGCGCGCGCGGTGCAGATGCATGGGGCGGTAGTAGCCGCCGCGCATGTCGTCCTCGCGACTCCAGAGCGTGCGCACCGGCACGTTGAGGCCGGCAGCGCGCGCGGCCTTGGCGATCTCGCAGGCCTCGACCACGAAGTCGCTCGTGGCTGCGAAGCGCCGACCAAAGCCGCCGCCTGCCATTTGCACATGCACCTTCACCTGATCAGGTTTGACGTCAAGCACGCGCGCGACAGCGGCGGCGTCCAGCCCCGGGCATTGCGAACCGGTCCATATCTCCGCTCGATCCTCAGTGAAGGCGACCGTGCAGTTCAGCGGCTCCATCGCCGCATGTGCCAGGTAGGGGAACACGAACTCCGCTTCCAGGTGCCGGGGCGCGGCGTCAAGCGGCGCCATGTCGGCGTCGAATTTGCGCGCGCCGGGGCGAGCGACCAGCGCGCGGTACTCCGCCAGTTGCCGTTGGCTGTCGACCTTCTCGACGGAAGACGAGTCCCACTGCAGCTTAAGCGCCTCGCGGCCTTGAAGGGCCGGCCAGTAGCCGTCGGCCACCACGGCCACGCCTTCGGCACCTCGATCGAGCGGCACGCGCAGCACCGCCTTCACGCCCTTGATGGCGCGCGCCGCGCTGTCGTCGACCGAGGCCAGGCGGCCGCCGAAGATCGGTGGGCGAGCTACGACGGCCGTGAGCTGACCGGGCAGGCGGATGTCGATGCCGAAGTCCTGCTTGCCGCTGGTCTTGGCCTGCGCATCCAGCCGCTGCGTCGGACGACCGATGATGCGGAAGTCCTTCGGGTCCTTCAGCTTGACCGTCTTGGGCACTGGCAGCGCCATCGCGGCCTCTGTCAATTCGCCATAGCCGGCCTTGCGGCCCCCGGGGCCCAGCACCGTGCCGGCCTGGGTGCGCAAACTGGTGACATCGACCTTCCAGAGTGCTGCGGCGGCGTTCAGCAGCATGGCCCGAGCGCGGGCGCCGAGCTCGCGATACTGCGTGAAGCTGTTCTTGATCGTGTTGGAGCCGCCGGTGAGGTGAATCCCGAACAGCGGATCGGCATAGGCCATATCGTTGGTGCCGTGCCGGCTGTGCACCAGGCTCCAGTCGGCGTCGAGTTCCTCCACCAGAATCATCGGCAACGCGGTGTTGACGCCCTGGCCGAACTCCAGCCGGTTGATCGTCACAGTGACCTCGCCATTGGGCGCGATCTGCACGAAGGCCGACGGCTGTTCGGTCGGTTTCAGGGCGCCGGTGGACTGTGCCGTTGCCAAATGGGGAAAGGCGCCAAGCGCCAGGCCGCCGACACCTGCGAGCTTCAGGAAACTTCGGCGCGGCAGCGCTGTCGCTTCGGAGGGGCCCTCTGCCAGCAAGCGTTGCAGGGCGCGCGGCAGTTCGCGGTGGTCGATGTGGGAGAACATGGCGGCTCCTTCAGGCGAGCGTGCGGGCTGCATCGGCCACGGCGGCGCGGATGCGGGCGTAGGTTCCGCAGCGGCAGATGTTGCCGTCCATCGCCGCGTCGATCTCGGCAGCACTCGGTTGCTTGCCGCGCGGCAGCGACTTCAGGAACGCCGTGGCGCTCATGATCTGGCCGCTCTGGCAGTAGCCGCACTGCGCCACGTCGTGCTTGACCCAAGCGGCGTGCACGGCGGCACCGACACGGTCGCTGCCGTCGGTCGCCGCTTCGATGGTGCTGATCTTCTTGCCTTCGGCGGCGGAGATCGGCGTGACGCAGGAGCGGATGGCCTCGCCGTCGAGATGCACGGTGCAGGCGCCGCACAGCGCCGCGCCGCACCCGAACTTGGTGCCGGTCAGACCCAGCGAGTCGCGCAGGGCCCAAAGGATGGGGGTGTCGGGGCTGGCGTCGACCGTATGCTCGCGGCCGTTGACGTTGAGCGCGCTCATGGTTGGTTTCTCCGAAGCTTTCAGGGACGTGATCGCAACCTGCGACGAACGACCATCAACGTAGGCGGCTATATTGAGAAGAAAATCCCCCTAACGCTGAATGCCTTATGAAGCTATTCTTCAAAGCATGAGACTCAATCAGCTCGATGGTCTGCTCGCCTTCTGGAAAGTCGCTGAGCACCGCGGGTTCACCGCCGCTGCGGCAGCCATCGGCGTCTCGCCCTCGGCACTCAGCCAGGCGATTCGCCACTTGGAGGCCCGGCTGGGGACTAGGCTCCTGAACCGAACCACCCGCAGCCTCAGCCTCACCGAAGCCGGTGAGGCATATCTGTCGCGGATCGGGCCGGCGCTCGGCGACGTGCTGGAAGCAGGAGAGCAGCTTCATGCGCTTCAGGGCCGGCCGTCGGGCGTGCTGCGCATCAACGCGGCGCGGATCTCGATCGCCATGGTCCTGCAGCCGCTATTGGCCGGGTTCCTGAAGGCGTACCCAGACATCGAGGTCGAGCTGACGAACGATGAGGGCTACGTCGACATCGTCGAAAGAGGGTTCGACGCCGGCGTCCGCATTGGCGAGAGCGTCCAGAAGGACATGGTTGCCGTGCCTCTCGGCGACCCGATTGCCGTGGCCATCGTCGGATCGCCCGATTACTTCGAGCGGCACCCCGTTCCCCGGCAACCCTCCGACCTGGTGCAACATAACTGTATCCGATTCAGGTTCTCCGGCAGCGGGGCAATCTACAAGTGGGAGCTCGAGGTCGACGGCCGAGAGATCGAGTACGAGCTCAGCGGCAATCTCACGATCAGCGACTCATTGTTTTCGGTCGAGGCTGCGCTGGAGGGGATTGGGCTGGCCTTCACCTTTGAGCAGCTCGTGGTCCCCCACATCCGAGCCAAGAGGTTGAGGCGCGTCTTGAGCAGATTCTCACCGACATTTCCGGGGTTCTACCTGTACTACCCCAGCCGGCGACAGCAGCCTCCCAAGCTGAAGGCCTTCGTGGACTATGCGAGGGCGCATTCTCGCAAGCGCTGAAACACGGTGGCTGATTCGGGCCATGAAAAGTGCGTGAGCTGTCAGTCCGCCTACCAGTCAAGATTCGAATTGGCAGTGGCGACCGATGTTGCGACGCGGAATCACAATAATCGCATGGGAGTAGTTTCGGCCACACATCGCGCCCGAGGCGAAGGTCGTCATGCGAGGGGCATCTAGAGCCTGGTCTTGATCCATATCAATGCTTCCCCCTTCCGACCGTTTGCATCATTGATCCAAATGGAGGGAGAAGATGCTGGACGCGAGCTACTACTCGCTCATCGAACGCACGAAAGATGGGCGGTTCACTGCGTGGGTTCCCGACCTTCCTGGCGTAGCGATTACAGGTGACACAGAGGAAGAGGTGATTCGCACGCTCTCTCAAACTGTTCGGCAATGCGTGCGAGAAATGGTCATCAACGGCGAGCCGGTGCCCAAAGCTCGCCCGATTGACCAGTTGTCATGCGCAAGCGGAGAGCGCCAGATCCATCGCCTCCTGCTCCTCATCGGCTAACTACTTCAACTTGAAGGTATTCGCACATTTCAGCTGCCAATCCGAACGGTCTGTTGTAAGCAAATCCGTAAGCAACTCGTGGCTCCAGACCATTCATAACCCGGCCATCCCATCATCCCAAAACCCAACAAATACCGCGTGAAGTAATGCGAGCACTCTATTCGGGAGCTAGGGGCCGGAGGTTCGAATCCTCTCGCTCCGACCAATCGGGAAGAGACCGAAACGGCGCATCGCGAGGTGCGCCGTTTCTCTTTATTCGGTGACGAAGAGTTCGCGTTGGCCTGACGGCTTGGTCTTTACCGGCGCCACTGTCGGCGTAAGCTTGGACCATGAACATCGAACGGCCCCATCCCAAGATTGGCGCGGTGGCGAGCGGCGTCGACGTGCGCGCCCTGTCCGACGCCGACTGGACGGCGCTCTATCGCGCCTGGCTCGACGGTGTGGTGCTGGTGGTGCGCGGCCAGACGCTCACCATCGAGGAGTTCCTCGCCTATTCGCGCCGCTTCGGCCGGTTGAAGCCGCATCGCGTGAAGAAAACGCGGCACCCCGAGCATCCCGAGCTCACGGTGATGGGACTGGGCACACGCAAGGCCGACGGCCAGGTCGACAAGGCGATCTACGACCGCGGCGGCGGCTGGCACACCGATTCACCATGGGACACCGAGATCTGCAAGGGCACGCAGCTCTATGGCATCGCCATCCCGTCCGTCGGTGGCGATACGCTATTCGCCAGCATGTACGAGGCTTACGACACGCTACCCGATCGCCTGAAGGCGCGAATCGACGGGCTGAAGGCCGAGCATGTCTATGGCGGACGCAGCCGTCGCGGAAACGAGCTGCTCGAACCCGAAGACCGTATCCTGCCGCCGGCCGTGCATCCGATCGTGCGCACCCACGAGGAGACCGGCCGCACGTCGCTCTACGCCAACCCTACCCACATAGTGCGCGTACAGGGCCTGCCCGAGGCCGAGAGCGAGGCGCTGATCGCCGAACTGGCCGACCACATGGTGGCGACCAAGGCGCAGTACCGCCACAAGTGGCAGGTCGGCGACATCGTGCTGTGGGACAATCGCTGCGCGCTGCACTCCGCGACCGGCGGCTATCCGATCGAGGAGCAGCGCATCCACTGGCGCGTCACCATCATGCAGGACGCCAACCTCCAGCAGCGCGCGGCCTAGCCCATGCAGTAGGACTGGGCGGCGACGACGGCGTCGAGGCCCTGCATCTGTTCCTGTGTCATCTGCGCCGGATCGACCGGGCTGGCGCCGGGCATGACTGCGGCATTGGATTTACGCAGGCCGACGACAGCCATGGCGCGCTTGTCTGGCGGGATCTTGGCCGACATGCACTCGCACATCTTCTGCGAGGCGGTGACCCTGCACTCCCTCATGAATTCGTCGCCTTGCGCTTGCGCGGCCGTCGAGAGGCCGAAGGCCAGGACCACGAGACCGGCAGAGAGCCAGCGGGAAACGACGGGCATGAACTCCTCCACTAGAGCGGCTTCCGATCAAAAGGAAACGCGTTGCACGAAGCATTTCCTTCAAGGGCATAGTCCGTCCGGCTGATCGCGGCGCGCTTACGCGCCTCAGCCGGACGGACTATGCTCTATTCGCTGCAAGGATAGCAGAATTGGCCGGCTTTGTTGCCTTCAGCCCGTCAACGGGAAATGGCAGGCGACCTCGCGGCCCGGCGCGATCTCGCGCAGCGCCGGCACTTCGTCGGCGCAACGCGCCACGGCGTGCGGGCAGCGCGTGCGGAAGCGACAGCCCGAGGGTGGATCGAGCGGCGACGGCGGATCGCCCGACTTGAGCCTGGTGTCGCCCAGCGGGACGTCGGGATCGGGTTCGGGGATCGCCGCCATCAGCGCTGCGGTATAGGGGTGCGCTGGCGTGGCGAACAGCGAGGCCGACTCCGCCACCTCGCACAATTTGCCGAGATACATCACCGCCACGCGGTCGGACACCGATTTCACCACCGCCAGATCGTGGGCGATGAACAGCAGGGTGAGCCCGAAGCGCGCCTTCATGTCCTCGAGCAGGTTTAGGATCTGCGCCCGGATCGAGACGTCGAGCGCCGAGACCGGCTCGTCGCAGACGATCAGCTTGGGCTCCAGCACCAGGGCGCGCGCGATGGCAATGCGCTGGCACTGGCCGCCGGAGAATTCGTGCGGGCGGCGGGTCCAGACGCTGTCGGGATCGAGGCCAACGGCCTCCAGCACGGCGCGGACGCGGCGCGTGCGCTCGGCAGCATCGGCCACGCCCGATACGACCAGCGGTTCGCCCACGATCTCGGCCACCCGGCGGCGCGGGTTGAGCGAGGCGATCGGGTCCTGGAAGATCATCTGCAGGTGGGGACGGACGGCGCGCAGCGCCTCGCCTCGCAGCCGGGTGAGTTCCTTGCCGTCGAACAGCACGCTGCCGCGCTGCGGCGGCGGCAATTGCAGCAGCGCGCGCCAGCGAGGACTTGCCCGAGCCCGATTCGCCCACCAGCCCCAGCGTCTCGCCCTCGCGGATCGCCAGCGTCACGTCGCTGACGGCCTGGAGGCGTCGGCCTCCCGCCATCGGATACTCGACGTTGAGGTCGGTCATACGCAGCAGATCGCTCATGCGCTCCTTCCGATGGGATGGAAGCAGGCAAAGCCGCGGGCGCCTTCGCGGGTCAGCGCCGGCGGTGCTGCCTCGCAACGATCGGTGCGGTAGCTGCAACGCGGCGCGAAGGAGCAGCCGCTGCCCCGCCGCGCCAGGTCGGGCGGACGGCCGGGAATGGCGGCAAGCCTGGTGTGGGCGGCGTCGCTCAGCCGCGGCAGCGAGCGCAGGAGCGCCTCGGTATAGGGCATGCGCGGCGAGCGGAAGATTTCGCGCGTAGTGGCCATTTCGACGGCGCGGCCGGCATACATCACCATGATGTCGTCGGCGCGGCCGGCGGCCACGCCGAGATCGTGGGTGATCAGGATCATCGCCATGCCGCGCTGGCGCTGCTCGCGCTGCAGCAGGTCGAGGATCTGGCGCTGCACGGTGACGTCGAGCGCCGTGGTCGGCTCGTCGGCGATCAGCAGCTTGGGCTCGCAGGCGATGGCGATGGCGATCGCCACGCGCTGGCGCATGCCGCCCGACATTTCATGCGGGTACTGGCGAGCGCGTCGCTCCGGCTCGGATATTCCCACTTCGGCCAGCAGCTCGACCGCCCGCCTGGCGGCGGCCGTGGCGTCGAGGCCACGACTGAGCCGCAGCCCCTCGCCGATCTGCTTGCCGATCTTCATCACCGGATTGAGCGAGGTCATCGGGTCCTGAAACACGATGCCGACGTCGCGGCCGAGGAGCTGGCGAAACCGCGCCGGCGGCAGCGCGCGCAGATCCTGGCCTTCGAGCAGCACCTGTCCGCCAATTTCGGTCGCGGCACCGGCGCCCACCAGCCCGATCAGCGAGCGCACCAACACCGACTTGCCCGATCCCGATTCACCCACGATGCCGAGCGTGCGGCCGGCCGCCAGGTCGAACGACACGCCGTCGACGGCACGGAGCGCGCCGCGCGCCGTGGCGAAACTGACACGCGCCTCGCGCACCGACAGAAGCGGCGCGTCGCTCACGATTGTCTGCTCATAGGGCAGACCGGCGTGGATCGACCAAGTTGCGCACCATGTCGCCCAGGAAATTGAGCGAAAGGACCGTGGTGAACATCACCGCCGCGGGAATCAGCGCGGTGTGCGGGGCGACATCGAGCGCCTCGCGGCCGTCGGCGATCATGCCGCCCCAGCTCGACTGCGGCGCCGGGATGCCGAGCCCGAGGAAGGACAGCGCCCCTTCGGCCACGATGATCACGCTCATCGCGACCAACCAGAAGGCAAACAGCGGCGGCAGCAGGTTGGGCAGGATCTCGCGCGTCAGGATGCGCCAGTCGCTGGCGCCGATGGTGCGGGCGGCCAGCACGAAGTCGCGGTTGGCCCAGGCGAGCGTGTTGGCCCGCGAGACGCGCGCGGCGGCCGGGATCGAGAGGATTCCCAGCGCCAGGGTGACGTTGAACAGGCTCTGGCCCAGGTAGGCGACGAAGGTGAGCGCCAGCACGAGGGCGGGGAACGCCAGCAGGACATCGATGAAACCCACCGCCAGCAGGTCGATCTTGCCGCGGAAATAGCCGGCGCACATGCCGATCGCGCCGCCGACCAGAAAGCCCAGGAAGGGCGCGCAGATGCCGACGATCAGCGAGGTGCGGGCGCCGTAGATGATGCGGGACAGCATGTCGCGACCGAGATTGTCGGTGCCGAGCAGATATTCGGCTGACGGCGGCTTGCGGCGCTGGATCAGCTCCTGCGCAGCCGGATCGGGCAGGCCGATCCAGTCGGCGGCGATCGCCAGGAAGGCCACCAGCACCACCCAGCCGAGCGGCAGCGCGAGCGCCCAATGCACCCCCCGGGGCAGGCGGCGCCGCGGCCGCGCGACGGTTGCCGGCTCAGCTGCGGAAGCGGACATAGCGCACCCTCGGGTCGAGCACGGCGTAGAGCATGTCGACCAGGAAGTTGATGAGCACGAAGCCCGCGGCGATGAACGACACCGTGCCCTGCACCAGGATCAGGTCGCGATTGAAGATGCCGCCCAGCAGCAGACGGCCGACGCCGGGCAGCGCGAAGATCTGCTCGACGATCACCGCGCCGCCGATCAGGCCGCCGATATTGAGGCCGAGGACGGTGATCAGCGTGAACGACGAGGGGCGCAACGCATGCTCCAGCAGCACCCGCCACGGCGGCAGACCCTTGGCGAGGGCGAGCAGGATGAAATCCTCCTTGAGCGTGGTCAGAAGATCCGAGCGCAGCACGCGCATCAGCACCGTCCACTCGATCAGGCCGAGCGTCAGCGACGGCAGGATCATCGACTCGAGGTTGCCCCACAGGCCTTCGGATATCGGCGTGAAACCTGTTGCCGGCAGCAGGTCGAGGGTCACCGAGAACAGATAGATCAGCAGGATGCCGAGCATGAAGTTGGGCGTCGCCAGGAAGCCGAACGCCGCGGAGGCCGACATGCGGTCGAACAGTCCGCCCGGCCGGCGCACCGAAAAGAGCGCGGCCGGCACGGCGATCCCCAGCGCGATGATCTGGGCCATCACCATCAGTTGCAGCGATACCGGCAGGCGATCGGCGATGGCCTGCGCCACCGGCTCGCCGTTCCTGTAAGAGCGGCCGAGATCGCCCGAGAGCGCCGAGCCCAGCCAGTCGAGATAGCGCACCAGCATCGGCCGATCGAGGCCGAGGTCGGCGCGCAACCCCGCGATGTCCGCCGGCGTGGCCAGCGTGCCGAGAATGACGATCGCCACGTCACCGGGCAGGATGTTGACGATCAGATAGGTCAGCAGCGTAACGCAGAGCAACACGACTGCCAGCCGCAGCACCTGGCGCGCCAGCCAATGCACGATGGCGCCTTAGGTTGCGCTACGGCTCGCCTGCCGTTATTTCGCCAGCCACGCCGCCTCGACCTGCGCCGCCCCGCCGCGCAGCGCGGGGATACCGCGGACGTTGGCGCGGGTGATGGCGAAGTCGGTGTTGGAGCCGCTCCACAGCCACACCACGTCGTCGTTCAGGATCTTGATCAGGTCGCAGTAGGCGGCCTTGCGCTTGTTCTCGTCGAGGCTGGTGCGGCCGACCAGCAGCAGCCGGTCGACTTCGGCATTGTTGTAGCCGGAGAAGTTGATCGGGCTCTTGGAGTGGAAGTTGGCGAACATCTGCGGATCGACGTCGGGCAGGTCGATGATGCGCCAGCCCGAAACCAGGAAGTCGCGGCTCAGCGTCTCCTTGACGAGCTGGGTCTGGTCGACCGGCTTGATCTCGACGTCGATGCCGATCTTCTTCATGTCCGCCTGGAACACCTGCGCGCCCTCGCGACCGCGCGGCGTGGCAGTGACGGTGTGCACCAGCTTCACCGGCTTGCCGTAGTCGGCCAACAGCTTCTTGGCCTTCTCCGGATCGTAGCCGAGCGCGCCGTTGTCCTTGCACTCGATGCCGGACGCCGGTCCGTAGGGGTCGTCGTGGACCGGACGCAGGCCCTGGCTCAGCACGGCGGCGTTGGCCTTGCGGTTGAGCCCCATCGAGATCGCCTGGCGCACCCGCTTGTCGTTCAGCGGCTCGCGGACGGTGTTGAGCGGGATGACCAGCGCGCCACTGCCGACCCAGTTCAGCGTGATCAGATTCTTGTCTTTCTTGGCCTTCATGATGTTCTCGGCGCGGTCCTCCACGATCACCTGCACGTCGCCTTTGACCAGGCTGGCGTAGCGCGCGTCCGAATCGGGCAGCGGTCGGACGATCACGCGGTCGAGATAGGGCTTGTCCTTGTCCCAGTAGTTGGGATTGCGCTCGGCGATCAGCCGGTCCGCCGCACGCCATTCCTTGAACACGAACGGGCCGGTGCCGACCGGGTTGCGGTTGTAGTCGGCGCCCTTTTCCTGCGCCGCCTTGACCGAGATGATCAGCGTCGTGACGCTGGGCTGCGCCAGTGTTTTCGGCAGCGCCGCATTGGGGCCGCGCATCTTGAAGACCGCGGTCAGCTCGTCGGCGACCTCGACCTTCTCGATGGCGAGGTAGGCCCGGCCGGCGTAGCGGTTGGCCGGGTCGAGCAGGCGGTTGAAGTGGTCGGCAACCGACTGGGCGGTGAACGGCGTGCCGTCGTGGAATTTGACACCCGGCCGGATCTTGGCCGCCCACACGCTGCCGTCTTCGTTGGGAGTCATCGCGAGCGCCAGCGCCGGCAGGAGACCACCCTTGTCGTCGAGCCGCATCAGCGTCTCGTAGAACAGCGACGCCGCCGTGACCGTCGAGTTGGAATAGACGCCGGCCTTGATCGGATCGAAGCCCTCGAAATCGCTTTCGACGCCGACCGTCAGCGTGCCGCCCTTCACGGGCGCCTGCGCCTGAGCCAAGGCGGGAACCATCGCTGCGGCGGCCAGCGCCGCCGTCAAACCGAACCTGCGGGAAAACATACCCATGACTTCCTCCCAAATCGCGCCGTTGGCCGGCATCGCTCTCGCGACGAACGATAGCCGGTTTCAGCCGAACAGCCAATTCCTGAGCAGGCCGAACATGCCGGTGGCGAACAGGATGGCAAGCGCCACGTTGCGGTAGAGGCGTTCGCCGGCCAGCCCGTGGAACAGCCGGCCGCCCAGCCAGGCGCCCAGGATCATCACCGGGAACAGCACAACGGCGCGAGCCAGCGCCTCCCAGCCCGCCACGCCGGTCGCCAGCACGATAACAATCAGCAGGAACTGTGTGAGAAAATAATAGGTGACGATGTTGGCGCGGTTGACCGCCGGCGGATCGTTGCCCGACAGCAAATAGAGCAGGACCGGCGGACCGCCGACACTGGTGGTGGCCATCATGGCGCCGGAGATCGCGCCCACCGCCGCCGAAGCCGCAGACGAGCGCCGGCCGTGATACTTCCAGCCGGTCCACATCAGTACGACGAAGCCCACGATGATGGCCGACACCGCCGTCACGATGGTGCCCTTGTCGACACTTGCCAGCAGCCATACGCCAAACGGCATGGCGGCGCAGGCGGCGATGCTCATGGGGGTGAGCGTCTTCCAGTCGGCGTGGTGACGGACCTGCGGGAAAAGCTGCAGCGACACGACCAGCTCGATGGCGACCACGGTCACCACCATGTCGGCCGAGCCAAAAAGGATGGCGAAGATCGGCGCCATCAGCATGGCCGACCCGAAGCCAGCGAAGCCGCGCATCAGGCCCGCGACCAGGGTGACGCCGATCGCGGCCCACAGGCCGACGCCGGCGAACAACGCCGCGATGTAAGCGATCATCGTGGAGAAAACGTCACGCCCGCTTGCCTTGACCCTCGCCGGTCTTGTCGCGCAGGCGACGCATGCCGCGCAGCCAGCGGTCGCGGTCAAGCTTGCGGCCCATGTATTCCTTCACCTCGGGATGCGGCAGGATCAGGAAGGTCTCGGCGTCCATGGCCTCGATCACCGTCTGGGCCACGGCGTCCGTGTTGATCACGCCGTCGACCGAGGCAGCCGTCGCGCCGGCCATGCGCAGCATGTTGGTGTCGACCGCCTGCGGGCAGAGCACCGAGATGCAGATGCCCTTGTCGCCGTACTGGATCGACAGATGCTCGGCCAGCGCCACGCCGGCATGCTTGGTGACGCCGTAGGGCGCCGAGCCCATAGAGGCGAGCAGGCCCGCGGCACTGGCGGTATTGAGCAGATAGCCAGACTTGCGCTCGAGCATGCCGGGCACCAGGGCGCGTGCCGCGTACACATGGGCCATGACATGGATCGCCCAGCTGTCAGCCCAATCCTTGTCGGTCGCGTCCTCATGCCCGCCGCGGCCGATGCCGGCGTTGGAGAAGAAGACGTCGACCGGGCCGTAGTTGCGCTCGGCCTCGGCGATCAGATGTCGGACGTCGGCTTCCTTGCCGACGTCGCAGGCAACCGCGATGCCCTTGATGTCCTTGGCGACCTTGTCGAGACGGCCGGCATCCATGTCGGCCACGACGACGCCCTTGGCGCCCTCCTTGGCGTAGCGCCGGGCGATCGCCTCGCCGATGCCGCCGGCTGCGCCGGTCACGACGCAGACCTTGCCCTTGACCTTCATGTCAGCCCCACGATTGCTCGATCAGTTGCAGGTACTCGGCCTTGGTCGGCTGGCGCGGCGTCGACAGATGGCAGTGATCGCCCAGCGCCCCGTCGGCAATGGCCTCGACGACATCCTGCTTCAGCCCCATGGCCGAGAGCCCCTTGGGGATGCCGAGCCGCTCGTTGAGCGCCGCCACGGCGTTGGCCACGCCCTCGGCATTACCCTCGCGCTCGGGCAAGCCCATTACTTGGGCGACGCGCCTGTACTTCTCGCCCACCGCAGGCTCGTTGAAGCGCAGCACCGCCGGCAGATAGACGGCATTCAGCGTGCCGTGATGGGTACGATAGCCCTTCAGTCCGCCGGTCGGATGGCTGAGCGCATGCACCGCCCCCAGGCCCTTCTGGAAGACCATGGCGCCTTCCATCGCAGCCATCGCCATATTGTAGCGCGCCTCGCGGTCCTGGCCGTCCCTGGTGGCGCGCTCGACATAGCGCCAGGCCTTGTCGAGTCCGTCGAGGGCGATCGAATCGGCCGGCGGGTTGAATGCGTTGGACAGGAAACACTCGATGTTGTGCGTGAAGGCGTCCATGCCCGTGCCGGCGGTCAGATGCGGCGGCAGGCCGAGCGTAAGCTCGGGATCGATCAGCGCCAGCCTGGGAATGAGATGCGGGCTGCCGATGGCGAGCTTGCGGCCGGAGTCCATGATGATGACGCCGCCGCGGCTTACTTCGCTGCCGGTGCCCGAGGTCGTGGGAATGGCCACGATCGGCGCCACCTTGGCCGTGATCCTGGCCGCCCCGCCCTCGACGAAGGAATAGGCTTGCAGTGAATTGCCGGGATGCGTCGCCATCAGGGCCACGCCTTTGGCGAGATCCATCGGCGAGCCGCCGCCGATGGCAACGATGCCGTCGCAGCCCTCGTCCTTGTAGATCTTGAGCGCATCGCGCACCGCGGCCTCGGTCGGATTCTCCGGTGTGCCGTCATAGAGCGCGATCGGCATGTTGCCGGGCAGTTGCTCCTTCACCCGCCCCCACAGGCCCGCGGCGACCACCCCCTTGTCGGTGACGATCAGCGGCCGGCGGATGCCGAGAAGCTGCAGCTCGGCGTCCAAGAGCTTCAGCGCACCGAAGTCGAACTGGATGCGCGTGAGATAGGTGATCAACGCCATGCTGTGGTTCCTCTAAGCGCGATAGAATGGCTTGTCGCCCTTGACGGTGACCCGGTAGCCCAGGCGCTTGTGCGGGAAGTAATCCCACATCGCATGGTGCATGGCCGAGCGGTTGTCCCAGAAGGCGATGGAGTTGGGCTGCCACACGAAGCGGCACTGGAACTCCGGCGTCTCGCAGTGCCGGTAGAGCATCGCGAGCAGCGCATCGCTCTCGTGCTTGGCGACCCCGACGATCCTGGTCGTGAAGTTGCCGTTCACATAGAGCGCCTTGCGGCCGGTCACCGGATGGGTGCGCACCACCGGATGCTCGTTCCTGGGGAAACCGCCTTCCTTGGGCGTCTGGCCAAAGCGGCCACCGTAGACCTGCGTACCGTCATGGACCGCTACAAGGCTCTCGCACAGGCGCTGGATCGGAGCCGAGAGCGTCTCAAAGGCGCGGTACATGTTGCAGAACAATGTATTGCCGCCGCCGTCGGGCGGCACTTCCTTCATATAAAGAATGCTGCCCATCGGCGGCTCGGGATCGCATGAAACGTAGGAGTGCCACTCCTCGCCCGCGACATGCTTGGAATTCTCGTCGGCCTTGATGGTCAGGATTTCGGGATGGTCGCTATCCTTGCGCGTCGAAGTCGGGTGCATATGCAGCTCGCCGAAGCGGCGACCGAACGTCTTGTGCTGGTCGTGGGTGAGATTCTGGCCGCGGAAGAAGATCACCAGGTTGTCCATCAGCGCGTCGTGGATCTCCTGGAAAGTCTGGTTGCCAAGCGGCTGGGCGAGATCGACGCCGGAGATTTCCGCACCGATGACCGGAGTGAGCTTGCGCACGTCTATGGTCTGGTAGCCCGTTGGCTTGGCCATTGGCTTTTCCTCACCTTTGAGGCAAGCCTACGCGAGAAAATGACCGTGAGCGACAGCCTTATCCTGCGCGCAGCGACGGCGGCCGACGCCGCTGCTCTTGCGGCGACGATTGCCGCCGCCTTCGCTCAGTACCGCGGCAAACTGGTTCCGGAATCGAGCGCCTTCCGCGAGACACCCGACGTGATCGCACGCCAGCTGGCCGACGGAAACGGCGCCATCGTCGCGGAGCGGAACGGCAAGATGATCGGCTGTGTCATGACCGAGATGCTGGAAGGCGACCTCTATTTCGGCCGCCTCGCCGTCCTGCCGGCGGCGCGAGGCACAGGACTCGCACGCCGCCTGGTCGAAGCCGTCGAAGCGCACGCCAGAACGCACGGTCTGCCCGGGGTGCGGCTGGGCGTGCGCATCGTTCTCACCGGCAACCAGAAGCTCTTCAATTCAATGGGCTACGTCGAGATCTCGCGGGAGGCCCACCCCGGCTTCGATCACCCGACCTCGATCAACATGCGCAAGGCCTTGCGCTGAACGGCCTCTCACGACATGAATCCCAGCATGATACGCACGCCGCTCACCGGCCCCGTCGTTTGGCAGGGCAAGGACATCAAGGATTCCAGCCGGTGGATCCGCGACCTGTCGCCGGATGTCATCGACGAACTCGATGACGCGCTCAAGGCGGTGAAAAGCATGGCCTGGTCGGAGATCACGCGCGAGGATTTCCCGCTGCCCATGCTCGATAACCTGCTCGACGACATCGCCGACGAGCTGGAGAACGGCTGCGGCATCATGAAATTGCGCGGCTTTCCGGTCGACAAGTACGACGAGGACGATCTGCGCAGGATCTACTTCGGTCTCGGCACCCATCTCGGCACACCGGTCTTCCAGAATCGCAGCGGCGAACTGATGCGCGCCATCCGCGACGAGGGCGCGCATGTCGGCCGCACCTACGGCGAAACGAAGGACCAGAAGGGCACGACTTTTCTTTCCTCCTACGCCCGCACCCTGACCAACGGGGCACTGCGCTTCCATACCGACCGCACCGACGTCGTGGGGCTGCTGTGCGTGCGCCAGGCACGCGCCGGCGGCGTCAGCACCCTTGCGTCAACGCCCGCCATCCACAACGCCATCCTGGCAAACCGGCCCGACCTGCTCGACGAGCTGTTCGGCGACTACTGGCGCAGCCGCTTCGGCGAGGAAGGCACGACCAAGGACACCGCCTACCCGCTGCCGATCTTTGGCGTGCGCGACGGCAAGTTCACCTCGCACTATTCGCTCACCTTCATCGAGGCGGCCCAGATGGCACCCGGCGTGCCGAAACTGACCGACAAGCAACTTGAAGCGATCGACATGCTGATGAAGACGGCCCAGGACCTCTGCTTCGAGATGACGCTGGAGCCCGGCGACCTGCAGCTGATCAACAGCCACGTCACCTATCACGGCCGCACCCCGTTCGAGGACGATCACGACGCCGGCATGAGCCGCCTGCTGCTGCGCCTCTGGCTCACCATGCCCAACAATCGCCCGCTGCCCAAGGGTCACGAGATCCTGTGGCGCAACATCGAGGCGCATACGCCGCGCGGCGGGATCCTGCAGACGACGATTTAGGCCGGTCGCCCATGCCGCAGCATATTGGCATCGTCGCCTGCTCAGCCGAGGGAGCAGCGCTTTGCTATCGCACGATCTGCGTCGAAGGCGCCGAGCGGATGGGCCCGCATGCCCATCCCGAAGTGTCGATGCACACCCACTCGCTCGCCGACTACATGGACTGCATCTATCGCGGCGACTGGACGGGCGTCGGCGCCCTGATGCTCGCGTCGGCCGAAAAACTCGCGAAAAGCGGCGCAAACTTCCTGATCTGTCCCGACAACACCATCCACCAGGCTCTGCCGCACGTGCTGCCGCGCTCGCCGCTGCCGTGGCTGCACATCGCCGAGACGGTGGCGGCCGAGGCCGCCGCACGCGGCTTCAAGCGCATCGGCATCACCGGCACGCGCTGGCTGACCGACAGCAGCGTCTATCCCGACAAGCTCGAGGCGAAGGGTCTCGCCTGGCTGCGGCCAACCACGGCTGAACGCGACGAGATCAACCGCATCATCATGGACGAGCTGGTGTGCAGCAAATTCACGCCCGAGTCGGTGGCATATTTCCAGGGCGTGTTCGGCCGGCTGAAGGACCAGGGCTGCGATGCCGTCGTGCTGGGCTGCACCGAGATCCCGCTGATCATGAACGACGGCAACTCCCCCTTGCCAACGCTCGATTCCACCCGCCTGCTGGCCCGCGCAGCGCTCCGCCGCGCGACGGAGCCGGGTCGCGCCCACGCCTCTGGAGATTGAAGGGTGCGCCCGAGCGAAATTGCGGACTGACGAGTCGCGAAGTTCAGCCTAGCATGGCCGCCATGCATATCGAACCGCGTCTTCTGGTGTTCACGAAAGGCGTGCGCGGCCGCATCGCCGGCACCGTCGCCATCGGGCTTTTATCGGTCGGACTGGGCGTTGCCCGGCTTGGCCTGCTGGGCTGGCTGATCGGCCAGGTCTTCGCCGGCCGCGACGCCGCGAGCCTCGAGGCGCCGATCCTGTCGATCGCTGCAGTCATGGTGCTGCGCGGAGCCGCCGAGCACTGGCGCGCCGTCGTGGCGCACGAAACGGCGGCGCGAGTGCAGAAGGCCTTGCGCCGGACGCTGTACGACAAGATCGCATCGCTGGGCCCGGGCACGGTCGGCCGCCAACGTTCGGGTGCACTGACGCTCTCCATGATCGACGGTGTCGAACAGCTCGAAACCTATTTCGGCCAGTTCCTGCCGCAGTTCATGATCGCGATGCTGTCACCGCTGCTGATCTTCGCCGTCGTGGCTTTCATCGACCTGCCGGTGGCGCTGGTCATGCTGGGTTTCGCCCTGGTCGCGCTGTTCGCGCCCGGCCTGTGGCACAGGTTCGACGTCAAGAACTCACGGCGGCGGCAGACCGCCTATGCGAGCTTCGCCGCCGAGTTCCTCGATTCGATCCAGGGCCTGGCGACGCTCAAAGCGTTCGGCCAGGGCAAGGCGCGAGCCAACAAGCTCGAGATCGAAGCGCGCGATCTCTTCCGCCGCACCATGTGGGTGCTGGCGACCAATTCGCTGGCCCGCGGCATCACCGACTCAGCCATCGCCTGCGGTGCGGCGGCTGCCCTCATATACGGGGCGGTGCGGGTGGAGTCGGGCGCCATGGCGCTCACCTCGCTGCTGATCATCCTGATGCTGGGGGTGGAGATCTTCCGTCCGATGCGCGAGCTGCGCTCGGTATTGCACCAGGGCATGGTGGGTCTCTCCGCCGCGCAAGGCATCTATCGCATTCTCGACGACTGTCCGGCGGTCGCCGACGCCACTCCCGCTCCCCTCGATAGGGCGCTCGCCCCCACCATCGCCTTCGAGGATGTGCGCTTCTCCTATCCCGGCACGCGGCGCACCGTGCATGACGGTCTCTCCTTCCGCGCCGAGGCGGGCGAACGTCTGGGACTGGTCGGCCCCTCGGGCGGCGGCAAGTCGTCGATCGTGCGGCTGCTCCTGCGCTTCTACGATCCCGATCGCGGCCGCATCACCTTGGGCGGCCACGACCTCAGGTCGCTCTCCTTCGAGCAGATCCGCTCGCTGATCTCGGTGGTCAACCAGGACACGTTCCTGTTCCACGGCACGGTCGAGGAGAACATCCGGCTCGGCAAACCTGAGGCATCGCAGCGCGATCTCGAGGACGCCGCGCGCGCCGCCAACATCCACGACTTCATCCTGACCCTGCCGGAGAGCTATGCGACAGTGATCGGCGAGAAAGGCATCAAGCTGTCGGGCGGCCAGCGCCAACGGCTTGCCATCGCCCGCGCGCTGCTGCGCGACACGCCGATCCTGGTGCTCGACGAGGCGCTATCGGCGGTCGATGCCGAGAACGAGGCGGTAATCCAGGAAGCGCTCGACCGGCTGATGCAGGGCCGCACGACGATCATCCTGGCCCACCGTCTGTCGAGCGTGATCGATTGCGACCGCATTCTGGTGCTGGACGGAGGCAAGGTCTCCGAGCAGGGCCGGCACGACGACCTGATGAGCCGCGGCGGCGTCTATGCCGGGCTGATGGCCGAGCAGGCGCGCGAGTCGGTGGCATCGGCGGCGTCCGACAGTTTTGCCGCCGCACCCGCCCGCGCCGAGAGCGTCGCCGACACCCCCGGCGGTGCGGCGAAGCCCCTGACCGAAGGCATCATCAAGGCCGATGGCCTCACCTGGTATCAGGTGGTGGCCGCCCTGATGAAGGTGATCCTGCCGTGGAAGGGCAAGCTCGCCGCCACCTTCACGTTCGGCGTGCTGCGCGTGATCTCCTTCATCGGCGTCGGCGTTCTGTCGGCGCTGGTCGTGCTGGCACTGAAGAACGGCGCACCCTGGGGCGACTACGCCATTGCGCTCGCTGTCGTGGCGCCGCTTTCGGGCGCGCTGCACTGGTTCGAATCGTGGCTGGCGCACGACATGGCCTTCCGGCTGCTGGCCGAGATGCGCATCGACGCCTTCCGCAAGCTCGACGCGCTGGCGCCCGCCTATCTGGTGCGCCGCCGCACCGGCGATCTGATGGCGCTCGCCACGCACGACATCGAGCTGGTCGAGTATTTCTTTGCCCACACCGTGGCCCCAGCCTTCGTCGCCATCGTGGTGCCGGCGGCGGTTGTCGCAGCGCTGGCCTGGGCCAGCGGCTGGCTCGCGCTGGCGCTGCTGCCGTTCCTGCTGGCCGTCGGCTTGAGCCCATTCCTGATGCGCAAGCGCGTGGACCGGCTGGGCTCCGAGGCGCGTGAGGCTGCGGGTGAACTCGGCGCCTTTGCCGTCGACTCGGTACAGGGTCTGGGTGAGATCGTGGCCTTCCAGCAGGAGACCTCGCGCGGCGAAAAGCTCGACCAGCTCTCGCAGCGCCACATTTCGCTGCGCCTGCCTTTCTTCAGCGAACTCACGATGCAGCACGCCATCCTCGAAGTGCTGACCGGCATGGGCGGTCTTGCCGTCGTGGTCGTGGGCGCCATATTGTCGTCGCAGGGCGCGATCGATCCCGGCCTGCTGCCCCTTCTCACCATCCTTGCCATGGCGGCGTTCCTGCCGGTGTCGGAGATCGCCCAGATCGGCCGACAGCTGGCCGACACACTCGGCGCCACGCGCCGCGTCTATGCGCTCGCCAACGAGCCGATCCCGGTGCGCGACGGACCGGGCGTGCCGGCCGCCGAGGGAGCGGCGGCGCTCGCTTTGGAGGGCGTGAGCTTCACCTATCCTGGCCAGACACGTCGCGCCCTCTCCAGCATCAGCGTTCAGATCCCGGCCGGCAGGACGGTGGCGCTGGTCGGCACCTCGGGCGCGGGCAAGACCACGACGGCGCAATTGCTGATGCGCTTCTGGGATCCCGACGCCGGCCGCATCACGCTGAACGGCGCCGATCTCAAGGACTACAAGCTCGACGAGCTGCGCCGCCTGATCGCGCTGGTGGCGCAGGATACCTATCTCTTCAACGACAGCCTGCGCGCCAACATCCTGATCGCGAGGCCGGAAGCGAGCGAGGCCGAGCTGCAGGCTGCGATCCATCACGCCTCGCTCGACGACCTTGTCGCCACCCTGCCCGAAGGACTCGACGCGCCGGTCGGCGAGCGTGGTACCAGCCTGAGCGGCGGCCAGCGCCAGCGGGTCGCGATCGCCCGGGCCTTCCTGAAAGATGCACCGATCCTGATTCTTGACGAGGCGACGTCGCATCTCGACGCGGTAAACGAACAGGCGGTCCGTCGCGCGCTGGACTTGTTGCAGACCGACCGAACTACGATCGTCATCGCCCACCGCCTCTCGACGGTGCGCGATGCCGACCTGATCGTGGTGCTCGATGAGGGCCGCATCGCCGAGACCGGCACCCATTCCTCCCTCCTGGCGCGAGGCGGGCTCTATGCCCGGCTGGTGTCACGCCAGCTTGCATCGGTCTACGCGCCTGCGGCATCTTGATTCCCAGATTCGCCGTGGGTGTTGTATGGATGGAGCATGACGAAAAGCCTGTCCCGCCGCCGTTCACTCCTGACCCTGGGCGCGGTCTGCGCAGTGCCGGCGAGCATGCCCTCGCTTGGGCGCGCCCAGACCAAACTTCCCGACAAGGCGCTCCGTATCCTGGTGGGCTTCGCGGCGGGCGGCGGCGCCGAACTCATGGCGCGGATCATCGCGCCGCAACTCGAGCGCCGACTCGGGCGCCGTGTCTCGGTCGAGAACAAGCCTAGCGACACTGGTGCGGCCGCGGGCGAGTTCCTGAAGAAGAGCCTGTCGGACGGATCGGTGGTGGCCTTCCTGCCAACGACGACGCTGGCGTCGAAGCTCGCCGGTACCCCCTTCCCGTTCGATTCCAAGAGCGCCCTCGTGCCGCTCACAGTGGCGGGAACCTTCCAGGTCGCAACGGCCGTGTCGGCCACGATCGGCGTCCCGACCTTCGCCGACTTTGTCGAGTGGCTGAAGGCCGGGCCGCCGGAACGTCTGCGTATGGGCACTTCGGCAACCGACACCTATCTCAAGATCTACGGCATGATGATCGGCCGCGAACTCGGCGTGAAGCTGGAGACTATCCCTCATCAAGGAGCGGCGCCTCTTGTCGTCGCCCTGAAGGCGGGCACGCTTCCCGCCGGCCTGGGTAGCGTCACGGCGCTCCTGCAACACAATCTCGGCGTCAGAGTGAAAATCCTGGCGACGTCCGGCCGCAAGCGCGTGTCGGTGCTGCGCGGTGTGCCGACCGCCGTCGAACTGGGGTATCCGAACCTCGAATTGGACGAGTGGTACGGCTTCTTCGCCTCGTCGGACTCTCCGGGCCCGGTCCTCGCGGCGTGGAATCGGCAACTCCGGGCCGTGCTCGCCGAGGATGAGGTTGTCGCCGCATTGGCCCGACTCGGCCTCGATGTCGAGACCTCGACGCAAGAGGAAGCCGCAGCGCGGCTTGCCTCGCATCAGCAGGCCTGGAAGGCGCGAATGGAGTCCTTCGGGATGAAGTCAGCCGATTGACGATGCGACGTGGCTCGAAACACCAGTCGATGCCAGCTTGCTCCAGTCCGCGCATCTGCGGCATCGTCGGCACGAGGGCAGCCAACTGACGATACTGTACGGGAATGCAACCATGTTCAGTCACCTCACTACCGGCAGCAACGACCTTGCCAAGGCCAAGGTCTTCTACGACGCCCTGACCAAGCCACTCGGCCTGGCACGCCTCTTCGAGTATCCGGACGGCGCCGGCTACGGGCAGACCGGCGGCCGTCCGCAGCTCTGGATCCTGAAGCCGGCCGACGGCAAGGCGGCGACGGTCGGCAACGGCATCACCATTGGGCTGGAGGCGCCGAATCGTCCGGCGGTCGAAGCGGCCTACGCCGCAGCGATGGCAGCGGGCGGCAAGGACGAAGGCAAGCCCGGTCTTCGCACCCACTATCATCCGAACTACTACGGCGCCTATGTGCGCGATCTCGACGGCACCAAGGTTTGCATCGTTTGTCACAAGGCGCCCTGACGCAATGGCCCTTCCCTTCGGCGCCCACCACGAGTGGGGCAAGCTGCGCGAAGTCATCATCGGCATCTCGCCGGCCGAGGATTTCGTGGTCTTCTACGAAGACTCGCAGCGCTGGCTGATCCCGCCGGCGGACGAGTTCAGTCGCAGCAATGCCGGCCGGCGACTGGTCGAGGTCGACGCCGAATGGGCCCACCGTATCGAACGCCAGGCCGATACCCTGGCCGAGCTGGTGGCGCGCGAGGGCGTGATCGTGCATCGCCCCGAACGACTGAAGGGAGACGAGCGCACCTTCATGGCGCCCAACGCCGAGGGTGCTCAATTGTTTCCGCGTGACGGCATGATCGTCATCGGCAACCACGTGATCGATTCCTCGATCCGCCTGAAGTGCCGGCAGCGCGAGCGCTTCGGATTGCGGCCGCACATCCAGAGAGCAGTCCGGGAACGCGGCGCGCGCTGGTCGAGCGTGCCGATGGGCTCGCCGGCCTGCGTCGACGGGCCGTTCCTCGAAGGCGGCGACGTGCTGCTGAACGGGCACGAGATATATGTCGGCATGTCCGGCTGCGCCTCCGACATGGCCGGCATCGACTGGCTGCAGGCGCTGCTCGGCGACGCCTACAAGGTGATTCCGGTCGCGATGCGATCGAACGTACTGCACCTCGACTGCGCCATGGCACTGATCAAGCCCGGCCTGCTGGTCTACTGTTCCGAGAAATTGATCGACGGCCTGCCGATGTCGCTGCGCGACTGGGACGCCATCACCGTCTCCAAGGAGGAGGCCGGGTTGCTCGCCACCAACGGCCTCGTGCTCGAGGAAGGCCGCGTCATCATCGACGCCGACAACAAGCGCGTGATCGGGGAGCTGCGCAAACGGCGCATGGATGTCATTCCCCTGCCCTTCGACGGCCCGATCGCGATCGGCGGCGGCCTGCGCTGCGCCCATCATCCGCTGTTGCGCGAGAGCCTGTTGGGATAGACTGGCCTCCTGTGGAGGACCATCGGATGAACGAACCGCTGAAGGTGTTCTGGCAGCCGGGTTGAACCAGCTGTCTGAGACTCAAAGAGTTTCTATCGGTCCGTGGGATCGAATTCGTATCAGTGAATGTGCTTGAGGACCCCAACGGCATGGCCGAGCTGCAGAAGCTTGGCGTGCGGTCGGTGCCCGTATTGTCGCGCGGCGAGAAGTACACGTTTGGCCAGAGCACCAAGCAGATCGTCGAATTTCTGGGACTCAACGAGAATTCCGGGCCGGCCCTGTCCCCGGCGGAGCTGTACGCCAGGCTCGACAAGTTCCTGACCGCTGCCCTCGAGCTCCTGCCGCTGATGCCTTACGACCGGCTCGACACCCACGTGCCCGGGCGGCCGCGCAGCTACCGGACGCTGGGCTTCCACTTGTTCCGCGTGGTCGATGCCTTCCTCGACGCCAACGAGGGCACGACTCTCGTCGCGGCAATGTTCCGAGAGGAACCCGCGTCCGATGCCGACACCGCCGCGCTGGTGGCCTACGGCACCAAAGTGCGGCAACGCCTGCGCGACTGGTGGGCGCACGGCAACACCGCAGCCTCGCGATCGCTCGAGACCTACTACGGCCCGCAGAGCCTGCACGAGCTGTTCGAGCGCACGACCTGGCACTCCGGCCAGCATGTCCGGCAATACATGATGCTGCTGGAACGCGAGGGCCAGACCCATTCCCAGCCGCTGGTCGCCGCCGATTTCGCCAAGCTGCCGATGCCGCAAAACGTCTGGGACGGCTGAATCGGGCGAAACCTTCTGCCTCCGAGGGCGTTCATTGACAGAGCTTCACCCTCGCTTCGGAGGCAGGATATGCGCGGCAACGGGATCACCGGTCATGCCACCAACAAGGATCTGGTCAAGGAAATCGCAGCGCTGAAGACCCAGCTCAAGAAGCTGTCTTCCGCCATGGAAGCCGAGGCGACCGACGGCGTCAGCCGCACGCTGGGCACCATCGAAACCAGGAGCCGCGAAGCCATCGACAAGGCGATCGATGCCGCACAGCAATTCATCGATGGCTATGCCGACAACGCCAGCGATGCGGTGTCGGCGCTGGCCAAAAAGAGCAAACAGCTGCGCGATACCGCCACCGACTCCCTGGTCGAGACGGTGCAGGCCCGCCCGCTCAGCACCTTGGCCGCGGTAATCGGGATCGGGTTTGTTGCGGGGTACCTTTGTCGTCGGAACTAGGCGACAGGCCTCGGCCAGCACGTCGGCCAGCACGTCGGCCAGAACGTCGGCACGAATGCCCGTGCTCGCCACGATGATCGGACCCTTGCTCCGGGTTGCCGCAGCATCGGCGGCCGCCCGGACGATCCGGAGCGCTGCCACTGGCGCAACCAATCGGCTGATGCTCACCCTCGGCGCCGGTGTGGGTGGCGCAGTGGCTGTGTTCTGCTTCAGCCGCGCCGCCCTCACGCTTCTGGAGCGCCTAATGGATCCAGCCGAGGCATGGGCCGTTTTGGGCTGCTTCTACGGCGTGGTGGGCGGCGTCCTCTATCTTGCCGCCACAAGACGCCGGCGCGGCTGACGTGCCGGGCGCTTGGCTACCGAAGCCAACGGTGGCTTGACCGCCATCCGAGGAGCCGGCGGCCGGTCGTCCGACAACAGCACTTCCAGCCAGCGCAGCGACGGCAAATGTGCGGCGATGGTGCTTATCAGGATCAGCAGCGGAACCGCCACGATGGCGCCGATGACGCCCCACATCCAGCCGAGAAACGCGATGGCGGCAAACACCGCCACCGTGTTGAGCGCACAACGCCGGCTGACGAAGGCCGGCGTGACGAACTGCGATTCGACGAAATGGATCACCGCAAGCACCGCCGGCGCCGCCACGATGCGCGGCCAATCCTCGAAGGTGAGCAGGCCAACCAGCGCCACCAACCCGATCACCACCGGCGGGCCGATGAACGGCACGAACGAGCCGAGCCCCATGATGGCGCCCCACATGATGGCGTTGGGAAAACCCAGCAGCGCGAGAGCCGTTCCCGACAGGACCGCGACGCCAAGATAGATCACCGCCAGAGCGAACAGGTAGTGACCGACCCGCTCGTTGATATCGCGCATCACGCGGGCAAGGCGCACGCGGGTAGCGAAGGTGACGGGGATGCGCAGGAGCTGGCGTCGGTGGGTATTGCGGTTGGCGAGCAGCATGAAGGCAAGCACGGCGGCATAGCCGATCTGCAGCACGACGCCAGGCGTCGTGCTGGCCAGCGTTCCCAACAACGAACGATCGCGCACGACGACCTTCTCGGCAGTCTGGGCCGCAGGGTTGGTAGTCGTCGTCGCCGCCTCGGCCGCCTTTTCGACCCGGTCGGTCATCTCCTTCATGGCGGCGAGCGATTTGCGTAGACCTTCGAGCCTGTTCTCAAGCGTGCGCGTCAGGGACGGCGCCTGCTCGGCCCAGCTCGAAACCGACGGAACGGCGACGGCGAGCAGCCCCGCCATCACCAGCGCCAGCAGCAGCACCGAAGCCAGGGCAGCGAGTGTGCTCGGCAGCTTGACGCGTTCCAGCGCACTGGCCACCGGCATCAGCATCAGCGCCAGCACGATGGCCCCGGCGGTGGGAATGAGGAAATCGCGCGCGAGATAGCCGACGACACCCACGGCACAAACCGCCAGCACGATCAGCGGGCGACGAATGGCCGATCCGCCGCGAAGATGAACGGTCGGGACACGAACGACGGATTTCTCGACCACCGGCAGTACCTCGTGATCAAGGAGAACGTCGAAGCCGAGCATTGGTTGCGTGATGCGGCAGCTGCAGAAGACCTTCTGAAACCTGGGTTCCTCTGTGCGGGACCAGGTGTTTGCCGGCTGTAAGCGTTGGCAGGAGATTCTTGACTCCATCGGGCACAAGCCGGTGAACTGACCTTCGAACAACCTCCAACGAGGACGATCCGCGATGCCGATGTTCAAGCGCTCCGATGCCGAACTGCACTACGAGGTTCACGGCAATGGCTTTCCTCTCCTGCTCTACGCGCCGGGCGGATTGAAGTCGCAGCTCGCCAACTGGAAGGCGAGCCCGGCCGATCCCACCACGCCCGCGCCATGGATGAACCCGATGATCGCGCTAGCCGACAAGTTCACGGTGGTCGCGATGGACCAGCGCAATGCCGGCAAGTCGGTGGCCAAAGTGAAGGCCGACCATGGCTGGCATACCTTCGCGGAGGATCACTTCGCGCTCATGGACCATCTCGGCTTCGGCAAGTTCCATGTCATGGGCGGCTGCATCGGTGGAAGCTACTGCTTCGAGGCGATCGAGCACGATCCCAGGCGCATTACGGCGGCGGTCCTGCAGAATCCGATCGGCCTTTGGGAAAATCGCGACACCTGGGACGCCTCGATCAAGGGCTATGGCGAAACGGTGCGGGCACGTGATCCGTCGATCACCGAGGCCACCATCCAGTCTTTCGGCAGAAACATGTATGGCAGCGACTTCGTGTTCTCGGTGACTCGCGACTTCGTCAAGAACTGCAAGACGCCGCTGTTGCTCCAGCCCGGCACCGACAAGCCGCACCCGGCCAAGACCAGCGAGGAGATCGCAGCCCTGGCGCCCAACATCGAAGTGCAGAAGGATTGGCGCGGGCCGGCCTACCTGCAGGAATCGATCAACCGCGTACGTGCCTTCCTCGGGCAACATACCCCGGCATCCTAAGGAGTTAGCCGTTCACAAAAAAATTTACCGCCGTATGCTTTTCGATGCCTCAGCCGGAGTCCTTGACGGACGAGTTGGCATAGAGCCACTTGCGGGCGTCGTGGATGCTTGTGAACACTCGGGCTGGCCTCTCACCGGCTACCGTGTCGACGAACAGCTTGGCGAATTCGCCTTTGCCGTCGGCGGCCACGAAAGCGACGAGGCCCACCCCCTTTTCGCGCTGCTGACGACGGACATGCTCGATGAAGCCCTGCACTTCTTCCTTTTTGAGGGTGGGAACGGCCGACGTCACATCGAGGATTTTGCGATAGTGAAAGGCGCCCGACTTCGCGAACTCGACGAAAGCCTGCACGAGATCCTGCAGGGTGATGGTTCCGCGGGCGACCATCACGACCATTCGGTCCGGATGATGAAATTCGATCTGTATCGGCATGGCGAGGCAATGCCGAGTATGCAGCAACGCCATCCGTGGACAAGCGAATGGGTGCTATGTTGCAGGCCCGCTGCGGTCAACTTATCTGGAGGAGCGACGTGGCTCTTGATGGACGCAACAAACGGGTTGTGCTGATCGGCGTCGCAGTGGCGGCCGTCGCCGTCACGGCGATAGGCTGGTGGATCAGCACAAGAACGTCCGACACCGATCGCGCCATGGCCGAGTTGCACAATCTGCCGCTGGTCGGGTTGGTGATGACGGACGTTCCCGCCATCGAGGGCCGCTTGCGCGCCGCGATCGAAGACGACCGGCGCAAACCCATGCAGCAGGGCCCGTCGCGAACGTTTCTGGTGATCGGCGACCTGCGCAGGACCTACATCGGTCCTGCACTTGGCGCGGCCGACGATGCCAGCGCCGATGCCGTCATGACGGCGAGGGCCGAACTGGTGCGCCATCTGCAGCAGGCCAACCTGCCGGCCTGCCGGGAATTCTCTTCGACCGGAATTCAGCGCACCGACAAGCTCGATATCGAGGGCCAGCGTCTGGTCCGCAAGGTGTTGTCGGCGATGGAAGCCGCCTATCGCGATGGCCGCACATCCGGCGCCCAACCACGACCCGTGGCGAACGACCAGGAGTTCGTGGCGATGCTGTCGGAGGCGGGCTTCACTGAGGCCGACTTCCAGAAGCTCGGCGACAGTCTCAAGCTCTCAGATGCCGAGCTCTGTGCACTGCAACTCCGGGTCGATACCGCGCCGGCCAGACTCGCCGCCAACAAACGCGGGGCGTTCGCCCGTTACGTCATGACACACTGAAGCGCGATGACTTTTGCTTCGGCCGTCGGCCCGGCCGCAGCGCGATGACTATGGTCATCGCGCTGTAGTGCACCGCTCAGGCGCGATCCCAACCGCCGCGCCATAGCTGCGGGAGCCGGGCCGACGGCCGAAGCAAAGGTCATCGCGCTGTAGCCGTCGCAGCCTAATTTCCCTTCAGGATCCTGGCGGCGGCATCGGCGAACACCTGACAGCCCAGCACGATATCGGCGTCGGCGGTGTTCTCGGTGAAATGATGCGAGATGCCGCCGATCGAAGGCACGAACATCATCGCCGCCGGCAGCTTCAGCCCGACGACCTGCGCGTCGTGGCCAGCGCCCGACGGCATGCGGACATGTTTTTGCGGAGCATGCGTCGCCGCAGACTCCTCGATGGCGTCGAGGAAGCGCCCGTCCATCACGGTCGGCATGGTGCGCGAGAGGTTCACGCACTCGACGGCGCATGGCCCATTCTTGTTGTGGGCCGCCACGATCTCCAGCAGCGCCGCCTCGAACCTGGCGAGGACGGCGACATCGGCATCGCGGAACTGCAGGACCATCTCGGCCTTGCCAGGAATGATGGCGGGCGCGCCGGGCTCGATCGACATCTTGCCGACGGTCCAGACGCTGCGCGGACCGCTGATCGCCGGGAACTTCTCCATCACGTCGTTGTAGAGCCGCATCATCGCCACGCCGGCATCCTTGCGGATCGGCATCGGAGTCGTGCCGGCGTGGTTCTGGATGCCCTTGAAGGTCAGCCGAAACGCGAAGATGCCGACGATCGCCGTGACGATGCCGATGCGCTTTTCGGCCGCCTCGAGAAGGCCGCCCTGCTCGATATGCGCCTCGAGATAACCGCGGTACTTGCCTTCCTCGAAATGAACGCGCGGCGCCTTCTCGAGGCCAGCCGCCTTCAGCGCGTCGCGCATCGGCGTGCCCTCGTCGCGATGGCGCGCCTTGTCGATGTCGGCGTCCGAGAACAGGCCGACAAACGACCGGCTGCCGACCATCTGGCCCCAGTGGCCTTCCTCGTCGGCCCACGAAGCGACGTCGACGGCGAGATGCGCCGTCTCCGGATCCTCGGCGAGCGCGCGCGCCACTTCGAGACCGTAGATCACGCCCATCACGCCATCGAGCCAGCCGCCGCGCGGCTGGGTATCGGAATGCGAGCCCATCAGAAGCCGCGGGCCGCTCTTGGGGCTGCGGCCCATGACGGTGCCGACGCCATCGATCACCGGCTCCAGCCCCGCTTCCCTCATGCGGCCCATCAGCCAGTGCCGGCTCTCGACATCCTGCGGCGACAAGTGCGGGCGATGCACGCCTGTTTCGTAGCGGCCGAAATCGGCGATGCGCCGCAGGTCGGCCAGGAGTCGTTCGCCGTTGATCCTGGGCATGATTTTCCTCACTCCCTCGCTTGCAGCGCTCGCCAAACACGCTCGGGCGTCGCCGGCATGTCGAGATGCTCGACGCCTGCGCCGCGGAGCGCATCGAGGACAGCGGCCATGATCGTCTGAGGTGCCGCAATACAGCCGGCCTGACCCGCGCCCTTCACGCCCAGAGGATTGGATTGCGTCGGCGTCTCGACCAGTGTGATGTCGAAGCTCGGCAGATCGTCGGCGCGTGGCAGGGCGTAGTCCATGAACGAGCCGCTCAGCAGCTGCCCGGACTCCGCGTCGTAGACCGTATGCTCGAGCAGCGCCTGGCCGATGCCCTGGGTTACGCCGCCCTCGACCTGGCCAACCGTCAGCAGCGGGTTGATCAGGCGGCCGTAGTCGTCGACCGCGAGGTAGCGCACCAGGCGCGTGCCGCCGGTCTCGGGGTCGACCTCGACCTCGGCGAAGTGGCAGCCGCTCGGAAAAGTGAAGAGGTCGGTGATGTTCATGACATGGCCTCCCAGCCCCGGGCTCATGCCTTCGGGCAGGTTGGCGGGATCGGCAGCGCTTTTCGCCACGTCAAGAAGATCGATGCCGCGGTCGCCAACACTGAAGCGACCCTCGGCGAACGCCAGTTGCTCGGGCGCGGCCTGCAGGAGATGCGCCGCCACGACCCGCGCGCTGGCCAGCGCCGTGTCGATCGCCTTGACCAGCGCTGCGCCCGCCATGTGCATGGAGCGCGCGCCGCCGTGTCCGGCGCCGCTCTTCACCTGGCGCGTGTCGGCCTGAACGAACCGGAAAGCCTCCATCGGCAGGCCGAGCCGGTCGGCGGCGATCTGCGTGAACGAAGTCTCGTGGCCCTGTCCGTTCGATTCGGTGCCGGTCGAGATCATCACGCGGCCATCCGGCTCGAACTGGATTTCGGCGCCCTCATTGGGCGCGCCGCGCGAGGTCTCGAGGAAGCACCCCATGCCGATGCCGAGCAGCCGGCCGCGAATTTTGGCGGCGGCCCGTCGCGCCGCAAAGCTTTTCAGCTCGGCGCGCACCACGGCGTTGTTCAGGTTGGCGACGAAGTTTCCGCTGTCGATCGTCAGTCCCATCGCCGTCTGGTGCGGGAAATTCCTGATCAGGTTCTGCTCGCGCAGCGTCGCCGGGTCACGCCTGAGCTTGTGCGCCGCGGCCTCGATGGCGGTTTCGGTGATGTAGTTGGCCTCGGGCTTGCCGGCCCCGCGGTAGGCGTCGATCGGCACGGTGTTGGTGAACACGCCGCGCACGTCGACCGAGATGGCGGCAATGTCGTAGACGCCGCCATGCGCGGTCGAGGCCGCGACCGCCGCCGCCCCCGGACCGTTGCCCGACAGGTAGGCGCCCATATCGGCCACCATCTCGATCTGCATTGCCAGCAACTTGCCGTCCTTGTCGAGCCCGAGCCTGGCCTTCGCCTCGAGGCCACGGCCTTGCGTGCCCGACACGAACTCCTCGCCACGCTCGGCGACCCACTTCACGGGGCGGCCGAGCTTGCGCGCCGCCCACAACAGCAGGATCCACTCGGGATAAAGGAAGTTCTTCATGCCAAAGCCGCCGCCCACGTCGGGCGCGCGGAGCTGGATGCGCTCGAGCGGCACCTTGAAGACGAATTCGGCGAGCTGCCGGCGGATGCCGTGCAAGCCTTGCCCGGTCAGCAGCAGGTCCATCGTGTCGCTTTGGGCGTCGTAGCTCGCGATGCCGGCGCGCGGTTCGATCGGCGCCACGACGACGCGGTTGTTGACCGTCGCAGTCTCGATGATGTGGGCGGCACCCTGCAGGGCGCGCGCCGCGGCATCGGCGTCGCCCTTCTGGATATGGAAGGCGGTGTTGGCCGGCGCCTCGGTCCAGATCGCGGGCGCACCGGCCGCGAGGGCCGCCTGCACGCCAACCACGGCGGGCAGCGCTTCGTACGCCACCTCGATCTGCTCGGCAGCATCGCGCGCCGCATCGCTTGAGTCGGCGACGACGAACGCGACCGGGTCGCCGACATGGCGCACGCGATCGGCCGCAAGCGCGAAACGCGGCGGCACGATCAGCGGCTTCACGGCGGCCAGGCAGGGCATGGGGCCGAGATTGTCCACGGCGAGGTCGGCCGCGGTGTAGACGCCGCGCACGCCGGGCGCGGCGACGGCTTTCGAGGCATCGATGGCCCTGATGAGCGCATGGGCTTGCGGCGAGCGCAGCACATGGCCGTGGAGCTGGTCCGCCATGTTGATGTCGGCGACGTAGCGGCCGCGCCCGAGCAGGAAGCGGCTGTCTTCCAGCCGCCGCACCGAGCGGCCGCTGGTTTCAATGCTGGTGTCCATGCCTCATCGTAGCCGCGACTGAGGCCAGCCGATAGAGACCGGCCGCGACATGCTCCTGCAGCAATCGAGCCGTGCGGTGGACTCAGGCGAGGCTTGCGATAAGCTTCCGCCAAACCCACGGAGGACATTCATGATCGATCTGCATTACTGGCCGACGCCCAATGGCAAGAAAGTCACCATCCTGCTCGAGGAACTGGGCATGCCGTACAAGATCGTGCCGGTGAACATCGGCCGCGGCGACCAGTTCAGCGCCGAATTCCTCGAGATGAATCCCAATCACCGCATGCCGGTGATGGTCGATCACGAACCGAAGGGCGGCGGCAAGCCGATCGTAGTGTTCGAATCGGGCTCGATCATGATGTACATCGCCGAGAAGGCAGGGAAGTTCTGGCCGCAGGACACGCGCACCAAGTACGAAGTGAACCAGTGGGTGGTCTGGCAGATGGCCAACCAGGGGCCCAAGTCCGGCGAGTGCGGTCATTTCCGGCGCGTCGACCAGGCCAAGGAAGGCGACCAGAAATACGCCATCACCCGCTTCACCGACGAGGTAAACCGGCTCTACGGCGTGCTCAACAACCGACTCTACAAGCACAAGTATCTCGCCGGCGACCAATACACGATCGCCGACATGATCTGCTATCCGTGGACCATCAACTGGAAATTCCAGGGCCAGGACATCGAGGAGTTCAAGCACTTCAAGCGCTGGTTCGAGGAGCTTGGTGAACGTCCGGCGGTGAAGAAAGGCATGGCGGTCGGCGCCGATCTCTCGGTCGACAACACCAAGCTGCCGCCCGAGGAGCAGGCCCGCATTCGCAAGATGATGTATAACCAACGCGCAAGGCCGGTCCCCGCATAAGGAGGGCCGGCCCCAAACCACGCGGTTTGCCAATGACGACGTCGAAACTGTCCCTCGTCGCTGGGAATATCGACGATCCGCAGCGCCCCGCGCTATCCTTGAACGAGAGCTACGAGCTGCTGGCGCTGGCCGAGGAATCCGCCGGCATCGGCGCGTGGGACAGGGACATCGCGACCAGCATGATGCGCGGGACGCCGACCTTCTTCCGCATGATGGGCCTCGAGCCTACGGCCGAACCCGTGCACATGGATAGCGTCCGCGCCGTGCGCCATCCCGAGGATGCCGCGCGGGTCGTCGAGGGCTTCGAGCAGGCGTTGGCCCGCGGTCTCGACATCTACGAAAGCGAGTATCGCATCGTGCTGCCCTCGGATGGCCAGCTCCGCTGGATCCTGGGCCGCGGCCGGGCGATACGCGACGCGGCGGGCCGGCCGATCCGCTACTGCGGCGTCGACATCGACATCACCGAGCGCAAGCAGGCCGAACAGGTCCTGCGCGAGACTCAGGAACGATTCTCCAAAGCCTTCAACGCGGCGGCTTACCCGATGAGCATCACCACCCTGGATGAAGGCCGCTATGTCGACATCAACGCCGCAGGCCTGGCCGCGGCCGGCCTCAGCCGCGAACAGGTGATCGGCCAGACCGTCCGGGATCTCGGCTTCTACAACGATACCGACCATTACAGCGCCGTTCGCGAACGGCTCGCCCGGGACGGACAATTCACCGACCTCGAGACCACGCTGAGGGGCCGGACCGGAACCAGGACGTATCTGATGTCGGGTTCGCTGGTCCAGCTGGGCGGCGAAACATGCCTGCTGACGTCGGCCGTCGACATCACCGAGCGCAAGCAGGCGGAGGCGCATGTCCGCCTTTTGATGAACGAGGTCAATCACCGCGCCAACAATCTGCTGGCCGTCGTCCAGGCGATCGCCCGTCATACGCTGGGCACGACCGACCCGGCCGAATATTCCGAACGTCTGTCCCAGCGCATTGCCGGCCTCGCGGCATCGAACAACCTGCTGGTGTCGGGCAAATGGCAGGGCGTGGACCTCGGCAAGCTGATCGATTCGCAGCTCTCCCACTTCTCCGACCTCGGCCGACGCGTCGGTCTCGATGGCTCGCCGGTGCGGCTGAAACCCGCGGCTGCCCAGGCCATCGGCATGGCGCTGCACGAGCTTGCCACCAACGCCCTCAAGTACGGCGCATTCGCCAACCGGACGGGAAATGTCCTAATCGCCTGGAACGTCGCGGGCGACGGCGACGAGCGCGTCTTTGGCTTGACCTGGACGGAGCGCGGCGGCCCGACGGTCGCGGCACCGACGCGCCGCGGCTTTGGTCACACCGTCATGCAGGAGATGATCGAAGGAGCGCTCGGCGGCAAGGCCCGCATCGAATTCGCCGGGTCAGGCCTGGTGTGGTCCTTCATCGGCCCGGCCGGGCAGGTGTTGGACGTCGATCGCTAGGGCGGCTTGCGGTCAAATGCTTGAAAGCGGTGGCGCCACCTCCTCCAGCGGCACGCACTCGGCTTTGACGCCGAGCCACATCTCGACGATGGCGGCGACGATCATCAGGACGGCCCCCAGCAGGTAGCCCCAGACGATCTCGCTGCGCTCGCCGCTTTCGATCAGCACGCCGAACAGCCATGGCCCACCGACGCCGCCCAGCAGTGTGCCGAAGGCATAGAACAGGGCTATGGTGAGCGCGCGTATTTCGAGCGGGAAGCACTCGCCGACAGTGAGATAGGCCGCACTCGCCGCGGCCGAGGCGAAGAAGAAGACGATGCTCCACATCACGGTCTGCGTGGTGGCGTCGAGCAGGCCAAGGTTGAAGAGCTGGGCGGTGACGGCGAGCAGCAGACCGGCCAGGCCATAGGTCGCCGCGATCATCGGCTTGCGACCAAACGTGTCGAACAGCGAGCCGAGCAGCAGCGGCCCCAGGAAGTTGCCAATGGCGAACGGCAGAATGTAGAGGCCGACCTTGTCGCCCGGAACGCTGTAGAACTTGGTCAGGATCAGCGCATAGGTGAAGAAGATGGCGTTGTAAACGAAGGCCTGCGAGGCCATCAGCACGACGCCGAGCGTCGTGCGGCCGGGATAATGGCGCAGCAGGGTGCGCGCCACCGAAGCCAGCGTGAGCTTGTGCGGATCGCCCAGCGCCAGCGAGGTGGTCACGGTCGGGAGCGAGCAGCGCTCGCTCGCCATCACGCGCGCCTCGATCTCCTCGATGACGCGTCGGGCCTCGCCTTCCTTGCCGTGGATCATCAGCCAGCGCGGACTCTCGGGCAGAAAGCGCCGCAGATAGAGAATGAAAAGTCCCAGCACCGCGCCGCTGCCGAAGGCCAGCCGCCAGCCGAGATCGGGGCCGACCAACTCCGGATCGAGCAGCCACACCGAGACCAGGGCGCCGGCCGCGGCGCCCAGCCAGAAGCTGCCGTTGATGGCGAGATCGATGCGGCCGCGCAGACGGGCGGGAATCAGTTCCTGGATCGCCGAGTTGATGGCGGCATATTCGCCGCCGATTCCCGCGCCGGTCATGAAGCGAAAAAACATGAAGCTCCAGAAATCCCAGGAGAAGGCGGTGCACGCCGTCGCCACGAGGTAGACGCCCAGTGTGACGTTGAACAATTTCTTGCGGCCCAGTCTGTCGGTGAGATGGCCGAAGAACAGCGAGCCCAGCACGGCACCCATAAGGTAGGCGCTGCCGGTGAGGCCGACCTGCTCGGCCGTCAGCTGCAGGCGCGGGCTGGTCTGCAGGGCGGCGGCGACGGAGCCCGCGAGGGTCACTTCCAGCCCGTCGAGAATCCAGGTGATGCCGAGTGCCGTCACGACCAGACGGTGAAAGCGACTCCACGGCAGGCGATCGAGACGCGCCGGGACGTCGGTCAGGGTGCTGCGGGGGCCCATCGGTCGTCGGAACAACGCCAAACCGGGTGAAGCGTTCCCCCAGCTATGTGCGGGGGCAAGTCAGCTTTGCATAGGGATGGTGGTGGGCCGCAGGTCCTGTCCTTATTATGGCGGCATGTCCGACAACACGATCGCGGCCGGAACCGCCCCCGCGGCGGCAACCCAAGCCCCCTCCACCTCAGTCAATTCGACGACCTTCGCGGTCATCCTTTCCCTCAGCTTCTGCCATCTGCTGAACGACATGATGCAGTCGCTGGTGCCGGCGCTGTATCCCATCCTGAAGGAGTCCTACGACCTCTCCTTCAGCCAGGTCGGCCTGATCACGCTCGCCTTCCAGTTCACCGCCTCGATGCTGCAGCCGGTCGTCGGCCTGTACACCGACCGCAAGCCGCAGCCCTATTCCCTCATGGTCGGCATGGGCTTCACGCTGGTCGGGTTGTTCCTGATGTCGCAGGCCGACACCTATCCCGCGATCCTGGTGGCGGCGGCGCTGATCGGCATGGGCTCCTCGATATTCCATCCCGAGGCCTCGCGCGTGGCGCGCATGGCGGCGGGTGGCCGCTACGGTCTCGCCCAGTCGCTGTTCCAGGTCGGCGGCAACCTCGGCCAGTCGGCCGGCCCGCTGCTCGCGGCCTTCATCGTCGTGCCGCGCGGCCAGCAGAGCCTGGTGTGGTTCTGTGCCGCCGCGCTGATCGCCATGACCGTGCTGTTCCAGGTCGGCAACTGGTATCGCGCCAGGCGTCCCGCCAGCAAGCCGGTCGTGCACAGCAAGGCCGCTGCTTCCGTTGCCGCCTCGCCGCATGGCCTGTCATCTCATGGCTTGTCGAGGCGCCGCGTGACAGTCACCGTCGTGCTCCTGATCCTGCTGCTGTTCTCCAAGAACGTCTATCAGGCGAGCCTCGGCTCCTATTACACCTTCTTCCTGATCGACAAGTTCGGTCTGTCGATCCAGACGGCGCAGTTCTATCTCTTCGCCTTCCTGATCGGCGTCGTGATCGGCACGCTGCTGGGCGGCCTCGTGGGCGACAAGGTCGGCCGCATCCCGGTGATGTGGTTCTCGATCCTGGGTGCGCTGCCGTTCGCGCTGATCCTGCCGCACGCCAACCTGTTCTGGACCGGCGTGCTGGCCGTTACGGTGGCGATGATCATGGCCTCGGCCTTTCCGGCCATCCTGGTCTACGCGCAGGAGCTGCTGCCGGGCCGGGTCGGGCTGGTGGCCGGCATGTTCTTCGGATTCTCTTTCGGCCTGGGCGGCCTGGGTGCCGCAGCGCTGGGCAAGCTCGCCGACATGACCAGCATCGACACGGTCTACCAGATCACGCCGTTCCTGCTATTGTTGGGCCTGTTGACGGCTTTCCTGCCTCGCCAGCCGGGAAGGCCGACCCGCTAACGCTGATTTTCAGGAGGCGTCCATGGACTCGCATGCCGACAAAGTTCGCCGTCCGCTCGACAGCAAGCCCGTCTCGCCGTCGCTCTACGCCCACCATGTGCTGCGCACCAGCAATCGCGATGCCTTACGCGACTGGTACTGCACGGTGCTGAATGCGCACGTCGTGTTCGAGAACGACTTCATCTCGTTCATCACCTACGACGACGAGCATCATCGCGTGGCCTTCGTCAACGTGCCAGGCCTCGTGCCGGCGCCGGCCGAGGGACGCGCGCTCAGCCACGTCGCCTACTCCTATGCAAGCCTCGGCGAGCTGCTTTCGACCTATCGCCGCCTCAAGGCCAAGGGCATCGTGCCCGGCCGGCCGATCAATCACGGCCCCACCGTGTCGATGTACTACAACGATCCCGACGGCAACTCGGTCGAGCTGCAGGTCGATGCCTTCAGGACCAAGGCCGAGGCTTCCGGATATTTCCAGACCGAGCCCTTCGCCAAGAACCCGATCGGCGTGGCATTCGATCCCGACAAGATGCTCGCCGACTATGAGGCGGGCGTGCCCGAAGGGGAGCTGCTGCGGCGCCCATAGCCCCGTAACGCGGCAGACAACGCGGCGGACAACGCGGGCAGACAACGGAGGCAGACAACGGAGGCAGACGTGGCCGCCCTCAACCATCTCATCGTCCCGGCCAAGGACAAGCATGCCTCGGCCAGGTTCCTCGCCGCCATCCTGGGCGTCGAGGCGGGTCCCGAATGGGGCCACTTCATGCCGGTGCGCACTGCCAACGGCGTCACGCTCGACTTCGTCACCTCCAAGGACGTGCGCACCCAGCATTACGCCTTCCTGGTCGACGACCGCGAATTCGATGCCGGTCTCGAACGCCTGAAGAAGGACGGCATTAGGATCTACTCGCATCCCAACAAGAGCGGGCCCGGCGAGATCAATCGGTACTACGGCGGCCGCGGCGTCTATTTCGAGGATCCCGACGGCCATCTGCTCGAGCTGATCACCAAGCCCTACGGCGCGGCCCCGCCCTGAGGACCGCCACACCCCTCGTGACCTTGCTGGCCGCGGTACTACCCGCTGCGGCCCTGCCGGGGTGCGCTGACACTTCGGACGCCTCGCGGATCGTCGTCAGCGCCCCCTATCCGGTCGACATCGACTATGGCTGCGACGGCAGGAAATGGACGGCCAGCAGGGTAGGCCCGTCGACGCCGCTGTCGCTGTGGATCTGGAGCGACGCCTGTGGAACGGACCGCAACTCCAGGCTCGCCAGGGTCGTCACCAGCACCGTCGAGGGGCCGATCGAGAAGTTCTACCGGCTGAGCTTTGGCCGGAAATATGTCGTGCATTTCAGCCGTGAGGACGGCCTCTACGTTTTCCGGCAAATGACCCGGACGGCGGAGCCCCAGGTGGAGGAGTCAACGTGAGCAAGCTCGTCTTCTATTTCTGCCCGGGCTCGAGCTCGATGGCCGTGCATATCGCGCTGCACGAAGCCGGCGCGCCGTTCGAGCCCAGGCCGATCTCGCTCGCGGCCAGGGAAACCCACACGCCGGCCTATCTCGCGATCAACCCGGCCGGCAAGGTGCCGACCCTGGTGGTCGACGGCCGGCCGCTCACCGAGGTCGCGGGCTGCCTCTATTATCTGGCGCGGCGTTACCCCGAGGCGAAGCTGCTGCCGGACGGCATCGAAGCCGAGGCGCAGGCGGTGTCGTGGATGTCGTTCATTGCCTCGACGCTGCATCCCGCGCGCCGCCAGGGGCTGCAGCATCTCACCGATGTCTGGACGATCGCCGACCGCCGGCTGGGCCAGAGGAGCAACGGCGATGACTGGACGCTCGGCCGCTACTCCGTCGTCGACATCCATCTCTTCCGCCTGTGGTGGCGGATCGTCAATTCGCCCAGCCCCGGACCGAAGGGGCTCGGCCATCTCGACGCGCTCTACAAGCGCATGATGACGCGACCCGCCGTGCAGCGGACGATCGAGATCGAGTCCGCCATCGGCTACGCATTGCCGCCGTGAGCGTGCCCGCCGCGAGCGCGGCCTAGGGCGATTTGAGCTGCGGCAGCAGGTCGCGGGTCATCCTGGCCAGCGCACCGGCGGCGGGATCGGCCGTGCTAGGATCGATCGCCGAGAGGGGGAGTAGTCGATGCAGTTCGGATGGTTGACCCTGGCGCTGTCGCCGTCGCCCGCGGAGGACGCGGCCCGGATCGACCAGCAGATCGAGCAGGTCTGCACCGCCGAGGCGCTGGGCTTCAGCGACGTCTGGCTGACCGAGCACTATTTCACCGGCGAGAGCGTCTACAACGACTCGCTGATGTTTGCCGCCGCGCTGGCGATGAAGACCAGCCGCATCCGCCTGGGCTTTGCCGTGGTGCAGACGCCGTTCCACCATCCGGTGCGCCTGGCCGTGCAGCTGGCGCTGCTGGACAATCTCAGCAAGGGCCGCATCGACGTCGGGCTGGGCAAGGGCACGGTCTACAACGAGTACGAATTCGTCGGCCATGGCCTGCGCAGCCACGACAGCCGCGAGCGCATGGAAGAGACCGTCGAGATCCTCGAGCGCATCTGGCGCGAGGCACCTTTCAGCTACGACGGCAAATTCCACAAGGTGCACGTGCCCGAGCTCAGGCCCAGGCCCGTGCAGCAGCCGGGGCCGCCAATCTGGCGCAGCGTCATCTCTCCCGGCTCGTTCGAGGATTGCGGCCGGCTCGGCCTGCCCATCCTGACCGCGCGCCTGCCGGTGTCGCGCATCAGGGAGCGCTGGGCGCTCTACGCCAAGGGACTGGCCGCCGGCGGCCACGACGAGCCGACGCAACGGCGCCTGCTCGCCGCGAGCGCACTGTGGCGTCACGTCTATGTCGCCGAATCCGACGCCCAGGCCGAGGACGAGCTCACCAAGCTCCTGTTCGAGACGCGCGACCACCTGATCCACATGCGCCAGGCCCACAACCCGCCCGACTTCACCATCGAGCCGGCCGCGCTCAATGCCTGGAACGATCCCGGCGTCTCCAACGAGGAAGCGGTGGCGGAGGCGCTGAAGAACGGCGCGCTGTACGGCTCGCCCAGGCGCGTACGCGAGCAGGTGGCCGAGCTCAGGGATGCAGGCGTCCAGCACCTGCTTTGCCAGACCGGCTTCGGCGCCATGAGCCACGCCCAGAACATTGCCTCGATGCGGCGCTTCGGCGAACAGGTGATGCCGGCGTTCCGCCACACTGCAGTCAAGGGAGGCCCGTCATGACGCTGGGATTGTCTCCGGGAACCTTCACCCTCTTCCATGTGATCCTCAGCCTGCTCGGCATCGCCGCGGGCGCCGTGGTCGTGATCCGAATGATTGACGGCCACCGGCTCGGCGGGACGAACGTGATCTTCCTCGTCACCACCATCGCCACGTCGGTGACGGGCTTCATGTTTCCCTTCAAGGCCATCGGCCCGCCGCACATCGTGGGTGCAATCTCGCTGGTCGTGCTCGCCGTGGCACTGGCGGCGCGCTATGTCGGCTATCTCGACGGCGCGTGGCGCTGGCTCTACGTGGCCTCGGCCCTGGTGGCGCTCTACCTCAACGTCTTCGTGGCTGTTGTGCAGGCCTTCGCCAAGATCGGCTTCCTGCACAAATTCGCCCCGACCGGATCGGAACCGCCGTTCGCGGTAGCGCAGGGTGTCGTGCTGGTGCTGTTCGTCGTGCTGGGCTTCTATGCGGTGAAGCGCTTCCATCCCGGGCGGACGTAAGGGCCACGCTACCCGTCAACCGCACTTCTCCGCCCGCGTCATGTTCTGGGCGTTGATCTGGTCGGCGATCCCGCGCAGCTCGTGGATATGGGCGGCGAAGACGATCAGCTCCGAATCCGACAGGATCAGCGGCCTCACCCAGGCGCAGCCGTTGCTAGCGACAGCCGGTGGCGGAGCGCAGGCACTCAAGAGCCCGAGCATCGTCAGCAGCCCGAGCCTTGGCATCGTTGACCTCGCGCAGCTTGCGCGCATCCTCGGATTCCACCAGCACCCGGCCGGCATTGGCATTGCGTTCACTGGTCACTCCACTGTGGAAGACATAGAAATAGGCCCCGCCGGCCAGCACGATCGCCAGCACCAAGGGCGCGGCTTTCCAGGCGAGCGCGCTCATTGCCCGCTCCCGAACACGACGCCCGTCCAGGGCGAGCCCGGCTTGGGGTCGGGCAGCGACAGCGTGAAGGCCACCAGGCCGGCGATCGCCACCGTCCAGGACAGCAGGCACTTCACGTCGACACCGCCTGCCCGGCCTTGAGTTTCTGGATATAGCGCCACAGCATGAAGCCGCCGGCCGCGAGCGCGACGATTGACAGGCCGAGCGCGACCAGCGCCAGCACGCTCTGCAACGAGGCCCCGACCGTGGCGATGCTGTCCACCACCGGCGTGACCTGGTCGATCTGCGAGGCGACGGAGCCGGCGCCCGCGACCACGGTAGCCCCGCCGGCGATGACCGATTTGCTCGAGGCGACGGCCGGCGGCGGCGCCACCTTCTGCGGCATCTCGTCGGGCGCCACCTGGAGCATCGGCGCCGGCATCGGAACCTCGTCCGGTGTGAGATACAGGTTGGCCTCGGCCGCCCGGCGGCGCGTGAGCCCCAGCACCGGCTGCAGCACGCCGCCGATCACCGCCTTGTTCCACAGCGCGAAGGCGCGGGCGACCCCGTCCTTGTCGCCCTTCCTGTGCAGGCGACAGACGCTCGATCCGCGAAAGCCATCGACGCCGACATCGAAGGCCAGCGACACCATGGCGTCGAATTCCTGCTGGTCGGTGTTCGCCGCCCCGATGCTCATGCCGGCCTGCGCACCATAGGAGACGAGATCGGCGGCCAGCAGATCCTTGGCGGCCTGCGCGCCGATGCGATCGCCGGCCTGGACGCCATGCGTGTGGCCGTAGCCGATCGTCCAGACGCCGGACGGGCAGAGATAGGCCGCGCCGCTGTAGCCTTCCCAGCTGGCGACGAAATCGCGGCAATAGTCGGAGACTCTCATCGTGCCCTCACAGGTGAAAATGCGCCTTGGCCAGCACGGCCGTGATCGAGGCCAGCGTGCCGATCACCATGCCGACCGCCGTCCACACCGCGCGCTTGAGCGAGCGCAGCTCGTGCCACATCTGCTTGTTCTGGGCCGTGCACTCGGCGATGTGCTGGGCCAAGGCCTTGTCGATGCCGTGCAGGGTGGGATCGCTCATGCGGCCCCGACCTGCCCTGAGGTCTGCCGAATGGTTGCGACCCAGGGTGACGACGGTAGAATGGCGCCATGCTGAAGATCGGCGGCATCGTGGCGGCCTCGGCGTTCGCCGGGCTCTTCCTCTTTGTCGCGACATTCGGATGGAAGGGCATCCCGGCATACCGGTGGCCCGCCATGGTCTACGGCCCAATGCAGATCACGGAACCGTTCGACGACTACATGGCGCGGCCCAGGCGCGATGCCGCCCTCGGCTGGACGCAGGCCATGCGCGCCGATCCGTTTCCCGGCGAGCCCTGCGCCAGCGCCTTCGGCGACAGCTTCACCTATTCGGACGAGGTCGGCGCCGACGAGGCGTGGCCCGCCCTGCTGTCGCAGATGATCGGCTGCCGGGTCGAGAATTTCGGCGTACCGGGGTACGGCAGCGACCAGGCGTTCATGCGCTTCAAGACCATGGCGCCGCGGGGCAAGACCGTGATACTGGCGCATCTCAGCGAAAACGCGATGCGCAACGTCAACCAGTTCCGCAACCTGATCTCGCCCGGGACGACCGAGTGGTGGATCAAGCCGCGGTTCCTGCTCAGCGGCGAGCTGGTGCCGCCCGTCTTCGAACCAGGCGTCCGCTGGCTTCCGGAATACTTCCTGCCGCGCGACTACTTCGGCCGCTTCACCTACGCGATCGCCCAAGCCGAGAAGGGCAACCGGCCAGTGCATGCCGAATTCTACGCCGCCGATCACCCCTCGCGGGCGCTCGACGTGACCTTCAACATCATGCGGGCGTTCGTTGCCGAGGCCGGGGCGCGGGGGCAGACGCCGGTGATCGCCTTTCTGCCAACGTGCCGGGACCTGACGCAGGGCATCGCCTACGGCCCGCTGGTCGACAAGATTAAGGCGGCGGGCTGGCGCTCCTTCGACTTCGGCGCCGCGATGCTGAAGCGATTGAGCGGCCAGCGGCCGGAGACGCTGTTCGGCACATGCGGGGCCCACCCAAATGCCGCCGGTTATCGCATGATGGCCGAGATCGCGGCCGAGTACCTGAAGGGCAACAACCTCACGCATTAGTGCCGCCTCAGCAGCACGCGCTGCAGCGGCGAAACATCGGTCGGCACTTCGTAGTAGCCCGCCGTCACCGCCTGCGAGGCCAGACGCGTGACGCCCGACAGGTGCTGAAGTTCTACGTCGTAGAGGCCGTTTGGCAGATCGCCGCTGGCCTGATTACGCAGGCGCAAGATGTCGGCGGCTCGCGTGATAGCTGACGCACCTGTGGCGATTGACGAGCTCAACGACGAACCGATCTCGCAGCCGGCTCGCCAGAGCCATACAGTGATGTTGCTGTTGATCGTGCCGGTTACGCCCTGACGGACGCCAATCGTGAACACGCGCGATGCAGTTGCAGCGCATACCTCCACGTTGTTCAGTTCATCCCATCCGCCGGTCAGCGTCTTTAGCGTATGGGCGCCCGACACATGCCTGATCTGGATTTGGGCACCTAGCGTGCCCCTGCAGAAACAGCGCCCGGACCACACGTCGTTGAGGACACCGGGGAAGGAGGTCGAATTGAGCTGCGATTGATCTGACGACGTAGTGCCCGCGCCGCTGTCAAAAACGATCTTGTCGGCCGTCGTCGTGCCATCCGGCGCTGCATGGGTCGGATCGTTCGCCGTAACCACCGGATCAACGCCAGTGCCATTGTGATTGAGTGACCAAGAATTGAAAATGTCGGAGTTGATAACAGCGTTCGTCCGCTCAGGCTCGACCAGCAACCCTTCGAGCACGCCCGCGCTTAGGCCGCTGTAATTGAACCGCGGCACGTTCGCCGCCACGGTCTCGATCAGGCCCGCACCGTTCACCCGCGTGGCACAGGTCGTCGCGTCGGCGCGTGTCAACGTCGCCCCGAGCGGCAGGATCGGCCGCAGGAAGGAGTAGTCGAGCGTCCGCGGCCGGGAGAGCAACGCGAGGCGGGGACCGAGGTAGCTCATCAGTCGGGCAGCGCCACGAGGTCGACCGAGACGTCCGACGTCGAGGCGTAGGTCGGCGTACCGCGGGTCACCAGGATGCCGTAGATCGTCGTCCCCGAGGTGAGCTTGCAGGCAAGCCCGAGACCCGCGGCCATCAGCACGCCCATGGTCGAGGCGGCGCCGAAGGCGGCGCCGCTGAGCGGCACGACGCCTATGCACCTGGCGAGGTCGGCGGCCGACAGCGCGACGGCGGTCTTGTCGGTCGGCGCGGTCGGCGGCGCATCGAACAGGAAGAGGTCGTAGGGGACGTTCTGCGCCGCCTTGTCCTTCAGGATCACCGACTGCACGATGCCGCCCAACCCCGGCGCGCGCGCCACGTTGGCGAAGGTGAGCAGCCCGCCCACGGCGTTGCCGGCGGCATAGGCCGCGCTCGCCGTGACGGTCGGCGTCTGGCTGGCGCGGAGGTTGACGGGTGCTGCGACCGCCCCCGGCGCGCTCGGGCTCTGCGGCACCGCGTTGCCGTCGGCGTCGATGGCGTGCGGCACGATGGCCTGCGCCGTGTCGGGCGCCTTGTCGAGAACGGGATAGTCCATCACGAGCCTCCGCAGGAGGCGAGGGCGGGCGGCAGCGGTTTTCTTAAACCGCGAGTCGGCTCTGTCTGACAGAGCCCTCCCGCACCCCGCAGAAAGGTTGAAGGTGCTTCATCACGCATCGCGCCCTCTTCGGTCGATCCAGCCGGTCGTCGAGCAGACAAGGGTTTCGGAGGCGCCCCAGCCATCGGCGCGCGCCCGGAATTGCTGCGACGTGTTGCTGCGGATCTGGAACGTGCCGCAGTAGGGCAGCGAACCGGCGGAGTAACCGGCGATGCTGATGCCCGGCACGTCGGACGCGCTTAGGGCCTGATCGGTGACAGCCAGCGGGCTGAGATAAATTCCCGTGCCGCCGACGCCCACGTTCCAGACGGCGACGAACCTGATGTCGACCACGACGCCGGGCGGCACCGACGCGCAGGCAAGCGTGACCGCCGACGTACCCTGGTTGGTGGCGTTGACGTCGCGCACCGGCGTCAGCCACAGGAAATCGTCGCCGTTCTGGCTGAAGGCCAGCCAATGAGCCGAGCCGTCGGTCTTCATCGAGCCGAGGCGGCGATAGAGCGTGTAGTTGGCTGGCAGCGCCGGCGCACCGGCGCTCAGCGAGAAGACGACATCCACGAGGCCGGTATCGACCCGCTTGATGAGGTAGACGTGATACCAGGTCGCGCTGGCGATCGTGCCGCCGTCGAGCCCGCCGTTGCCGGCGCCCACGACCCAGGCCGAGGTGGTCTTCGTGGTGGCCGAAGCCAGTGCCAGCATCGCCGCATTGGTGGCGTCGGCGGCGGCACCGGCCGCCACGCTGAAGGTGGCCGAGCCGCCCGCCGTCGAGAGGCCGAGGCCCGCGAGATGGGAACGCAGCACGGTGCCGCCAACCGTGGCCTGCGCCAGTGCCGCGGCAAATGCCGTCGAGGCCGCATCGGTGCCGTTGTCGCCCGCCGCGCGGGTCGGGACCCTGATACGGCCGCCGGTGTGGTCGTCGATGCCGGTGTGGGTGTTGCTGCCGCTCACCGTGTTGTTGCCGGGCAGGTGGAACGCCGACAGAGCCGTGCAGGCATTGGCCGCCGAGGTCGCGAGGCTGAGGAAGTTGTTGACCAGCCAGGTCGCCACGCCGACGAGGCTGCCGGTCAGCGTGGCGGCGTAGGGTTGGCCATCGTTGTCGAAGGCCAGCACCGAATTCCCGCGTGTCGTGGCGTTGGGCAGCTCGGCGAGCGCATTGCCATCGGTCGGGCTGATCCTGAGCGAGCGCGACACCGCATCCGAAACCGCCTGCGCCATGTAGGTCAGCCGGTCGAGTGCCGCCTCGATCACGTTGGGCCACATCGCGCCCTGGTTGGAGATGGCGCTGGGCTGCGTCAGCGCCACGTTGCGGCAGATCGTGAGCTGGGTGCCCGCCGCGATCGGCGGGCCCGCCACGGGATAGCCAACGCTGCCGCCGGCATCGAGGCCGAGGCCACTCACCGAATACTGGCTGGGCGACAGCGGAAAATCCGTGCCGCCGAGATCGGTGTAGACGACCGCCAGATCGGCGGCCTGCTGCACCTTGAAGGCAAAGGACCAGCTCGTTGCGCTGCCGTTGCCGGCATAGACGACGCGACTGGATGTACTCGAAACGGTCATGACGCTACTCCACCGTTTCGATATACGCCCGGGTCGCCTCAAACGACGATTATGGTCCTTACCGAAGTTGCTCCACCCGGCTCGCTTCGGTCGGGAGGCGCTTCTTGTGACGTTCGCAGACGGCCGGAGGATTCTTAACCGGTTGTCATTTCAGAAGTTCGTCACGTAGCCTCCCCGGCGGCATCAGGGGTTCGAGCTTCCAGTATGGAATGATCACCGGATAGAAGGGGTTGTAGGCGTCATCGACGCTTTGGATCTCGCTATTCGAGATGAACCTGACGTTGTGGACCGCAAGGCCGGTATTGGTCAGGTAAAGGGAGAAGGACGCATTGTCACGATAGGCCAATGGATGTCGCCGGCATCGCTCCAACAGCCCCGGCAAGGGCGGCAAGCACGCAGACAGCAATTACAGCGCGTATGCCAAAACTTCTCTTGGCGCCGGTATCCCGTCTGAGACTCAGCCACCGCTCATTTCTTCCACATCGTCGAGGCGCCTACAGCCGATCGCGGCCCTATGTCGACATGCATCAGCAATTCACCGGTAGCGAGGCAGTCCTTTCGGATATTGCTGAAGCTGCCGTGGTTGTAGCTCCCTGCTCGGGCTATGATAGATCGAACAATAACATAGTCTAGCAACCCACAGTTGCCATGGGATGCCTCTCTGGCGAGAGGGCTTGGCCAGCGGTCGTGTCTACGGCGCTTGTGGAACGGCTATCGTCAAGAGTTCGTCGCGCAGTAGCCCCGGCCGCATGAGCGGTTCGAGTTTTCGGTAGGGAATGATTACCGGATTGAAGGGATTGAGCGCCGCCTCGACACATTGATTCTCGCCGTTGGAGACGGACCACGCGTTGTGAACCGCAAGGCCTGAATCCGTCAGATAAAGCGAAAAAAAGGTATCGCGGTCGATATAGGCCAATGCCCGTAACCGGCATACTTCCAAGTCGTCGTCGTCAGGCACAAGCCGCGGCACATCCTTTGCGAGTTCGACAGCCTGCGCTATCCAAAGATCTCGAAACAGTGCAAGTGCAGTGTCGGTGCACACAGCCAGTAAGCTTCCGAAAGTGAATGTCGGAAGCTTGTGATCGGAATCGCATGCCTTAACGCTGAATATGGTACCGCGCCCGACGTCGACCGTAATTCCCCGAGCAAAGGGCGATTGCCTATTGCCGCCCCCCTGTTCGATACCAAGTTCAACTATGCTCAAGTACTTGGCGGAGAAGTAAGTCACTTTGATAATCGTCTGCATGATGGATGAACCAGGCTCCCAAGCAACCCCTGGCCTATTTCTTGCGACCCAACGGTCGTTTTCGAGTGCCCAACGGATCATTCTGCCGTGTATGGCAGCCAAGGCATCGTTGACGTGGTTCACAGGCCGATTGCGCGAAAGGCGAACGACACGCGGATAAGCAAGCTTCGTCCGCGTGTCCGTTTCGAACCTCCAAGCGCCCACCTCTGATACCTGTTGTGGCTGATCGCGCGTTGGCTTGGCGAACGAACGGTAGAACGCGCCATCCTTTTGATTCGGAGTTCGATCGCCAAATCCTGTGTTGGGGCTGGAGAGAGACAAAAAAGTCTCGTCTGGTTGGGCGATCACCGGAGCGGTGCCCGTCGAAATATAAAGTAAAGCTAGAACCACTTTAACGAGTATCTTCATTGGGCGAAAATTCTCATCATGGGGACAATTTGCACAATATTGTCCCACCCACGCAACGTCAAGGGTCTCGACGGAATACAACCTAAGGGTGTCTCAAGGATTTGATAGGCTATTGCTCATCAAACGCTTTGGGATTACCGCGAAACACGTATTGCAAGTCGCCCCTGGCCTCGCTCCATTTGCCTGAGCGCGACTTGGTCGGATCGCGCCGTCCTGAAATCCAATTGGCGAAGTCGGTTGGACCAAAATTGAATGCTGCGACCGCGCCTGGCCACGTGCGGCCGCCACGCTCGTAAAGCGAGCGAAGATATTCAGCCGCCATGTCGACTGCCTGAGAAGCGTTCATGATATCGAGACCTTGAAGCTCGCGAACCCGTGCTTGGTCTCCTTTGAGGCCTGCGAGCCGTTGCAGCTCTGCCTTTACGCCTTTTGGTCCATCCTCTAACCCAGCAATGCCCTTCGCTCGGCCCACCGGTTTGTTTCGATTGCTGTCTTCTTTGAATCCACTCTCTTGCCAGAGAACACGCGCCAGAAGTTCGCGCGGTACGTCGTGGCGCTTGGCACTTGCATCGAGCGCAGCCAAGGTTTCCTTGGAAAGGCGCCGTTCCCAGTCCTCCGGCATGAATTGCTTGTCCGTTGGCCGCGGAGAGGTCTTGATTCTGGCAAGACGATCAAGCTCGGCCCTCCTTTCCTCGATGAACTTTTGCCGTTTTGCCTCCGCAACCTGACGTGCTTGTTCTTCTTTGCTCAACCCCGACGGACTTGGTTCGGGCTTTGCTGGCGTCTGTATCGACGGATGTTGCTGAGCCTCCTGATGCTGAGCGATCCGGCCGTCATCATCAGGCGTGGCCGGTTCGTCACCCGAAACGTCGATGATGTTGGGATCGCGATCGGAGTCGCCTGCCGCCGCCGGTAGGCCGCTGATTGGATGTGCCAAGCTTCCTAGTGACAGCCCCGCGCTGGGCGTCATGCCAGGTGCCGGCGCGACGTCGGCCCCTCGTGCGTTCTGCGTGAGGACGATATCGACGGCATGATGTTGCTCGGGGTTGAGCAGTTTCCAGATCGCAAACGGTGGTCGCTCGGTCTGCGCCTGGCCGTCGGAGCCGGGCTTCGTCAGCCAAGCCTTAACGTCGTTGTCGAGCCGGACCCTGGTCTGCTCGATCTCCCTCTTCTGCTTGCCAAACTGCACGTCGATCAGATGCTGGTTGGTCGCCTGCTGCGTCGGATTGCCGGACCAGTCGGCTTCGTTCTGCGCCGTCGCCGCCGCATGCGCGGCGTCGCCGTCGACCAGCAGCCGGGGCGCGTCGAAGAAGGCGGCCGGTTCCGGCGACGGCGGCGGCGCGAGTTGTGCGAGCCAGGCGCGGGCCATCTGCAGCTCGCTCGACAACCTGAGCTCGGGTTCGAGCGATGCTGCGTCGGCGGGCCCGAGCCGGCCTTTGGCGTGGTCGTAAAGCGCCGACGCCGCGTCGTGATTGCCTGCCGCGAGGGCGCCTTCAATGGCGCTGCGGTAGAGGGTCGAGCGCGCACCTGCCGCCATTTGCCGTGCTTCGTCTGACTCGCTCGGCAGGCCCTCGAGCCGCGCCTGGTCCAGGGCGGCGCTCTCGCCGGCGCGGGCATAGCCTTCGAGCAGGCCGGGGTCGCCGTGGTCGAGCGCCATCTGTTGGCGCAACAGGTCGAGCCTGTCCTGCGCCACGGTCCGCTGCCAGGCAAGCCGCTGCCGATCGAGGTGGTGCTGGATGTCTTCACCGGCCAGCGCGAGGTGCTGGTCGAGCGAGCGCGCGAGCATCGTGCGCTGCGCCGGGTTGGCCGCCTGGTCCAGCAGCGCGTCGCGCGCCTCGGTGAGCTTGGCCGTTGCCGTTGCGGCACCCGCGAGCGCCGTGTCGCCTTGTTGGCGGAACAGCGCGTCGCGATCGGCGAACAGGACCCGCTGCTGGTGGGCGATGAAGTCGTTCTTCAGCGCCTCGACACGGGTCTCGTCGGCGATCCGGGTTTCCGGATCGACCGGCTGGGGCGGCGGTTCGGGCGGGGCTTCGGGGAATTCGAATTCAATCATTGCGATGCACCCGACGGCTAGTTCCAAAGGCCTTTCCAACGGCCGGCGAGACTCGACGCGGAGCTCAGCAGGCTCGAGCCGACGGCGAACGGCAGGTCGGCGGCGGCGGCAGCTTGCGAATACATCCCGCTCTGCGCGCCGGCGAAGCTGGCCTGGTTCTCGGCGTTCATCTTCTGCAGGCGTATGCCGTAGATCTGGTGCCGGGTGTTGTTGCGGATGGTGAGCGCGTCGAACTCGCCGGCGCGTGCGGTATCGCCGATCAGGTCGACGTCCGAGCCGTCGTTGATGTCGCCGCCCTGGCCCGCAAGTGCGGCGCGCTGAGAGCCGATCCGTTGCGCCGTCTTCTGGCGCTGCCGATCCTCGGCGAGGATGCCTTGCTGCTCGGCGTATTGCGCGTTCTGCTCGAGGACCGCGGCGTTGCGCTGCAGCATCTCCTGGCTGTTGCGCGCGACCTGGGCCTGGTAGCTGGCCTGCGCCGCCTGGGCGTTGCCCTGCTGGATCTGGCCGATGGCGCCCAGTCCGGTCGAGAGCGCCGATGCGCCGATGGCGATGAAGGGAGCTGCTGCACCCATGTCAAACCTCCTTTCGGCTGCGCCTGCCCTGAGCCGAGCCGAAGGGCTCAGGGCAAGCCATGAAGAAGCGTCGGAACGGCGCGCCGTTGATCTTCGTCGGCGCATCCAGGGTGAAGCCCAGCCACCCGAGCCAGCGCACCGCACGGGCGTAGTCGGCATGGACGTAGTTGATGAGCGGCGAGACCTCGCCCAGCATGCGTCGCACCTGGCGGCGCGATTCGACCAGGAAGCGCTTGCGGTGACGTTCGCAGGCGGGGCCGGTGAGCAGCCACGGCACGCCGTGTCCGCCCACCAAGGACGACAGGCAAAGCCCGACGATCGCTGCGACCTCACCTTCGACCAGATAGGCCTCCGCCCACACCGCGCGGGCGAGGCTGGTGCGCAGTGCTTCCTCCGGGGTGACGCCGAGCGCGGCCACTTCCGCGGCGTCACTGGAGCGCAATACCAGGCCGGCGGCGTGGGCCATTGTGGCGGGCACCCGTGTAATCACGGGTGGGCGGGCGGCAGGCGTTGTAACCAACGCCGAGTCGGCGCTGTCTGACAGCGCCCTCCCGCACCGTGCAGAACGGATCGAGGTGCGCAATGGGAACCGCGCGGGCTCCCGCGCCCCAGACGTTAGCCGCCTGTCGGCGGCTAACGTCACGGTCGCTGCGCTCCTGCAGGCGCTGCCGCCCGCCAGCGCTCCGTTGTCGCGCTCAATCTCCAACGTTCACCTCCGGGATCAGATCGAGGATGGTGCAGGGCAACGGATAGGACTGACGCACGAACAGCCGTCCGTCGCGGTTCCATTCCGAGGGAACGGTGACCTGCCAGTCGCCGGTGTAGGGTTGCAGGGCCGTGCCGAGCGATTGCGACGAGCGCTGCTTTACTTCGCTCAGCGCCCCCTGGTTGAGCCCGACCTGCAGCCCGCGCGCCTCCTTCACGCGCACCGTCACCTGGGCGATCTTCTTCATCTGGCCCTGGATGGTGCTGCCTGCCGTTGGCAATTCGAGATCGAGCGTCTCGAGATCGCAGACGTAGGGCAGACCGACGATCACCTTGCCGTAGCTGCCGTCGAGTGTGACCGTACCGCCGCTCACCGTCTGGCTTGGCACGACCGAGCCGTCGCCCAGGATCGCCACCACCTTGCCCTCGAGATGCTCGAGCCCCGAAACCTGCGTCACGGGCGGGCCTTCGTACTGCAGCCCGCAATCGACGAACCAGGCGTCGGCGATCGATGCGAAGGTGCGGTCGGCCAGCCGCTCGATGTAGCGCCTGGTCTGCCCGTCGATGCTGCGATTGACGATCAGGTAGACGGCATCGACACCGTTCTCGGCAATCGAGCATACCGATTCGACGGCGCCGTCGGTGCTGTGGCGGTGCCAGGCATAGACCTCGTGCTCGCGCATGTAGGTGAAGCCCAGCAGCACGCCGTCGTCGCGCACCGCCCAGACGATGCGGAACGGCTCCTCGGCGAACGCCCATTCCTGCACGGTGTGCTGCGCCGTCGTGTCGTAGAAGAGGTGCGAGCTGAGCACCGACATGTCGGACGCCTGATACTGGTCCTGCAGCACGTCGAAGCGCAGCTCGCGCACCCGGCTGCCGCGCTCCTGCACGAACAGCACCGAATTGGCGGTCTGGACCGGCGGCACGTGGCTGCAGCCAAACGCCGTCTGCGGAAGCGTCGTGCAGGCGGCCGGGGTCAGCGCCGGCGCCGAGGGGCCCGGATGGCAGCGCCACTCGGCTCCCGACGTCATCACCAGGAGCGAGGCTCCCGGGATGAGATGGCGGATCTCGTTGACCTGTCGGCCGATCAGGGTGCGGGTGATGGCGTCGGAGTCCTTGGTGGGTTGCGCCACGTTCATGTTGTTGAAGGCGCCGACATTGCTGAACCACAGGGTCTGCGGCTTGTTGGTCGAGTCGGCGAAGACCTGGCGCTGCAGGTAATAGGTCGAGCAGGCCGGCCAGTTGCCCGCGCCGGAGAACGGATTGGTGAGCTGCGGCGGCGTGTTCGAGGTGTCGGCGAGGATGGTCGTGTCGGCAAAGCCGCTGACGCCCGTCCCTGCCCGGCCGATGAAGCCGTAGAGGCTGTTGCGGTATTTGTAGACGTTGTAGGACGTGCAGCCTGCGACGTCCGTCTAGGTGAGCGTGCCGGTCTGCACCGTCGAGCTCGCCGAGGCGCTGGGCAGGCTCTCCTCACCCGTGGTGTCGTTGACCGCCGTCACCACATAGGCGTTGCCGCCGCCGGGCGCGGTCACCGCAACGCCGGTCGGCGCGGCCGTCACCGGCGCGAAGGTGAGCGCGGTCAGGGTCCAGGTGGCGTGACCGGTGCGGGTCAGGTTGCGCGGCGCGTAGGACGGGTGCGTCAGCGTCATGGTGTCGGCGCTTTGCACGAACTTGAGCGTCGCCAGGTCCGCCGCAGCATAGGGCGTGGCGAGCGTGTAGATGTTGCCGCCGCCATCGAGCACGAAGCCGCCACCTGCCCCGAGGTCGTCCGAGGGGTTCATGACGACCTGCATGGTCATGTGGCCAAAAACCAGCGCGTAGTTCTGGCCTGAGGGCGCGGTACGAAACTGGAACGGGATCAGGCGGTGGCGCACCGTGTGATCGTCGACGCCGCCGACATAGCGCGTGCCGGGCCGGTTGGAGGCGCCACCATGCGGATGCACGAAGAAATTCAGCATGGTCCGCGCACCGACATGGAATTTGGCGAAATCAACCCTCCCGTAGAGAAACGGGCTGAGTTCGCCGGCGGCGAAGGAGGGCTGTATGACGGGGATAACAGCCATCTAGGAGGCTCCCGCAAGCAATATCAGGCTCCTCTCCCCCAATTGGGGGAGAGGACGGGTGAGGGGGTTACGCACCATTGATGGCCCCCTCACCTAACCTCTCCCCCTAGCGGGGGAGAGGAACATGACGGTGCATAGCCACGCGCTACGAGCGCTTGCGGCAACGCGGCATAGCAAAAGCCACCACCCTCATTCGCCGCACCAGCCGCCGCCTCCCGCAGCGCGCCCTGCCAGAGCTGGAGCAAGGCCCGCGCGCGGTCTTCCTTGCCCGTCAGTTCGAAGCAGATGCGGGAGGCCAGGCAGTAGGCCACGGTGTCGATGAATCCCTGATCCCAGCGCAGCGGGTCGGTGACCTGGGCAGTGTAGATCGCCGCGACAGGCGCTTCATTGGTCAGCAGCACGTTGATGCAGGCGCCGGTCGAATCCTTGTCGGCCGCCAGCTCGTAGAAGGTCTCGGGCAGGACCAGCAGCGGCACGTCGTTCAGCCGGCGCAGCCTGACGCAGTCGGTCGGCACGGCGTATTTGTAGGCCCAGCGCTGCGGCGGGTTGAGAAGCTGGGCGAGCGGCTGGGTCAGGCGCGCAAAATTCCAGTTGAAGGTGCGCAAGGTCGCGTCCCGCACCATGGCGAAGTGGGTGAGGCAGGCATTGGCTTCCGGGCTGCCCTCGCCTATCGAACTGATCTTCGAGCGCGTGCCGCAATGGCTGATGGCCGCATTACAAATGTCAGTGACCGTAGCCATCAGGCGGCCATCAGCCGGCGGGCGGCAGCGCTTGTAACCAAGCGCGAGAGCCCGCGCAGTGCAGAAAAAATGGAGATGCTCATACCTTCTCCTGTTGCCCGCCCCCTCACCTAACCTCTCCCCCTCACGGGGGAGAGGAACATGAAGGGGAGAGGGGGCTTGAGGGTTGTGAACGTCACGCCGCATAGGCGCGGGGATAGACCGGCTGGACGTCGAGCGAGGGCACGAGGCCCGCGGTGATCGCACCAGCGGTCATGGTCGCCGTGCCGACCACGTAGTTGAGCCGGAGGTAGCGCGACGTGCCGCCGGGCAGCCCGTTGGGCAGGAACTTGTAGCCCTGCACCAGCGACGCCACGGCAATGGCGTCGGACTGCGCCAGGGTCGACCACGCCGAATTGTCCGGCGAGGTCTGGACCTGGACTTGCAGCGTGGCCGAGCCGCCCGACGTGAAGGGCGTCACCACCTCGCAGAGCAGCATGAGCTGGTCGGTCACGGCGCCGCCGATATCGCGCGCGACGCCGAGGTCGACGACGTTGGTGCTGGCCGTCGAGCCAGTGGCGGTCACGGCCTGCGCGGCCGAGAACTGGTTCTGTTGATCGATGAGCATGTGGGATTCCCATTGTTGAAGAAGTGAGATTGTCATCCCGAGGCCGAAGGCCGAGGGATCTTTACTGGTTCGGAAAGATCCCTCGGCTTCGCCTCGGGATGACCTGACGCGACACGCGTCAGGTCACGTTGGCTTCGGTGTTGAGGATCTGGTCGCAGATGCGGATCGGGATGCCGCGGAAGGCCGTGTAGGGCCGGCCGTCGCGGGTTTCGATGGTCAGGAAGGCGTTGGCCTTGGCCAGCGCCTGGATGTCGAGCGCGGTCCGCATGGTGCGGTTGCAGTAGAACGCCCAGTTGACCTGGCCTGGCCGCGTGGCCGTGCCGCCGGGCGCGCCCGGAGGCGGGCTGTTGCCGGCCGCCGAAATGGCCGGCACCTTGTTCAGCGCCGCGATGAAGTAATTGAGCAGGGTCGCGGCCGTGACCGCGCCCGAGGTGACGTTGATGTTGCCGATGCGCACGACATAGCGCCAATCGCGGACCGTCAGGCCGCAGTCCCATTTGTAGTGGGTGCGATAGCCCGGATAGAAGTTGCCGTTGGCGTCGTACAGCGGCTGCTCGCCGAGGTCGCGCACCTGCAGGCCGGCCTTGCTGCCCTTGGGGAACAGGCCGTGGCAGGTGTTCTGGCCCCAGCCGATCAGCCACACCGAGGTATTGGTGTTGGCCGAGCCGCCGGCGTTGACGATATTGACGCCGCTGCCGGCCGACAGCGAGTTGAAGCGCACGTTGAGCCCGTTGAAGCGCTCCGGCGTCGCGGCCGTCGAGCCGTAGACCACCTGGCCCTGCATGGTCTGGTTCATGGCCTCGATGAAGGCCATGTCCTCGCCCATGCGGAACTCGGCGGTGTTGCCGTTGAGATCGGCCAGCGCCTTGTCGATCTCGCTCACCGCCTCGAGCATGCCCGTGGCGTCGCGCACCTGGGCCGTCGTGCTCTTGGACTTGGTGATGCCGTAGTTCAGCAGGCGCCAGGTGGCGCTGGGCAGGCCGGTGCGGACCGTGGTCTTGTGACCCTGGCCGTCGTTGCACTCCATCCACAGCATGTCGGTCAGCATCTCGTTGGTCTGGCCGAGCAGTTCGATCACGGCGGCGGGCTTGCCGCCGGGATCCAGTCGCGTGGCCCATTCGCTGAGCGTGAGGGCCGAAGAGGCAAGGGTTGCCATGTGAGAAAACTCCTATTGCTTGGGATTGCCGTCATAGATCGTCTCGGCCGGCGATCGCGGAGCGGCCGGCGCGGCGGCATGGCCGGGCGCGAACCGATCCTCCGAAATCATCTGGCCCAGGCGCACGAAGGCCTTCACGACCGCGGGGTTGTTGCCCGCGCCGGTGAGGGTCAGCGCCTCCTTGAGGCCCGGAACGGCAAGGCGATCGATGGCCCGCGCCGCTGCCGCCAGAGAGGCGTTCAGCCGGGCGCCGCCAATGTCGGGATCCGCCTTGATCTCCGAGACCCATTTGTTCTGCAGCTCGACGAAGGCCCGCGCGCCCTCTTCGGCGGCCGCCCGTTCGCGCGAAACCGCGAGATCGATGAATTTCTGCGCCTGCTCCTGCGGCAGCCGCGCCTCCGAGAACAGCGCGCGTGCCTGGTCGAGCGCATCGGCGTCGACGCTCATGCCTTCCGGCAGCATGAACTCGCCGTACTCGACCGGACCTTCGGCCGCGCTCAGGGCAGGCCCTTCGGCCGTTGCCAGCATCGACCCTTCGGTCGCAGACCTCAGGGCAGGTGGCTCGGGGGATGCCGGCGACGGCCCCACCGGTGCATTCGTTACGGCCGCGCTCGATGGCCCGCTCGCGGCGGGTTCAGACGCCGGCACCGCATCACTCGTCGTTATCGTCTCGTCCGTCATCTTCTTCTCCAGTGGTCGGGGATTTGGCGTGCTGGGCTGTGTCGGCCGCAGCCTGTTCGCTCTGCATCAGCGCGTAATTCTCCGGGCACAGCCGCATGACATCGGCGAGCAGCGCGAGGCCGATATCGCGGCGGCCTTCGTTGAAGGCGGTGAGTTCGGGCGAGCTCGCCATGCTGGAGCGGAAGACGCCGGCCTTGCCCAAGAGGCTCCAGACGATGCGCCGCCCGCGCAGGTCGGCCATCAGCCAGCGCAAGGCCTCATCGCGCTGCCGGCGCACTGATTTGGCGGCCTTCTCGGCCCGCTCGACTTGACGACGGTCACCCGCGTCCAGGCGGCGGTTGCCGGCGTCGTACTCGGTGTCACGCGTACTGGTACTCATGCGGACGACAATACGCCCGACCCTCTCGAATCGACGATTATGGTCCTTACCGAAGCTGCTGCGACCGTCTTCGTGCTAGCGTGCCTGCCGTCACGAGCAGAAAGAGGGAGCGATGAAGAGCCACCACACGATCGCACTATCCATCCTGGCGGGAGTGGCAGTCGGTGCTGCGAGCGTTCATGCGCTCCATGCCCAGGCCAGGCCGCCGGCCTTCGTAGTTGGCGAAATCAACGTCACGAACGCCGAGGCCTATCAAAAGGAGTATGTGCTGCCCGCTGTAAAAGCGATCGTCGACGGCGGCGGCAAATACATCGTGCGTGGCGGCAAGATCGCGGGCTTGTACGGCGAGCCGCCCAAGCTGATTGCCATCATGGCCTTCGAAAGCCTGGAGAAGGCGCAAGCCACATTCGATTCGCCCGCTTACAAGGAGGCGAAGAAAGCCGGCGACAGATACGCCACTTTCCGCATCTACGCCGTGGAGGGCTTGGTGCAGTAGGACGGGGGACTTTACGCTAACCCCGTCCCAGCATCGCCTGCACCGCATTCAGGCCGCCGCCGACGTCGATCTCGCTCGCCGTCTTGGCGCCTTTGACCAGATCGAGCCCCTGCTGCAGCGCCGCCTGCCCGGCCTGCACGCGCGCGCGCGCCCGGCGCAGGCCGTCGGCTTTCTTGAGATCGACTATCACGGCCGAGGGCACGCCCGTCATGTCGGCATAGGCATCCATCGTGCCGTCAGGATCGAGGCGGTCGAGCGCCTCGGGACGCAAGGCGCCGATCCGCGCGCCGAACTGCCAGAAGCGCTCGATCGCGCCGGTCGCCGCCGCCTTCTGCGCCGAGGCGAGCAGCGAGATGAACTCGACCTGCAGACGGCCGGCCCGGATGCTCCGGGGCGCCTCCGGAATCTGGCCGTTGCGCGACATGATGTTGAAGACGCGCCGGACCAGCGGGTCGAGAAGCTCGTCGTGCAGACGCTCGAGCACCGGCCCCAGCATCAGCATCTTCTCCTCGTGACGCTCGTCGATCTCGCGCGCCGTGATCTCGCGGCGGTCGCTCTCGGCCATCATCAGGAAGAGGTCGACATAGAAGGCGCGCTTGACGCGCGCCTGCACCTCGACAATGTCGGCGCCGAGTGCGCCGAGATCGATGCGCACGTCGATCGCCGGCCGGAAACCCTGGCCCGACGGATCGGCGACGTAAGTGATGCCGCCCGGCAGGAACGTCGCGGGCTCGTTCTTCAGGCTCGGCGGCCCGACCATCGGCGGCTTGACCTGCCTGTCGATCGCCTCGATCTTGCGCCGCTGCTGGACCTGCAATTGCTGGGCGTCACCCAGCGCCACCCAACCCGGACCGCTGCCCCAGGTGTCGGATCCGGCCACGTCCCAGCGCGGCGCCATGCAGGGAAATTCCGCATAGCCCGAGATCCGCAGCAGCGCGCGCTCACCTGAGACGGTGTTTACTCCGCTGAGTTGACCGCGCTCGAACCACACCGAGCGGTAAGGCAATTTCGAGGAGACATGGCCGGTCCAGTCGTTGTCGCCGGCGTGGGCGGCATTGGGATTGGGCTCAATGGCGTGCACGATCTCGTATTCTGTATCGAGCTGGCCGGCGTCGTAGGCGGCGCGAATGCCGGGAGAGACCGTATCGCGGCCGAAGGTGTCGACGATCTGGCGCACTGTCCACCACACGGTGCGATAGAGCGTGTCGACGGCCAGCCGGCGCGACGAGGCCAGCCAGTATTCGCCCGCGGTGAGCGTGTAGCCCCGCACCGTGTCCTCTTCGTCCTCGTCGACCCAGAGGGCGGCCGTGCCGAAGACGCCGAGCTCGCCGTACAGCGTGTGCAGGCAGTTGTAGAGGTTCGACTTGGCGAAGACGTGCAGCACACGGCGCTGCACCTCGTCGAGCCAGACGCGGGCCGCGGGATCGGCATTCGCCGCGTCGTCGGCCAGCCGCAGCCGGAACCACGGCCGCGCCGGCGAGGAGATGCCCGCCATCATGCCCGAGGCCATGACCCGCGCGGCCAGCAGCGGCGTATTGTCGATGATGCGCTGGTCGCGTCGCCGGCCGCGCTGGCTGTCGTTGGCGGTGACCAGGAACTTGCCGCGGCGTGGCGCGAAATGGGCCGCGAGATCGCGCCAGGTCGACCAATAGCTCGCCCGATCGCGATCGAGCGCCACCAGCCGGTTGACGAAGTAGCTTCTGAGGTCGTCGAGATTCTGAGCCGTCACGGGGATACCCAACTGCTACGCTTGATTACGCCTGGTTACGCTTACACTCCCGCGACGGCCCAGCCTCCGCGCAGTCTTTCGATCATTGACCCAGCAAGGTCTTGAAGATCGTACTGGCGGTACCGCGCACGCCCTGCGCCGTGGTCGCGATGGTGCTGCCGTAGCCTGCCGATGCGCGCGCCTTGGCGGCGGCGGCAGCGGCGGCGTCGCTCACGGCCTTGTCGGCCATCTGCGGCGGTGGCGGAGGCGGCGCCGGCATCGGTGGCAGCGGCGGCACGTAAGGGGCGGTCGGTGAGTTGAAAATTCCCATGCGCGCGACCATACGCCCAACAGCCCCGGATCGACGATTATGGTCCTTACCGAATTCGCTCGCCGGTCATCGACCCTCGGCCGGCGAAGACGCCATACCGAGGAACAGCGTCATCGGCCCTGCGGCGGCGGCGTCGGCGGGGCCGGTTCGTGGACAGGCGCCGCAACGCCCAGGACCAGCGTTGCCGTGCCTCCTCTGATCGATCCGCTAAGATTGAGCTGGAGCCGTCCGTTGGCGGCGCGGCCGCGCACCGAGATCGGCACCTTGCTGCAGGTCTGGTCGAAGCCCGTGCCGCCGCCGCTGACATCGCCGGCCGCCGAAATCTGGATCGAAACCGTGGCGGTGCCGCATTGTGGGCTGGTGAAGGTGCCACTTCCATTGCCATTGGCCACGTGGACCGTCATCGGTCGGGGTCCGCCAGCCGCGCCGAAGACTCCGCCATAGGTACCGTCATAAGCGCCGATCCCCGGTGCGGGCGCTGACGGCGTCGGCGGCGCGGCCGAAGCAGCCGCAGCCGTCTTCGTCCTGGCTTCCTCCTCGGCTTTCTTCTTCTCGTCGTCGATCTTCTTTTGCGCCTCGTCGTACCTCGAAAGCGCCGGCGCCGCTTCGCGCAAAAGCGCCTGATGCTGCGGGCCGGTCAGGAATCCTGTCGTCGGCTGGTTGCGCGCCTTCTGCCAGCCCGTGATCATCTCGCGCGAGCGCGGGCCGAAGGCGCCGTCGCTGCCGCGGGTGTCGAAACCGAGCGACGTCAGCGCCACCTGGACGCGCTGGCGATCGGTCGTCGCCAGGCGCAAGCCGGCTTCGGCCGCTTCCGCCGACTTCTTTTCGGCGACGGCAGCAGCCTCGACGTCGGCCTTCTGGCGAGCCTCGACCTCGGCCTTTTGCCGGGCCGCTTCCTCGTCGGCGCGCTTGCGTTCGGCCTGCGCCCTGGTCAGCGCCTCGTCGGCCTGCCGCTTGGCTTCGGCTTCGGCGACGGCCTTCTGGCGTGCGTCTTCCTCGGCCTGTCGCAGCGCGGCCGCCTCGGCTTCCGCCTTGCGCTGCGCGGCTTCGTCGGCCTGCTGCCGGGCAGCCGAGGCGGCGGCGGCCTGTTGCTTTGCCTCTTCATCCGCCTTGCGCAGCGCCGCCAGCTCGGTCTCCGCCTTGTTGCGCTGCTCCGCCTCCTCAAGGGCACGACGGGCAGCCGCGGCGGCCTGGTCGCGCTGGGCGGCCTCCGCCTGGCGCCTGCCCTCCATGTCCGTCTTGAGCTTGGCGAGTTCCGCCTCGGCCTTCTGCCGTTGCTCGCGTGCCTTGGCGAGGTCGGCGTCGGCCGCCTCCTTGGCCTTGGCATCGGCATCGGCCTGGCGCTGTGCCTCTTCCTCCAGCCGCTTCTTCTCGGCCGCTGCCGCGTCGGCTGCACGCCGCTCGGCCAGAGCGCGCTCGAGATCCTCGACCTTGAGATCCCGCAGCGCCGTGACCTGCGGCACCGGCCTGTCGGTTAGCATGAAATATCCGCCAACCGCGATGGCCAGTATCGCGACCGCCAGGCCGGCATAGAGCGAAAGACGATTCCTTCGCGCGGCAATCGGGGCGGCAACGGCCGGCGGCGCCGCTGGCGACGGCGGTGCCGATGGCCGCGCCGCCCGCATGACCACCGTCGCATCGGTGTCGGCGGATTCCTGCCTCAGGATCGGCCGCCACCCGGCAATGCTTTGCGGCCGTTCGTTGGCGCGCACCGCGAGTCCGGCATCGATGCCGACCAGCAGTCCGCGCGCAAATCCCGCCGGCCGAAGACCGGCCAGCGGTTCGCAGGCATCGTCGAGCATGCGATCGAAGGCGCTCGGCGGCGGCTTGCCCGCGACCGCGTGATAGATCGTGGCAGCGAGACCGTAGATGTCGGTCCAGGGTCCCTGCTTCGCCGAGGCGAACTGCTCGGCTGCCGCATATCCCGGCGTGAAGACCGCCGTCATTGCCGTGGTGCGGCCGGCCATCGCCACGCGTGAGGCGCCGAAGTCGATCAAGGTCGGCTTGCCGGCGGAATTCAGCAGGATGTTGGCGGGCTTGATGTCGCGATGAAGGAAACCCTCGGCGTGGACCTGCTCCAGCCCGTCAAGCAGCGGCCACAGGATGGCGTCGATCTCGTCCGGCGACAGCGGGCCCGACTGCCGGATCCGGCGCTCCAGCGTCTCGCCGCGCAGCAGCTCCATGACGAGGTAGGCCGTGCCGTTGGCCTCGAGGAAGTCGTGCACGCGCACGATGGCGGGCGCTTCATGCAGGCTGGCCAGCGTGCGGCCTTCGGCCACGAACCGATCGCGACCCCAGGTGAAATCGTCGGCGACCTCGGTCGAGCGCGGCAGCACCGTGCTGCCGCCCCGGCGCACCGCCAGCGACGACGGCAGGTACTCCTTGATCGCGACCTCCCGTCCGAGCTGGGTGTCACGTGCGCGATAGGTGATGCCGAAGCTGCCCTGGCCGAGCAGGCCCATGATCTGGTAGCGGCCGATCATGCGCCCCGGCTCCAGTGCCACGAGGTTGGCCTGGACGGTGCGCGCCGAGGCGGGAGGGCTGGGCGTATCGGTCATTTTCCGAGGAGCGCCGCCAGAGTCGCTCGCCGGGGGTGATCCGTCAACGCGTTCCAGTACTACGCCCGCCGCAGGTCCGGCCGCGTCGACGCGGCCTGGAAGCCGCGAGGAGAGGCTAGTTCGCCTTCGTGCCGCGAACGGAAACGCCGGCGATCAGCTTCTCGGGTACGGCCGACACGAGGCCAACAATCAGGCTGCTGCCGTCGACGCCGATGACATGCTGGCTGCCCCCGGCGAAGGTCGGACCGCCGCCCTTGGCGACGACGTCGACCACCTGAAATTCCTTGCCCTGGAAGGTGACCATACGGCCCGGCGCCGGCGCCACGCCCTTGTCAAAACCGAGTTTGGTCGACTCGACGTGGGTGTCGGCGATCAGCTGCACACCCGGCGCGGCAGGAGAAGGCGGAACAGGCGCCGAAGCGCCACCCGGAATGACTGCCAGGCCGTTGATTTGCTGCGCCAAAGCCGACCCGGCAGCCGCCAGGATCAACCCCATCGCCAAACCCCACATGCGACAGCCGCGCGACATCATCCCCAACTCAACTCCAATCCGGCGGCGCTGATCTGGAAGAACCAGGCAACCGGTCTCGATTATTAGCACTTCAGATGCAATACGCCAATCAGCCCTTTGGGGGCAATAAAGTTGCAGTGACCGCCCGGCGATCGCAGATCGACCGACGATCGGCCGACGATCGCGCCCACAGTATCGCGGCCGTACTATAATGTACGAGCGCGACAGCGGCTCCTGTCCGCGCACCACAAGGATCACACATGACATTGGTCGCCCAGCGCCTCATCGCCGCCGCCGTCCTCACCGGCGTGCTGTCGACTGCCGCGCTCGCGCAGACCGGCGAGGCCAATTTCTGGCTGAAGGCTGCGTCCAACAACATTCAGGGCTGCATGGCGTTCGACCCGCAGTTCACCCGCAAGCACGTCTTCCACCTCGTCGACGGCAGGGCCTCGGTCACCGCGCCGGGCGGCATCAACACCAATCTCGCCGTGGTGCGGCCGGAGGTCTACCAGGCGCATCTCCAGCTCGGTCAGTTGAACATGACGATCGTGGCCGACCTTGCCTCGACACCCAAGACCCTGAAGGTCACCGATTCGAGGCTGGGCTGTGCCTGGTCGGCCGTGAAGGAATAGCGCCCAAGGGACAGCGCGCGCCCAAAGAAAAGCGGGCGACCCATCGCTGGATCGCCCGCCTTTGCCATGTCGTGGGAACCCGCAACGAGGGTTGCGGATTCAGGTCATCGCGTTGGCGACGTTGCCAAGGACGTTGGCGACCTTGCCGCCGACCGTGCGCATCGCCACGATCGCGGAGACCGAAATGAGGGCTGCGATCAACGTGTACTCGATCGCCGTGGCGCCCCCTTCGCTCTTTGTCAGGCTGCGGAAAATGGACAGCACTTTCATCTCCTTATGACTTTTCTCGATCCGCCGGCGCCGCAACCCTCTGGATTGCGACAACAGCCGATCCGCCGAAAACCGACGACGGATCGCCCACCTTTGTTATGTCGTGGGGAACCTTGCGCGCGTAATCGATCAGGTCATCGCGTTGGCGACGTTACCGAGAACGTTGGTGACCTTGCCGCCGACCGTTTGCATGGCAACGATCGCGGCGACGGAAATGAGGGCCGCGATCAGCGTGTATTCGATCGCCGTGGCGCCCCGTTCGCTCTTCATCAGGCTGCGGAAAATGGACAGCATCTATATCTCCATATGATTTTTCACGACCCGCTGATGGCCAAACGGTTCGGACCCTGGGACGGTCCGGCCGCCGGACACCGGCGTCGGGGCGCAATTGCCCCTTACTTCACCTACGCACTCAATAAGTTCCGATAACCTACTGAGTCGGGACAAGTTTGGTACGTTACGTTTGTATTAGTTGTTGATTCAGTCACGCCGACAATAGTTGACGGTCATCCGCCAACTATTGGCGATCATCCGCCCATGACTTTGGTCGTTGCCGGCGATCATCGCTGCATGACGTGCATGTGGATCTGCACGGACTTGACGCCCGCCACCTTGCCGGCGGCGGCGGCATAGTTGTCGAGCACGGCCTGGCTCGGCACGACGCCCCACAGATGCACGACGCCGTCCTTGGCCACCACGTCGGCGCGCCGGGCGAGCGACCAGCTTTGCCCTGACACCGCCGTCACCACGGCGGCGCGCAACGCCTCGTCACCGGGCGGCACCGCAGCCGGCGCAATCGCGGAGGGCCGCGACGTTGCAGGCGCGGGATCGTTCGACAGCAGGGCCTGCAGCAGGTCGATGCGGCTCACCACCCCCACGACCTTGCGCTCGCGCAGGATGGGGACACGCTTGACGTGACGCGCAAGCATCAGTGCGGCGATGTCGTTGAGGCTGGCATTCTCGTCGGCCGTGACGACGTCGCGGGTCATGATCTCGGCCACCGGTCGGGACAGCGCCCCGGGGTGACCCACCGGACGAGCGCCCTCCTTGATCACGTCAGCCTCGCTCATGATCCCGACCATGACGCCATTGACGTCGAGCACCGGCAGGGCGCTGACGTGGGTGTTGATCAGTAGCCTGGCCGCTTCAAGGACCGTGGCGGTGGCCGCGATCGACACAACTCCATCCGACATCACATCCTTGGCGCGCATGGCGATCCTCCGTTGACCCAGCACCAGTATCGCCCATCTGTGGTGCGCGCGGCAGACCCCCGATTCTCGGCCCAGGCGCACAAAAAAAGGCGGCCCCCAAGTTGTTCGACGAGGCCGCCTTTTCCGTATCGGATGTCAGCGATCGCTCAGGCTGGAGCGTAGCTCCTGCCGGGCCAACGGAAGCCGGGCGCCGGAAGCGGCATCTTGGACGTGATCAGGGCGTCCTCGAGAATCGGGATGCCGGTCGCATAGTCGCCAGCCTCGCACTTGGCGATGCCGGTCGCTTCGATGGTATCGACCTGGGAGGTGCGGAACTCGCGCCACTTGTCCATCAAGGCCTGGCAGTAGGCCCGGGGGTCCTGAAAGATCGCAGGCCTCGCCATGACGCCGCCGACCAGGATCTCGACGCGGCGGTTCTGCGGCTCGCGCACGCCGTCGCCGGTGGCCACCAGCGGATTGGCTTCGCCGCGGCCGACCGTGCTGATCGATGCCGACGGTTCGCCGCGCTGGACCAGGTTGTCCTTGACGCCGGTCGCGCGACGCAGCGACAGCGCCATGTTGTAGTCGTTCGGGCCCGACGTATCGGTGTGGCCGGTCGCCGTCACCTGGGGGTTGCCCCGGGCCTTGTAGGCCGTATCGGCCTGCTGAAGCGTGTTCATCGCCTGTTGAGACAGGTTCGAACGGTCCCAATCGAAGAACACCATGTACGTCGGCGCTACGGCCGGCGGCGGAGGCGGAGGCGCTGCTACCTGGGGCGGCGGCGAACTGCACGCGCCCAGCAACATCGCAGCGCCAATAACGGCTAGACTTGATTTGAGCATGACTTGAAACCCCTCGAAAAGGCCGATGGTGCCGCCGGTTATGGAGCACCCACCTGCCCTGATGGGCGCAGGTCACACCTCGGTCAGTTAGATGTGTGACAGGGTAACGTCGACATGGCGGATTTGTTTCCCAAGAAAGCGACGGGGAAAACGACGGCAGGGAGGCGGCGGTGGAAATCCGGTCCATGACCGACCACACCGGCGCCGAGGTCCGGGCAAAAGACGCGCTGAACTGCGCCTTCGTCGAGCGCAGCGTGCTGGCGATCCGCGAACAGTCGCTGAGACCGCACGAGGTGCCGGCGGCGGTCGAGCTGCTCGTCCACGCCACCGCCGAGCGCTTCCAATACCGCCACGCCTGGCAGCCGGGCGACCTCGTGATGTGGGACAACCGCTGCCTGCTGCACAAGTCCAACGGCGACTGCGACATGGACCAGACGCGCTATCTCTACCGCGTTATGCTGCAGGGCGACGTGCCGCGGTAGGGCGGGTACAAACTCGCCAATCCACCGTGGAAACCGATAGAGCGGCTTTCCGATCGGATGATTTCACCCGTACGGAATATGCTTTAGGGTCGACAGCCGGCAAAGCGACGCAGTCGAAACAGAGGGCACATGAATCGTTGTTCCAGTCGAGTAGTGGTGGCGGTGCTTGCCGCCGGTGTCGTCTTCGGCCCGGCCGCGGCTCGCGCCCAGGGATGGGACGTGATCATGCCGCCGATCGTTCAGGTCGGGAATACGGTGGCGGTGAGTACCAGCGCCGACCTCCGTACCTGGATGGTGCTTGGCCCGGTGCCGACGCTGGAAGCCTGCCATCACATGATGCAGAGCATTCGCGACACCCCCCTGCCGGTGGGCGAGAGCCAGGATCTTCGCAGCGCCCTCGGCCTGCAGAAGTTCCACATGCAGTGCGTGCCGGACAGCACTCCGGGGCTGCCGCGGCGTTGAGCCCCGATCGTCATCGACGGCGGGTACGGCGGCCGGACGCCGCGCGAACGGAAATTGGTGAGACGATGGCGCAAGCCGGGCAGCAGGTTCGTCGGTATCCGGAAATGCGCGGGCGGATCGCACTGGTGACGGGCGGCACGAGCGGCATCGGGTTGGCCGCCGCCCACGGCTTTGCCCGCGAGGGCGCCACCGTCATCATCACCGGCCGCAGCGAGAAGCGTGCCGAGGAGGCGCTGAAGAGCCTCGACAAGGACGCGTCGGTGTCGTGGATCGCCTGCGATTCGGGCGACGGCAAGTCGGTGGCGCGCCTGGTCGAGACGATCCAGCAGCGCCACGGCCGTCTCGACTACGCCTTCAACAACGGCGGCAGCATGGGCAACGACGACATCGCGCCGATCGCGACCATGAGCGAGGAGAGCTGGCGGCGGACCATCGACGGCTACCTGACTTCGGTGTTCCTGTGCATGCGCTACCAGTTGCCGCCCATGCTGGCGGCCAAGCGCGGCGTGATCGTCAACATGTCGTCGATCTACGGCCTCAGGGGACATTCGATTCCCGGTGGCGGCGCCTATGCCGCCGCCAAGCACGGCGTGCTCGGTCTCACCAACAGTGCGGCGCGCCACTACGCCGCGACGGGGGTGCGCATCACCGCCGTCTGCCCGGGCTGGGTCGAAACGCCGCCGATTGCCGAATGGATGGAAGGCGATCCCAAGTTTGCCGCCGCCCTCACCAGCATGACGCCGCGCGGCCGCATCGCGGCGCCCGACGAGATCGCCAACGCCGTGCTGTGGCTCTGCTCGGATGCCGCCTCGTACATGATCGGTCCGCTGGTGGTCGACGGCGGCTATATGACGTGAAGGGCTCTTCTCCTCCCCATTCTCATGGGGAGGTGGCGCGGTCATACCGCGACGGAGGGGTCATGCGTTACGGACTGGGGCCTCTGACCCCTCCGACGCCTATGCGGCGCCACCTCCCCAGCAGACTGGGGAGGAATGGCTTGATCGGCCTGGCCTACTGGAACTTGCAATCCTTGGCGGTGCGCAGGTACCACGCCGAGGCCAGGCCGTCGGTGAAGCAGCCGTTGGCCCAGGTACCCGTGTATTTGTCGCCCTTGGCGGTGGTCAGCGTGCCCTGGCCGTTGGGCAGGCCGTTCGTCCACATGCCTGTGAAAGTGCTGCCGTCGGCGTTGGTCTGCACGCCCTCGCCGTTGTACTTGCCGTCCTTGAACTGGCCCTCGTAGCGGCTGCCGTCACCGGGGGCCAGCACGCCGCGGCCGTTGAACGTGCCCTTGTCCCACTCGCCTTCGTAGCGGCTGCCATTGGGCGCCGTCACGATGCCCCGGCCGGACAGCTGGTCGTCCTTGAACTGGCCCTCGTAGCGCTGGCCGTCGGGCCATTGAAAGACGCCGCGGCCGTTCATCTTGCCCTTCTCGAAGTCGCCCTCGTAGCGCCAGGTCGGCTTGCCGCGGTCGACCCACTGCAGGACGCCGGTGCCCTCGACCATGCCGTCGACGCAGCCGCCCGACCAGTTCATCGCCAGGCCCTGGGTGGGGCCGGAACTCCACACCTTGCATCGGGTCTTGGCATCGAACACCCAGCCCGGCTCCCTCGAGACGGCCGCCGCCTGGCCCCAGGCCAGATCCGGTGCGACGCAGAGCAATAGTATGGTCAGAAAATGCCGCATGTTCGCCGTTCCCACTCGTTCCCCCTGCAAAGGATAAGCACGATGGCCCGGCCCTGCCAAGCATGTTGCACTGATAATGAATGTACCCATGGTGAGGCGGAATGGCGCGGCCCGGACAGGAGGGAATGGCCCGCACCTGACCGTTGGCAGGTCCCGGTGTGACGGTTTAAGAAGCGCCTCCGCGGCACGGTTCAGGACGCCGCTCCGCGGCACGGTTCAGCAAGCCGCTCCGCGGCGGGGGAACGAGCACGATGGCGATTCAGTATTTTGCGCGAGTGAAATCCGTGGCGGACCACGAGGCCTTCCAGAAGATCGTCAAGCACTACCCGTCCTGCAGCTTCGAGGAATGGCACTTCCGCGAGACCAAGAAGATGGCCGACTGGAGAAGCCGCCGGCATGTCTGCAAGATGGTCGACATCACGCCCGCCGAATTCACCGAACATTGCGAGAAGACCGGTGCGCGGCCCGACCTCACGACCTTCCTGAAAGTGCTGTCGGACAAGGCGAGCTTCTAGAACGCCCACATTGAAGCGGTGCCCGGTCGGCAGGATAATGACTGCGCGGGGGGACGACATGCGATCATTTCTCGCGCTATTCGTGCTGGTCGGGTTCGCGATGCCGGCGGCGGCGCAGATGCCGCCTCGGTCGGCGCAGACGCCGCCGGGATGGATCGCCGACGCCAGGACAGGGTGCCGCGTCTGGAACGCCGGTCCCCAGCCTGGCGAAACGGTCAGCTGGACGGGCGGCTGTCGGAACGACGACCTCGCGCAGGGCCGCGGGGTGTTGCAGTGGTTCAAGGACGGCAAGCCGGGCGACCGCTACGAGGGCGAGTTTCGCGACGGCAAGCGGCAAGGCCGGGCCGTGGTCACGTTCGCCAACGGCAACCGCTATGACGGCGAGTTCCGCGACGACTATGCCAACGGCCGTGGCGTGTTCACCTTCGTGAGCGGCAATCGCTATGACGGCGAGTATCGCGACGGCAAGCGGACTGGCCGGGGTGTTTTTACGTTCGCAGACGGCAGTCGCTACGAGGGCGAGTTCCTCGACGACTTTGTGAACGGGTCAGGCACGCTGAAGAGGCCCGACGGCGCCACCTACTCGGGGACATGGACAAGTGGCTGCTACCGGCAGGGCGGCCGCGAGATGAGGCTCGGCCGAACCGCAAAGGAATGCGGCTTCCAGTAGCAGGCCTGGCGGCAAATTTCGTCCTGACATCGGCCGCAGCGAGCTCATGCCGCTGGTTTGTCGTCTACATCCCCGCCAGCACGTCGTAGTCCACGATCATCTTGCCGATCCCGCCGCGGCCGCCCTTCACCACCGGCTGGGCGAAGGTGAGCGCGAAGGCATCGGCGTCGTCGGGCGAGTAGCCCAGCCGCTGCTTGAGCTGGTCCTTGGGTTCGAGCAGCAGGCGGTCGCCGCGAAAGGAATAGGTCGTCTGGCTGAGCGCCGCGATCAGCTCGGGACAGTCGGGCGGCAGGGCGCCGCCGTGACGGATCCATTCGATCGCCTCGAAATACATCTCGGTGCGCTTGTTGTCGTAGCGCGGGTCGTTTGGGCGGGAGGAAAAGCCGACGCCGACCGGCTGGCGGCCGAGCCGCCGCAGGTTGTCTATCCACGACGCGCCCCAGCCGCCGGTGTCGTCGATGAAGACGGCATCGGCTTGCCAGTCGCGCCAGCGGGCGGCGACGATGCCGGCACCCTGGTTGCCGTCGAGGTTGCGGAACTTCTGCGGCACCGATGCCACCAGCCCCTGGCGCGGGAAGATCACCGAGGCATCGTCGCCGAAGCGCGCCACGTCGACGCCGAGCACGCGGGCGGCGTGGCCATAGTCCTCCGGCCGGTAGAAGCGCTTGGTGGCCGCACGGCATTCGTCGGGACCGATCAGCGTGTTGAGCGAGCCCGGCGGGAACTTGCCGAACACGTTCACCAGCACCCAGGGATTGTCGCGGCCGTACTTCTCGATCTGCTCGCGCGCCCACTCGGCCTTGACCCGCGTGGCGCGCCGGGGATCGTCAGGATCGGCGGTGACCTCCGTCACATGCCACAGCCGGCGCTCCGAGGTGCAGGCGCGATAGAGCGGGCCCTCGAGGTGCGTGGGGTTGCCGGCCTGCACGATGTGGCCTTCCTCGCACGACGACAGGGCGGCCTCGGCCGAGGCCATCACCGAGTCGGGGATGCCGCCTGCTTCGTCCAGTATGAACAGGACGTAATCGGCATGGAGCCCCGCCAGCGTGTTGCCCTGCTGGCCGGCATCGGCGGTGCGCGAGAAGGAGCGCGCCGACATCCAGTGGGTCTCGGGATGGCTGCGCGCGAAGATGCGCGTCTTGCTCCATTCGAAGGCGCCCATCAGCAGCGGCGAGCGGGCCTGCCACTTGGCCATCTCGGCCCACAGATTGTCGGCCAGGTTGTCGGCGGTGATCGAGACGGCGGCGATCTTGGGCAGCGGTCGCGTCAGCAAGAAATTCCAGGCGAGCCAGGCCTCGACCGCCGTCTTGCCCGGCCCCTTGCAGGCCTTCATGGCAATGCGCTGGCAGTGCGGGAAGACCTCCAGCACCTCGTCCTGCCACGGGTCGGGCATGGCGCCGAAGACCTCGCGCACGAACTTGCGCGGGTCGTCCTTCCAGCGGTCGAGTTTTTCAGGCGGGGCAAGGTCGCGGCGCGCGCTCATGCGGCGATGTCCTTGACGCCGGGCACGTCCTGGGCCGCGAGCAGGTCCATCACCGCCTCGGCCTGGCGCTTGGCCATGCAGATGCCCTCGCCGGCCAGGCAGCCGCGGAGACGACAGCGATGGCGATGCTTGATGTCTTCCAGCGAGCGGTCGGCGTCGCAGATCGCGAACGTAATGCGCCGGATCAGCGAGGGGTTGCGCGGTATCGGCATCAGTCTTCCTCCTTATTGTCGGGTGGGGTGGCGATCGGGTGCAGGTCGAACAGGTCGAGCAGCGAGAGCTGGGCTGCATCGCCGGCGCTCTTCCACAGGCCGATGTGCTTGCCCTGCAGCTCGACGCAGCGGATCGCCGGCGCGAAAGCCTTCGCCTCCAGCGCGGCGAGGCGGATTACCTCGAGGTCGGCCATCACCTTGGCCTCGGTGATCGTGATCCGGCGGCGCTTCATCGCACGCGATACCCCCTCGTCCAGTCGGTCCACGCGCCGCCGACGGGGCGCATGCGGCGCAGCGCGCCTGGCCTGATGCCGCCCTCGATCTCGATGAGACCGCGCGCCGCCATCCTGGCCAGGAAGGACGCGATCCGCCCGCGCGACACGCCGGTCGCCGCCACCAGCTCGGCGACGGTCGGGCACGGCCGGTCGCGATGCCGGATGATCATCGCCAGCGCCTCGTCTTCGGCGGCGGAAGGGATGGCGCGCGCGCTGCTGCCGCGCCGCGCGGTCCAGCCGGTCCACGCCCCGCCCGAGGCACGCAAGCGCCGCCGGCCACCGCACCTGCTCTCGACCTCGATGACGCCGCGTGTCGCCAGGCCCGCCAGGAAGGACTGCAACTGGCCGCGCGGCACGCCGGTCTGGACGACGATCTCGGCGACGGTCGGGCACGGCCGGTCGCGGTGGCGGGCGATCATCGCCAGCACGTTGCCCTCGGCGGCGGCGGGAATCGGGCGGGCGGGATTGCAGCCGCGCAATGTCCAGCCGGTCCACACCCCGCCGACGGCGCGCATGCGCCGCCGCGGCGGCCCGCTCGGTGCCTCGATCTCGGTCTCGACCTCGATGATGCCGCGCGCGGCGAGATCGGCCAGGAAGGGCGCCACGCGGCGGCGCGACACGCCGGTCCATTCGCGGATCTCGGCATTGGTCGGGCATGGCCGGTCCTGATGCAGCGCGATCATCGCCAGCACATTGCCGGCCGCGGCATCGAGGATGGGGCGATGGGTGCGGGCCATTCAGGCGCCATGCGTGCGCTGCCATTCCCCGAGCACGGCCGCCGGCACGCGCGACGCGCCGGACTCCGGCCGTGGCCCCCAATCGCCCTCCAGCCAGAAGGCGCCGGGCCGGTAGGCCTTCAGCCGCGCGCGCCACTGCGCGTCGGACTCGCGATCGGTGACCGCCGATCCTTCCGACTTGCCGGCATGCGGCGGCGGGGCATGCGCCTTGCTGATCCAGTTGCGCCAGTTCGGCCCCCAACGATGGGCGGTGCGGCCGTTGGCGCGGGCGTGGTTGCAAAAGCGCTCGGTCTCGGCCTCGATCAGTGCCGGCGCGAGGTCGGGACGGGCGGTTGCCGCCCAGGCGAGATCCTCAGGCTCGGGCTTCCAGCCTTCGGGTAAACTCCGTGCGCTGGCGTCTTTCCCCTCCCCTTCCTTTCCATTTTCCTTCCCCTTCCCTTCCTCCGTGCGCGGCACGTCAGTGCACCCGTCGGGTGGCGGCAATTTCGACGACGCCTCACGGACATTCACGTGCTGATGGCGCGCGAAGGTCGGGATGCAGGCCAGGCCCTCGCCGTAGAGCCGCACCAGGCCGCGCCCGACCAGCTCGCCCGCGACGGCTGCGATGTCGCAATCGTCGTCGGGCAGGTAGCGGCGCTTGAGCACGCCCAGGGTCCAGACCAGCCGTCCCTCGCGGTCGGCTTCGCACCACAGCGCGACATAGAGCAGGCGGGCGAGTGCGGAGAGCGCGCAGATGTCGTCCGAGGTGAAGAACTCCGGCTTGATCGTGCGGATACGGGCCATCAGGAACCTCCGACAAGTCGCCGCTTGGCCACCAGTGGCCGCTTGGCCACCAGTGGCCGCTTGGCCACCAGTGGCCGCTTGGCCATCAGTCGCCGCTCGCGCGCGGCCACGCCCCTCAGTTGCCCGCCGTCCATCAGCCGGTTGCCGACGCGATAGCGATCGCCCTCCCTGTGCACGCCGAAGCCGCGCTGGCGCAGGAAGCGCACGTCGGGCAGCAGCGGGCCGTAGAGCAGCCTCTCGTTCTCGAAGTCGGGAGTCGGGGTGGGCCGGCGGCCGAAAGGGACAAACCGCCGGCCCTCTCCTGCGGCGTTTCGAGAGGGGGTCGCCACGGGAGATCGCATGTTCATGTTTTGTACTTGCGCTAACCGCGCCTATCTGTCAATATTGAAATTGCGATAGTCACACTGTTGCGGGAAGCGCACTGCATGCACACTGATGGTCATGGATATCAAATGGCTCGCTGAACAACTCGACCGGCCCGGCTTCAACCAGGCAGGCCTCGCCCGCGCGCTCGGCAAGGACCCCGCCGCGGTCAACCGCATGCTGAAGGGCGAACGCCAGATCAAGGTCAACGAGTTGCCGGCGATCCTGAACTACCTCCAGGCCTCGCCGCCCGGCGCCGACGGCCTCGGCTACCCCCAGCCGATCCAGCCGATGCCGACACCCGACGGCAAGCCCGACGTGCCGGTGTGGGCCTCCGCCGAGGCCGGCCAGGCCGGCGCCATGGTGCTTACATCCGAGCCGATCGACTACATCCGCCGCTCCGAGCGCATGCAGGGCGTGCGCAATCCCTTCGCCTTCTACGTGATCGGCAACTCGATGAGCCCGGCGATCGAGCATGGCGACCAGGTGGTGGTCAATCCTGCGGTGCCGGTTCGACCGGGCGCCGACTGCGTGTTCGTCCACGACGACGGCGGCGGCACCCTGCTGGCGCTGGTCAAGCGCCTGCTGCGCGTCGGCCCCGATTCCTGGAAGGTCCGCCAGTTCAACCCGGCGCGCGAGTTCGAGCTGCCCAAGAAGAAATGGGTGCGGGCCCTGGTCATCACCGAGAAGCGGTACGGCTAGAGCATAGTCGGCCCGGCTGAGGCGCGTAAACGCGCCGCGATCAGCCGGACAGACCATGCCATTGAAGGAAATGCTTCGTACAACGCGTTTCCGGTCAATTGAACCATGACGCGGTTCAATTGACCGGAAGCCGCCCCAATAATCCACAACCGCAAGGCTTGCTGCGAATTCCGCATTGACTGGTTGTTGCTGCTAGCGCAATATGGATTCATGTTCGCGTTGCGCCAGCCTGCCCCGCCGTCGTTCCTGGAGCGCCGGATGGCGGCGATCGCCTGGGTCGAGCCGCCACGGCGAGGCTCGCGGCGATGGCTGGTCGAGACCTGCCGCGCCGAGCTCGAATGGGAGCGCGCCGACTGGCGGCGGCTGGGCGGCGTCGACAACGACGGGTTGGGTGCGCATCCCTCCGAAGCGTGGCGCCTGCCGCACGAGGTCGCCGCGGCGCGGCTGGTGAACTGCCACCTCCATGTCGCTGTCGAGGCCGTGCGCCACCGCGACCTGCGGCGCTGGCTGCCGCAGCAGCAGAGCGCGGCGATCGATGAAATGCAGAGCGCCAGCTATCGGGCGGACTGGGCCGAGGTCGCTGCCCGCACCAAGGCCGACGCCACGACATATCGCCGCCGTCTTTGCCGTGCGCTCCGCGGCTTTCGGGCGGCGGCGTCGCACTATCGCCAACTCCGTGCCGCAATCGATGCCGCCGTGCCCATGGCAGCGTGACGGAACCTCGCGGGCGGGGGCGTGTTGACTCCATGATCAACAATGGAGGCCCGTCATGACGAAGACCCTTGTTCTCGCCATCGCCCTCGCCTCGATCGGCGCGATGGCGCATGCCCAGACCGCCGGCAGCGCCGGCACCAGCAGCGGCGTCGGCGCGGGCGGTAGCGTCGGCAACACCGGCGTTGGTGTCGGTGCCGGCACTTCGATTGGCGCAGGCGCAGGCGGCAGCACCGGCCCGACCTATCCCAACGTCGGCGCCGCCGGCAGTTCGAACACCGGCGTGACCGGTGGTGCCAGCGTCGGCGGCTCGGATGTCGGCGTCGGCGGCGGCGCCAGCACGTCGGGTTCGGCCACCACGCGCTAGGCGCCGGAAGGCAACCATGGAACGCACGCTCCTGGGTGCGCTGGCCGCCGCGCTGTTCGGCGTGGCGGCCTGTGAGCATGGCGGTCCACCGATGGGCCGGTCGTCACCCAACGCAGGCTCGCCCTATGCCGGCGTGAACACCAGTGTCGCAGCAAGTCCCGTCAGTTCGGTGATCGCCGACAACAAGGGGACATACGTCCATGGCGGGCAAAACTCCGATCCCGACAATCCGAGCCAGACCAGGTGAACCCGGAGATGAGTTGAAGTTGTCGGGCGAGAGCGGCAAATTCCTGTGTACAGTGGCGCCCCGGGAGATTTGCCATGAAGACCATCTTGATCGTCACACTCGGCCTGGTGCTTCTCGGCACGGCGGCTTGCGAGAGCAAGGTCGACGATTCGATCCTCAACTTGCCGCCGGGCGCCCCGATCGAGGCCGACTCGAGGCCGCTGCCCCCGCGACCGCCGCCGGCGCGCAGCGGCATAAGCTCGGCTCCCGACAATCCCAGTGGCGCCCCCGGCCCCGGCTCCGGCCTCGGCACCAGCTCAAACCGTTGAAGATCGGCGCTGAAGATCGGCGCTGAGGTCTGCTGAAACCCGGCATGGGTAAAAAGCGTTAGGTCTTCATTGGGGGCGCTCCCTGGAGGCTGCCGATGCCGACCGAATACAGGACATCCGAGCAACTCGCCCGGCCGCATGACGGCGAAATGCATGACAGGTCGTTGTCAGACAACGACTGGTCGTTGTCAGACAACGACTTTTCCCCGGGCATATTCCGCTTCGCGCTCGCCATTCTTGCAGGCCTCATGGTCGTGGCGATCGCCGGAGCGTTCGTCGAGTGATGCCGCTGCATACGCAGCGGAGGGCCGAGCCGCAAAGCGATCCAGCCGCAGCTCAGTGCTTCACTTTCGTGACACGGGCATGCAACGATGCGCAGGTCCTCCCGGTTCGGAAGGACGATCGATTGTGACGTCAAAGGCAACGCCCGCGCCATGCCAGCCCGTGCCCCCGCCACGATCGCCGGACTCGCCAGGGCGTCCGGGGTCGATGTCGCGTCCATCCGCTCCTACGAGCGGCTGGGACTCCTCCCCCCGCCGCGGCGCGGCGTCGGCGGCAGGGCGTCCTACCATCGCGAACATCTGCAGCGCCTGACCTTCGTTCGCCGCGCGCTCGAGCTGGGCTTTTCCCTCGATGCCGTCGGCGAGCTGCTGGGACTGCATGGGGGCTTGCGCACCTGCAGCGACGTCAACGAGATCGCCAAGCGGCACCTCGCCGAGATCCGCCAGAACCTGGCCGAATTTGCCCACATCGAAAGCGTTCTCGCGCCGCTGGTCGAAGCCTGCCCGCGGCGCGGCGGACCGCAGGATTGCCCGCTGATCGTGGCGCTCTCGCGACCCGCCTGAGAGCGGCCGCGGCAATGTTCACGATGGCGTTCGAGCGCACGCACAAGGTGCTCATGTCGTCAGTCCGTCCACGCAAAAAAAGGCGGCCACGAGGGCCGCCTTTTCCTGGATCAGATAGTGCCGCAATCGTCAGGTGCGCGGCGGCAGCGGGATCTTGTCGTCGGTCAGGGCCTTCTCGAGCACCGGAATGCCGGCGGCGGTGTTGCCCTGCGCGCACGCGTTGATCGCTTCAGCCGTCACGCCGGCCGACTGCGCCTTGCTGAACTGGCGCCACTTGTCGCTCAGAGCCTTGCAGTAGGCCATGTCGTTGGCCGAAACAGCCGGCAGCACGACCGCGATCTCGGTGCGGCGGTTCTGCGGCTCGGCCACGCCGTCGCCCGTCTGGACGAGCAGGCCTTGTTCGCCGCGGCCGGCCGTGGTGATCGCGCCGTCCGGCACGCCGTTGGTCACGAGGCTCGCCTTGACGGCATTGGCGCGACGCACCGACAGGACCATGTTGAACTCCGGCGAACCCACCGTGTCGGTGTAGCCGGTCGCGTTGATGCGGGCGCCGCCCCTCGACTTGAAGGCCGCGGCAGCCTGCTGGACGGTGCCCTGCGCCTGGGCCGACAGCGTAGAGCTGCCCATGTCGAAGAACACCATGAACACCGGCGGCGGCGGCGGCGGCGGCGGCGGAGCGGCCGCCTGCGGCGGCGGCGAATCGCACGCGCCCAGCAACAGAGCTGCGGCGATAAGAGCTAACGTAGATTTCAGCATAAAGGAGACCCCCCTGGGAAAAGCAAGCAACACATTCTTGCCATCATTGAGATTAGCCGTTTCCAAAGCCGTTGAACATTGACTTAGGTCAAAAAAAGACACCCTGCGATAATTGCATTGCCGTTGACGGCATTTGTGCCACACGGTGGCCGTCCCGGACGGCCACATGATGCGCCGCGCGGAACGCCGGTCCAGGATGGCCGCATCGCCCGATTGCGAGGAAAGCCCGTGAAACACGCTTGTTGTCGCCGTGTCCGCAACGATCGCCCCGGGCCCCGCCGGCGCCCTCCTGCAGGCCGAAAATGCCGCGATGATCATCGCCGGGGCGGTGGCGAAGAGGTGACCCGGTTGTTCTGCGCCGCGCTCTTTCTTGGCCTTGCCGCCACGACCGGGCATGCCCAGGGAGTGGCGCCGGGCGGGCCGATCGGCGGCAGCACGGGGATCGGCAGCGGTATCGGACCCGGCAGCCTTCCCGGCGGCGGCACCGCTCCGAGCTATCCCAACGCCACGACGGCGCCGGCGACGGCGGCACCTGTTCCGCCCGGCGGCTATCCGCCGTCCGGCCGCTTCGACAGCACCGGACCGGGCGGCCAGGCCACCACGCGCTCGCCAGCAACGACGACGCCATCGCAATATCCCCAGCCCCGCGATCCGTTCGGCGGAACGGCCCAGCCGCGCGCAACGTCAGTCGCAACGACTCGCATCGCGATGGTGTCGTCGTCGTCCGGACCGGCGAAGGTCATTGCCGTCAACCAAGCCATGCGCGTGCTCACGCTCGCCTTCCCGGACGGCCGAAGCGGCAACTACAAGGTGGCCAGTGCGGTGCAGACTCTTGGCCGGGTGAATGTGGGGGATACGATCGACGTCAGCACCGAGCAGCGGGTGAGCTTCGCATTGCCGGGATTGAACACCGCGGCACCTAGCTGGACGGTGGTGAGCGCCGACGTCGCGGCCAGCACGATCTCCGTCGTCGATCCGACCAACGGCCAGGTCCGCGCCTTCGACGCGCGAACGGCGGACGGCCGCGCGACGCTACCGCTGGTCAAGCCAGGCGACAGGCTGACGGCCTTCGCGACCGAGCTGGTTGTCCTGTCGGTCGTTCCCAGGCGGTAGACATGCGTCGCGTTCAGGCGGAATTAGCTCATCTCTGGGGGAGCGCCACCGCGGCGGAGTAATCTCCGCCTTGAGTGGCGCGTCATTATCATGCTCATTTGGACCGCGAGCGTCCCGCTCGCTCATGATCATGAGCGAGC
>CAMDCE010000003.1 GCA_945889625.1 Asaia bogorensis | reverse complement strand
TAAGGTATTGTGGTTATGAGGAAATAGTCCGATCCGAGGGGTCACGTTTCGCGTCCAACCGCGACCCCTCCAATTCGCTTGATCCCTCAGCTCTATCAATGACTTCGTTCCAAGACAGGGTGGGGTCACAGTTGGACGCGATTTCACAGCATTTCCCTGCAATAAGTAGAGCCGCAGTCGTCATAACGCTCTCCATCTCCCCTGCGGTCGCGCAGACCGTCACCGATGGCGACACGATCAAGCTCGACGGCCCGACCTATCGCCTGTGGGGAATCGACGCCGCTGAGACTCGCCAAGCCTGCGCCGATGGCTGGCCGGCGGGTGTGATAGCCACCGAATACCTGCGCGGCCTGGTGAGCGGCCGGACCGTCGCGTGCGAGGAGAAGGCGAAGGATCGTTATGGCCGGACGGTGGCGTTGTGCCGCGCCGATGGCCGTGACCTCGGCGCGGACATGGTGAGCGCCGGCATGGCGCTGGCGTTTGTTCGGTACAGCCGGGACTATGTAGAGCTAGAAGCCACCGCCAAGGCCGAGCGGAGAGGTGTGCACGCGCACGACTGCGTTGCCGCATGGGAATGGCGAGCGCGATATCGGGGCGATCAATAGCGGGGCTGTGGTGAACTGGAAGCGCGGACTGTTCAGGCTGTGGCTGGTATTGTCGACCTGTTGGATCGTGCTGTGGAGCGCCATCGCCTGGGATGTCGTTAGCGAACGCGGAGTAGAGCGCGAAATGGTGACCTTTGTCCTTGCACCACCCATCGTCGCATTCCTGATCGGCTACGGCTTGTTATGGGCGTTTGGGGGCTTCCGCCGCGATAGGTGATCGCCTTTGCTAGCGCGACCATAGTTGTAGACAGAATTGTAGATAGACTTGGGCTAAACTCCTATTAAATGCCTATTTATATAGGTTTTTTGGGAGTTAATGGCGGAGAGGAAGGGATTCGAACCCTCGATAGAGGTTTACCCCCTATAACGGTTTAGCAAACCGCCGCCTTCGACCGCTCGGCCACCTCTCCGCAGCCCGTTAAGACCCCGGCGATCGATATCCACGACGGATGCGCGGCGGTTCTAGCGGTTGGGGGTCCGGGGTGTCAAACGACGGGCGAGTTTCGCACGCAATATCAGCCTCTTGGCCGCCTGGCACGAAGCGTGCGACGCTGCTGCAATGAGTATCCATATCGGCTTGCAGGCTCCTACTTCGATCGAGATGCTGAAGCGCCTGGTGGCGTTCGACACCACTTCGCGCAATTCCAATCTCGATCTCATCAAGTACATCCAGGCCTATCTCGACGACCACGGCGTGCCGAGCACCCTGGTGCCCAACGAGGAAGGCACCAAGGCCAACCTCTACGCCACCATCGGCCCCGATTCGGCCGGCGGCATCGTGTTGAGCGGCCACACCGACGTGGTGCCGGTCGATGGCCAGCCCTGGACGACCGATCCCTGGAGCCTGGGCGAAAAGCCCGACGGCAATCTCTACGGCCGCGGCACCTGCGACATGAAGGGCTTCATCGCCGTGGCGCTGGCGCATGTGCCGGAGCTCAAGCGCGCGAAGCTCAGGGTGCCGATGCATTTTGCCTTCAGCTACGACGAGGAGATCGGCTGCCTTGGCGCCCATTCGCTGGTCGAGAAGCTGATGGGCAACGTGCCGCGCCCGCAGGCGGTGATCGTGGGCGAGCCCACCATGATGGGCGTCGTCAACGCCCAGAACGCCGGCGGCGGCATCGTCGCCACCTTCACCGGCGTCGAAGCCCACTCCTCGATGACCCATCTCGGCGTCAGCGCCATCCATTTCGCCGGCGACTTCATCCACTGGCTGAACGAGCTGCAGGCCGAACTGGCACAAAGGAAGCGCAGCGACATCGACACCGTGCCGGGCCACACCACCATCAACGTCGGCGTCGTCAATGGCGGCACCGCCGGCAACATCCTGGCGCGCGAGTGCGTGCTGAACTGGGGCTATCGCACCCTGCCGGGCGACGATGCCTGGGAGGTGCAGCGCCGCGCCGAACAGTATGTCGCCGAACTGCTGCTGCCCAAGATGCGCGCCAAGCATCCCGACGCCAGCATCACGCTGAAGCGCCGCTCCTTCGTGCCTGCCCTCAAGCCCGAGGAAAACGAGGAAGCGGCCAAACTCGCGCTGCAATGGACCGGCGGCAACCGCACCTACGCCGTGCCCTACGGCACCGAGGCCGGCATCTTCCGCGGCCACGGCATTCCGACGGTGATCTGCGGTCCCGGCGACATTGCCCAGGCCCACCAACCGAACGAGTTCGTCGCCCGTTCGCAGATGGACGCCTGCGATGCCTTCATCGGCAAGATGATCAAATGGGCCGAGCGCCGATAGCAGGTTGTCGGCTACAGCGAGATGACTTTTGCTTCAGCCGTCGGTCGGCTCCCGCAGCTATGGCGCGATGGTTGGCCATCGCGCCTGAGCGGCGCACGAGCCGGGCCGACGGCGCGATAGAGGATGGGCAAAGCCCATCCGCTCGAGTGAAAGTCATCGCGCTTTAGACGCCGGCGCACACCGCATGCTCGGTGCGGAAGACGCTACGCTGGCCATGCCGCTTGTTGTAGGCGTCGACGATCGCCTGGACCTTGGGCATATGCGCCGGCGCATCGAACACGACGATGACCAGAAGCTTGGTCTTCTCGCGCGCGATGCGGCCCGAGGATTCGCGTGACTGGCCGGCGACGTCGATCACGCTCAAGCCGTCGGGAAAGCGCGGCGTCACCTCGTCGGCCAGGAACTTCGCCCACTCGGCCTCGCTCACCTGACCGCCACCGGCCGTCTCGCGACCGAAGTAGAGGTTGAACTGCAGCGCAGGCTTGAGCGGCGCGGGACAGGCCGCCGCCGTTTGTGGCGGTGCACAGGCGGCGAGCGCGAACGCAAGCGCCGTCGCCAGGACGAGCCTCTTCATGTGCTAGTTCAGATACGGAACGGCCATGCCCTTGGTCACCGCCGGGCGGGCGTTGATGATGTCGTACCAGCGCTTGACGTTGGGGAAGTCGGCGAGGTTGACGGTGTGCCACTCATGGCGCGCCGCCCAGGGGAAGATCGCCATGTCGGCGATGGTGTAGTCGGCGCCGGCCGCGAAGGCATTCGAGGCGAGCTGCTTGTCGAGCACCCCGTAAAGGCGCTTGGCCTCGTCGACATAGCGCTTGATGCCGTACTCGATCTTGGCCGGCGCGGCGCGCAGGAAATGGTGCGCCTGGCCGAACATCGGGCCGACGCCGCCCATCTGCCACATCAGCCACTCGAGCGCCTTGTACTTCTGGACGGGATCCTTGGACAGGAACTTGCCGGTCTTGTCGGCGAGATAGATCAGGATCGCCCCCGATTCGAACAGGCTGATCGGCTTGCCGCCCGGACCGTCGGGATCGACGATCGCGGGAATGCGGTTGTTGGGGCTGATCTTGAGGAACTCCGGCTTGAACTGCTCACCCTTGGAAATGTCGATCTTGTGCACGCTGTAGGGCAGGCCACACTCCTCGAGCATGATGGAGACCTTGCGGCCGTTGGGCGTGCCCCACGTATGAAGTTCGATCATTGTGCGTCTTGTCCCCTTAGAGCGGCTTCCGGTCAGATGGAACCGCGGAGCGGTTCCATCTGACCGGAAACGCGTTGTACGAAGCATTTCCTTCAATGGCATATTCCGTCCGGCTGATCGCGGCGCGCTTAAGCGCCTCAGCCGGACGGAATATGCTCTGGCAAAAAATTACACGTCGTCCGATCCGCCCGAGTCGAAGTCACCAGAGTCCGAGTCGTCGGACGCCATGTCGTAGTCGTCGGCCGCGCCGTCGTCCTGGCCGGTCGAGCTGAGGCGGCTCGGTTCCGGAGCCGCCGGCGGCGGCACCGGATTGAGTGCCGCCTGCGAAGCTGCGGGATTGTTGCCGCCCATCATGCTGCTGATGCCCTGGAATAACAGGGCGCCGCCGGCCACGCCGGCCGCGGTCGCCATCGCCTGGCGCATGAAGCCGCCACCCGCCGGAGTTGCCGTCGGCGCAACGGCTGCCTGCAGCGGTGAACGCGACGGTGACGGCGGCGGTGCGGAGGCCGGGGCCGATCCCCAGGGCGAAATCTTGGGCGCGCTCGACAGGAAACCCGAGGCAGGCGCAGGTGCTCCGCCAACCTTGGCTTCGAGATCGGCAATGCGATCTTGTGCGGCCTTCAGCGCCTGCTCCTGCACCAGCACGGTTTGCACCAGCAGGTAGCCCGCGGCGGGCTGGGCCGAACCGAGGGTGCCGATCAGCCGTTCGGCCTCGGGATCGCGGGGCTGGGCTTCGAAGGCCTTTAGACGGCCGAATAGGCCGGTAATCAGGTCGCGTTCTTCCGGCTGCATGACAGCGCCTCCCACTCCAGATGAGCCCCGTCAACGTGGTTGTCCGTCGACGCAGCGTCAAGGGGACCCTCGGACACCTAGGGCGCGGCCTCTGTTACGCCCGTGTGAAATCCAAGTAGCATTTGGTCTCCCAGCTGTTGCCCACGTCGAGCGAGAAGGCCTGTTCCCAGCGTGCTGCGCCGAGCGTGATGCGCGACCGGATGAAACGCCCGCGGATTGGACCTGGCGTCTCCTTTCCACGGTCTTTTGCGCCTTTATAGCTGCCACTTTCTGGCAGGAGCTCCTGATAGTTGGACTCGATGCCGTCGATACCGAGATGCCGCGGCAATCCGAGCACAGGAGTTGAACATGGCCGTCTACGACGAAGCCTTCGTGAAAAAATTCATGAAGCCGTGGAACGAGCACGACGCGGATGGCGCCGTGGCCATGATGACCGATGATTGCATCTGGGAGATCCCCAGAGGTGCCGAGCCGCATGGCACTCTCTTCAGGGGATCGACGGCCGTGCGCGCCGCGATCGCCGATGCCTTCAAGGCAATGCCCGATATCCGCTATGAACTGGTGCACAGCAGTTTCGGCCCCGATCACGTGGTGCTCGAACTATTGGTGACCGGCACCCGGGACGGCAGACACGCGAAATTCCACGCCTGTGACGTCATGACCATCAGGGACGGCAAGGTCGCAGCGAAGCGGTCGTACCGGAAGGTGGTTGAGTAGCGGGAAGCGGCAGCTCGGCGGCCCCCGCTAACGAACGACAGACGCAGTCTGGCCGAACAGAATCTTGCGCTGTTCGTCGGTGTTGATGCCGGGCGTCTTGCGCAGCTCCGCGCCGACCGCCTTGCCCTTCACCACCGCCGGCCGCTGACCCACCGCCTCTTCGAACCACTTCCTGAGGACCGGGAAGTCCTCGAGCTTCTGGCCGAAGTTCTTGAAGCCCACCACCCATGGCCAGATCATCATGTCGGCGATGGAATAGTCGCCGGCCACGAACGGCCGGTCGGCCAGGCGCTTGTTGAGCACGCCGAACAGGCGGTTGACCTCGTTCGAGTAGCGGGCCTGGCCGTAGGTGAGCTGCTCCGGCGGATTGAACTGCGGGGCGTACATGTTGAAGTGGTTGGCCTGTCCCGCCATCGGGCCGAGCCCACCCATCTGCCAGTTGACCCACTGCAGCACCTCGTACTTGCCACGCAGGTCCTTGGGCAGGAACTTGCCGGCCTTCTCGGCGAGGTACTGCAGGATGGCGCCCGATTCGAACACGGCGACCGGCGCGCCGCCGCCCGGCGGATCGTTATCGACGATCGCCGGCATGCGGTTGTTGGGGCTGATCCTGAGGAACTCGGGCTTGAACTGTTCGCCCGTGCCGATGTTCACCGGCACCAGCTTGTAGGGCAGCCCGCACTCCTCGAGCATGATGGAGATCTTCCACCCGTTCGGCGTCGGCCAGTAGTGAAGATCGATCATGAGGTGTCTCCTGGAGAGGATGTGAGTTGGCGCGGAGACTAGACTAGAATGCGGCAAATCGGGAGGCACGAACCATGGCCATTTCACTTTACGATTTCTGCGTACCCCACTACCTGCAGATCGCGGGCGCAGTCGAGGGCTTCCTCGCCAAGGGCGCGGCGCACTTCAAGGAGAAGGGCGTCGACCCCGACGGGATCGTCGACACGCGGCTGGCAGAGGACATGCTTCCCTTCAGCTTCCAGATCCGCGCCGTCGCCCACCATTCGCTGGGCGCAATCCGTGGTGTGCAGGCGGGGGCCTTCGCTCCGCCAACCGGCACGCCGCCGCCCGACTATGCCGGTCTTCAGAGGCTCCTGAGCGACGCGCTTGCAGAGCTGAAGACGGTCAAGCCCGAGGAGGTCGATGCCTGCGTTGGCAAGGATGTCATCTTCTCCGTCCGCGACATGAAACTGCCCTTCACCGCGGAGGGCTTCCTGCAGTCTTTCTCGCTACCGAACTTCTATTTCCACGCCACGACGGCGTACGACATTCTGCGGCACAAGGGGGTACCGGTCGGCAAACGCGACTTCCTCGGCAAGATGAAGCTCAAGACCTAGTTCATCGCTTAATTCACGAGAGCCTGGTAGACGAGATCGCGCACCAGATAGCGATACGACCGACCCGCGGCCGGCGATTGCATCATGAACACGACGTACATGCGCTCGCGTGGGTCGTGCCAGAAATGGGTGCCCCAGACGCCACTCCAATAATAGTCGTTGGGTGAGCCGGCCAGCGGATTGCGGCCCTGGTCATTGCGCACGGCGAAGCCCAGCCCGAAACCCTGGCCCATGCGCTTGCTGGGCTCCATTGTGCCGAACCGCCCCATGTCGACGCCCATCTTGATGTCGGGAGACAGGTGGTCGGCGGTCATCAGGTCGATGGTCTTGCGCGAGATCAGGCGCACGCCGTCGAGCTGGCCGCCGTTGGCGAACATCTGCAGGAAGCGCGCATAGTCGGCGGCCGTCGAGACCATGCCACCGCCGCCCGACTTCCAGATCGCCTTAAAGGTGACGTCGGGGATCGGGGGCATCTCGTTCTTCGGTCCTTCCTTCTGAGGGCGGGCGCCGCGATCCTTCTTGTCGGCCGAGACGTCGAAGCCGGTGTCGCCGAGCTTCAGGGGCTTGGCGATGCGCTCATCGATGAACTTGTCGAGAGGCATGCCCGAGGCGACCTCGACCACGCGACCCAGCACGTCCGTCGACATGGAATATTCCCAGGTCGTGCCCGGCTGGTAGAGCAGTGCCAGCTTGGAAAGCTTGGCGACCATGTCGGCGTTGGTCTGGTCGGACGCCGTGACCTTCATATCGACATAGGACCGCTTCACCGGGTTGCTTCCGGCCGCGCCATAGGTCAGGCCCGACGTGTGGCGCAACAGGTCCTGGATCGTCATGGGGCGGAACTGCGGTTCCAGTCCGAGTTCGACCGTACCGTCGGTGTTCTTGCGCTCGACGGAAACCTGCGTCTCCGCGAAGGCCGGAATGTATTTCGACACGGGGTCGGCGAGCGAGAGCTTGCCTTCCTCCATCAGCATCATGGTCGCGACCGACACGATGGGCTTGGTCATCGAGGCGATGCGGAAGATCGCATCGTTGGTCATCGGCGCCTTGGCTTCCCTGTCGCGGAAGCCGAACGACTCGAACATCACGATCTTGCCGTTGCGCGCGATCAGGACGACCGCACCCGGCAGTTCGTTGTTCCTTACGCCCTCGTTGATGCGATCGCTGAGCCGCTTCAGCCGGGTCGACAGGAAGCCCACCTCCTCCGGCGATTGCGCCTTTGGGATGCCCTGCGCGGCCGCCGGGAGCGCCACAGCAAGCGCCACGGCGACAACACTCATCACGCGGACCAACGACATCGACTTTCCTCCCGGAGCTGTTGGCGTATCAAAGCAAAACGCCCCCGCTTGCGCGAGGGCGTTTCGAGTTCAGGTCCGCCGTGCGGTCAGGTGACGGCGAACTCAGGTGACCGCAATGGGGCCGCCGTTCGATCCCGTGGCACCTTTGATGGGCGCCGGCGAGAAGATGTAGACGAACTGGTACTTGCGATCGGCGATCAACCCCGTGAAGTCGAGATTCTCGTGGTTGTAGATGCCGTTCTTGGTGATCAGCTCGCCGTGCACGGGGAACGCCAGGTCCTTGTTCGGATTGGGCACGACCTCGGTCGCCCAGGTGTCGGCGCCGGTCACGCAGACGCCCTTGTCGATGCACCACTTGGCCACTTCGAGGCCGATGCCGGGCTCGCCGCCGTTGAACTTGTCGTTGTTCTTCAGCCACAGCTTGCCCCAGCCGGTGTTGAAGAACACCGCGTCACCTTCCTTGACGTCGGCCTCCTGCATGTTCTGCTTCTGCAGCGCCGCGCGCAGGTCGGCAACGGTGATCTCCTGGCCAGCCTCCATCATGGCGCCCTTCACCGCCTCGACATCGAACAGATGGCCGCGCGTGAAGAACGGCTTGCAGTTCTCGATGCCGATCTTGGCCAAGCCATAAGCGCCGCCGATCTCCTGCTCGGTATGGCCGTTGTAGTAACGCATCTCGTTCTTGTCGCCGTCCTTGCCCATCTGGATACCGATATGGCCGAGCCCATCGAACTGCGTGCCGGTCTGGCCGATCTCCGTGGCGAGAAACTCGTCGTGATAGATGAGCTTGTTGGCACCGAACGGCCCGCCGGTCGGCGAGCCGGGAATGCGCATGGTGAAGGCGCGCTCACCGAACTTGGGCATACCTGCCTCGTACATGCGTCCGATGCGGTAGACTTTGCCATCCTTGATCCATTTCACCGCGTCGAGGGTCTTGGTGGGCGTCATCCAGTTGGACGCACCAGCGACGTCGTCCTTGCCCCACTTGGGATGCGGCCAAAACGGCGCGGCTGTGAGAGCCGGTGCTTGCGCTACTTGCTGGGCATTTGCCACCCCAGCGATCAGCGTGCCGGCCGCAACTGCACCGCCGACCAGGCCGGCGGTAAGGAACGCACGGCGATCCTCATCGACGCCCTGCGCCGCCTCCTTGAGCTCTTCCTTGTCTTGAAGGTATCTCGCGTCCATGACCGCTTCCTCCTTTGCTGTTGACGACAAGAGCGTCGTGCCGTCCTCTAGCGTCGTCAAGACACGTCGGCAACGCTACGTTGTAACAGTCAAGAAACTGACACTTGCAATGCAATGAGTCTTTTCGATTACGACAAGTCGGCCTCCCGCATGCCGGTGGCGCTGATCACCGGCTTCCTCGGCAGTGGCAAGACCACGCTTCTCAATCGCGTGCTCGACGATCCACGCATGAAGCGCAGCCTCGTGATGGTGAATGAATTCGGCGAGGTCGGGCTCGATCATCTGTTCATGGAATCGGTGAGCGGCGACATGGTGCTGCTGCAGTCGGGCTGCGTGTGCTGCACCATCCAGGGCGATCTCGACCGCACCCTGCGCGACATCGCCCGCCGCCGCGCCAAGGACGAGACGCCGCCGTTCGACCGCGTGCTGCTGGAGACCACCGGCCTCGCCGATCCGGCGCCGATCCTGCAGCTCCTGCTCAACAACCCGATGATCAGCCACGACTATCGCCTCGACGGCGTGGTCGTGACGGTCGATGCGCTCAATGCCGACCGCCAGCTCGACGAACATGCCGAAGCGGTCAAGCAAGCAGCCGTCGCCGACCGGCTGCTGATGAGCAAGACCGATCTCGCCGACGCCAGCACAAGCGCCCGCTTGCGCGGCCGCCTGGAAGAGCTCAATCCCGGCGCCCAGCTCTACGAAGTGGTCAAGGGCGAGATCGATCCGGCTTTATTGTTCGATTCAGGGCCGTTCGATCCGGCCGGCAAGGGCGAGCGCGTGAAACAATGGCTGAACGCCGAAGCTCACGACCACCATCATGAGCACGAGCATCAGCACGACCGGTCGCGCCACGACGCACACATCGGCTCCTTCTGCCTGACGTTCGAGAGACCTCTCGAGTGGGACCGCTTCAATCCATGGCTGATGGCGGTACGCGCTGCCTGGGGCGACAAGCTGCTACGCGTGAAGGGCGTGCTCGACGTTGTGGGCGAGCCCCAGCCGCTGGTGATCCACGGCGTGCACCGAACCTTTCATCCGCCGACCCTGCTCGCGCGCTGGCCCGATGCGGACCGCCGCTCGCGGCTGGTCTTCATCACCCGTGACCTCGACCGGGCAAGTGTCGAGGAAAGCTGGAAACAGATGACGGAGACTGCCTGATGCGTTGCCTCGTCGTTGCCGCCGTTCTTCTCGGCACCGCAGCCGCGCTACCTGCAGCGGCCCAGACCGAGCTCAAGTCCACCTGCTTCTGCCAGCTCGGAAACGACCCCAAGCAGTTCAGCGCCGAACTCGCCGTGACGGACGCCAATCGCACCGCGCTCCGGAAGATGCTGGAAGCAGGCGATCTTGACCTGCGCAAGACCGTGAAGCTGACCGGCGACGGTTGCCCCCCAGCCGACTGGCGCAAGAACCGCCAGTGTGGGTTCACATCAGTGACGACAACCAAGCCGGACGGCACCCGCAGCAGTCAGAAATTTGACAACACACCGGTGTCCGCCACGAAGACCCTGCGCATCACCAGCACAGGCAACGTCCCACGGAAGCAGGGCACGCCCGCCGGCCAGTTCGCGCTGGACGAGGAGCGCTGGGCGAAGACGCAGGTCATTCTGGTCGGCGGTCGCGAGGAGTGACGGGCAGTCGCGCGGGGCATCACGCAGCGACCGGGTCCGAAAACCGCCAGACCTGGTTCGTCCGGCCGGCCTAGATGGCGCACCCGAACAAGGAGTGCAACAGATGGCAACGCTACGCCGTGAGATTTCCCTCGACGTGCCCGCCGACCAGGTCTGGCCGGCGATCCGCGATTTCGGCCAGGTCCATGCCCGCGTGGCACCGGGCTTCCTCACCTCACTCGAAATGGACAAGGGCGACCGCATCGTCTCCTTTTCCAACGGCATGGTGGCGCGCGAACGCCTGGTCACGGCCGACGACGAGGCGTGCCGGCTGGTCTATTCGGTCGTCGAAGGCCGCGCCTCGCACTACAATGCTGCGGTGCAGATCGTGCCCGAGGGCAAGGACAAGAGCCGCCTCGTCTGGACGATCGACCTACTGCCCAACGAACTGGCGCCTGCGATCAGCGGCATGATGGATCAGGCGACCGGCATCATGAAGAAGACGCTGGAAGCCTGATCCGTTCGATGCCTCAGGCGGCGTCCTGCTTGGGCAGGGCGTCCTCGTACTTCTTGAAGCCCGGCAGCTTCTCGACCCGGCTCATCCAGGCCTTGATGTTGGCGTATGGTGAAAGGTCGATGGCGGCTTCCTCGGCATAGGCGACATCGCCGTAGACCGCGACGTCGGCCACGGTGACGTCGTTGCCGACCAGGAACTGCGACTTGGCGAGCGCTCCGTCGAGCACCTTCAGCGCGTCGTTCGCCATGTTGCTGTACATCGTATAGACGCTGTCCTCAGCCTTCATGAAGCCGCGCTTGATGGCGCGCGGGCGGTAGACGTTGGCCGCCAGCTTGTCGAACTCCCAGAACAGCCACTCGCGCACCCGCGCCTTCTCCTCCGCCGTCTTGCCGCCCATCTTGCCGAACTTGTCGGCGAGATAGAGCAGGATCGCGCCCGACTGGCAGAGCTTGAGGTCGCCGTCGACCAGCGCCGGCACCTGGCCGTAGCGGTTGATTGCGAGATATTCCGGCTGCTTGTGCGCACCGGCGCGCAGATCTACGTGCTTGTAGGCGAAAGACTGGCCCAGCAGCGACAGAGCGAGCCCTGCCTTGTAGGTCGGGCCGCTCAACCAAATACCGTGAAGTGTCATCTTGGACATGGATTCCTCCCTTGGAAACGTGGCGACGGCAATTAGCACGGCGCCCGCAGCCAAGCACGGCACTTGAGCGTGAACCGGTTAAGCCTGTATGACCGGGCATGAAAATTTCGGCCCGCGACATCGACCACGTCTCCGCCACCCTCGGAGACCTTTCAGAGACGGCGGCCAAGCTAGGCCAGCTCGGCTTCAACCTGACGCCTGAAGGTGTCGAGCCGCGGTGCATCTGCTTCCAGCCGGGCAGCGACGACATCCCCAACTACATCGAACTGCTGGAGGGTGAAGCGACCCGCATCTCGCTGGCACTCAACGTCGTCGAGCTCGAGGGTGAGGAGCGCACGCACGCATGGGAAACCGAGGATGGCTTCGAGGTCGATGCCGGCGTCGTGATCGGCCCGGCGGGCGATGGCCCGGTGCCGTGGTTCCCGGTGCGGCATGAGACGCCCGACGCTTTCATGGAACCGGAATGGATCGTCCATGCCAACGGCGCGCTGGCGCTGCTCTGCATCCATGCCATCGCCGATGAGCCCAAGTCGACCGCCAGGGCGCTCAAGGAAGCGTGGAACGCCACGACCGAGGAGATTTTCGACGGCTGCGTGCTGGTCAAGACCGGCGCCGTCGAATTGCTGATCTGGTCGCCGCTCGCCTACCAGCTCGAATACAAGGCGATCGAGGCCATGGCGCCGGAGCACAAACCGGCGGTGGTCGGCATCGCCGTCGCCGTCGAACGCTCGCGGCCGTTGCAGGCGTTGCTGCGCGCCAACAACGTACCCTTCGCCCTCACCGAGGGCGAACGCGTGCTGATCGCGCCCGAACAGTCGGGCGGCCTCATGATCGAGTTCATGCCGCAGAATTAGAAGGCCGGCCCTCAGAACGCGGGAATGGGCGCCTGCGGCACTTCCTTCCAGAAATCGGGATCGTGGCCGAAGAAGAGCTTGGCCCCGCCCCGCTCCAGCTTCTCCAGCCGGTCGAGCGAGGCCAGCATCTCGGTGCGGTCATAGACGAAGCGCGGCAGACGACGGTCGCGGAGCGTACGGCAGAAGTAGCAGGCGTCGCCGGTCAGCACGATCTCGCCCTGCTCCGTGCGCAGCTTGAGCGACTGATGTCCGGGCGTGTGACCGTAGGTCGGAATGCAGACGACGCTGCCGTCGCCGAACAGATCGTGCTCGCCGTCGACCTGCTTGACGACATGGCCATGATCGAAGTCGGCCTTGAAGAAGCCGACCTTGGCCGCGGTCTCGGGATCCTGCGCCGCCTGCCACTCGCGCTTCTGGACCACCACCGTGGCATTGGGGATCAGCGCGTTGCCGCCGGCATGGTCGAAATGCAGATGCGAATTCACCACATAGTCGACCTTGTCGGGGTCGCGATCGATCGATTCCAGCCGCGACTTCACGTCGTCGGCGGAGCCGTAGTGCTGGAAGCCGAAGATGCGCGCCACCCTCTCGCCCAGACGGCCGGCGGCGTCGGTGCGGCACTGCGGATGCATGCCGGTGTCGAACAGAGCCCGACCCTTCGGATGTTCGATAAGATAGGACGGGATCGGCAGGACGACCGGTCCATCCTCGCCTTCGATCATGTCCTTCAGCCGGCCAACCAGGCGGCCGCAGGTCATGGCGAATAGTTTCGCCGTCATGCTCGCTCCCGCTTCAATACAGCGAGACTAGCACATATGATCGACCGATGATCCGCATGGCCCTTGTCCTTGTGCTTCTGGCCGCGAGCGCAACGGCTGGGGCCCAGCCCGCGCCGCGCGTCACGCTCGATGTCGACCTGACGCCGATCGACGGCTTCGGCCTGAACGGCTACGCGCCGCCTGGCCGGCTGGCGGTCGACAGCGCGGGTACGCACTATGTCGTCCTCCATGACTACAAGCCCGCGGGCGATCCGTTCCAGCCCGCGGCGGCAGCGCGGATTTCGCTCGCCGCCCTCGGCTCCGATGGCGCCGTGAAATTCAAGACTGTGCTGCCGGTGCGACGTGCGATCGGCCCCAACGGCTTCACCGTCGAGTCGATGGGCGTCGCGCCGGCCAAGTCGGGCGACGTAGTAGTGTTCATCAGCGGCGGCAATCCTCCGGCGCCGCCGGCGACCGGGCCAAACGCGGCGGGAACGCTCTTCCGTCTGGCACCCGGCGGCCAATTGAAGAAGGAAGCCGCCGTCGGACCGCCCCGTCCCCCGGGCACCGATCCGGACGCACCGGCGTCCTACTACGAACTCGAGACCTACCTGCCGACGCCCGACAACGCGCTGCTGCTGGCCGGCGGCTTCGGCTCCGGTCCCTACGCCTGGTGGCTGGGCAAATTGAGCCTCGACGGCGCGCGCCTATGGCAGGCAGGACCCGGCCGCGGCTTTCCCGAGCGGGTCGGCGCGGTCGCCGTGCGGCCCGACGGCACGACGATCGCCCTGGTCCAGGAGATGCGGCCCGGCGACGTCGGGCCGCTCGACTGGTACATCCACCGCTACGCCGTCGATGGCAGCGCGGCCGCCCGCATGCGCCTCCCCGAGAGCTACGGATACGCCGTAACCGTGCTGCGCAACGGCAGCCTGTTCATTTTCGTCGACGACTCGCCAAAGCCGCGCGCCTCGCTGGTCCGGCTCGACGATTGGGGCCACGTCGTCAGCCGCTCGGCCTGGCCGTTCGCCTGGACGCGACGGATGATCCCCGACGGCGACGGCTTTGTGGCGATCGTTGCCCAGACCTACGAAGCCGACGCACCCGAGTTCATCGTCCGGGCCGACGCCAAGGGCGTCATCCGCTGGAAGACCCCGGCCGTAGATGTCAGCGAAATCGCGCTGGCACCGAACGGGCAGGTCGCCGCCCTCGTGTGGTCAGACACGAAAGCCACCCTGCGCCTCAGGAACTACGCCGATCCCTAGCCAGTTACGGCTTGCCGCCGATCGTCAGGGTCTTGGCCGTGCCGAACTTGCTCTCATCGTAGGGCAGATCGCCGTCGAGCCGGCGATAGCCGATCTTTACCGTCTTGTTGCCGAGAAATATCTTGTTGCGGCCGCACAGCTTCGCTTCATCGATGGAAGTGAACGATTCCAGCAGGACGGTATTGAAGGTGTCGCCCTCGCCGGCGTCCATGCGCTTGCGGATCTCGGCCCGGTTGGCGTCGGTGAGTGCGATCACCAGCTGGAAGGTCCCCGGCTCGTCGGCGCGCTCGCAAATACACGAGCCCTCCCATTTCACTTTCTTGTCCTGGGCCGAAGCCGATCCCGCAACCGCAACCGCAAGCCACGCGTACGCCACGCACGCCAACGCCGTCCCGAACTTCGTCATGGATCTCTCCCCTTTCTGGAACCTCACCCGTCGAGCATCTTCTTCAGCGCGTCGTTCACCGCCTTGGGATTGGCCTTGCCGCCGGTCGACTTCATGACCTGGCCGACGAACCAGCCGAACAGGGTGGGCTTGGCCTTGTAGGCCGCAACCTTGTCGGGGTTGGCCTCGATCACCGCCTTGATCGCCGCCTCGATGGCGCCGCTGTCGGTGACCTGCTTCAGGCCACGCTCTTCCACCAGCACGGCCGGATCCTTGCCCGTCTCCTCCATGGCAACGAACAGATCCTTGGCGATGCGGCCGGAGATCGTGCCGTCGGCCTGCAGGTCCAGGAGCTTGCCGAGGTTCGCCGCACTGATCGGCGAGTCCGAGATCGTGGCGCCACGGCGGTTGAGCATGGCGAAGAAATCCCCGGTCACCAGGTTGACCGCCTGCTTGGCGTCGCGGCCCCTGGTGACGGTCTCGAAGAACAGTGCCGTCTCCTGCTCCGCCACCAGCACGCCCGCGTCGTAAGGCGACAGGCCATACTCCTTGATGAAGCGTCCCTTCTTGGCGTCCGGCAGCTCCGGCAAGCCTGCCCTGATCCTGTCGACGTCGGCCTGCTTCAGCACCAGCGGCAACAAGTCGGGATCGGGGAAATAGCGGTAGTCGTGCGCGTCTTCCTTGGAGCGCATCGACCGCGTTTCGCCGCGTCCGGGATCGAACAGGCGGGTCTCCTGCGTGATCTTCCCGCCGCCTTCGATGATGTCGACCTGGCGCCGCGCCTCGTGCTCGATTGCCTGCTTGACGAAGCGGATCGAGTTGACGTTCTTGATCTCGCAGCGCGTCCCCAGTTCATCGCCCGGTTTGCGCACCGAGACGTTGACGTCGCAGCGCATCGAGCCTTCGTCCATGTTGCCGTCGCAGGTCCCGAGGTAACGTACGATGGACCGCAGCTTGGTGAGATAGGCGGCCGCCTCCTCGGCGGTGCGCATGTCGGGCCGGCTGACGATTTCCATCAGCGCCACGCCCGACCGGTTGAGATCGACATAGGTCTGGCTGGGGTGCTGGTCGTGCAGGCTCTTGCCTGCGTCCTGCTCCAGATGCAGGCGCTCGATGCCGATCGTGCGCGTCTTGCCGTCGGGCAGGTCGATTTCGACCGCGCCCTCGCCCACGATCGGGTCCTTGTACTGGGAAATCTGATAACCCGCCGGCAGGTCGGCATAAAAGTAGTTCTTGCGGTCGAACACCGAGTGCAGATTGATCTTGGCGTTGAGGCCCAGCCCGGTTCGCACCGCCTGCTCGACGCAGCGCTGGTTGATCACCGGCAGCATGCCCGGCATGGCGGCATCGACCAGCGACACCTGGGTGTTGGGATCGGCGCCGAACGGGGTCGGGGCACCGGAAAAAAGTTTGGCGTCGGAGATCACCTGGGCATGGACTTCCAGCCCCAGCACGATCTCCCAGTCGCCGGTCTCGCCTTTGATCAGTGACATGACGGTTAATAGGGCCGCTGGTTCATCGGGATCAAGCCCTACTTCATATGGTGGCCCCGGACTGCCTCGCGCCGTCGTTGCTGTTAAACAAACAGAAAATAAACAGCAGCTGTTTCGCTGGCGCGGCGCGTGCGCCACATTTTGTGGCTTTTCCGACTAGCCTGATGTTATTGCATTTATCGCAAACAGTCAAGAAATTTATTGCGCCAGCGGCTATTCCTTCTCCGTCCGTGACCGGAGGTGATAGCTTGCCGCAACAAAAGAAGTATCCGGGCGGTCTTGCCATGATGAAGTTAGATCGCCGCTCTCTGATCCTGGGTGCAGCCGCTTCTACCCTCGCCGCACCCGCCGTCGTGCAGGCGCAAGGCGACTGGCCCAAGGGGCCGATCAAGATCATCGTGCCCTTCCCGCCGGGTGGCACGACCGATCCGGTGGCGCGCATCCTTGCCGCCAAGGTCAGCGACAATACCGGCTGGGCGACAGTGATCGACAACAAGCCCGGCGCCGCCGGCGCGATCGGCGCGGCCATCGCAGCCAAGGCGCCGCCTGACGGCCAGACCTGGATGGTGACGTTCGACAGCCACATCCTGAGCCCGGCCTTCACGCCGAACCTCGCCTACAAGGACAGCGACCTCTTCAACGTCATGCTGGTCGGCCGCGCTCCATACGTCGTCGTCTGCCATCCCGACCGGCCTTACAAAAGCTTCAGCGACATCGTCGCCGATGCGAAGAAGCGGCCGGGCAAAATCAGCGTCGGCCTGTTGCCCGCAAGCGGCCAACTCCTGCTGACGTCTTACCTGCAGAAGGCGAATGGATTCGAACTCAATCACATCTACTACAAAGGCGGCGGGCCGATCATGCAGGATGTCCTGGCCGGCGTGATCGATTTCACCCTGACGACGATTGGCGCGGCGCAGCCGCACTTCCGCTCGGGCAAGGCCCGCGTTCTGGCCACCACGGGCGAGAAGCGTGCGACCAGCTTGCCGGACGCTCCGACTCTCGCCGAGCAGGGCCTCAAGACCTACCCGACCTATTCGTGGTGGGGCGTCTATGTACCGGCCGGCACGCCGCGCCCGATCGTCGACCGGATGAGCGCCGAGCTCGCCAAAGCGCTGCGATCACCCGACGTCACCGCCAAATTCGTCGAACTGATCGACATGGAGATCCTGGCCAGCTCGCCCGAGGCGTTCGCCGCCTTTCAGGCAAGCCAGCAAGAGCGCTGGTTCAAGGTCATCAAGGACAACAACATCAAGAGCGACTGATCCCGGGCGCGAAGTCTGGACTTGCGCCGCGTCGGCTTCCCGCTACCCTTGCCTGACAAACAAGACGTATCTGGGAGGCTAAAATGTCTGTTTTGCGTCGCCGCGCCGTTCTGGCCGGCACTGTAGCTGCGTCACTAGGCGTACCAGCCATCGCACGTGCCCAGGCCGACTGGCCCAAGGGCGCGATCAAGTTCGTGATACCGTTCCCGCCCGGCGGCTCGACCGATCCGATCGCCCGCATCATCCAGGCCAAGATGATCGATCAAACCGGCTGGAACATCGTTGTCGACAACAAGCCCGGCGGCAGCGGCGTGGTGGGCGCCACGGTCGCCGCCAAGTCGCCGCCCGATGGCCAGACCTGGCTGATCGTCTTCGACAATCACATCATCAACCCGCTCTTGAACGACAACCTGCCCTACAAGGACAGCGAGCTGATGCCGGTCATGCAGATCGGCCGCAGCGCGCAGGGCATCGCGGCGCATCCGACGCGGCCCTACAACACTTTCGCCGAGGCGATCAAGGCGGCCAAGGCCGAGCCCGGCAAAATCAGCATCGGATCGCTCAACTCCAGCCTCGCCCAGATTTTCATCGCCTTCCTGCAGAAGGAGAACGGCTTCCAGATGAACTACATCCCCTACAAGGGAGGCGGGCCGCTTTATCAGGACGCGCTGGCCGGCGTGACGGATCTCACCGTCAGCAGCCTCGCCAACATGATGCCGCATGTGACGGCCGGCAAACTGAAACTGGTCGCCTCGACCGGCGACAAGCGCAGCAAGCTCGCGCCCAACACGCCCACATTGGTCGAGCAGGGCGTCAAGTCTCAACCCTCGTTTGCCTGGTGGGGCGTGTTTGCACCCACCGGCACGCCCAAGCCGATTGTCGAGCGCATGCATGCGGCGATCTCCAAGGCCGTGCGCGAGCCCGATGTCACGACGAAGTTCGTCGACCAGTTCGACATGGAGATCACGCTCACCTCGCCCGACGCCTTCGCCGCCTACATAGCGAAGGAACAGGAACTCTGGGGCAAGGTGATCCGCGACAACAAGCTCACCGCCGGATGATCAGGCGGCCTGCGGGCCGCGCACCAGCCTGCCCGGCAGCGCGCCGGTAGCCTCGCCGTCACGATAGGTGACGGCGCCGGAGACGATGGTGGCGCGGTAGCCGCGCGCCTTCTGCAGCAGGCGCTTGCCGCCGGCCGGCAGGTCCCACTTCATCACCGGCGCCTCGACGCGCAGCTTGTCGAAGTCGATGACGTTGAGGTCGGCCTTGTAGCCCGGATTCACCAGTCCGCGGTCGTTCAGTCCCACGGCTTTGGCGTTGTCGAGCGTGTGGCGCTTGACCAGCCACGACACGTCGAGCCTTCCGCTCTTGCGGTCGCGGCCCCAGTGCGCCAGCAGCGACGTCGGGAACGAGCCGTCGGAGATCAGCCCGACATGCGCGCCGCCGTCGCCCAGCCCGATCAGCGTGTGCGGGCTCTGCATCATCTCGCTGCAGCAGTCGAGGTTGTAGGCGGCGAAGTTGGCGAAGGGCGAAAAGATGAAATTCCTGCCTTCGCCTTCGATCAGATAGTCGTAGATGACGTCGCGCGGATCACGGCCCTCGCGGCGCGCGCGGGCGCCCAATGAACTCTCCTGCGCCGGCTCGTAGTCCGGCGGATCGCCCAGCGGGAACATGCGGTCGTAGTCGGTCAGCCGCGCCGCCATTTCGGAGCGCAGCGGCTCGTGGGCCTCCTTCAGGAGCTGCACGCGGAACGCCGGGTCGCGCAAGACCGCCAGCCGTTCGGCAACGGACTTGCTGGCGATCGCCTTGTAGGACGCGCACATCGAGAACGGGATGCGGCTTGCCTGCAGTCCCTGCAGCACGCCGATCGGCCGTGGTGCCACCTGTGCCTTGGCCGAGTGGCCCTTGGTGACGAGCCCATCGACCAGCCCGAGAAGGCGTCGCCAACCGTCCGGCCTGCTGTGGCTCTGGGCCAACGAGACCGAGAACGGCCGGCCGGCCGCCGCGAGCAGCCGGTCGATCATCTCGAACTCGCTCTCGGGATTGGGCGTGTTGAAATCGGAGATGAACTCGATCACGCCGCGGCCGGCGTCCTTCATGCCGAGCGCGATGCCGAGAAGCTCGGCCTCGGAGGCGCGCAGCGACGGCGTCGGGTCACCCTTCACCGTGCGATGGTTGAGCGTGCGCGAAGTCGAGAAGCCGAGCGCGCCGTCGCGCATTGCCTCGGCGGTCAGCACGCGCATCTGCGCCACCTCTTGCGGCGTCGCCTCCTCGAGTCTGGCGGCGCGCTCGCCCATGACGAACACGCGCAGGGCACCGTGCGGCAGCTGGGCGCCGAGATCCATGTCGCGCGGCCGGGTCTCGAGGGCGTCGAGATACTGGCCGAATGATTCCCACGACCATTTGAGGCCCTCGTCGAGAGCGGCGCCGGGAATGTCCTCGACGCCTTCCATCAACTCGATCAGGCGCTGGCGGTCCTCGATCTTCACCGGCGCAAAGCCGACGCCGCAATTGCCCATCACCGCCGTGGTGACGCCGTGCCAGCTCGAGGGCTGGAGGTGCGAGTCCCAGGTCGCCTGGCCATCGTAGTGGGTGTGGATGTCGACGAAGCCCGGCGTGACCAGCAGACCCTTGGCGTCGATCTCTTCGCTGCCTTTGCCGCTGACTTTGCCGACGGCGGCGATCTTTCCGCCCGTCACCGCAACATCGGCCTCGCGCGTCCCCGCGCCGGTGCCGTCGGCGAGGTTGCCGTCGCGTATGACCAGATCGTAATCCGCCATGTCGTTTCTCCCGGGTTGGCGGGAGTTTATCCCGCCCTCCTCCCCATTCATATGGGGAGGTGCCCCCGTCATACGGGGGCGGAGGGGTCATCCGATTGATCGCGTAAGTTGTACTATCGCCACATTTGTGCCCGATCTCTGCGACCAACTAAACCAATGCGTCGCTATACCCGTGACCTTCGCGAGAGCTCAACCGACGCCGAGCGTCTTGTCTGGAGCCGCTTGCGCCGCCGCCAGCTGGATGGATTCAAGTTCCGCCGCCAGCATCAGATCGGTCTCTACATCTGCGACTTCGCCAGTCTCGATGCAGCTGTCGTGATCGAGTTGGATGGAAGCCAACACGCCGGACAACTAGTCTACGACTCCAAGCGGGATCATTTCCTGAGATCTGCGGGTTTTCGCGACCTACGCTTCTGGAATGCCGACGTGCTCGCGCGCACGGATCAGGTCGTCGAGACGATCTTCGAGGCGCTACATCACCTAGCGATGGACGGGCGCTTCGACTGATGCAGCGGATTCAGACCCCTCCGCCCCTGCGGGGCACCTCCCCATTTGAATGGGGAGGGACGCTCTCTAGTAACCCGCTGCTCTCGACGTAAACGCTGCCGCCTTCTCCAACGCCGCCGCGGCGCGCAGCATGGTCTCCTCGTCGAACGAACGGCCGATGAGCTGCAGACCCAGCGGCAAGCCGTCCTTGTCGAGGCCGGCCGGCACCGAGATGCCGGGCAATCCCGCCATTGAAGCCGGGATGGTGAACATGTCGTTGAGATACATGGTCACCGGATCGTCCATCTTCTCGCCGGCGGCGAAGGCCGAGGTCGGTGCGGTCGGCGTCAGCAGCACGTCGCACTTGGCAAAGGCCTCCTTGAAGTCCTGTGCGATCAGCGAGCGGATCTGCTGCGCCTTCTTGTAGTAGGCGTCGTAATAGCCGGCCGAGAGCACGTAGGTGCCGATCAGGATGCGCCGGCGCACTTCCTTGCCGAAGCCCGCGCCTCTGGTGTTCTGGTACATCTCGCCCAGATCCTTGCCGGGGACCCGAAGGCCGAAGCGCACGCCGTCGTAGCGGGCCAGGTTGGAAGAACATTCGGCCGGCGCCACGATATAATAGGCCGGCAGCGCGTACTTGGTGTGGGGCAGCGAGATCTCGACCGGCAGCGCGCCGGCCGCCTTCAGCATGTCCATGCCCTTGGCCCACAGCGTCACGATTTCCGGCGACGTGCCCGCGACGCGATACTCCTTGGGAATGCCGATCCGCATGCCCTTGACGTCGGGATTGCGTGCAGCGGCGGCAAAGTCGGGCACCGGCAACGGTGCCGAGGTCGAATCCTTGGGATCGTGACCGGACATCGCCTGCAAAATAAGGGCAGCGTCCTCGACCGTGCGAGCGAAAGGTCCCGGCTGATCGAGCGAGCTGGCGAAAGCCACGACCCCCCAGCGCGAGCAACGGCCATAGGTCGGCTTCAGCCCGACGATGCCGCAGAACGAGGCCGGCTGGCGGATCGAGCCGCCGGTATCGGTGCCTGTGCTGCCCGGCACCATGTAGGCCGCGACGACGGCGGCCGAGCCGCCGGACGAGCCGCCCGGCACCAGCTTGCGGTTGTCGCCGCGACGCTTCCACGGGTTTTCGACGCCGCCGAAATAGCTCGTCATGTTCGACGAACCCATGGCGAACTCGTCGAGGTTGGTCTTGCCGACCATGACCGCGCCCGACTTCCACAGGTTGGTGGTCACGGTGCTCTCATATTGCGGCACGAAGCCTTCGAGGATGTGCGAGCCGGCCGTGGTCTGCACGCCCTCGGTGCAGAACAGATCCTTTATCGCCAGCGGCACGCCTTCGAGCAGGCCCGCCTCACCTTTGGCGCGGCGCGCGTCGGAGGCCTTGGCCATGTCCCGCGCCTTGTCGGGCGTCTCGGTGATGAAGGCATTGAGCGCGCGATGTTCGTCGAGTTTCTTGAGGTGCGCGTCGGCCACCTCGATGGCGCTCGCCTCTTTCTTCGCCATCGCCGCCGCAAGCTGGGCGACCGTGAGAGCGGTGAGAGCGGCCATGCCCTACTCCACCACCTTGGGAACGGTGAAAAAGCCGCCCGCGTTCTTGTCGCTGGGCTCGATATAGACCGCGCCGCCGGGGGCATTGGCCAGGATTTTTGCGGCAATGCCGCCGTCGGTCACCTTGTCGGCGCGCATCGGCAGCGTCACGTCCGAGACAGACGACAGCGGCTCGACGTTTTTGGTGTCGACCTCGTTCAACTGCTCGATCCAGGCGAAAATGCCCGACAGCTCGCCGGCCAGGGTGCTGAGTTCCTCCTCCGGCACCTTGAGACGGGCAAGCCGCGCAATGCGCGCCACCGTGTCCTTGTCGAGCGACATCTACTCTGCTCCGAAAGCCCTTGAATGGCGCGGTTGGTAGCTGTTTTGCGGCAAACGGGCAACAAGGCTTCCTTCCCCTTCGCGGAGTCCGCGAAGGGGAGGTGTCGCCGTCATACGGCGACGGAGGGGTCATGAGACATTATTTGACCCCTCCGTCGGCCTCTGAGGCCGACACCTCCCCAGCAGACCGGGGAGGAAAAAAGAAAGACGCTAATCGTCCTGGCGCAGCACTTCCCGCATGGTTCGACCCTTGTATTCGGTGCGCACAAGGCCCCGCCGCTGCAACTCCGGCACGATGAGATCGACGAACTCCTCGATCGCGCCAGGGCAGTAGATCGGCGAGAGCATGAAACCGTCGCCGCCCGCCTCCTGCAGGAACGCCTCCATCTGGTCGGCGACTGATCTGGGCGTGCCGACGAATTGCGGCAGACCGACGCTCTGGCCGTGGCGCTGGGCGACTTCGCGCACGGTCATGGATTCGCCGGACGGCTTCAGGAAGCGAGTCTTCAGGCGCTGCAGCTGCGGTTCCGTCCGAGTGGCCATGAGTTCATCGGGCGCGAATTTCGACAGATCGAAATCGGCGTGCGCCGACAGGATGGTCATGCCGCCCTCGAGAGGCACCAGGCTGTTGTGGAATTTCTGCTTCTCGCGCGCCTCGGCCTCCGTCGCACCGATGATGGGCTGGGCGCCGAACAGGATCTTGCATTCGTCCGGGTCGCGGCCGAGTTCGGCCATGCGTCCCTTGATCCCGGCAAAGTAACGCGCCGCATCTTGCGGCCGCGGCTGGATGGCGAAGATTGCGTCGGCATATTTGGCCGCGAAGTCCACGCCCTTGGGCGAGGTTCCCGCCTGCAGGATCGCCGGACCGTTCTGCGGCGAGCGGACCACGTTGAGCGGCCCGCGCGACTTGAAGAATTGCCCGTTATGCTCGATGCGCCGCACCTTGGTTGCGTCGGCGAACACCGGACTGTCGCGATCCATGACGACCGCGTCCTCGTCCCAGCTGTTCCACAGCTTGCGGCAGACCTCGATGAATTCATGCGCCCGGTCATAGCGAACATCGGCCGGCGGCCGTTCGACGCCGAAATTGGCGTCCTGGTTGGGATTGATCGAAGTGACGACATTCCAGCCCGCGCGTCCTTCGGTCAGGTGATCGAGCGTCGCCCACATCCGCGCGGCGTAGAACGGGTGATGCTGGCTGACGGAGAAGGTCGCGGCGACGCCGATGTGCTTGGTCACCGCCGCCATCCACGACAGCAGCGGGATCGGATCGTGCTCCGGCGCCTGCGTGGCGTAGCGCAGGGCGGGTTCGAGCGAGCCCCGGTAGGTGTCGGAGATGTAGTTGAGGTCGGCGAAGAACACCATGTCGAACAGGCCGCGCTCGCAGACCCGGGCGATGTGCTGGTAGAGCGCCGGACGGCTCCAATCGTAGCCAGACGTGGCGGTCTTGGGATGCCGCCACATGGCGAGGCTGTGATAGGTCGGCCCATGCACCAGAAACTGGGCGAGGTGCATTTTCTTCTGCAGGCGGGGCATGGCAGTGCCGAGCGGCCCGTGGTTCTAGCCAGCGGCCGAGTTGTCGGTGAAGCGACGCGCCGCGACGGCGGCGATTTCGGCTCGAATCTCGGGGCGTTCGGCCAGCACGTCGTCGAAGTCGTTGCGGTGAAGAACCAGCAGGTGACAGTAGCCGACCGACACCACATCGGCGCTGCGCGGCCGATGGTCGAGCAGACCCATTTCGCCGAAGAAGTCACCCTCCTTCAGCACCACTGGCCCACCGCGCACATGGACGGCCACCTCGCCCGCGGCGATGAAATACATGGCGTCGGGCGAACCGCCGACGGCGACGATCTTCTCACCCGGCAGCGCCACCATGGCCCGCAGCCGCTTGCTGACCTCGGCGACCATCGATGAATCGAGCGCGGCGAACAGCGACACGCGGCCGATCATGCCGGCGAGCTCAAGGCCAAGGTTGAGCGGCGGCCGATCGCCGATGGCATCGCGTCGCGCATTGAGCTGGCGGCGCAGGTCGGAATAGACCTCGCGGCCGATGATGCCCTCGCGCAGGCGCCGCGTGTATTCGACCGACTCGAAGCGGATGCCGGCCCGCTCGAGCTCACGGTCGCGGATCGCCTCGGCGTAACCGGGATACTGCAGGCTGAGCGCCTTCAAGGCGCGGTCGACCAGTTCCTGGCGGTCCTTGATGATCGCGCCCAGCCGCTTCTCGGCCTCGGTTCCCACCAGTTCGGCGATCGATTTGAGATTGAACGCCGCCAGCTCGGCAAGCACATCCTGCGAGACCATCAGAATCTCGAAGCGATCCGCCAATCGCTCGGTAAGCGCGCGTTCGTAGCCGAAGCGACGCTGCAACCATAACGCCAGCCGGAATGCCCGGTCGGGCAGTGCGAAATGGCGGATCGTTTCCTCATGTCCCGCGGCGCCCCGGTCGCGCACAGCATCGATCAGCCGATCGGCGCGTGTCGTCAGCAGCGCCACCATGCGGCGCGACAAGGTCTGTTGCTCGAAGAGGTCGAGATAGAGGTCCTTCTCCTGTGTGCATAGCGTGAGCAGCCCGACGGTCAGCCGCTCGTCAATATCGAGGGCGAGTTCGTCCGGAACCGCCTCGATCTCCGCCTCGCCGGCCGAAGCGGGATCGACGTCGAGGCCTTCAACCCGTGCATTGTGTTCCCGCATGACCCTCTGAAGTTGGCGTGCGGCATTGACCCGTGACAGCGCCAGCACACGGTCGCGCAGTGCCAGTTCCAGCCGGCTCAACTTGTCGAGACCCAGAATCCGCATCATCACGCCGAGCGTGGTGGCGTTCACGAATAGGGTGAACATCACGAACAGCGTGGCGAGAATAGCGGTGAATTCGCGAACATACTCGGGCAGGCGCACATCGCCCGCTGCGACCATGGCAAGCACGATGGTGACCGCGCCCCGCAGGCCACCCCATACCAGGACCACCTTGTAGCGCTTGGTGACGGGCTGCACGAGACGGACCTTTTCCAGGATCGGCAGCATGCCGAACACCACCAAGCCCCGCGCCGCGAAGGCGCCGATCGCCACCGCACCCACGCCCCAGACATAGGGCCAGGTGATCCGCTCCAGCACGTTGGCCGCCAGCATCGAGGCCAGGATGAAGATCAGGCAGTTGCTCCAGAATTCGAGCTGCGTCCAAAGCTGGCGCAGCGCCGTCCACTGGCGGGGATGCAGATGCGTAGGCCCGTAGGCCGCAACGGTGAGCGCCGCCAGCACGACGGCGATTACGCCGGAGACATGCAGATACTGGTCGGCGATTATGTAGCTGAAATAGGCGAGGCTGACGGTGACCGAAGCGATCGCTGCGTCCGATTCGCCCAGCCGCGGCAGGATGACCATCGCGCCGCGCGCCATGACGAAGCCGAACAGGATGCCGCCGACGAACTCGCGAAGGAAGGCGGCGGCCGGATTCGCCAGGTCGGCCGCGACCTGCTGCGCAAGGGCGGGATCGCTCGAGCGGATCAGGATATCCATCATGAAGCCGAAGGCGGCGATGGCGACGGCATCGTTGAATATCGATTCGCCCTCGGCGAGGATCGACAGGCGTTTGGGCGCGCCGACATCGCGGAAGATGCCGATGACCGCCGCCGGATCGGTGGTCGAGACGATCGCTCCCAGGAGCAGGCAAACCACGATGTCCATGCCGGTCGCCAGCCTCACCACGCCGGCGACGCCGGCAATGCAGACCAGCACCGCCACGATGGCGAGCAGGAGCACGGCGAAGATTTCGTCGAACAGCCGGCGCACGTCGATCGTCAGGCCGGCGGTGAACAGGAGTGGCGGCAGAAACAGCGGCAGGAACACGTCGTTGCCGAGCTCCAGCCGGTCGAGACCGGCGAAAACGTCGCGCACGGCGCCGAGAGTCTGGCCGCTGGTCGCGATCCATGTGCCGAGGAAGCCCAGCCCCAGGCCGGCGGTGGCCAGCAGCACGGTGTGCGGCAGGCGCAGACGCTCGGCGAGCGGCACCAGCAGGCTGACCAGGGCCAGCACCATCGCGATCGCAAGCAAGGCGTAGACGATATCGGTCACGGGTCGAACTTACCTTGCCTGTGTTTCCTGTCAGCTTATAACCACGGCGATGGCCCGGTTGGCAGTCTTCATTCACGGCATGTGGGGCACGCCCGAGGTCTGGCGCAACTGGCGGGCTTTCCTCGAGGCCGGCGGCTGGCAGACGTCGGCGCCGGCCCTGCGCCACCACGACGCGCCACCCCTCTCCCCTCCCGCAGCGCTTGGCGGCACGAGCTTGAGCGACTACCTCGCCGATCTCGAAGCGCTGATCCGGACGCTGCCGGAAAAGCCGGTCGTGATCGGCCATTCGATGGGTGGGCTGATCGCCTTGCTGCTCTGCGCGCGGGGCCTGGCGCGGGCAGGCGTATTGCTCACGCCGGCGCCGCCATCGAACGTCTTCGCGCTCCGCCCCTCCAACCTGATGGCTTTCGCGCGCATCCAGATGAACTGGGGCTGGTGGCGCAAGCCGCACCGCGCGACGCTCGCCGAGGCCTTGTCCTCGACCTTCAACACCATGGACCCGCGCGAGGCGACGCCGCTCCACGAGACATTCGTGCACGAGTCGGGGCGCGCCCTGTTCGAGATTGGCCTGCCCTGGCTCGACGGCGCCAAGGCGGCGACGGTCGATCCCAAGACCGTGACCGTGCCGCTGCTGTTCGTGGCGGCGGCAAAGGACAAGCTCACGCCGCCCGGCGTGGTGCGCCGAACGGCGGCGCGTTTCGGCAAGCTCGCGACCTATCGCGAATACCCTGGTCAGGGCCATTGGGTTTTGGGCCAGCCCGGCTGGCAGGATATCGCCACGGACGCTGCGGCGTGGCTGGACGCGCGCGGCTGATGCCGATCGTCGATTTCCCCGAACTCAAGGCCTCGCTGGTGCGGGATGGCCGGATGATGGCGCTCGACGTCGGGGCCAAGACCATCGGCATCGCCACCTCGGACATCACCCGCCAACTGGCGACGCCGCTCACGACCCTCAAACGCACCAAGCTCGCATCGGATCTCGCCACACTTGCCGAGCTTGCGAAGAAGCACGAGGTCAAGGCGCTGGCGATCGGCCTGCCGCTCAACATGGACGGCAGCGAGGGCCCGCGTTGCCAGTCGGTGCGCCAGTTCGTCGCCAATATCGCCAACCACGGCCCAACCGCCCTCGCCGCACTCCCCATCGTCCTGCAGGATGAGCGGCTCAGCACCGCCGCCGTGACCCGCGGGATGATCGACGACTACGACATGAGCCGCGCCAAGCGTGCCGAGCGCGTCGATGCAGCGGCCGCAGCATGGATCCTGGAAAGTGCGCTGGCGCGGCTCAGCTAGGGACAAAGCGCCGGCGGCGGCGGCAGTTTTGCCGTCTCCGTGTCGAGCGTGCGCAGGAAGGCCACGAGGTCGGCGGCTTCTCCGGAATTGAGACCAAGGGCGCGGACCAGCGGCACGCCGTCGCTGTGCAGGCGGTCAGGGCTCACCTCGGAATAGTGCTTCACAACATCTTCCAGGGTGGCGATACCGCCATTGTGCATGTAGGGCGCGGTGCGGCCGACCTGGCGCAGGCCGGGCACCCTGAATTCGCCGAAGTTGCGGTGCTGCAGGGCGACGTGGCGCGTGCGCGTGGTCGAGGCACGGGAAATGTCGTCGTTGTAGACACCCATCAGGTTGAATGGGCTGTCGCGCAGCCGCGCGATGCCGCCGTAGCGGCCGGCATCGACTTCGCCGGGCCGTATGAAGAAGGGAATACCGACGTCGCCGAATTCGCCGTTGGTGAACAGCGGACCGAAATGGCAGGCGTTGCAGTTGCCGCGACCGACGAACAATTTCAGCCCGTGCTGGGCAGCGATTGGATAGCGCGCGATGCCGGCACGGTCGCCGGCCACCAGGGCATCGCGAAAATCGTCGAACGGCGTGCGCGGCGTGACCAGCGTCTGCTGGAACGCCGCCAGCGCCTTGGCGGAATCGACCAGCAGTTTCTCGTCGTTTGCCCCCGGCGCCTCGCCGAAGGCGCGGCGATAGCCGCAGGCGAGCACCTCATCGTCGCGCAGCATCTTCGCCACGCTGCGGCCGCTGCCACCCATTTCTCGCGCGTCGAGGATCGGCCGGATGCTCTGCATCCAGAGCGAATCGGCGGCGCCGTCCCAGCCGAACCAGTGCTGGTATCCCACGTTCCACAGGCTGGGCGTGCGGCGGTCGAGTTCGACCATGCCGAAGCCCGTGGCGCGGCCGTCGCGCCACTCACGGCCGGCCTGGTGGCAGTCGCCGCATGTCACCTGCCGGCTCGCCGAGAGTCGCGGCTCGTTGAACAGATGCTGGCCCAGCGCAATCGCTGCCGGATGGCCGGACACGCGGTTGCTGGGATCACGCGGCGGCGGCGGCGGCCATGGCCCGTGCAGCGCCACGGCGGCCACCTCGTCCGCCGTCCAGTCGAGCGGCTGCTGCGCTGCCGCCGGCCCGGCCGCCGCGACCACGGTCGCCGTGGCGACCACGATCGTCGCGAGCAGTGCGAGCCGTCTCACTTCAGGACGATCTCGTGCGACAGCCGCTCGATCTCCTCGCCCGAGCGCACGTCGAAGTCGACTTCCCAGGTGCCCGACATGTGGAACAGCATGCCCTCCGCGCGATAGCGGCCATTGCCGGCCGACACGATGGTGGGAGCGTAGTTCATGCCATGCTTGTGTGCCGGCATGCTCGCCTCGACGGCGACCAGCTCGGCCGGCTCGCCGCGACGCGTGCAGACATTCAACAGCAGCGCGAACGGTGCGCCGACCTCGATACGCATCGGGTCGGGCCGGAAGGCGATCATGTAATGGCCGGAGAACACCACCAGGCCGGTGCCGCCGCCAAGATCGAGCGGGCAGTCGGCCCACGCCGGCGTCGTGAACAGCAGGCCACAGAGCACCGCCAGCCGTCTCATCGCGTCGGCCGGCCGAACAGTCGCTCCCCGTTCCTGTAGGCGATCTTTTCGGCGACCTCGCGCGGCAGGTCGGCGAGCCACTGTCGCGACCAGCGCGCATGCTCGGCAATATAGTGCAGCCGCTCGGGCGTGAAGGAGTCGGTGCCGACCATGAAGCGGTCGGGAAACTCAAGGAACGCCTCCCGCCATGCCGGTGTCACCTTGCCGTTGGCGGCATGCGACGTCAGGAACGCCAGGTCGCACCACAGGTTGGGGTACCTGCGCAGCATCGCCCTGACGTTCTCCGGCCGCTCAAAACCGGAATGGGCCCACAGCACGCGCGCGCCGGGATCTTGCTGGAAGTGGCGATCCACCGCGTCTGAATCGGAATGCGAATGCAGGAACAGGCCATACTTCTTGGCGAGCTCCACGACGCGGCGCATGTTGGGCAGGTCGGCATCGGCGCCGTAGATGTGGAACTCGCCGATCGCCACATACTTCCGCCTGGCCAGCAGATCCTCGAGGAAGGGGATCACCGTCGGGTCCTTCGCCCAGCTGCCGATCTCGCCGCGCGACCGATAAGGCCTGAGCTCGGGCACGATGAGGTCGGGGGCGACATCCTGCAGCATCTTGGTGCCCTCGTTGTTCGAACTCGACACCAGGGCGCGCCGGATGTTGGCCTTGAGCAGGATCTCGACGAACGCCTTGGGCGGCACCACCTCCCAGGCGTCGTGGCTGTAGTGCAGATGGGCGTCGAAAATCGGCAGCTCCTGCTGAGCGCGGACCGTCGAGGCGGCCAGCACGAGGCAGGGCAGGACGAGCAGCGCGCGAATAGAGGCATTCATCGGCGTCGGGACCTCGTGTTCCAGGCGTAATTGAAGCTAACCGAGATGCGCTCGCCGGCGAAGCGGGCCGGCGGCACTTCATGACGCAGCCAGCTCTCGAACAGCAGCAGGTCGCCGGCCCTGGCCGGTACGCTGACGAAGGGGCGAAAGCGCTGAGGCGCGTCGGGCCGACGGGGCGGCGCCGCCATGAGACTGGCCAGCCGCGGGTCCTCGACCTTCAAGGCACCCGCGCCCTTCGGCACGGCAACATAATAGGTGCCGCTGATGAAGGAGGTTGGATGCAGGTGCGATGAATGCACGACGCCGGCAGGCATGACGTTGGCCCAGCAATCCGTCATGGCGAGCGTACGACCGGCGAGGTCGTAGTGCAGCTCACGGGCGAAGGCCTTCACATGCGGGTCGATGCGATGGCGCAGATCGGCGAACAGCCCTGACACGAGATGCAGGCGGTCGAGCGAGCCGTAGGAGGTATAGCCGCCGAGATAGTGCCGTGCCGACCAGCGCCGACCGGCCGCGTCCGAGGCGGCCAGGGCCTGACATTCGTCGCCGAGGTTGCGGTTGAAGCGCGGCCAGCCCGGGCGCGCCAGCGATTGGCGACAAATAAGTGTCGGAAAGAGGGCACGGATCGCCATAGCGTGATTATCGGTGATGCGGCCGGCTCATGCTATGCTTTCGCATGCTTAGCCCCCAGCAGATCGAGACCTACCGGCGCGACGGCTATCTGGTGATCCCGCGCCTGATCCAGGGCGAACAGCTCGCCGAGCTGCGCGCGCTCACCGACCGTATCGTGTCCGAAGCACGCGGCGTGGCGGCCAACGACGAGCTCTACGACCTCGAGCCCAGCCACAGCGCCACCCTGCCCCGCGTGCGCCGGCTGAAGCCCGCCATCTTCAAGCGCTACGCCTTTTTCCATGCCCTGGTGCGCGATGCCAAGATCACGTCGATCCTCGAGCCGCTGCTCGGACCGGCGATCCGCCAGTATGGCGGCAAGCTCAACATGAAATCGGCCGGTTACGGCTCGCCGGTCGAGTGGCACCAGGACTGGGCCTTCTATCCCCATACCAACGACGACGTGCTGGCGACCGGCATCTATCTCGACGACTGCGATCTCGGCAACGGACCGCTGATGGTGCTACCCGGCAGCCATCACGGCCCGACTTACGACCACCATGCCGACGGCCGCTTCTGCGGCGCCATGGATCCCGAGGCCTGCGATCTCGATTTCGCCAAGGCGGTGCCGCTGATGGGGCCGGCGGGATCGATGACCATCCATCACGCCCGCCTGGTGCATGGCTCGGCACTCAACACCTCCAACCGCGAGCGCCGCCTGCTGCTGCACGAATACACCGCCGCCGACGCCTGGCCGCTGATGGGCATTGGAAATTTCGACGAGTTCAACAGCCGCATGGTGACGGGCGAGCCCACCGTCGAGCCGCGCTTGCGGCCGGCGCCGGTGCGCATGCCCCTGCCCCCGGCCGATCACCAGGGCTCGATCTACGAGAACCAGCGTGCCACCGGGCGACGCTACTTCGAGACCTTCCAGGACGGTGGGGCGCATGTCGTCGGATAGGCCCAACCGGCGACTGTTTCTGCTGGGCGGCCTCGCCTGCGCGCTGCCGTGGCGGACGGCACACGCCGCCGAACTGCTCCATATCGGCGGCGCGCGCGGCACGATCGAGTTCGCGATCGGCAATTCGCGGATTTTCCGCACGACCGGCGGTTTCAAGAAGTGGGATGGCCGGGTGCATGTCGACGACATCGATGTGCCGAAGAGCAACGTCGAAGTAACCGTGCAGACCGGCAGCATACAAATGCTGGACGAACAGCAAACGGCAATGCTGAAGGGCAGCGATTTCTTCGACGTGCAGAAGTTCCCGGAAATGATCTTCCGCTCGGAGCGGATCGAGCGGACCGGCGAAGTGACCCTGAAGGTCGAGGGCAACATCACCTTGCGCGGTATTACCCGGCCAATGATCCTCGATGTGTCGGTGACGGAGCGGCAGCCCGATGCGGCGTCCGGCGCTCGCTACGCCCGCTTCAGGGCCCAAGGCAGCATCAAACGGTCGGAATTCGGCATGATCAAGTACATCGACATGGTCGGCGACGCCGTCGATCTGTCCATCCGCACCGACGCCTGGCGCTAGGAGCGTCGTGCCGAGCAGCGGCTACACTTCTCCCGCCAAGGCCCTGCACTGGACCACCGCCGCCCTGGTGCTCGGCATGCTGGGCGTCGGCCTGTGGATGACCGGACTGCCGATCAGCCTGCTGAAGCTGCAGGTCTATGCCTGGCACAAATGGATCGGCCTCGCGGTGCTGGTGCTCACGCTCCTGCGCCTCGGCTGGCGCTGGTATGCGCCGCCGCCGCCGCTGCCCGACGCCATCACGCGCTGGGAACGCAAGGCCGCGCCACTTGGCCATGCCGCTTTGCTGGTGCTGTTGCTCGCCATGCCGGTGAGCGGCTGGCTGATGAGTTCGGCCGGCGGCGTCAGCGTCTTCTGGTTCGGGGTGCTGCCGATGCCCGACCTGGTGCCACGCGATCCCGAGCTGTTCGAGGCGCTGCGCACGACACACTATGTTCTGTCACGGCTGTTGATGGTGATCGTGGCGCTTCATGTCGCGGCGGTGATCCGCCACGACTTATTTCGCCGCGACGGCATCTTCCGCCGCATGTGGCCCTCGATCCGATAGGAAATCGATGCACAAGCTCCTGATCGCGCTCGCCCTGCTGGCCGCCTCTCCGGCGCTCGCCGGGCCCAACGATCCCTGGACGATCGATCCGGCCAAGAGCCGCATCACCTTCAACGCCAGCCAGGTCGGCAAGTTCATCTCGGGGCGTATCGGCAAATGGACCGGCACCATCGTGCTCGATCCGGCCAATCTCGGCGCAGCGCGCATCGACATCCGCATGGACCTGAAGACGGCGAGCGCCGGCGCCAAGGACGTCGACGACCTGATGCTCGGCAAGGACTTCCTCGACGTCCAGAAGACGCCGGAAGCCCGGTTCGCGAGCGAGGCCGTAACGTCGCGCGGCGGCGACCGCTACGATGCGCGCGGCAAGCTGACCATCCGCGACGTCACGCGCGACGTCGTGCTGCCCTTCACGCTCAGGATCGAGGGCGAGCAGGCCAGTGCGCGCGGCCGCCTCGACATCAAACGTCTCGACTACGGGGTCGGCCGCAACGAATGGGCGGCGATCAGCCACGTCGCCGACGAGGTCACGATCGAAGTCACGGTCGTGGCATCGCGGCCTCGCTGAGCATGCGGCGGCGCGCCTTGCTGTGCGCTGCCGCATCCCGCTCGAGGACATTTATCCGCCGCCAGCGAACCCCCATGTCGATCTCGACAATCGCACGCCGTCCGAGGATGGCGGCACGACCGTCTGGTTGTGCATCGATGGCAGACCGATGCAGACGGCCGAGGGCGGCGAGACCCTGCGCTTCGGTCTGCTGAACGCAGGCCTCGCCCAGCTTGCCGGCGCGCGGGCCCGGACCTGGCGCGGCTCTGTCGTGAAACGCGTTTAAGGCCGCGGTCCGACGTAGTTCGACTGTGGGCGGATGATCCGGCCGCCTATCTCCTGCTCGAAGATGTGGGCGCACCAGCCGGCAGTCCGGCCGACGGCGAACAGGGCGGTGAAAGCGCTGCGCGGGACCTCGAGCGCCTCGAGCAACAGTGCGGTGTAATACTCAACATTGGTGTCGAGGCGCCGGCCGGGCTTGTTCTTGCGCAATGCAGCGATGGCACCCTTCTCGACTGCGCTGGCATAAGCCAGCCGGCCCGCCGTCGCAGGCAACGTGGCCACGGTGTGCTTCAGCACGTCGGCACGCGGGTCGCGCACCTTGTAGATGCGATGGCCGAAACCCATCAGAGTGGTGCCCTTGGCGAAGGCATCGTCGAACCAGGCCTCGGCGCGGGACGCGTCGCCGATCTCGTCCAGCATGTCGAGCACCGGGCCGGGTGCGCCGCCATGCAGCGGGCCTTTCAGGGCGCAGAGAGCAGCCAGCACTGAGGAGATCAGTTCGGCCCTCGTCGAGGCCACGACCCGGGCTGTGAAGGTCGAGGCGTTGAAGCCGTGGTCGGCGATGGTCGCGAGGTAGGTGTCGAGCGCCTTCTCGAAGACCACTCCGGCGCGCTGGCCGCGGATCATGCGCAGGAGATCCTGCGCCGTCGTGAGCTCGGGATCGGGCGCAATCGGCGTCGTGCCCTTGTCGGCGTTGAGCAGGGCGGCCAGGAAGACCGGCATGGCGCCACAGACCAGGAAGTGGTGCGGCGTCTTCTCGCTGTCGGGCAGCATGGCAATGCCGACCCTGAGCGCCTCGACCGGAGTGAGGCCCCGGGTCGCCGCCAGCAGCTTCGGCACATCAGCGAAGGCGCGCAGGCGCGCCGCCGCCAAGGCCCGGCGCACGGCCGTCTCGTCACCGCCGCCGTCGGCATAGCCTTGCCACAGCAGGGCGGCGACGCCCTCGAAGCCGCGCGTGGCGACCAGCTCCTCAACAGCATGGCCGCGCACCGTCAGCCGGCCGGCCTCGCCGTCGACCTCGCTCATCACCGTATCGGCCACGATCACGCCGTCGAGGCCGCTATCCACCCGTGTCTGCAGCATCTTCATTCCCCTTCGCATTTCGCGAAGAAGCTCCTTCTGCAGATATATATTGTCAATCTTGATTATATTGATCAATATAAACTCATGACAATTGAATGGTTGAGCTCCAAGGAAGCGTCGCGACGACTGGGCGTCTCGGCTCCCACCCTCTACGCCTATGTCAGCCGGGGCCTGCTGCGCTCGGAAGCCAGCGACGGCCGGCGTGAACGGCGCTATCGGGCCGAGGACATCGTCCGTCTGCGGCGGCGACGGGACGTCGGGCGCAAGGCCGAGTCGATTGCCGGCAACGCCCTCGACTTCGGAACGCCCGTCCTGGAATCGGCGCTGACCCTGATCGACGATGGCCGTCTTTTTTATCGCGGCATGGACGCCGCGCATCTGGCACGCAGCGCCTCACTGGAGGACATCGCCCGCCTGCTTTGGGGCTGCGACGACACTCCCTTCGCGCCGGAGAACCTACCGCCCCTGACCACGGTCCTGCGCCGAGCCTGGATTGCCGCGGCCACGCTCTCGCCGATCGACCGCTGTCTCGTGCTGCTGCCGGCTGCCGCAGCGCTCGACCATCCGAGCTGGGTCGAGGATCGACCGGCCATGCTCGAGACCGGCGTGCGGGTACTGCGGCTGCTCACCGCCGCGGTGACGGCCCGACCGCCCTCGGCGCTGCCGATCCATGAACAGCTCGCCACCGCCTGGAAGGTGCCGGCCGACCGCGCGCCCGTCCTGAGCGCCGTGCTGGTGATGCTGGCCGACCACGAGTTCAACGCCTCGGCCTTCGCCGCCCGGGTCGTGGCCTCGACCGGCGCCAATCTCTATGGCGCCACGATAGCGGGCCTGGCGGCACTGAACGGCCCGCGCCATGGCGGCGCGACACGCCGGGTCGCCGCGCTGTTCGACGACGCCAAGCGCGCGCCCGACCTCGATGCCGAGCTTGCCCGCCTGCTGCGGGCGCGCGTCTACATTCCGGGCTTCGGTCATCCGCTCTATCCGGACGGCGACATCCGGGCCGCTACGCTCTTTGCCTTGCTCCGCGAGACAGTGCCCGATTCGCCTGAACTGGCCTTTGCCGAGCGCCTGGCCGAGGCGGTCGAACGCCTGATCGACCGCAAGGCCAATGTCGATTTCACGTCCGTGGCGGTCGAGCGCGTTCTGGGACTGCCCAAGGATTCGGCGCTGGCGATGTTCCTGCTGGGTCGCGCCGTCGGCTGGATCGCCCACGCACTGGAGCAAGCCGCGCATGGCGCGTTGATCCGGCCCCGCGCCCGCTATACAGGTCCGCAGCCCACAGTCTGAGGCGGCGTCCCCGAATGACCGATACCCTGATCATCATCGACCTGCAGCAAGGCGCGTTCGGCGACGCGACGCCAAAGTACGATTCGGCGGGGCTGGTCGACCGCCTGAACAAGCTCGCCGGCGCCGTGCGAACCCGAGGCGGCGCCGTCGTCTTCATCCAGCATGACGGGCAACCGGGCGAACCATTCCATCCGGAACTGCCGGGCTGGAATCTCCTCGATGAACTCGACGCGCAGCCAACCGACACCGTCATCCGCAAGACGTCTTGCGATGCCTTCCTCGGCACCCCGCTCGACGAATTCCTGCGCTCGCGCGCCATCGACCGGCTGATCATCACCGGCTGGGCGACCGACTACTGTGTCGACACCACGGTTCGCAGCGCCCTGGCGCGCGGTTATCCGACGGTCGTGCCGTCGGACGGACACACCGTGTCGAACCGCCCGCACCTCGCAGCCGAGCAGATCATCGCCCATCACAACGCCATCTGGGCCGACTTCATCGCACCCCGCGGGCCCGCCGTGGTCTGCCCCTGCGCGGACGTGCGGTTATCCACCTAAACGTTGCCTTGCTAGAGGCATACCGGCGTGCTTAACGTCGCGCTTTAGTGACAAAGAAACGCACGGGCCTGCCGAGGCTGCCCCACCTCCTCGGCATCGAAGGACTTGCGCCTGAGACAATCTCGGGCCTGCTCGACCTTTCCGAAAATTACATCGACCAGAACCGATCGATCGACAAGCGGCGCGATATGCTGGCCGGCCGCACTGTGATCAACCTGTTCTTCGAGAATTCGACACGAACGCGCACCAGCTTCGAGGTCGCCGCCAAGCGCCTCGGCGCCGACGTCATCAACATGGATGTGGCGACCTCCTCGACGCGCAAGGGCGAGACCCTGCTCGACACGGCGATGACGCTGAACGCCATGCGGCCCGACGCCATCGTCGTGCGGCACAGCGAATCGGGCTCGGTCAATCTCCTGGCCCAGAAGGTCAATTGCGCCGTGATCAACGGCGGCGATGGCCAGCACGAACATCCGACACAGGCGCTGCTCGACGCGCTGACCATCCGGCGCCGGCGCGGCAGCCTGCAGGGCCTGCTGGTCGCGATCTGCGGCGACATCATGCATTCCCGGGTGGCGCGCTCGAACATCCACCTGCTGCAGATCATGGGCGCCAGGGTGCGCGTGGTCGGCCCGCCGACCCTGATGCCGACCGACATCGACAAGATGGGTGTCGAGGTCCACTACACCATGAAGAGCGGCCTCAGGGACGTCGACATCGTGATGATGCTGAGGCTCCAGACCGAGCGCATGCAGGGCACCTTCGTGCCATCGATCAGCGAGTATTTTCGCTTCTTCGGCCTCGACCACGAGAAGCTGAAATTCGCCAAGCCCGACGCACTGATCATGCATCCCGGCCCGATGAACCGCGGCGTTGAGATTGATTCCGAGGTCGCCGACGACCTCGACCGCTCGGTCATCCACGAGCAGGTCGAAATGGGCGTGGCCGTGCGCATGGCCTGCCTGGAGGCGCTGATCGGCGGGCGGCGCAACGCCATCGGAGCGGTCGCGTGAGCGGCTTCCAGTCATGAGCGGCAACGTCCTGCGTGGCGCAGCACCACACGCCGGCTCGACCGCCTACATCAATGCCCGCATCGTCGATCCCACAGCCGACTCGGAATATCGCGGCGCCGTCCTGATCAGCGACGGCAAGATTGCCGACTACGGCCCCAACCTGTTCGCCTCGGGCGCTCCCTACGGCATCGAGTCGATCGATTGCCGCGGCCATTATCTCGCGCCCGGCATCGTCGACACGCGCGTCCACACCGGCGAGCCCGGCGAGGAGCACAAGGAGACGCTGGAAAGCGCCGGCATCGCCGCGGCGGCGGGCGGCATCACCTCGCTGGTGTTGCTGCCCGACAACGAGCCGCCGTTCGACGATGCCTCGCTGATCGAGTTCGTCGCCCGCCGCGCCCGCCAGATCAAGCTGGTGAACATGTACGCCTATGGCGCGCTCACCGTCGGACTCGAAGGCAAGGAGCTGGCCGAGATCGGCCTGATGGCCGAGGCCGGCGCGCTTGCTTTCACCGACGCCGACCATCCCGTGGGCAACGCCCAGGTGATGCGCCGCGCGCTCTACTACGCCAAGGGCTTCGACGCGCTGATCGTCCACCTGCCGCAGGAGCCGACCCTGTCTGGCGGCCACATGACCAGCGGCGAGATGGCGACGCGTCTTGGCTTGTCCGGCAACCCGCCGCTGGCCGAAGTGATGATGGTCGAGCGAGACATCCGCCTGGTCGAGATGACCGGCGGCCGCCTGCATCTCGCCAAGATCTCGACCGCCGAGTCGGTCGCCGTCATTGCCGCCGCCAAGGCACGCGGGCTCAGGCTGACCTGCGATACTGCCGCGCCCTATTTTGCCCTGAACGATCTGGCAGTTGGCGACTACCGCACATTCGGCAAGCTGATGCCGCCGCTGCGCGCCGAGAAGGACCGTCTGGCGATCGTCGCGGGACTGAAAAGCGGCACGATCGACGCCATCGTCTCCGATCATCGCCCGCAGGACCAGGACAGCAAGCGCGTGCCCTTCGCCCAGGCGCTGCCCGGCGGCATTGGCCTGGAAACCTTGCTGCCGATTTCACTCGAGCTGGTGCACAACGGCCATCTCACCCTGCCCCGCCTCTTCCAGCGCCTGTCGAGCACACCGGCCAGCCTGTTCGGGCTGCCCGGCGGAAAACTCGCCAAGGGCGCACCGGCCGACCTCGTGGTGTTCGATGCCGATTACGCCTGGCGGATCGATCGCGTCGATTTCTGGAGCAAGACCAAGAACTCGCCGTTCGACGAACGGCCGGTCCAAGGCCGAGTCATGGCCACCATCGTGGGCGGCCGCACGATCTATCGCGAGGACGGCTTCGCGCCGGCTGCAGCGGCAGCCTAGCGTCGTCTGCCGGCGGCAGAATGCTGCCTCGAAACGGCCATTTCGTCTGCTATGGTTGGCGCATGAATCGACCGGCAATTCTTCTCGCCCTCGCCCTCGTGTCGCTTGCCGGCGCGGGCCACGCCCAGCAGCGCGGCCAATCGCGCGACGACCTGCTCGATGCGCTGACGCGGCACATCCAGATCTGCGCCGAGTTCACCGACAGCCAGTCGCGGCTGGCCTGCTACGACCGCATGCAGACGCAGGTCGGCGGCGTGCAGCCGCAGCCGACGCCGCTCGCCGCCAGCAATCCGTCGCAGCAGAACAGGCAGCCGCCAACGACGACTGCGCCGTCGGGCAACGTGCCGTTTACCGCCACGCCGCTCTCGCCGCCGCCGCTCACCACGCCAGGGGGCGGCACCGCGACGCTCGGTAGCAGCCTGCAGCCTCAGGCCCCCGCGGACCCCGACCGTGCCTTCGACCCGCGCAGCGCCGCCTCGGGCTATCGCCCGCCCGAAGGCATGATGCCCAAGCCGCAGCCGTCGGTGCGCCGCACCGGTCCGCGACCGATCCCCACCTTCTCCCAGCCGCAGCCGCTGGTGAGTTTGGCCGCCAACAACCTGACCTATGGCGAGGCGCGTTACTGGCAGGTCACCATCATCGTCACGTCCAACACGCCGCGCACGCTCGAGGTCCAGGTGCAGTGCACCTTCCTCAACGCCGGCAAGCCGACCGGCGAAGCCTATTTCGGGCCGACGTCGATCGCGGCGGGCGAGCAAATCACCACCGAGCTGATCGGGCCGCCGACCACGGCCTATGTCGACACAACCAACTGCCGGGTAATACGTCCGTAGGGCGTCGCAATGCTGTGGTACGCCATCCACTTCGCAGCACCTTTCGCCTTCGGCTACGCGCTGGGCTCGATTCCCTTCGGCCTGCTGCTGACCCGCGCCGCGGGGCTGGGTGACATCCGCAAGATTGGCTCGGGCAACATCGGCGCGACCAATGTCCTGCGCGCCGGCGGCAAGGGACTGGCCGCCGCGACCCTCCTCCTCGATGCACTGAAGGGCCTGGCTCCCGTGCTGATCGCCGGCACCTTCGGCCCGCTGGCGGCGATCTCCGCCGCGGCGGGCGCAGTGCTCGGCCACATGTTTCCGGTATGGCTCTCCTTCAAGGGCGGCAAGGGCTACGCCACCACGCTCGGCGTGTTGTGGGCCCTCGCCTGGCCGGTCGGCGCCATTGCCTGCGCCGCCTGGCTCGTGCTTGCAGCCGTCTTCCGCTACTCCTCGCTCGCCACCCTGTTCAGCTTCGCCATCGCAGCCGTTGCGACCTGGTTCCTGGTCGATGCGCGGACTGCCACCTTCATCACGCTGCTGGTGCCGTTGGTCTGGCTGCGCCACCACGAGAACATCAGCCGGCTTCTCGCCGGCACCGAAACCAAGATCGGCCAGCGCACTACTTAAAGCGCGATGACTTTGGCTTTTCGCGTCGGCCCAGCTCTCGCAGCTATGGCGCGATGGTTGGCCATCGCGCCTGAGCGGCGTCCGTACTGGGCCGACGCGTGAGCCAACTGAAAGTCATCACGCTTTAGCGGCGAAGGAGATCGTGGCGCGGTCGTAGTCTCCCGATCCCATGCCGCCCTCGGAAAATATCTCGTGGCGGGCGATCCAGTCGAACGACTGCTCGAACGACTCCCTCGAATAGGTCTCGAAGACGATCCGCTCCCCTGGTCCCCAGCGTCGCGTGTCCATCACCGCATGGAAGCGTTCGGGGAATTCGTTCCTGTAGTAGTGCGTATAGAGTTCCGGCCGCAGATCGATGTCGCGCTGCGCCGTCTTCAAGGCGCGGAAATAACGACGGATGTCCTCGGGTTCGGGCGAGCCCTTGATCATGGCGGCGATCATGAAGGTGGTGTCGATCACCTTGCGAAAGCCGAGCTGCTCTACGAGGTAGTAAGGTCCGCTGAACAGCGCCGCCGCGCGGCTCTTGCCTTCGACCAGAAGCTCGAGGCGGCGAAACAGCATGCCGTCGTCGAACGTGAGCTTGATCTCGCTGGCCGGCAGATACTGTTCCAGTGCCTGGATCGTCGAGTAGTGGCTGCCCGACTGGAAGCCGACCGAAATCGGCACACCGGCAAGATCGGCCGGCGTCCGGATAGGCGAGTCGGCGGGAACGAAGATCCCGGACGGCGCCACCGAGTAGGCATCGGCATAGAGCTTGGTGTGACCCTTCGAGGCCGCGACGTTGACCGTCCAGTGGCAGGCACAGCTCACGTCGGCCTCGCGGCCCTGCTCGATGCTCTGAAAGGCGCCCTGCGCGCCCTTGTTGTGGTGCTGGCCGCCTGTCGACCGGATCAGCTCACGGAACTCGTAGTCCAGACCCTCGACGCGGAAATAGCCCTTCTCCTCGGCAACCCATTCCTGGAGGCGAAAGTGCGGCTCGACGATGAATTTGGCCATGGTTCCTCCCGCTCGCAAGCTTACGCGGACAAAGCCTTCGGCGTTCCAACCTTCGCTGCCGACGCGAAGGAGACCAGGCCCACACCGACAAAATACTGCGCCATGCCGCTTTGGTCGTAGCGATGATTGACCATCACCAGGAGCGTGCAGCACGCCCGCGGAACGTCGAGGCTCTTGAGATGCTGCTTGGGCATTGTCGTCACGCGACCGCCGGGCTGGCCTGGCGAACGTCACGGTCCTGCTCCAACGGCACACGCTTTCCGGTAAGGAACTCGATCATCAAGGTATTCGCCGTGTGGCGTCCGACGGCATTGGTCAGGTCATGATCCATGTCAGGCACGACCTCGGTCATCGAGCCGGGATAGGCGCCAAGACCGCCTTTCGCCAGACCGAATTCCTGCCCGAAGGCATCGGTCTCGCCCTCGCCCGGCGAGAACAGGAACAGTGCCCGGGCGCCGCGCTTGTGCAACTTCGTCATGGCTTGCCGGGCGAAGCTTTGTTCGCGAACCAGGCCAAGCCGACGGGCGAGTCCCTGCAGCTTGCCCTGGATCGTCGTCCGCAGCCGGGCGGACTGGCCGCGCAGGACGCCCGATAGATCCGTCCTGCCGCTCAGCAGCGTGGCCCAGCTGCCCGGACGGAACAGTTTGCGAAGATAGGAGCCCGGCGAGACCGTACGTTGCTCGAGGTAGCCCAGCACGTCGCCGCCCGGCATCGTGAAGAACGGCAAGTTGATGACCAGCAATGTCGCGATTCGGGGCTCAGCCAGCGCGCAATGAAATGCGTGGTAGGCGCCCGAACAGAGTCCCGCCTGCGCGAAGCGGCGGAAGCCCAGTGCCTCCAATGCATCGACCGCCGCGTGGATGTCGGGACCGCGGTCGACCGCGAAGACGTGCGGCAGCATGTTTTCCCGGCCGGGCGGGCCGATGCTGTCGCCCAGCCCGGCGAAATCCATGCGGAAGGAGGCGATGCCTGCGGCTGCCAGTCGCCGGCCAAGCACGACCGGTTGCCGCGCCGAGCCATAGTGAGGATCGTGGCCGGCATTACCGATGATGACGATTTCCTCCGACGTGCCGCGATCCGGGCGGCAGAGCATGCCGAACAAGCGACCGTCGGGGCCGAAGCGCAGAGGCGTTTCGATGCAGCCCGGCGGATGCAGGACGGCGGGTTCAAGGGTGTGGACCCGGGGCGCAAGCACGACTTCGACCGGGACGGCACGGCGCAACCACTGCATGACGCCGTCGAATTGCCCAAGGGTGTCTTCGTCGATGATGTTGTGGCGAACGAGCGGAGTGAGCCCCTCCCAGTCGCCGCGAAATACGTCGACACCCGTGCCCGTCCAAGCCTGCACGCAGTCATCGAGCAGCTTCGAATCGGTGCGGACAAAGATTGCCAGGCTCAATCCCGCGGACAATGCGACGCGCCGCAGATCGACCTCGGCCATTTGCGCCAGGGTCTCTGGCCTGAAACGGAATTCGCGGAGTTCGAGGCTGTCGCTCGTCACCGAGTCCTGTCCGCGCAGCAGGTCGCCTTCGAGGCGGATCTGGCGCACATAAGCGTTTCCGCTCATCACGGGTTCGAACAGCAGAAGACCGGCGACGTCGCGCCGCGCGGCGGCGAGCGTGGCCAGCGTGGTGCCGAGGCGCAACCCGCAGAGGACCAGCCGACGCGCGCCTGTCGTGGCGAGCAGCCAGTCGGCGGCGGCATCGACGCTCTGTTGCCACGCAGTCCAATGACCGCCGGCTTGCTCAATCGCTTCGTCGCAGGAATCGCCGGCGCCGGGATAATCGAAGCGCAGCACCCAATAGCCCGCCGCGGCACATTCCTCGGCCAGCCGCCGCAGCGAACCGTAGGACAGGATCGCGTCCTGCATGAGACCTGGGCAGATGACGATCGCGACGTCGCCGCCCGCGCTGCCGGACGGCGCGTGCAGCCATCCGAAGCAGCCATTGAATGTGACCGGCGTCATCCCGTCCCTTCGCCCCACTCCACAGGGTGTGCCTGATAGATCAAATCATGTGAAGCGGCGCGAGCTTCGTCGCGAGGACGCAGTCCCGCCGCTTGTTGAACTGGCCTTGACGATCGGATATCCTAAGCCTCGGTAACTACTTGAAAATAATCGCCTAAAAGGTCCTGGGAGCAAGCCGTGCCGCTGCCCGTACAAGCCCGCGTTCGCACCCTTCTGAAGAATACCGGGTGGTTGCAGGCTGATATTGAAACCCTGGCGGACGACGCCGACCTTTACGCGGCGGGGCTGACCTCGCACGCCACCGTCAATCTGATGCTGGCCCTCGAAGAGGCCTTCGACATCGAGTTCCCCGATCGCCTGCTCCGCCGGCGTACCTTCTCCAGCGTCGACACCATTGCCGAAGCGCTGGTCGAGATCGGCGTGCAAAAAGAAGCCGCATGACGTCCCGGCTCGCCGCGGCGCGCGCGGTGGGCGTCGAAATTGCCGCCCGGCACGCCGACGATGTCGATGCGCTGGCGCGCTTCCCCAAGGAAGCCTTCGCCGCACTGAAGCGCGCCAAGCTGCTCGGCATCATGGTACCCAAGAGCGAGGGCGGCCCCGGCGCCGGCATCGCTGAAGTGGTTTCCATCTGCCATGCGCTGGGCCGTTCCTGCGCCTCGACGGCGATGATCTACGCCATGCACCAGATCCAGGTGTCGTGCATCGTCCATCACACCGGCAAGAGCACCTGGCATCGCGCCTTCCTGAAGCGGCTGGCCAAGGACCAACTCCTGCTGGCGTCGGCGACCTCCGAGGCCGGCGTCGGCGGCGACGTCCGCTCGAGCGTCTGTGCGGTCGAGGAAAAGCGCGGTAGCTTTTCGCTCGACAAGCAGGCGACGGTGATCTCCTACGGCGCCGATGCCGACGGCATTCTCGTCACGGCGCGCCGCACGCCGCAGTCGCCGGCATCCGACCAGGTCATCGTCGTGGTGCCGAAGGCCGGCTACAAGCTCGACCAGCAGCAGGGCTGGGACACATTAGGCATGCGCGGCACCTGCTCCAACGGCTACCACCTCAAGGCCAGGGGCGAGATGGCGCAGGTCATTCCCGTGCCCTACGCCGACGTATCGGCCCAGACCATGCTGCCGACCTCGCACCTGGTATGGAGCGCCCTGTGGCTCGGTATCGCCACCGACGCGGTCGCCCGCGCCCGCGCCTTTGTGCGCGCCGAGGCGAAGAAGAAGCCCGGCGTCGCCGCCGTCGGCGGCTGGCGTCTGGCCGAGGCCGCGAGCCTGCTGCAGCTCATGAAGTCCAACGTCGTGGCGTCGCTGCGCCAGTACGAATCTGCTATCGGCTCTGAGGACAAGCTCTCGGCGCTGTCCTTCGCCGTCGCCATGAACAATCTCAAGACCGGCTCCTCGCAGATGGCGGTGCAGGTCATCAACCACGCGCTGCTGATCTGCGGCCTCTCTGGCTATCGCAACGACTCGGCCTTCAGCGTCGGCCGCCATCTGCGGGACGCCCATTCGGCGGCGTTGATGGTGAACAACGACCGCATCCTCGCCAACACCGCCAACCTGCTGTTGGCGCTGCGCGAGGACCCCGAGTTGTTGGCATGACTGCCATGTCACCGTCTCTCGCCGACGCCCATCGCGCCTATCGCGACGAGCTGCTGCGCCATGGACTACTGATCTCCATGGGCGTCGACGGCCTCTACGGCCGCAGCGGCACCTTCGAGCAGGTCGTCGAGGGCATCAATGCGGCCTTCTCCACCGTCGGCGATCCCGATGGGCCTGAAGTCATGCGTTTTCCACCGGGCATCGGCAAGCATCAGCTCGAGCAGAGCGGCTATCTCAAGAGCTCGCCGCAGCTCGTCGGCACGGTGCACAGCTTCACAGGTAACGACCGCGACCATCGCGCCATGCTCGAGATGGTCGACAAGCATGGCGACTGGACGGCGGGACAGACGACCACTGAAGTCGCGCTGACTCCTGCTGCCTGTTACGGCGTCTATCCGGCGGTCGCCGCGCGCGGACGGATTGCGCAGGAAGGCGCGCTGGTCGACGTCTACACCTATTGCTTCCGTCACGAGCCCTCGATCGATCCGGCGCGCATGCAGATGTTCCGGCAGCGCGAGCACGTCCGGCTGGGCAGCGAGACGCAGGCACTCGCCTTCCGCAAAGTCTGGATGGAGCGCGGTCGTGCGATCATCGGCTCGTTCGGCCTGGCGTTCGAGGTCGATGTCGCCAACGATCCGTTCTTCGGTCGCACCGGCAAGCTGCTGGCGACCAGCCAGCGCGAGGAAAGCCTCAAATTCGAGCTGCTGGTGCCCATCACTTCGAAGGAACAGCCGACGGCCTGCGTCAGCTTCAACTATCACCGCGACCTGTTCGGCCGCGCCTGGAAGATCGAGACGGCGTCGGGCAAGACGGCACACACTGCCTGCGTCGGCTTCGGCGTCGAGCGCATCACCTTGGCGCTCTTCAAGCATCATGGCTTTGCCGTCAAGGACTGGCCGCGGAGCGTTCGCGATGTCCTCGGCCTCTAGCGGAGCAGACCTGCTCGGCCTCGATCCGGCGACGTGGCGGCCGCAGCCGCTGCATGCCGGCGACCGGGTTTGGCTGGAGACCAACTGCTACATCGACGTCTGGGCGGAGCTTCTGCCGGCACTGGGCCATCCCGCCGAGGCGGCACTCGCCTTCACCGTGCTGCAGGACTTCGAGGGCGACCACTTCACCTTCTTCAAGTTCCCGCTCGAGGACCTGCAGGCGCTGTTCGCCCTGGCCGTCCAGGAGCTGGCGATCTACGACACTGTCGAGGCCCATACACTGGAGCAGCTTCGCCGCGGCCGGCCGGTGCTGATCGAGGTCGACAGTCACTGGCTGCCGGACACCGGGCCGGTCTATCGAAAGGGGCATGTGAAGACGACGGTGGCAGCGATTGCGCTCGATACCGCCCAGCGGCGCTTCAGCTACTTCCACAATACCGGCTACCACGTGGTTTCCGGCGACGACTACGACGGCCTGTTCAAGGCGCCGCCTGCCCACGGCATGTTTCCCTACGTCGAGTTCGTGAAGCGCGGCGAGGGGGCGCTCAGCGGCCAGGCACTGGTCGCGGGCTCGCTCGATCTGTTGCGCGGCCACCTCAAGCACCGTCCCGCCACCAATCCTATCGCCGCCTGGCGATTGGCCCTGCCGCAGCATTTCGAGCGACTGGCGGCACGCGACATGGATTACTTCCATCTCTACGCCTTCAACATGCCGCGCCAGCTCGGCGCCAATTTCGAGATGCTCGGCACCTACCTGGATTGGCTCGGGAGCCATGGACAAGGCGGGCTTGCCGAAGCGGCCGCTGCCGGCCGGCGCATCGCCGAGGCGGCCAAGGCCGTACAGTTTCAGCTCGCGCGCATGGCCAACCGCCGGAAGTTCGACGCGGCCGCGCTCCAGCTCGCGCCGATCGAAGCCGACTACGACCTCGTCCTGTCGACGCTCGGCAAGCGGTTCGGCTGATGCCGGTCGTTTCAGTCACCGGCCGCCATGTCGTTCGGCTCACCGAGGGCTGGCAACTCAAGCTGACGGAGGCCGGCGACTGGATTCCTGCCATCGTACCCGGCACGGCAGCGCAGGCCCTGCAGGCCGCCGGCCGCTGGAACATCGAACAGCCGATGCCGTTGCATGACAAGGACATCTGGTATCGCACGCGCTTTGTCGCCACCGGCCGACGCACACTTCGCTTCGCGGGACTCGCGACCATCGCCGAGGTCTGGCTCAACGGGACGCGCGTGCTGGCCTCCGACAACATGTTCCTCGCGCACGAGGTCGATGTCGACACGACAGGCGACAATGAGCTGCTGATCGCCTTCCGCGCACTCGACAAGGAGCTGGCGAGCCGCAAGGGTCCCCGCGCGCGCTGGCGCACGCAGATCGTGGAAAACAATGCGCTGCGCCTGGTGCGCACGACCTTGCTCGGCCATATGACGGGATGGCAGCCGCCAGTCCATGCCGTGGGCCCGTGGCGCGCTGTTGAGGTGATCGAAGACGCCGGACCGCTGCGTGTGCGCGCAGTCGAGACGCGCGCGGCTCTCGAGGGCGATGACGGGCTGCTCACCGTCGCCCTGCAAATCGATTGGCAGGGCACTCGGCCCGCGGCGACGCTGGAAGCGGCAGGCAAGAGCTGCCCTCTGGCCTGGAGCAGCGACGGCCATCTCGAAGGCACACTTCGCCTGCCCAACGTCGCGAAATGGTGGCCACACACGCACGGTGCGCCGGCGCTGCACGCGGTGTGCGTGCGCCTCGGCGGCAACGAGATCGATCTCGGCCGCACCGGATTCCGTTCGCTTGCAGTGGATCGCGGCGCCGACGGCAAGGGATTTGCGCTGAAGCTCAACGGCCAGGATATTTTTGCGAGGGGCGCCTGCTGGAGCGCCGCCGATCTGGTGTCGCTGGCCGGTGATCGCGCAGTGCTGGTGCCATGGCTGGAACAGGCGCGGGCGGCGAACATGAACGTGATCCGGGTCGGTGGTACCATGGTCTACGAGAGTGACGATTTTTTCGCGCTGTGCGATGAGCTCGGCATCCTCGTGTGGCACGACTTCATGTTCGCCAACATGGATTACCCGATCGGCGATTCGGCGTTCCGCGCCAGCATCGACGCCGAAGTGACAGGGTTCCTCGCCCGCGCGCAGCTCAATCCCTCGCTCGCCGTCCTGTGCGGCGGCAGCGAGGTCGCACAGCAGGTCGCCATGATGGGCCTGCCGCCTTCCTTGTGGAGCGGTCCGCTGTACGAAGAGATCCTGCCGCAAGCCGTCTCCAAGCTGCGGCCCGACGCGGTCTATGTCGCCCATTCACCGGGCGGCGGCGATCTGCCGTTCTCCACTGATGTCGGCGTCTCGCACTATTACGGCGTCGGCGCCTATCTGCGTCCGCTCGAAGACGCCCGCCGCGCCGGCGTGCGCTTCACGTCCGAGTGCCTGGCGTTCGCGAATGTGCCAAGCGGGAGTGAACATGCGGATGCCGCCGTACCGCGCGATAGAGGTGCGACATGGGACTTCGCCGACGTGCGCGACCACTATCTCGCCCTGCTTTACGGCGTCGAGCCGAAGAGCCTGCGCGAACAGGACCCGGCACGTTATCTCCGTCTATCACGCGCCGTGACGGCGGAAGTGATGGATGCCACGATCGCCGAATGGCGGCGCAGGGGCTCCTCATGCGCCGGTGCCATCGTATGGATGCTGAAGGACTTCGTGCCCGGCGCCGGTTGGGGCGTGATTGATGCGACGGGCACGCCGAAGCTCGCCTGGCACGGCCTGCGTCGCGCCTTCCGGCCGGTTCAGGTCGCGCTAACCGACGAGGGCCTGAATGGGCTGGGCATTCACCTGATCAACGAGACCACCGCGTCCGTGCAGGCCAAACTGGCGCTGCGCTGCCTGCAGGACGGCAAGGTCATGGTGATGCAGCGCGAGCGCGAGGTCGAGCTTCCGCCGCGCAGCACCCGGACCATGAACTCGGCCGAACTGATCGGCTCGTTCTTCGACATCACCTACGCCTACCGCTTCGGCCCCGCCCCGCTCAACGCCACGGTCGCGACCTTGGACCATGCCGCGACCGGTGCGCGCCTGAGCGAAGCCATTCATTTTCCCCTGGGACGCGCCGCGCTTAGCACCGATCCGGGTCTTTCCGCGGAGCTGATCTCCGACAAGGCAGGCTGGGCGCTGCTGGTTCGCGTGGTGCATCTCGCGCCCTGCATTCAGATCGAGGACGCGCATTACCGCGCCGACGACGAAGGCTTCCATCTGTCCCCGGGCGAGGAGCGAACGGTACGGCTGCTGCCGATCGACGGGCGGGATGCACCTCCGGCCGGTGAAGTTTTCTCCGGCAACGGCTTGACCGTCGTCCGCTACAGACAGCCCTAGTTCTTCTTCGCCGCCTTGCCCTCGTAGCGTTTGGCCCATTCGGCCAGAATCCGAGCGCGGTTCTCCGAGGCCCAGGCGAAGTCGTTCTTGATCATCGATTCCGCGACTCCCGGCGGATAGTCGCGGATGTGGCTGGCGATACCGGACATGGCGACCTGGCTGACGAATGAAGCATATAGTTCGTTGGCCTCGCGGCTGGCGGCGAAGTCCATGAGACGGCGCACCTCTTTCGGGTGCTTGGTGCCGCGCAGGATGGCCGCGGCATCCATGTCCCAGCCGCCGCCCTCCTTCATCATCAGGCCTTCGATCGGCGCGCCCTTCTGGCGGGCGCTCGCGGCGGCAAGCTCGTAGGAGATGCCGAGCGGGAATTCGCCGGCCGCCGCCTGCCGGCAGGGTCGCGTGCCGGAATGTTCGTAGATCGCGATGTTGTCATGGAGCTTGTCCATGAATTCCCATGCCTTGGCCTCGCCGAAGATCTGGATCCAGGCCGAGACATGGAAGTAGCCGGTCCCCGACGAGGCCGGATGCGGCATCGTGAGCTTGCCCTTGAACTTCGGATCGAGCAGGTCGAACCACGAGGTGGGCTTGGGCAGGCCGAGCTTGCCAGTCTCGACGGTGTTGAAACACACTGTTGCCACCCAGGCCTCCATGCCGACCCAGGCCGGCGGATTGGCGGGATCGCGGAAATTGGGCTTCAGCTGCGCCAGCGTCGGCGGTGCGTAAGGTTCCAGCAGCCCGCGCTTGTCGAGCAGCAGCATGGAGGTAACCGCCAGCCCCCAGATCGCGTCGGCACGCTGCGCGGTCTGTTCGGCAAGGATTTTGGCCGTGAGCACCCCGGTGGAATCGCGGTTCCACAGGATCTCGATGTCGGGGTTGACGGCCTCGAAAGCCTTCTTGAAGTCGGCAATGTTCTCGACCTCGAGCGTCGAATAAACCTCGAGCCGCGTCTTGCCTTGTGCCCAGGCCTGAGCGGTCGCGAGTGCTGAAAGAGCTGCCGCCAACTGTAGAATCCGGTTCATCGCTTCATTCCCTGTGCTAGGGTCCCATCATTCCACGTTTTTGGGAGCATCGGGCCATGTTCATCTCTCGTCTGGCCGCACTCACGGCGGCCGCGCTTTGCATAGCCTCCGCCGTCGAGGCCAAGACACTGCGCTGGGCGAGCCAGGGCGACGCCCTGACGCTCGACCCGCACGCGCAGAACGAGGGCCCGACCGGGGCCATGAACGCACACATCTACGATCCCCTGATCCAGCGCGATCCGACCCTGAAGAAGGTGCCGAACCTGGCGCTGTCGTGGAAGCCGGTTGCCGCCGACACTTGGGAGTTCAAGCTCCGGCCCGACGTCAAGTTCAGCGACGGCACGCCGTTCACGGCCGATGACGTCGTGTTCAGCTACCAGCGCGCGCTGGCGCCGACCTCCGACTTCCGATCCTACATCTCGAGCGTCAAGGAAGTGAAGGCGATCGATCCGCTGACGGTGCACATCATCACCAGCGGACCGAACCCCATCCTGCCCGACTACACGACCACGATCCTGATCATGTCCAAGGCCTGGGCGGAGAAGAACAACGTCACCAAACCGCAGAGTTACAAGGACAAGGAAGAAACCTTCGCGGTACGCAACGCCATGGGCACCGGACCCTACGTGGTGAAGCAGCGCGACCCCGACGTGCGCACCGTGATGACGAAGAACCCGACCTACTGGGGCAAGGCGCAGTTCCCCAACTATCCCGACGAGCTGGTCTACACGCCGGTCAAGGAACCCTCGACCCGCGTCGCCGCGCTGATCTCGGGCCAGGTCGATTTCGTGCTCGACGCGCCGCTGCAGGACATCGCCCGCATCAAGCAGACCGCCGGGCTGAAGACCGAGGAGACGGCGCAGGTCCGCTCGATCTTCCTCGGCCTCGACATGGGTTCGGCCGAGCTCAAATACTCCGACGTCAAGGGCAAGAACCCGTTCGCCGACAAGCGCGTGCGCCAGGCGATGTACCAGGCGATCGACATCGAGGCGATCAAGGCCAAGGTGATGCGCAACTTCGTGGCGCCCGCCGGCCTGATCACTTCGCCGGGCGTGCATGGCCACACGCCGGCGCTCGACCAGCGCCTGAAGTACGACGTGGCGGCAGCCAAGAAGCTGATGGCCGACGCGGGCTACGCCAACGGCTTCGGCGTCACGCTCGACTGCCCCAACGACCGCTACAACAACGACGAGCAGATCTGCCAGGCGGTGGCGGGCATGCTGGCGCAGATCGGCATCAAGATCGACCTGCAGGCGCGGTCCAAGACGCTGCACTTCCCCAAGCTGCAGAAGAAGGATTCCAGCTTCTTCCTGCTCGGCTGGGGCGTGCCGACGCTCGATTCGCACTATGTCTTCACCTTCCTGTACCAGACCAACGACGCGGCCAAGAAGGTCGGAGGCTGGAACTTCACCGGCTACGCCAGCCCCAAGCTCGACGAGCTCGCCGATGCGATGCTGAAGGAGGTCGACCAGGCCAAGCGCGACAAGATGGTGGCCGACGCCTGGGCGACCGTGGTCGCCGACATGCCGTACCTGCCGCTGCATCACCAGCTGATCGTGTGGGCGATGAGCGACAAGGTGACCATCCCGATCTTCGCCAACGACTCGCCGAACTTCAAATACTCGACGATCAAGTAGGGCCGGGCTGAGCCGAGCCGGCTGAACCTGAACGAAGGCCGGCGTCATGCTGGCTTTCATCGTGTCCCGTCTCCTGCAGTCGCTGGCTGTCATGCTGGCGGTGTCGTTCCTGTGCTTCGTGCTGTTCAATTTCGTGGGCGACCCGGTGAACAACATGGTCGGCCAGGAAGCGTCGGCGTCCGACCGAGAGGAGATGCGGCGCGACCTCGGGCTCGAGGATTCGGTGGCGGTGCAGTTCGTCCGCTTCCTCGGCAATGCGGTGCGCGGAAACTTCGGCAAGAGCTATCGCCTGGCCCGTCCGGTCTCCGACCTGATCGTCGAGCGCATGCCCGCCACCCTCGAGCTGGTCGCGGTGGCGGCGTTGCTGGCCCTGCTCATGGGCATCCCGTTGGGCGTCCTGACGGCGCTGCGGCGCGGCAGCCTGGGCAGCGGCGCGGTCATGACCTTCTCGCTGGCCGGCGTCGCCATGCCGACGTTCGTGATCGGCATCCTGCTGATCTATGTCTTCTCGGTGGAATGCAAGAGCTGGGCGCCGGCGCTGGGCCTGCCCGGCAGCTGGTGCTTCCCCTCGTTCGGCCGCGGCGAGACGGTGAAGTTCGGCTGGTGGAGCTCGGGACTGGCCACGGCGGCCGGTCTGAAGGCCATCGTGCTGCCGGCCTTCACCCTGTCGCTGTTCCAGATGACTCTGGTGCTGCGGCTGGTGCGTTCGCAGATGATGGAGGTGCTGCGCACCGATTACATCAAGTTCGCGCGCGCCCGCGGGCTCACCAACCGTGCCGTGCACTTTCGCCACGCGCTCAAGAACACGCTGCTGCCGGTCATCACCGTGATCGGCATCCAGGTCGGCGGGCTGATCGCCTTTTCGATCATCACGGAGACGGTGTTCCAGTGGCCGGGCATGGGCCAGCTCTTCATCCAGTCGGTGCAGTTCGCAGACATACCGGTGATGGCCGCCTATCTGGTGATGGTGTCGTTCATTTTCGTCTCCATCAATTTCTTCGTCGACCTGCTCTACGCCGCCATCGACCCCCGGCTGCGCCTCGACCGAGCCCGGCTGGGAGCCTCCGGTGGTTGACCTCAAGCTCGACCGCGCGCTGCCGTGGGCGCTGATCGCGGCGGCCTGCCTCGGCTCCTTTGCCGCCACTTCGGCCGGCACGACACGCGCGCCCTTCCTGCTCGAGGTCGCCCACGATCTCGATGTCAGCATGCCGTTGGTCGCCAACCTAGTGTCGCTGACCTCGGTCACCTGGGGCATCACCTCGGCCCTGGGCGGCTGGTTCTCCGACCTGGTCGGCCGGCGCGTCCTGCTGGTGGCAGCACCGTTGGCGCTCGGCCTCACCGTGTTGATGCAGGGCGTCGCCGGAAGTTTCTTCGACCTCGCGGTCTGGGCGGCGATCAGCGGCGCCTGCTCCGGCACCTTCATGGGCGTGATCTTCGCCGAGGTCTCCGCGCACGTCGAAGACCGCCAGCGCGGCCGCGCGCTCGGCTGGGTCATGAGCGGCCAGTCGCTCACCCTGCTGATCGGCGTGCCGATGGCCGCGGCGGTCGGCTCGATCATCGGCTGGCGCGGCTGGCTGTTCTGCGTCGGCGGCCTGGCCGTCGCGGGAAGTCTGGCGCTGTTCCTCACCGTCACCCCGACGGCACGCGCGCTGCCGGGCACGCCCAAGGTCTCGATGCGTGCGGCGCTGTCCCCCCTCGTCCTGGGCCTGCTCGGCACCGGCATTGCCGAGCGCATCTGCTTCGGGCTGGCCGCGGTCTATTACGCCACCTTCCTGCAGGTCACCTATCAACTGTCGCTGGCGGCGCTGGCGCTGCCGCTGGCGGTGTTCGCGATCGGCAACGTCGTGGGCACGATCGTGGGTGGCTATCTCGCCGACCGGCGGCGCGACCGGCTGATGACCTTCGCCATCGCCATGGTGGCGTCGGGCGCGGCGGCGATGGTGCTCTTTCTGTGGCATCCCGACCCCGTGACCTCGGTGGCGCTGGGCTTCGTCTACGTCCTGCTGAACGCGCTCGGCCGGCCGTCGTTGATGGCCAGCCTGGCGGCGGTGCCGGAATCCGTACGCGGCACGGTGATGGGGCTGAACGGCGCGGCAGCCAGCGTCGGCTGGGTCGGCGCCGCAGCACTGGGCGGAGCCATCATCGGCTTCGACGGTTTCGACGGCTTCGGCCCGTTTGGCGCCGCACTCGCCGTGCTGGGCGCGCTGGGCGCGCTATGGTGCCGGCGGATGAAGATATCATGACCGACACCTCGACCCTCGCCCGCCTGCGCGAGTCGGACCTGTGGTGGAGTTTCCGTCGCTCGCCGCTCACCGTCATCGCCGCTGTCGTGACCCTGCTCATTTTCGCCGGCGCAGCCTTCGCGCCCTGGATCGCCCCGTTCAATCCCTTCGACATCAAGTCGCTCAACCTGATGGATGCCTTCACGCCGCCGGCCTGGATGAACGGCGGCACGGCCCACCATCTGCTGGGCACCGACAACCAGGGCCGCGACATGCTGTCGGCCATCCTCTACGGCTGCCGCATGTCGCTGATGATCGGGCTTGCCGCGATAGTGCTGTCGGTGGCGACCGGTGTGTTGCTGGGCCTGCTGGCGGGCTTCCGCGGCGGCTGGGTCGAGGCGATGATCATGCGGGTCGCCGACATCCAGCTCACCGTGCCCGCCATCCTGATCGCGCTCACCCTCGACGGCGTGGCGCGGGTCGTGCTGCCCAAGAACGTGCACGACGATATCGCGATCTGGGTGCTGGTGCTGTCGATCGGCTTTGCCTATTGGCCGCAGTTCGCCCGGGTCACCCGAGCCACGACGCTGGCCGAAAAGAACAAGGACTACGTCAACGCCGCCCGCATCATCGGCGTGCCGAGCACGCGCATTGCGCTCAGCCATGTGTTGCCCAACGCCTGGGGGCCGGTGCTGGTGATCGCCACCATCGAGCTGGCACTCGCCGTCATCGCCGAGGCGTCGCTGTCTTACCTCGGGGTCGGCATGCCGGCCACCCAACCCTCGCTTGGCACCTTGATCCGCATCGGCAACGCCTTTTTGTTCTCCGGCGAATGGTGGATCGTGATCTTCCCGGCGCTGGCGCTGGTGATCCTGTCGCTGTCGGTCAACCTGCTGGGCGACTGGCTGCGCGACGCACTTAATCCCAAGCTGCGCTGATTGCCACTTATAGTTGTTTTACATATCAGAAACTCTCTCCTACAGTCGGCGCATGTTCGACGGCGCCCCACAACCCGATCTCGATCCGGCGGAACGCCGGGCTCGGCTGCGCCTGGCGCGCAGTCCGCGCATTGGACCGATCACCTTCCACGAGGCGCTGCAGCATTTCGGCTCGGCACTGGCGGCCTGCGCGGCCCTGGCCACGGTCTCCGACGCCGTCATCGCTCAGGAAGACAAATCGCTGACCGCCGCCGGCGGGCGTTTCCTGGTGCTGGGCGATCCAGCCTATCCGGCGGCGCTGGCGGCACTTGCCGATGCACCGCCGGTCCTGTCGGCGATCGGCGACACAGGCCTGCTCGCCCGCCCGACCCTGGCGCTTGTGGGCGCCCGCGAAGCCTCGGCGGCGGGCCGCCGCTTTGCGGCAGAGCTTGCGGCTACCTTGGGGCAAGCGGGCTTCGTGATCGCCTCCGGCCTGGCGCGTGGCACCGACACCGCCGCGCATGAGGCCGCGCTCGGCACCGGCACCATCGCCGTGCCGGCCGGCGGCGTCGACCAGATCTACCCGCCGCAGAATGCCTCCCTTTATTCCCGGATCGCCGCCCAGGGCCTGTTGCTGAGCGAAGGCCACCATGGCGCGCCGTCGGTCGCCCGCGCCTTTCCCCGCCGCAACCGCATCGTGTCGGGCCTGTCGGCCGGAGTGATCGTGATCGAGGCAGCGGCCCGTTCGGGCTCGCTGATCACCGCGCAGAGGGCCGCAGAGCAGGGCCGCGAGGTCTTTGTCGTGCCCGGCTCGCCCATGGATCCCCGCCACGCCGGGTCCAATAGCCTTATCCGTGATGGGGCTATTCTGGTGCGTGACGCGAACGATATTTTGAGTGTGTTGGGTTTGCCGCAGTCTGCACCGCAAGCTCTTGAAAAGCCCCGACAAAAATCGCGTGACAGTGGCACTGCAGCAGTGCTCGAGGCCCTTAGTCCCACGCCTACCGCGGTTGACGAACTGGTACGTCGCTGCCAAGTGTCCGCCGCCTCCATGGCGGAGGTCCTGCTGGCCCTCGAGCTGGAGGGCCGCCTGGAGAGGCACCGGGGTAACCGCGTATCTCTGATTTAGATCAGTGATTTAGCTCCGGTACTTAATATCACACGGAGCATGTACCGGCGATGGACGTATTGGTCGTCGAGTCCCCGGCCAAGGCAAAGACCATTGGTAAGTATCTCGGCCCCGGTTTCACCGTGCTGGCCTCCTATGGTCATGTCCGCGACCTGCCGCCCAAGGACGGATCGGTGCGTCCGGACGAAGACTTCGCCATGGACTGGGAGGTCGACGCCCAGTCGCAGAAGCGCATCGACGCCATCGCCAAGGCGATCACCAAGGGCGGCAAGCTTTACCTCGCGACCGACCCGGATCGCGAGGGCGAAGCGATCTCCTGGCACGTTCGCGATATCCTGGCCGCCAAGAAGGCGCTGGTCGGGGTCGACGTCAAACGTGTCACTTTCAACGCCATCACCAAGCAGTCGGTGCTCGACGCCGTCGCCCATCCGCGCGAATTAGACCAGCCGCTGATCGACGCCTACCTCGCCCGTCGTGCCCTCGACTATCTGGTGGGCTTTACGCTGTCGCCGGTGCTGTGGCGCAAGCTGCCGGGCAGCCGGTCGGCCGGCCGCGTGCAGTCGGTGGCGCTGCGCCTGATCTGCGAGCGCGAATCGGAGATCGAGGTCTTCAAGACCCGCGAATACTGGACGGTCGATGCGATCTTCGGCACCGCCAAGAAGCAGGCGCTGAAGGCCCGCCTCACCCACCTCGACGGCCGCAAGCTCGACAAGTTCGACCTCAACAATGCCGAGCGCGCCGAAGCCGCCAAGCGCGAGATCGAGCGCCGCGCCTTCTCGGTCGCGTCGATCGACCGCCGCCAGGTCCGCCGTAACCCGCCGCCGCCCTTCATCACCTCGACCCTGCAGCAGGAGGCCTCGCGCAAGCTCGGCGTCGGCGCCGCCACGGCGATGCGCATCGCCCAGCGCCTCTATGAAGGCGTCGATATCGGCGGCGAGACGGTCGGCCTCATCACCTACATGCGTACCGACGGCGTGCAGCTCGCGCCCGAGGCGATCGGCCAGACCCGCCGCCTGATCGAGACCAAGTACGGCCAGAGCTACGTGCCGGCGAGCCCACGCGTCTACACCTCCAAGGCCAAGAACGCCCAGGAAGCACACGAGGCGATCCGCCCGACCGATCTGTTCCGCACACCGCAGGACGTCGCCCAGTATCTCGACAAGGACCAGCTCGGACTCTACGAGCTGATCTGGAAGCGCACGGTCGCGAGCCAGATGGAAAGCGCCGTGCTCGACCAGGTCACGGTCGATATCGCCAGCGGCGACAAGACCGTCCAGCTCCGCGCCACCGGCTCGGTGATCAAGTTCAACGGCTTCCTTACCCTCTACGACGAGGGCAAGGACGACAATGGCCACGAGGACGAGGACGGCAACGCCATCCTGCCCGACGTTCTCGAAGCCGAGGCGCTGGAGCGCCGCGACGTCGTGCCGGAGCAGCATTTCACCGAACCGCCGCCGCGCTATTCCGAGGCCAGCCTGGTCAAGAAGCTGGAGGAGCTCGGCATCGGCCGGCCCTCGACCTACGCCAGCATCATCGAGGTGCTGCAGCGGCGCAACTACGTGAAGATCGACCGCAAGCGCTTCGTGCCCGAAGACCGCGGCCGCATCGTCACCGCTTTCCTGCAGAGCTATTTCCCGCGCTACGTTGAATACGACTTCACCGCCCACCTCGAGGAAGAGCTCGACGACATCTCGGGCGGCAAGATCGACTGGCGCCAGGTGCTGCGCGAGTTCTGGAAGGCCTTCTCCGCCGCCGTCGGCGAGACCAAGGACCTGCGCGTCCGCGAAGTGCTCGACAAGATCGACGAGGAGCTCGGCCCCCACTTCTTCCCGGCCAACGACAATGGCGGCAAGAACCCGCGCGACTGCCCGTCCTGTGCCAACGGCCGGCTCGGGCTGAAGCTCGGCAAGTTCGGCGCCTTCATCGGCTGTTCGAACTATCCGGAGTGCCGCTTCACGCGCAAGCTCGGCATCGTCGATGCCGACGCCGATGCCGCGTCAGGCGTCAACATGGACGGGCCGAGGATTCTGGGCATCGACCCGGTGACCGGCAAGCAGGTCACCCTGCGCAAGGGCCCTTACGGTCTTTATGTCCAGCTCGGTGAGCCCGAGGGCAAGGACAAACCCAAGCGGCAGTCGCTGCTCAAGGGCATGACGCCCGACGACGTGACCCTGGACAAGGCGCTGGCGCTGCTGTCGCTGCCGCGCGAGCTCGGCAAGCATCCCGATGATGGTGAAGCCGTGCTGGCCGGTGTCGGTCGCTTCGGCCCCTACGTGAAGCACGGCACCAAGTACAAATCGATTCCGGCCGACGAGAGCGTTCTCGAGGTCGGTATGAACCGCGCGGTGGCGCTGCTCGCCGAGGCCAAGGGTGCAAGCCGCGGCCGGGCGGCGGTGAAGCCGTTGCGGGTGGTCGGCAACCATCCGATGGATGAGTCGCCGATCGAACTCTACGATGGCCGCTACGGCCATTATGTGAAGCATGGCGGCATCAACGCCACCGTGCCCAACGATCTGAAGCCGGAAGAGCTGACGCTCGACCAGGCCATCTCGCTGCTCGCCGAGCGCGCCGCCAAGGGTGGCGCCAAGAAGCCGGTGCGGGCGAAGAAGGCCGCCCCCAAGGCGAAAACCAAACCCAAGGCCAATGGCGCGACCGAAATCGGCGCGCCGGCCAATGATACGGAAGTGAAACCAAAAACTGTCAAAAAGAAACCCGCGCCCAAGCGAAAGCCCAAGGCCGAAATCCCCCCACGTACTGGAACCGATGGCTAAGGGCCGCGTCCCGACGCGCGACGAACTGCTGGCTTTCATCAAGCAAAGCACCACGCCGATAGGCAAGCGCGAGATTGCCCGCGCCTTCGGCATCAAGGGCGACCAACGCATCGAATTGAAGGCCCTGCTGCGCGACCTGCGCGACACGGGCGAGGTCGCGGCCGACCGCGCCAAGACCTTCCGCGACCCTGCCGCGCTGACCGACGTCACGGTCCTGGAGATCGTACGGGTCGACAAGGACGGCCATCTGATCGCCGTGCCGCGCAAGCACGACGACGAGAAGGACGGCCCCACGCCGCGCATCGAGATCGATCCGCATGGCTCGCGTAGCGGCCCAGGCCCGGCACCTGCCGTCGGCGACCGCGTGCTGGCCAGCCTCAAGCGGCGCGGCAAGGACACCTACGAGGCGCGCATCATCCGCCGCCTGGGCAGCGGCCCCAAGAAGATCCTCGGCCTCTACGAGGAGCCGGCCGATCGGCGCGGGCTCGGCCTGGTGACGCCGACCGACCGCAAGCTCAGGCGCGAATTCGAGGTCCGGCCGGCCGACAAGAACGGCGCCAAGCCAGGCGATATCGTATGGATCGAGGAGACCGGCACGGCGCTGTCGCACCGTGCACGGGTGCTCGAACGCATTGGGCCGATGAGCGATCCGCGCACCGTCAGCCTGATCTCCATCGCCGCAAACGACATCCCGGTCGACTTTCCGCCGGCCGCTGCGGAGGAGGCCGAGCGCGCCAAGGCGGCGCCTCTGGGCGACCGGCTCGACCTGCGCCAGACACCGCTGGTCACCATCGACGGCGAGGACGCCCGTGACTTCGACGATGCGGTGTTCGCCGAGCCCGATCCCGACCACGAGGGCGGCTGGCGCCTGCTGGTCGCCATCGCCGACGTCGCCTGGTACGTCCGCCACGACAAGCCGCTCGATAGAGCCGCCTACCGCCGCGGCACCTCGGTCTATTTTCCCGACCGGGTGGTGCCGATGCTACCGGAGGCCTTGTCGAATAACTGGTGCTCGCTGTTGCCGCGCCAGGACCGGCCGGTGCTGGTGGCCGAAATGTGGATCGACGCGCACGGCGAGTTGAAGAAGCACCGCTTCCACCGCGCCATGATGCGGTCGGCGGCCAGACTTACCTACAATCGCCTGCAGCGCGCCAAGGATGGCCATCCTGACGAGGAGATTGCGCCCCTGATGCGGAGCGTCGTGGGGCCGCTCTACGCTGCATTCAAGGTCCTGCTGGCGGCGCGCGAGAAACGCGGCGCGCTCGATCTCGACCTGCCGGAGCGGCTGGTTCGCCTCGGAGACGACGGCCGCATCGCCGAGATCGGCGTGCGCGAGCGGCTCGACAGCCACAAGCTGATCGAGGAATTCATGGTGCTGGCCAACGTTGCGGCGGCCCAGTCGCTGGAACAGCGCCACGCGCCCTGCCTCTACCGCGTCCACGACCATCCCGACCCCGCCAAGCTCGACGCGCTGCGCGAGTTCCTGGGGACCCTGGGCATCGCCCTGCCCACCGGACAGCGGCTGGGACCGGGCGATCTCAACCGCGTGCTGAAAGCCGTCGAAGGCAAGCCGGTGGCCCGGCTGGTCAACGAAACCATCCTGCGCAGCCAGAGCCAGGCGGTCTACAGCCCCGACAATCTCGGCCATTTTGGTCTGGCACTGGCGCGCTATGCCCACTTCACCTCACCGATCCGGCGCTTTCCCGACCTGATCGTCCATCGCGCCCTGATCGCGGCCTACGGCCTGGGCGAAGGCGGCCTGGCCGAAGCCGACCGCGGCCGCTTCGTGGAGTTCGGCGAGCATCTGTCGATGTGCGAGCGGCGCGCCGTCATGGCCGAACGCGGCGCCATGGACCGTTATGTCGCGGCCTATATGGCCGAACACGTCGGCGCCACCTTCACTGCCCGGGTGACCAGCGTCACCCGCTTCGGCCTGTTCGCCGCGCTGGACGGCTCGGGCGCCGACGGACTGATCCCGATCCGCACGCTCGGCCAGGAATTCTTCCGCCACGACGAAGGCCGCCAGTTGCTGATCGGCGAGCGTACCGGCGAGACCTACGGGCTGGGCGACCGGCTGCGGGTCAAGCTGGTCGAGGCCGACACCGCCACCGGCGGCCTGCTGTTCGACGTCGTCGAGGTGATCGAGCGGGTCGAGCGCCACGCCCTGTCGCGCGGTCAACAGCGGCCTGCTCGCGGTGGCCCGCGTCGTCCGGTCGCGCACGGCAAGCCCCCTCGGGACAAACGGTCGCGACGACGAAACTAGGCCGAGCGCCCATCTTGAGGCGGTGACTGCCGTTCACGCCCCTGTCGAATTCTGGACCGCCCTCAGGCGCGGCTGGCGCGGCCGTTGCCCGCGCTGCAGCGCGGGCGCGTTGTTCGGAGGGTTCCTCAAAATGCAAAGCCACTGCCCGGCCTGCGGGCTGGCGCTGGAGCCGTTTCGAGCCGACGATGCCCCGGCCTATTTCACGATTTTTGCCGTCGGCCACATCATCGTGCCGCTGGTCCTGGTGCTGGAGCGCTTTGGCCGCCAGCCACCCCTGTGGTTTCATGCCGCCCTGTGGCTGCCGCTGTCCGTCATCCTGGCGCTGACATTGCTGCCGCGTATCAAGGGAACGGTCATCGCGCTGCTGTGGACCCACCGCGTTACAACCCCCAAACCGACCCCGCAGGGGCTGGACTTATCTCCCTGATTTGGCCCGCGATCTCGGCGTTAGCCGCCCGGCAGCAGCTTGTGCTAGGGTGACCGTCAGCAAGGTGTACTAAGTGCCGTTCACCCGTTTTTTCAGTCTGCCGCTGTCGCATTGCGCAGCCGCCCTGGTCGCAGCCGCCTTGGTTGCGTCCTGCGAAACCTCCAATGGGGGTGGCAACGCTGCGGCGCCGTCGCGTGGCCCCGCCGTTGCCGCCGACGTCAGTGTCGAACGGGTCGTCCTCCAGGCCTACCGGGCTATCGCCGATCGCCATCTCTACGAGCCCGATTTCCGCAAGATGTCGGCCGAGACCTATCGCGGCTTCGCCGGCACGGACCCCGCCATGTCGCTGCAGGCCGGCGACAAGGCCTTCACCGTGCTGCGCGACGGCCGTGAAGTTCTGTCGCGGCCGGCGCCGGCCGATACCGCCGACGGCCGGGCCTGGGGCGGCATGCTAGCCGAACTGTTCGCGGCCTCGGTCGATGCCTCGCCGGTGCTGCAGCAGACCGATCGCCAGGTCCTGATCAAGGGCGCGATGGCGGCCACCACCAAGCAGCTCGACCGCAACAGCCGCTACTCCGACCCCGACGAGGCGAAAGACAGCCGCTTCCAGCGCGACGGCGGCGGTGGCGTCGGCATCACCATCGAGCGCGCCGACGACAAGAAGATCCTGATCCGCGCCGTGCAGGACGGCTCGCCCGCCGGCAAGGGTGGCGTGCAGATCGGCGACCAGATCCTGGCGATCGACGACGAACCGATGATCGACCGCTCGCTCGCCGATGTCGTGCACAAGCTGCGCGGCACGGTCGGCGTGCCGGTTGCGCTGACCGTGCTGCGGCCCTCCCAGGGCCGTGAATTCACCCTGTCGCTCAAGCGGGCCCGCATCATCCCGACCACCGTCATCTACGAGCGGCGCGGCGACGTGGCGCTGATCCACCTGACGGGCTTCAACACCGCCACCACCGAAACGCTGCGCGCGGCGCTGGACCGGGCGCGCCAGGACATCGGCCGCGACATCGCCGGCATCATCATCGACATGCGCTCCAACCGCGGCGGCCTGCTCGACCAGGCGCAGTCGGTGGCCGAGGTGTTCATCGGCGACGGCACCATCTTCTCGACTCAGGGCCGCCATCCCGACAGCCAGCGCACGTACCGCAGCTCCAGCCGGCGGTCGGCCGAGCTGCCGATCGTGGTGCTGGTCAACGGCAACTCCGCCTCGGCGTCCGAGATCGTGGCGGCGGCGCTGCAGGACCGCGGCCGCGCCGTGGTGGTCGGCACCACGAGCTACGGCAAGGGCACCGTGCAGACCGTGATCCGCCTGCCCAACGAGGGCGAGCTGGTGCTGACCTGGTCGCGCCTGCTGGCGCCTTCGGGCTACACCTGGAACGAACTGGGCGTGCTGCCCAACATCTGCACGGCCAAGGTGGCCGACATCGGCCAGCTCGGGCGGGAAACCGTCGACGCCAACCGCTCGTCGCTCGTGCGCTGGCACGCCGGGCGAAATCCCACCGCGGCCGAGGTGACGGACCTGCGCAAGATCTGCCCGCCGGGCGAGGATTCGCCGGAGCGCGACGTCGACATCGCCGGCCGGCTGTTGCGCGACCCTACGCTTTATGCCCATGCCGTGCGATCGGGCTCGATCGAGCAGGCTCAGCGCCCCTAGCATGTCCGCCCGGTTGGGCACGGCCCCATTGTGCGCAGCGCAGCGGCGCGCCGCTAAATTGCCCCGCAGGGGTGCTTGACACTGCAGCGCCCCCGACTAATTTGCCGGCCTCTTGAGGAGTTCGCCCCTTTGGGCATAAGGACAAGACCATGGCCAAGCCGACCTCGATCCTGATCAAGATGATTTCCAGCGCCGACACCGGTTTCTTTTACGTGACCAAGAAGAATCCGCGCACCAAGACTGAGAAGCTCGAGCTCAAGAAGTACGACCCAGTCGCGCGCAAGCATGTCGTCTTCAAGGAATCCAAGATCAAATAGCGATCCGCCTATCGCCGACGGAAAGCCGCCCTTTCGGGCGGCTTTTTCGTGGGTTAGGCTCGCTGCAATCCCACCAACAGGAGGAAATGAACATGAGCGCCCAGCTCTCGCGCGACGAGTGGAAGGGCCGCGTCGGCGGTCTCAGCTACCGCAACCAGGCCTTCATCGGCGGCAAGTTCGCCCCCTCCGTCTCGGGCAAGACCTTCGACTGCATCAACCCGGCCACAGGGCAGGTCCTGACCAAGGTCGCGGCCTGCGACACCGCCGACGTCGACGCCGCCGTGAAGGCCGCGCGCGCCGCCTTCGAGAAGGGCACCTGGGCCAACATGCCGCCGGCCAACCGCAAGCGCATCATGCTGAAGCTGGCCGAGCTGATGATGAAGAACCGCGAGGAGCTGGCGCTGCTCGAGACGCTCGACATGGGCAAGCCGATCGCGTTTTCGACCACGGTCGACATCCCGGGCTCGGCCAACACCGTGCAGTGGTTCGGCGAGGCGATCGACAAGATCTACGACGAAATCGCCCCCACCCCGGGCAATGTCGTGGCCATGATCACCCGCGAGCCGTCGGGCGTGGTGGCCTGCGTCGTGCCGTGGAACTTTCCGCTGCTGATGGCCTGCTGGAAGATCTCGCCGGCGCTGGCCGCCGGCAATTCGGTGATCCTGAAGCCCGCCGAGCAGTCGCCGCTCACCGCCATTCGCGTGGCCGAGCTGGCCGCCGAAGCCGGCATCCCCGAAGGCGTGTTCAACGTCCTGCCGGGCTTCGGCGAGACCGCGGGCCAGGCGCTCGGCCGCCACATGGATGTCGACGTGCTGGCCTTCACCGGCTCGACCGAGGTCGGCAAGTATTTCCTGCGCTACTCCGGCGAATCCAACATGAAGCAGGTCTGGCTGGAGTGCGGCGGCAAGTCGCCCAACATCGTGCTGGCCGACGCACCCAACCTCGACATCGCCGCGCGCCGCACCGCCTTCGGCATCTGGTTCAACCAGGGCGAGGTCTGCACCGCGGGCTCCCGCCTGATCGTCGAAGACAAGATCAAGGACGCCTTCCTCGAGAAGGTGATGGCGATCGGCCAGAAGATGATGCCGGGCGACCCGCTCGACCCCAAAACCCAGATGGGCGCCATGGTCGACGAGACCCAGACCAAGCGCGTCATGGGTTACATCGACGCCGGCCAGAAGGAAGGCGCCAAGCTCCGCATGGGCGGCAAGCAGGTCCATGTCGACAATGCCGGCTCGTTCATCGAGCCCACGGTGTTCGACGGCGTCGACAACAAGATGAAGATCGCCCAGGAGGAGATCTTCGGGCCGGTCCTGTCGGTCATCCCGGTCAAGGATGCCGAGCAGGCGCTCGCCGTGGCCAACGACACGATCTATGGCCTGGCGTCGGCGGTCTTCACCGCCGACATCAACAAGGCCTTCAAGTTTGCCAAGGGCCTGCGCGCTGGCTCGGTGTGGGTCAACACCTACGACGGCGGCGACATCACCACGCCGTTCGGCGGCTACAAGCAGTCGGGCAACGGTCGGGACAAGTCCCTGCACGCCTTCGACAAGTTCACCCAGATCAAGACGACCTGGATCCAGCTCGGTTAGGGGGCGCGCTCTTTAGATCGTTCCAAGCCGTTCCTCCTTCGTGGAACGGCTTCGATTGCCACGTACCGCCCGTGTAGTGCACCAGCTCGAATTTCAGCCCGTCAGGATCGGCAAAGAACACGGCGTAATAGCCGGCACCGTAGTGCGGATATTCGGCCGGCGGGTCGAGGATCGTGGCGTCGATCCCAAGCAACACGGCGTAGAGACCATCGACGTCCGCCCGGCTGTCGGCGTTCCAGGCGAAGTGATGCAGGCCGCTGGTATAGCGGTCGTGCGCCCGCTCGCGACGCGCCGGCTTGATGCCGATCCCGCAAAGCCCATGCGGCAGCGCGAGATCCCAGTCGAGACCGGTCGCGTCGTCGCGCACGCGCCGGTAGCCGAGAAAGCCCAGCACCGCCTCGTAGAACGGCGCCGAGCGGCCGACATCCTGCACCGTGAGGTCAAGGTGATGCATCAGACCGCGCATGGCTCTTATCCTCCCCGCTTCCAGGACCTCTTGCCCTAACGCTGGGATGGTAGTCGAGTTCCGCCATGAAGGTCACCCGACGCAGCACACCACCCGCCAGCGCGTTCCTAGGTGATCTCGCCAGCTTCTACTACTGGGATTCCTACGAGGCGCCGTTGCAGCGCCGCGGCCACGTCATGCACGAGATCTACCTCGCCCTCTTCGCCCATCCGCCACGTGGGTTCACTGAACTTCTGATCCTGCGGGACCGGATCGTGGCGCCGTTCGGGCTGCGGCCTTCCAGGGCAGCCGACCGCAAGCCCCTCGAGATCAATCCGGCCTACGCGGTCGGCGAGAAGATCGCGCGCTTCAGACTGTTCGGGCAGAACGATACGGAGATCGTGACAGGCGGCGACGACAAACATCTCGACTTCCGCGTGTCAGTACGGATGTTGATCCAGGACGGCGCGAACCGGGTCGCGCTGACCACCGTGGTGAGGCTGCACAATCTCCTCGGCAGGGCGTATCTGTTCACCATCCTGCCCTTCCATCGACAGGGCATCCGGATGATGTTGGCGAATGCGGTAAGGGCCGGACGGCTGTGATGCCATTCGGCGCTTCGGCAGCCATGCGTTTTCACTCCCTTGCGCCCGCCTGCCATTGGTAGTCGAGTTCAGCCAGAAACCCAGGAGGAAACGATGCAGTTCGGATATTTCACCATGCCGTCGCATCCACCCGAGCGTCCCCTCAAGGACGGGCACGAATGGGACCTTCAGGTCATTCGCTGGCTCGACGAGCTGGGCTTCACCGAATGCTGGATCGGCGAGCACCACACGGCGCCGTGGGAGCCACATCCCTCGCCCGACCTGCTGGTGGCACAGGCCCTGATGCAGACCAAGAGCATCCGCCTGGGCCCGGGTGGCTTCCTGCTGCCCTATCACCATCCTGCCGAACTCGCCAACCGGGTCGCCATGCTCGACCACATCTCGGGAGGACGACTCAATTTCGGCATCGCCGCGTCAGGCCTGCCGAGCGACTGGGCGATGTTCAATATCGACGGCATGTCGGGCGTCAACCGCGAGATGACTCGCGAGGCGCTGGAGATCATCCTGAAGCTGTGGAGCTCGACCGAGCCGTTCGACCACAAGGGCAAGTTCTGGCACGTCACCAAGCCCGACACGATGTTCGGGTTCCTGAAACCCCACATCAGGCCGCTGCAAAGCCCGCACCCGCCGATCGGCGTCGCCGGCCTCAGCAAGGGCTCCGACACGCTGAAGCTCGCCGGCGAAAAGGGCTACCTGCCAATGAGCCTCAACCTCAACCCGGCCTATGTCGCCAGCCACTGGGAGGCGGTCGAAATAGGCGCCGCCAAGGCGGGCCGCACGCCCGATCGCGGCCAGTGGCGCATGGTGCGCGAGGTCTTTGTCGCCGACACCGACGAGGAGGCGATGCGGCTCTCGGTCGGCTCGCATATGGGCCGCATGATGCGGGAGTACTTCTTGCCGCTGCTCTCCCAGTTCGGCTTCTTCGAGTACCTCAAACACGAACAGAATGTGGCCGACTCCGACGTCACGCCGGAATACTGCGCCCGGCACAACTGGATCGTCGGCTCGCCCAGGACCGTCATCGAGAAGATCGAAAAGATCTATCACGAGGTCGGCGGATTCGGGCAGCTACTGGTGTTCGGCTTCGACTACCTCGAGAACCCCAAGGCCTGGCGACATTCGCTCGAACTGCTGTCCAAGGAGGTCATGCCCAAGGTGCAGCACCTCAAGCCCAAGGCGGTGAAAATGGCGGCTGAGTAGTGGATGTCGTCCTGAGCGAAGCGAAGGACCTCACGCCAGCCGCGCACTAGATGATCGATCGGTGAGATCCTTCGCTTCGCTCGGGATGACACGCTCATCCTGGGTTGCGCGTCAGCTGCGCTTGCGCAGCTCGGGGAAGTCATACTGGCGCCAGCCCGGCACGTCGGCGAAGGCCAATCTACCACGTCATGCGCAGGCCCGCGCTGAAGACGTGGTTGTCGCTGCCTTGACCCACCTCGCCGTCGTAGCGGAGATAGACCGCCGTCGCCTCGGCGATGGCAGTGTTGGCGGCCAGCCCGACGATGGCTCTATCGCGTTGCGGCTCGGCGCCGATCACCGTGAAGCCGAGGCCGGGCGCACCGGCAAAGGAGGCCGTCATCGGTCGCGACACGTCGGCATACTCATGCGCCCAGCCCAACCGGAATTTCAGCGCCAGCTTTTCGCGCCAACCGAGGTCAATGGCGCCGGCAAGGTCGGCCCCGAGGATGCTGCGCAGCGAGTTGGTCGTCTGCTGCGCCACGTTGAGGTTGAGCGAGTCCGCACCGCTCTCGCTGAACGCCGCCTGCGTGGCAGTCGCTGCCTGCATGCGCGCGAACGGCGTCAGCGACGCTTCGGCCGGCGCGTAGATCGCGACCTTGTAGCCACCCTCGGCCTGGCCGAAGAACTGGTTGGCGCCGGCGCGCCCCTGCGCAACGCGCGGCGTCAGGCCGGGAATGTTGATGTTCCGCGTCATGCGGTTGTCGCTGAAACCGTAGCCCGCCAGCGCATCGAGGTAGATCGCGCCTTCGGTGAAGCTGCTGTAGAGCGAGACGTTGTAACTGTCGGTGGTCGCACGGCCGTCGAGGCCGTTCACCCATTGGGTGCCCGTGCTGAAGCCAATGCTGACGCCCGCCAAGAAATTCGGATCGAAGCGATAGTCGGCACCGGCCGCCGTGCCGCCGAGATTGTAGGTGAGCGTGCCCGCGCCGTTGCGGCCGATCACGCTGCCGGTGCCGCCGATCGCGGCCAGCCAGGCGCCCCAGCGGTGCGCCGCTTCGCCGTCGCAGGCACCGTCAGAGACATCGCAGGCTTCGGCCAGCGCCACGCGGCCGCTGCCGCCGCTGCTGCCGCCGTGCAGGAAGCCCATCTGCTGGCCGACGGCGTTCATGAACTGCTGACCGCCGGCCAGGTTGGCAGTGCTGAAGCCGGAATAGGCCTGGCCGCCGATCGCGTCGAGCGCCGCCGGCGCCTGCGCCGTGCTGAGGCTGGCCAGAGCGTTGATCACGTTGGAGAAGTCGCCGGTTGCCGTCGCGGCGACGCGGTCGAGCACTGCGCCGACCGCGCGCTGGTTGCCCGTCTGCGCGCCTGCCACGAAAGCGCCGTCGGCCAGAATCAGGTTGAGGAAGACGTTCTGGGCGTCGTAGGAGAGCGTCGGCGTCAGGAAGGCGAAGTTGCTGCTCACGCCCGAATAGGTCCCGGTACGGCCACCCGTGGCGTTCAGGATGGTGTAGGTCGTGTTGCGCCCGTAGACGCCGCCGCCTGCCACGACATTGACCGTGCCGCCGTTGATCGTGGCGATGCCGCTGATGTTGATGCGGTCGCTCTGTCCCGCCGGATTGACCTCGACCTGATAGGTACTGCCGGTGTTCTGAGTGTAGTTGCCGGTGACGGTGAGCGTGCCGATCGAATTGCCGGGTGAGAGCGTACCGCTGTTCACGACATTGCCTGTGATCGTGCCGCTTCCGCCGAGATTGCCGCTCGCACCCACCGTGACGCCGCTCGCCAAGCTGCCGTTGACCGCCAGACGGCCGGCATTGACCGTCGTGCCGCCGGTATAGGTGTTGGCACCCGAGAGCGTCAGCGTGCCGGTGCCGGCCTTGGCCAGCGAGCCGCCAGTACCGGAAATCACGCCGCTTACCTCGGTCGACAGGTTGTTGCTGCCGACCGTGAGCACGTTGGCACCAAGGTTGTAGCTGCCGGCGCCCTCGATCGAGCCCGCCGTCGTGCCGCCAGACGTGAGACCGGAGATGTTGAAGGTGCCACCGGCATTGGTGATGAAGCGCGCCGTGCCGCCGGAAGCGGTGTCGGCAAACTGGGTGGTTGCGCCGTTGTTTGTGGTGATGGTGGCGCTGCCGGCAGTCGCGCTGTCCTGAAAGGCAAGCGTCGCGGAGTTGGTGACCGTCGAATTGCCGGCCGTACTCGAATCCTCGAAGGTGATCGTTGCTCCCACCAGATTGGAGATGCGCGACGTACCGGCGGTGGCATTGGAGAAGAAGGTGAGAGACGTGCCAGAGCCGGTATTGGTGATGGTGGCATTGCCGGCCGTCGCGTTGGTGCAGAAGCACATCGTGCCGCCGCCAGAGTTCGTGATCGTCGCATTTCCTGCCGTACTGTTGTCGTCGAACGTCAGGTCGGCACCGGCCCCGTTGCTGATGGTGGCGTTGCCCGCGCTGCTTGTGTCGTTGAAGCCAATGTTGGATCCGTTGTTGAAGATGGCGTTACCGGCCGAGGACGAATTGAAGAAGTCCAGGGCACTCGAACCACCATCGGTGAATGTCGGCCGATTCACGGAGTTGTTGACGATGCCGAGACCGCCCAGGTCGAGCGAGGTGTAGGTGAAAGTGTAGACGGACCCGCCGGCGTTGAACTGGAGCGCGTTGACCGAACCACTGTTGATCGTGATGCCGGTGGTGTTCGACGCGCCGAAGATTGCCGTGCCCGTCGGCACCGTCGCGGGCGACCAGTTGGCGGCGGTGTCGAAGACATTGCTTCCGGGATTGAGCAGCCATGCCGCGTCCTGCGCCAAGGCGAGTGTTGGCTCGACGCAGGTGAAGGCAACGAGAGCCATCGCCAGACGGGCCCAGATGCGGCCACCCCAATTGGCCCTTTTTCTCTTTTGATTTCAACGCCTTACCACACCTTGACGAAAAGCGCCCAATAGTAGCTGCTTCCACCGTGAGCCACCATCAGGGGCTCGGCCAAGGCGACGTTTTCCTCGACAAAATTGCCGCAGCGGCGAAGCCGCAGGCCGCGACCAGCATGATCCCGGCCAGCCCCCACAGCACCGTCGTATAGCCGCCGAAGGCGCTCCAGGCGAAGGCGGCGGCCAGCGGCCCCACAGCGCGCATGACATTGGTCGGCATGGTGAGCGCGCCAGAGACCACGCCGTAGCCTTCCGGTCCGATGAACTCCGGCACCGAACTGCCGCGCAGGATGGTAACCAGGCCGTTGGCGACGCCGTAGATCACGGCAAACAGGATCAGGCCGTAGACGTCGCTGATGCCGAGCGCCAGCATCGCCATCGAGACCGGGAAGGCGAAATAGATTAGCGCGCCGAGCTGGATGGTAGTGATGTGGTGCTGGCCCACCATCAACAGCACGCGACCGACCACCTGCATTGGTCCGATCAGAGCGACGATAGCCATCACCACGGCGATCTCGACGCCGCGATCGACCAGCAGCGGGATCAGATGGAAACTCATGGCCGAGAAGGCCAGACCATAGCCGGCGAAGGCCACCATCAGGCCCCAGAAGGCCGGCACGCGTACCGCGGCGGCGAGCGGGCTCTTCCTGGTGGTGCCCGCCGTCACGGGCTTGGCCTGGGCGATCGGCACTGGCGCTTCCATCGGCCCCGGCACGAACAGCCAGTGGACGAAGAAGGCGACACCGAGATTGATGGCCCCGATCACCAGGAGCGTTGGCCGCCAACCGATACGCTCGATCAGGAGCTGCGCAAAGGGAATGCCGAAGGTACTGGCGAGACCGCCGAGGAAGGTCATCAGCAGGATCGCCTGCCGGAAGCGGGGACCGTAGACCCGGGTGATCACCGCGAAGGCGGGCTCGTAGAGGATCACCGACTGACAGGCACCGATGCCGAGCCACAGCGCGTAGAACACCGGCAGCGACTCGACCTGGGACCACACGACGAACAGTCCTGCCGCGACGACCGAGCCGGCCGTCATCAGCTTGCGGCCATGGCCGCGATCGATCCAGGCGCCCACCGGGATCGAGCACAGGCCCGCCACCAGCAGTCCGGCCGACAGCGCGCCGAACAACTCGTTGCGCGACCAGCCAAGTTCCTTCTGCATCGGCACGACGAACAGCGGAAACGTGTAGTAGACGAGGCCCCACGAGATGAGCTGGCCCATCGACAGGACCCAGAGAATGGTCGACGGGCGCTTGCGCCACGGCCCCTGTGCCCCATTCTCCGACTTGGTATGATCACGCCCGTCCACGACGGAAGCGTATCGCCCAGCCGATCTGGAGGATAGACGCATGAAGTTCCTGGCACTTGCCCTTCTTGCCGCCCTTCTCGCCGCTCCCGCGGTCGGCACGGCGATCGCCTGCACGCGCACGCTCTATATCGGCGCCGACAGCACCGTGATCACCGGGCGCAATATGGACTGGAGCGAGGACATGGCGTCCAACCTCTGGGTGTTCCCGGCCGGCCTCAAGCGCAACGGCGCGGCCGGCCCCAAGTCCATTCAATGGACCTCGAAGTACGGCAGCGTCGTGGTCTCGGGCTACGACGGCGGCAGCACGGACGGCCTGAACGAGAAGGGACTGGTCGCCAACCTGCTCTATCTCGCGGAATCCGACTACGGAAAGCCGGACGGCGGCCGCCCGTTCCTCTCCATCGTTGCCTGGCCGCAGTTCGTGCTCGACAACTATGCCACGGTCGCCGAAGCCGTCGAGGCGCTAAGGAAGGAGCCGTTCCACATGCTGGCGCCGACCTTGCCGGAAGGCTCGGCGGCTGCGCTGCATCTGTCGATCTCGGACTCGTCAGGCGATTCGGCGATTTTCGAATACATCGCCGGCAAGCTCGTCATCCACCACGGCAAGCAATACACCGTGATGACGAACTCGCCAGTCTACGACCAGCAGCTCGCGCTCAATGAATACTGGAAGGCCATCGGCGGCATGGTGTTCCTGCCCGGCACAATCAGCCCGGCCGACCGCTTCGCACGCGCCTCGTACTTTCTCGACGCCATCCCCAAGCAGCTCGACAAGAGCTACATCAAAGGCGTTCCCGACCATTCCTACATCCATCAGGCGATAGCCAGCGTGCTGAGCGTCCAGCGTGTCGTCAGCGCGCCACTTGGCATGACGACGCCGGGCTTTCCGAACATCTCGTCGACGATCTGGCGGACGGTGTCGGACCACAAGAACCTGGTCTACTACTTCGACTCGGCGACCCGCCCCAATACGTTCTGGGTGTCGCTCGGCAAGCTCAACCTCAAGCCCGGCGCCCCGGTCAGAAAACTCACCATCCAGAACGGCGAAGTCTTTTCCGGCGAGGTGGCCGATCAATTCAAGGATGCCGAACCGTTCAAGTTCCTGCCCGCCGTCGCGAACTAGGCCATGCGGATCGGCATCGATCTCGGCGGCACGAAAATCGAGGGCCTCGTGCTCGACCGAGGCGGCACGGAGAAAGCGCGCCTGCGCGTGCCGACGCCGGATACGTCGTATGAAGACGACCTCCGGGCGATCGTGGACCTCGTTGCCGAACTGGAACGCCGCGCGGGCGGCCAATGCACGGTGGGCGTCGCCCATCCCGGCGCGGTCTCGCCGGCCACCGGCCTGATCAAGAACGCCAACTCGACGCGGCTGAATGGTCAACCGTTAAAGCGCGACCTCGAACAGGCCCTGGGCCGCGAGGTGCGGCTGGCCAACGACGCCAACTGCTTTGCGGTTTCCGAGGCGACTGACGGCGCGGCGGCGGGCGACGGCATCGTCTTCGGCGTCATTCTGGGTACCGGCGTGGGCGGCGGCGTGGTGATCGACGGCAAACTACTCACCGGCGCACAGGCGATCGCCGGCGAGTGGGGGCACAATCCCCTGCCCGCCCCGGGCGACAGCGAGCGGCCGGGCCCGCGCTGCTATTGCGGGCGCATGGGCTGCATCGAAACATGGTTGAGCGGACCGCGATTCCAGCTCGAGTTCGCCCGCCACACCGGCCGCGAGCTCCGGGCCACCGAGATCGCCGAGGCGGCACTCGGCGGCGATACCGAAGCGGCCGCGCACATGGAAATCTACTGCGACCGGCTCGCGCGTTCGCTGGCAGTCGTGGTCAATATCCTCGACCCCGATGCCATCGTGTTGGGCGGCGGTCTGTCGCGCATGACCCAGCTCTACGGCCGCGTGCCCGAACTATGGAAGAACGGCTCCATCTTCTCCGAGCCGGAATACATCGTCACCAAGCTGCTACCGCCGCGCCACGGCGACTCGAGCGGCGTGCGCGGCGCGGCATGGCTGTGGCCGGACTAGGCTGCCGAATTGCTCTCGACATGGAAGGCCTTCGAGGTGACGCGCCAAGCGCCATCGATGCGGTGGTAACTGAGATAGTCAACATAGACGAGCGCGTTGATCCTCACCCTCACCTTGACCAGTGCCTGGTCGGCTGAGGTGACATCCATCAGAAGAACTTCTTCCTGCCGAGGAGCGTTAAGTGCCTTGGGCGATGGCGCACCGGCGAGAGCCTCCTTGTAGGCCGGCGCCGGCAGCACCCGCAGCTTGCCGTCGCGCAGGCCGTGCAGATGTGCGGTCGGACAGAAGACGAGATCGAAGCGCGACACGTCTGAGTCGTACATGAGGTCGAAGTACCGCAGTACGGCCTGCACCAGTTGGTTGGTCTGATCGGTCATGACGTCCTCGTTTGCGCTGCTTCGGGCGCAGAACATGGCGGACGGATGCGGGGCGTGTCCTTGCGAAATGTGCTGTCATGGAGAGGCCTACAGCAATATTCGGCTTCCGCAACGACTCCGAGTACCCATTCATGCCAATCGCCGATCTCGATCCCATCGACCGCCGCATCATCGCGACGCTGCAGGCCAACGGCCGGCTGAGCAACGTCGACCTTGCCGACCAAGTCGGCCTGTCGCCATCGCCCTGCCTGCGCCGCGTCAAGCGGCTGGAGCGCGAGGGCTATATCGCGCCGTCCTGCGGCGCGCCAGCGTCGGTCTGGGCTTTTCGGTCTTCGTCGGCGTCAAGATCGAGGGTCATGCCAACAATCGCGCCATGGCGTTCGAACGCGCTGCCGTCGCCATGCCCGAGGTCGTTGCCTGTCACCTTGTTGCCGGCGATGCCGACTGTCTCCTGGAGATCGTCGTGCCCGATCTCGAGCACTACCAGCGGTTCCTCGTGGGCAAGCTGCTCGCCCTGCCGATCGTCCGCGAAATCCGCAGCAACATCGCCATCCAGACTCTGAAGGCCGGCGCGCCGCTACCGCTGGGTCATCTCGATCCCGCGCCGGTAAAGCGCGGGCAAACGAAGCAATCTCGTGCGACGCGCTAGAGCGTGATGACTTTGGCATTTCGCGTCGGCCCAGCTCTCGCAGCGAAGCGGCGCCCGTGCTGGGCCGACGCGTGAGTCAACTGAAGGTCATCGCGCCTTAGTTGCAATTCGGCCGGGGCAGCGGCTCGAGGCGCGTGATGCGGTATTCGATGCCGCTCTCGCCCTCTTCGTGGGTGCCGTAGAGTTCGATGCCGTTGTCGAGCGTGAGGCTGCTCATCTCGAAGGCCGCCTGCTCGCCCTGGCCCCTGGCGCCCGAATCGAAGAAGCCGCCGCGGTAGTAGATCCGCGAGCGACCCTGGACGAGAGCATCGGCGCCGTCGGGGATCGCCAGATCGGCCAGCCGCTTGGGCACCTTGGGGATCAGGATATTGACCGCCTGCGGCGCCTTCACCTTCTCGCCGAAGAAGAACAGGGTGTCGAAGCCGCCGTCGCCCGCCTTGGCGTGCTGCAGGGTGGCGCGCGAGATCGCCATGGGAAACATCGTGCCGGCCGGCAAGGCCACGGACTGGCCCTCCGGCTCGGCGAAGCGCGACTGGCCGCGGCCGTCGTTGTCGAGCGTCGCATCGCCCTTCACCAGGCTGGTCTGCCGCCCATTGGCGATGTTGCGGTGCTCGAAATGCAGCTTCTTGCCGTCGCGGCTTTCGGTCATCTGCGACTGCTGTTCGCTCACGATCGCGGCGCGTCCGGCCCCGACCTCCAGGCGCATGCGCTGGTTCACGACATAGCCCTCGCAGGTCAGCCGCAGCTCGTAGGCGTAGGTGCCGGGCGTGCCGCCGCTCGGCTTGCCATGGCTCAGCATGGCGACCGAATAGGCCGCTCGATGTGGCTGAAAGTCCTGCGCCATCGCCGGGACGGCGATCGAAGCGGTGAGCACAGCGAGCGGGAGGACACGGCTGGTCAGCATTTCGGCCTCGGCAGGGCTTGCAGTTGGATGAGACGGGCGTCGACGGCGAAATCACCATAGTCGAGCAGCATCGAGCGGGCGATGCCGTTGGCCAGCAGATCGAGCGCCAGCTCGTATTCGGGCTGGGCGCCCTGATCGCCATTGGCGAAGAAGGCGAATCGGACGCCCCAAGCCGGCTGGTTGCGCAACAAACTGAGGTCGCCCCGCATCGGCGGCGCGCCGGCGGTGGGCCGTGGCGGGCGACCTATCACCGCGTTCACCTGGAACGCGCCGTCAAGGCGGGCGCCGTCGAACACCTTGTAGGACACGGATTTGTCACCTTCGCGGGCATGCCTGATGACCAACGCGAGGTGAGTGGTGGGAAACAGGGTGCCCACCGGCAGCTCGAAGCTGCGCACCTCCGGCAGGCTGAAGCTCGCCCGCCCTTTGCCGCCCGGTGCTTCGAGATCGGCCTGGCCGCGCAGTTCTTCGTCGACCTCGTCGTTCTGGGCGTTGCGCACGCTGAAGCGCAGCTCCAGACCGTCCTTGGACTCGTAGCTCGAGAAATTGGAATCGGTCTCGAATTCCTCGCCGTCATTGCGCAGGAAGGCGAGCTTGATGCGCTGCTTGACCTCCCAGCCATCGCAGGAATCGACGGTTTCCAGGACCATGCGGCCGCTCACCTCGACGATGCCGCTGTTGGCGCGGGCCACCGATAGTTTCATGTCATATGTTGCCCGATGCGGCACCAGGACGACTTCGGGCTGCTGCTGAGCCTCGGCGACCCTGCTTATCCACAGGACCAGCAAGAGGATGGCGCAGACGGCGGCGAATGGGACCGCAGTTTGGACGCGAGAACGGCGAAAACTATGCGTGGTCAACGGACAATGACAGGGGGCTAGGCCTTGTAGCCGGGCGCCTAAGCGTAATATCCATGCGCGGCGATTTCCAGAATGTTCGCCTGCGGCAGGGCTGCACAGGGAGAGTAACGACTATGACGAAGCGCAAACCTCGTGTCCTGGCGACCCGGCACTTTCCGCCCGCCGTCGAAGCCCGCCTGGCTGCCAGTTTCGATGCCGTGCTCAACCTCGAAGACCGGCTTTACGACGGTCCGGCGCTGATCAAGGCGACGGAGGGCTGCGACGGCATCATGTGCGCCGCCGGCGATCCCCTCAACGCCGAGACCATGGCCGGCCTGCCGGCGTCGATCCGCATGATCGCCACGTTTTCGGTCGGCTATGAGCATGTCGATGTCGGCGCGGCTGCCAAGCGCAATATCATGGTCAGCAACACGCCGGACGTCCTGACGGATGCCACGGCCGACATCACCCTGCTCTGCCTGCTCGGCGCAGCGCGGCGCGCCCATGAGGGCACCACCATGCTCAGGACCCACAACTGGGTCGGCTGGACGCCGACGCAGCTCATGGGGGTGCATGTCACCGGCAAGCGGCTGGGCATTCTCGGCATGGGGCGGATCGGTCAGGCCGTCGCCGAGCGGGCGCGCGCCTTTCGCATGCAGATTCACTACAGCAACCGCAGCCGCTTGGCGCCCGACCACGAAAGGGGCGCGATCTTCCACGCCAACGCCGACGACATGCTGGCGCACTGCGATTTCCTGTCGATCAACGCGCCGATGACGCCGGCCACCCGCAAGTGGGTCAACGCCGAGCGCCTCGGCAAGCTGCCCAAGGGCGCAGTCGTGGTCAATACGGCGCGCGGCGGCGTGGTCGACGACGAGGCGTTGATCGCGGCCCTGAAGAGCGGGCAGATCGCCGCTGCGGGAATCGACGTGTTCGACGGCGAGCCCAAGATCCACCAGGGCTACTACGGGCTGGAGAACGCCTTCCTGCTGCCTCACATGGGCTCGGCAACGACGGAAACGCGCAACGCGATGGGCTTCAAGGCGCTCGACAATCTCGAGGCTTTCCTGCTCAAGGGGCAGGCGCCGCCGGACCTCGTGAAGGCTTCTTGACCGAGCGGCCCTTCGTCTTCTTGGGCTTGGGCGCGGCCGGCGCGGCGATCACGGGTTCGGGAGCCGGCGCGGCATCGGCAACGGCGGTCACTGGCTCGGCCGGGGCCACCGGCGCCGGCTGGCTGGGTGCAGTCTTGTAGACGGCCGCATCCCAGCTCGCAGCCGGGGCATCCGGCGCAGCGCGCAACGGCGGGCCGTACTGCACGCCATCCTCGCTCACCGAGCGGTAGGGCTCACTGTAGTTCACGTCGTAGGGATCGCGCTCGCCGTCGCGGTCATTGCAGATCTTGCGGCCGCGGAGGATGCGCCACAGGGCACAGTCCTTCTTGGACACCATCGACGCCATGTGATCGCCCGAGGTCTTGCCGGTGCCCACCAGCAGGGCGCCGTCGGCGCCGTAGCTTGCCACCGCCACGGCGACCGGCGCAGCGCAGCCAGCAGCCAGCAACGAGGCGCCGAGAACCAGAGACAGCAGCAGAGCGGAGAGCCGGGGAGAGCTCATAGTTTTCTTTATGAAATTAAAATAACCCATTGAATATACTAGATCTTATAGATTCAGTCAATTCGCACGAAAACCACCATCCCTAGTCCTTCTTGGGCGGCGGCAGCCGCAATGCGATGTGCAACTCGCGCAGCTTCTCGGGCAGCACCTCGGTCGGCGCATCCATCATCAGGTCGACGGCCTGCTGGTTCATCGGAAAGGTGATGACCTCGCGGATGTTGGGCTCGTCGGCCAGCAGCATGACGATGCGGTCGACGCCGGGCGCGGCCCCGCCGTGTGGCGGCGCGCCGAACTTGAAGGCGTTCAGCATGCCGCCGAAGCGCGCCTCGACTTCCTCGCGGCTGTAACCAGCGATCCCGAAGGCCTTGTACATGATGTCGGGCTTGTGGTTGCGGATTGCGCCCGAGCAGAGCTCGATGCCGTTGCACACGATGTCGTACTGCCAGGCCTTGATGGTCAGCGGGTCCTGCGTCTCCAGCGCCTCCAGCCCGCCTTGCGGCATCGAGAAGGGGTTGTGGCTGAAGTCGATCTTCTTGGCCTTGTCGTCGTACTCGAACATCGGGAAGTCGACGATCCAGCAGAAAGCGAACTCGCCCTCGGCAACCAAACCCATCTCCTGGCTAACCCGCGTGCGCACCAGGCCGGCAAACTTCCATGCCGCCTCGGCCTTGTCGGCGACAAAGAACACCGCGTCGCCATCCACCGCACCGGTCAGCGCCTTGAGCTTGGCCAGCCGCTCCTCGGCGACGAACTTGGCGATCGGCCCCTTCCCCGCGCCGCCTTCGAGCACGATGTAGCCCAGCCCCGGCTTGCTCTCGGACTGCGCCCAGCTATTGAGCTTGTCGAAGAAGCTGCGCGGCTGGCCGCCGGCCTTGGGCGCGCGGATGGCGCGCACCACGCCGCCCGACGCCACGATGCCCGCGAACACCTTGAAGTCGGAGCCGGCGAAGACCTCGCCCGCCTCGACGATCCGAAGCGGATTGCGCAGGTCGGGCTTGTCCGTGCCGTAGCTGAGCAGCGCCTCGGCGTAGGGAATGCGCGGGAACGGGAAGGCCGTGACCTTGCGCGGGCTGTCGCGGCCGAAGGCGGCGAATTCCTTGAACACGCCGCCCAGCACCGGCTCGATGGCGGCGAACACGTCCTCCTGGGTCACGAAGCTCATCTCGAAGTCGAGCTGGTAGAACTCGCCCGGCGCACGGTCGGCACGGGCGTCCTCGTCGCGGAAACAGGGCGCGATCTGGAAGTAGCGGTCGAAGCCCGACACCATCAGGAGCTGCTTGAACATCTGCGGCGCCTGCGGCAGGGCGTAGAACTTGCCGGGATGCAGGCGGCTCGGCACCAGGTAGGAGCGCGCGCCTTCGGGACTGTCGGCCGTCAGGATCGGCGTCTGGAACTCCATGAAGCCCTGCTCGATCATGCGCCGGCGCAAGCTGGCGATGACCTGGCTGCGCAGCACGATGTTCTTGTGCAGCTTGTCCTTGCGCAGGTCGAGGAAGCGGTATTTCAGCCGCAACTCCTCCGGCGTCGTGTCGTTCTCCATGTAGACCGGGATCGGCAGTGGATCGGCCATCGACTGCACGGTCATTTCGGCCGCGTCGAGTTCGACCGCGCCGGTCGCCAGGCGCGGGTTCACGGTGGCGGGATCGCGTGCCACCACCTTGCCGCTCACCGTGATGACGCTCTCGTTACGCACCGACTCAGCGGTCTTGAAGACCGGGCTCGAGACGTCGACCACCACCTGGGTCACGCCATAGTGATCGCGCAGGTCGATGAACAGCAGGTTGCCGTGGTCGCGTTTGCGCTGGACCCAGCCGGAAAGGCGGGCCTGCTGGTCGACATGTTCCGGCCGTAACTGGCCGCACGAATGGGTTCGGTAGACGGAAGACATTACGCATTGTCCGGGTTTTGATGGCCCGGCAAAAGGCACGGATTGCGCCGCCAAGTCAAGGTAATGGCCCCTTTGGTCGCGCCACCTTTGCCGGGAACGGCCCCGCCCGCTATAGATCGCCGCCAATGAAGCTCATCACCAAGACGGACGAATTGGCCGCGTTCTGCAAGTCTCTGGCCGGGACCGAATTCGTCGCCGTCGACACCGAATTCATGCGCGAGCGCACCTACTGGCCCAAGCTCTGCCTGGCCCAGGTGGCGGGCCCGGAAGATGCCGCAGCCATCGACGCGCTGGCGGAAGGCATCGACTTGGCGCCTCTCGACGAGCTGATGGCCAATCCCAAGGTCCTGAAAGTCTTCCATGCCGCCCGCCAGGACCTCGAGATCTTCTACCTGCGCATGACCCAGGTGCCGCAGCCGCTGTTCGACACCCAGGTCGCCGCCATGGTGTGCGGCCACGGCGAGGCCGCCTCCTACGAATCGCTGGCCACCAAGCTCGCCAAGGCCAAGATCGACAAGTCGAGTCGCTTCACCGACTGGGGCCGCCGGCCGCTCAGCGAGCGTCAGATCACCTACGCCCTGTCGGACGTCACGCACCTGCGTGTGGTCTACGAGAAACTGCGGCGCCAGCTCGAAAAGAGCGGTCGCCTGCCGTGGATCGCCGAGGAAATGGCGGTGCTGAACGACCCGGCGACCTACCGGGCCGATCCCGAGCAGGCGTGGCGGCGGCTGAAGCCGCGCGGCGCCTCGCCGCGGCTGCTGGCGATCCTGAAGGAGGTCGCGGCTTGGCGCGAGCGCACGGCGCAGCGCATCGACATTCCCCGCCAGCGACTGCTGCGCGACGAGCAGCTGCTGGAAATCGCCAGCCATGCGCCCAAGACGATCGAGGATCTCGCCGCCACGCGCGGCCTCGGCCGCGGCTTCGCCGAAGGCTGGCAGGGCCGCGAGCTGATGGAGGCTGTCGAGCGGGCGCGCAGCCTGCCCGAGGCCGACCTGCCGACGCGCGACAAGGCGCCCGAGCAGCTGCGCGCGCCGGGCGCCGTCGTCGATCTGCTGCGCACCCTGCTGCGGCTCAAGGCCGAGAAGGCCGGCGTCGCCGCGCGCCTGGTGGCCAACGCCGACGAACTCGACCGGCTGGCGGCCGGCAAGCGCGACGTTCATGTCCTGCAGGGTTGGCGCCGCGAGGTGTTCGGCGCCGACGCCGTCGACCTGATCGAGGGCCGGGTGGCGCTGGCGCTCTCGGGCGACCAGGCCAACCTCATTCCCGTCCCGATCCAGAGCTAGGTCCTCTCAAGGTGTCCCAATCGTCCCGACCCGTCGGGACGCCTCGAATTCCGATGGCATCTATACTATTTGCGATTCGTCCCGAAATCCCACCACTCCCCACTCGCAACAATATTGTGCCCCCGGGCACTGCTTCGGGTACAGGCCCAGGCGCTATGTGATCGCGATCACTACCTTGAGCTCGACGGCCTCGGCGGCGCGTTCGAGGCGGCGGCCAGTGATGTCACCCAGGCTGCGCCTGAGTTCGGTTGGAACGATCAGACGCAGATCGCGCTCGGTGCGGCGGAGCTGGAAATACTCCGCGCGCCCGTCAACGATGTGGGCGGATCTTGTTGTTAACCTTCCTGTCGCCAGCGGCCCAGCGCTTCAGCGTCGCGTGTGCCGTGTCGCGCTGCCAAACGTTGATCCGGTCAACATCGGGAGGATCGGAAGTGAACTCCACGAGGAGACCGTCAGGATCCGAGGCATAGATCGACTTGCAGTAGCCATGGTCCCGCTCACGGACGGGGACGTTCTCTGCGACAAGGCGTCGCCGAATCTCTTCCTGGGTCCTTTCGCTCACCGCCAAAGCGATGTGCACGAAGGTTGGCTGTTGCCGGGCCCTGTATCTAGCGGCCGCCCCGGAATCTGCAAACTCGAAGAACGCGAGCGCACCGCCGTCACCGATCCCATAGAAGGTGTGAATGTAGGACATCTTCTTGCCGGGAAACTCCGGGAACTCGCCTTCTTCGATCCACGTTGCGAGGAGCGGTAGTCCGATGATGTCTTCGTAGAAGTGCCGCGTCCTCTCCTGATCGGCGCAGACATAGGCATTGTGATGAAGCCGCAACGGCAGTTCGCTCAATATGCGTGTACTGCCGTGCGCATGAGGTTGGGCGCTCATGATCTTGTTCCTCCCGATTTGCGGCATCCACGTTCAGGCGTGGGTGCCGCTTCGCCCAGCATAGCGAACTTCGCCTCTAGGCCGAAACGATCACCGACTTGAGGTCGAAGGTCTCGGCGGCACTTTCGAGGCGGCGGGCGGTGATGTCGCCCAGGCTGCGCTTCAGCTCGGTCGGAACGATCAGACGCAGATCTCGATCGGTGCGGCGGAGCTGGATCTTGGGCAGCAGGCCCGGCGCGCCGCCGCTCAGGTTATAGGCCAGCCTGAGGCAGGCGCCGAGACGGCGCGCGAAGCCCCTGCCCTTGCTGTCGGAGAGCCGGAGCGCGGTGTCGATCGACGCCGACTTGGGGTCGCTCTTGTAGCGATAGGTGAGCGTCATGGCGAGCACGGCCCGCTCGCGATGGCTCATGCCTGGCGCCGGCAGGTGCAGGACGCGGATATAGGCCTGCTCGGCGCGATAGTCGGGGTGGTCGTTCCACGAAATGTCGCTGAGATGGCAGGCCGCGATGCGCAGTACGCGATCGGCTTCGCTCTCGCCGGTGAAGACCGGCGTCAGCCAGTCGAAGATCTCCATCGGCGAGAGATCGAAACGCCGCCAGCCCGCGCCCTGCTCTTCGGCGAAGGCGATCAGCGGATGGCGCGCCCGCTCGTCTTCGCTCAGTCGCGAATAGTAGAAGCCCTCGCGCAGGCCGAAGGCGGAAAACACCACGTTGCGCGGCTTGAGCGCCGCCAGCAGCCGGTCGAGCGCCAGGCAGGCAAGTGGCAGCGTGTCGGTACGCCGGCGCGACACGCCCGGCATCTTCTCCAGCGACTTGGCGCTCTGCACCGCGATCAGCCGCGCCACGGCGCGCGCCTCGTCGGCGGCGATGTCGTAGTGATGGATGATGTGCAGCGGATAGCCCGCCTGCTCCATATGAAGCCGCGCGAAGGAACGCCAGGCGCCGCCCACGGCGTAGAAGGTCTTGCCGGTTTCCTCGCGCAGCCAGCGCACGCTTTCAACGGCGTCGATGATGGCTTTCTTCGGATCGCCCTTGCCCGACGACATGAGCCGCAGCGGCCCGACCGGCAGGGTGCTCGAGGCGCCGATGCCGGCGTGCCCCAGCGCCACCAGTTCCAGGCTGCCGCCGCCCAGGTCGCCCATGACGCCCGAGGCATCGGGCATGCCGCACAACACGCCGAAGCCGGAAAAGCGCGCCTCGTCCTGGCCGCTCACGATATGGGCCTTGATGCCGGGGCGCCGCTCGAGTTCGCGCATGAAGTCGGGACCGTCGACGGCATCGCGGACCGCCGCGGTGGCCAGCAGGTCGAGCGACTTAACTTTCATGTTTTGCGCCAGCGCCGAGAACCGGTCGATGTTGGCTAGCGCCATCTCGACACCGGCCGGGCTCAGCCGGCCGGTGGCGTCCAGACCGCGGGCGAGCCCGCACAATACCTTCTCGTTGAAGACCGGCAGCGGCGCACGGCTTGCCCGCTCGTAGACGACGAGGCGGATCGAGTTCGAGCCGACGTCGATGATTCCAACGCGACCCTTCTCGAGAGCGTCGCGAGAGGAGGTGGCGCCTGCGGTGCGTTCGCCGTCCATGTGCGCTCCCTCTAGCCGAAACCGGCCGGGATTGCAGCGTCAATTCGGGCGTGACCGGGCGCCGCGGACGGCGCTTGGTGGCCGCTGCCTTCAGGAGCTGAGAACCAGTCTCGGAACCGCGCCGCTCAGCCTGAGCGCGCTGCCACGGCCCGAAAGCGACGGATTGGTCATGAAATAATGATGGGCAATGAAGGGTTCCTTGCCCTCGACGGGCCGGCGGTAGGAGCCATCGGGCTCCATGATCCAGCTCTGGCCGTCGTCCTTGAGGTTGGCGACCATGATCTGATCGAGCACCTGTTCGTGCACTGTCGGATTCTCGACCGGGCAGAGCAGCTCGACGCGGCGGTCGAGGTTGCGCTGCATCCAGTCGGCCGAGGAGATGTAGACCTTGGCCTTGGGCGACGGCAAAGTCTTGCCGTTGCCGAAGCAGACGATGCGCGCATGCTCGAGGAAGCGGCCGATCATGCTCTTGACCCGAATGTGCTCGCTCAAGCCCGGCACGCCGGGACGCAGGCAGCAGATGCCGCGCACCACCAGGTCGATCTGCACGCCGGCCTTCGAGGCGGCGTAGAGACGATCGATCAGCAGGGGATCGACCAGCGAGTTGAGCTTGGCCCAGATCGCGGCAGGCTTGCCGGCGCTGGCGCGGGCGATCTCGGCGTCGATCAGCTCGTAGAGTGTCGATCGCAAGGTCACCGGTGCGAAGGCCACCTTCTCCATCCGCTCGGGACGGGCATAGCCGGTCATGTAGTTGAACAGGCGCGCGGCGTCGCGGCCCATCGCGGGATCGCAGGTGAAGAACGACAGATCGGTGTAGATCCGCGCCGTCGTCGGGTGATAGTTGCCGGTGCCGAAATGCACGTAGGTGCGAATCGACTGCGCTTCGCGGCGTACCACCATCGAGACCTTGGCGTGGGTCTTCAGATCGATGAAGCCGTAGACCACCTGCACGCCGGCGCGTTCGAGGTCGCGCGCCCAGCGGATGTTCGCCTCCTCGTCGAAGCGCGCCTTGAGCTCGATCAGCGCCGAGACGGTCTTGCCGGCCTCCGCCGCCGCGATCAATTCCTTCACGATCGGCGAATCGTGGCTGGTGCGGTAGAGAGTCTGCTTGATGGCGACAACCGCCGGATCGCGCGCCGCCTGGCGCAGGAACTGCACGACGACGTCGAAGCTTTCGTAGGGATGGTGGACGACGATGTCCTTGGCGCGGATGGCGGCGAAGCAATCGCCGCCGAAGTCGCGGATGCGCTCGGGAAAGCGCGCGTTGTAGGGCGCGAACTTGAGATCCGGCAGATCCTCGACGATGATGGCCTTCACGTCGCCGATGTTGAGCATCAGATCGAGGTCGAAGACGTGCACCGTCTGGCCGGCGATCTCGAGCTGGTCGAACAGGAAGTCGCGCAGCTCGACCGGCATGGCGCTGTTGAGTGCAATCGAGATCAGGTCGCCGCGGCGGCGGCGTTTCAGCGCGCTCTCGTAGAGCAGCACGAGATCTTCGGCCTCTTCGTTGATTTCCACGTCGCTGTCGCGGATCAGGCGGAAGAAGCCGCGCTCGATCACCTCGTAGCCAGGGAACAGGCGGGGCAGGAAGATGTGGATCAGCTCCTCGAGCGGCAGGAAGCGGATCGCCGTGCCGGGCAGGCGCACAAAGCGGTCGACCTGCGGCGGCAGCGGCAGCAGCGCCATCAGCGGACGCTTGTCGTCCTTGCGCTGCAGCTTGAGGAGCGCCGAGAAGCCGAAATTGGGCAGGAACGGAAACGGATGCGCGGGATCGATGGCAAGTGGCGTCAGGATCGGGAAGACCTGGTCGATGAAGTACGTCTCGAGCCACGCCCGCTCCGTTTCGCTCAGTTCGCCCGCCTCGAGGACGGCGATGCCGGCCTCGCGCAGTTCACCCTGCAGCGCCTCCCAGACCTGCTGCTGCTGGGCAAGCAGGATCGAGGCGCGCTCGCGGATCGCCGCCAGCTGCTCGGCCGGCGTCATGCCGTCGTCGCTGAGCATGGTCGAGCGGTTGGGCAGCATGTCGACGAGGCCCGCCACACGGACCATGTAGAATTCATCGAGATTGTCGGCCGAGATAGACAGGAAACGCACCCGCTCGAGCAGCGGATGGCGGGGGTTGCTGGCCTCTTGCAGGACACGGGTATTGAAGGACAGCCACGACAACTCGCGATTGATGAACCGGCGCGGGCTGTCGGCCGTTATGGCAAGGGTCTGTCCCGAGGGATCGGTCGAATTGAGGGCGTCCATGGCTCGCCCCAGTGGGGCTTGCTCCTGTTGAGTTATTCACAGAAACGGTACCGACTCTGCATGACGGTGTCATGGCAATTAACTAAACAATTGTTTCCAAAGGATTTTTTGGATCAGGCACAGTGAAATCAGTTCTCTTGCTGCGACATGCAAAATCGGGCTGGGGCGATGCTGCCCTGGCCGACCACGAACGGCCACTCAACCGGCGCGGCGAGCGGGCGGCCGAGGCCATGGCTAATCACATCGTGCGGCATGCGCCACGGCCCGACGTGATCCTGTGCTCCACGGCCACCCGGACCCGCCAGACGCTAGCGCCGCTGATGCGGCGCCTGGCGGCCCCCGCACCGCCGATCTCGCTGGAAAAGGGCCTCTACCTCGCCTCTGAGGACGCCTTGCTGGGGCGCCTGCAGGCCGTACCTGGTCACGTCGGGACGGTGTTGCTTATCGGCCACAATGACGGCATCTGGCGGCTGGCCGAGACGCTGGCCGGCCAGGGTCGTGCGCCCCTGCTTGCCATCCTGCGGGAGAAATTCCCCACCGGGACGCTGGCCACCCTGGGCGCAGCGATCGAGAGCTGGCACGACCTCGTGGCCGGCTCGGGCGAGCTTCTGGCCCTGGTGCGGCCGCGCGACCTGGTGGCGCGCTGATACTTCCGATGGCCTGGAAATAACCCTACATTTTTCAGCGACTTCTCACCCACGTCTCGCCGATGTCTCACTACGGTGAAAATAATCCGATGCCGATGACATCAGCACTATCCTCGATTTAGTCTCACTTTCCACCACCCCCTTAGTAGGTGCCGGGGTACTGGCCGCCGTCCATCAGGACGTTCTGGCCGGTCATGTAGCCGGCGTGCACGCTGCAGAGGAACGCGCACATCTTGCCGAATTCCTCGGCCGTGCCGAAGCGGCCGGCGGGATGGGCCTTGGCGCCTGCCGCGTATTCGTCCTCGAAGCTGCGGCCCGCGCTGGCCGCCCGCACCTTGACGGTGCCGCGCAGGCGATCGGTGTCGAACGGGCCCGGCAGCAGGCCGTTGATAGTGACGCCATGACGAATCGTCGTGCGCGCGACACCCGCCACGAAACCGGTGAGGCCACTGCGCGCTCCATTGCTGAGGCCCAGGATGTCGATCGGCGCCTTCACCGAACTCGAGGTGATGTTCACGATGCGCCCGAAGCCGCGCTTCATCATGCCGTCGACCGTGGCCTTGATGAACTCGATCGGCGTCAACATGTTGGCGTCGATCGCCTTGATCCAGTGCTCGCGGTTCCAGTCGCGAAAGTTGCCCGGCGGCGGGCCGCCGGCATTGTTGACGACGATGTCGGGTTCCGGACAGGCGGCGAGCACCTGCTTGCGGCCAGCCTCCGTCGTGACGTCGACGGCGACCGCGGTCACCTTCACGCCGGTCTTCTTGCGGATCTCCTCCGCCGTCGCCTCGAGTTCAGACTGCGTGCGCGCGTTGATCACCAGATCGACGCCTTCCTGGGCCAGCGCCATGGCGCAGCCCTTGCCCAAACCCTTGCTCGCCGCACAGACGATCGCCTTGCGGCCCTTGATGCCGAGATCCATCGTTTCACTCCCTAGATTGGATGCATACTAGTGAAATATTGGACGCGTGCTATTGAACGCGTGTCCAAATCTGCGTTTCACCGAACATCGGCGAGCCGACATAGCCTCGCAGGCGCAGTTTGCCGTCGGGCTGCAGGCTGATGTTGGCATTGTAGGTCTTGCCGTTCTCGCCGTTGTAGATCTGCCCTTCCTCGAACACGTTGGGATCGCCCGTTTTCTTGAAGCCCCAGATCAACGGCATGCCCAGCACCTTGCGGCTGCGCAACGCCGGGTCGGTGTTGCGGTAGTCCGATGCCACGTCGGGCGCGACCACCACGCCGTCCGGTCCCTTTGGGTTGATGAGGCCGACGATGAAGCCGCAAAGCGGCCCGCTCGCTGCATTGGGGCAGGGGCCGATCTGGACCTGGGCCACGCCCGATGCTGTCAGCCACTTGCCCATGACCGAAGGCGTCTGCGCCGAGGCCGCGGACGCCACCACACTCAGCAATGCGGCGATCAACAGCTTCTTCATCGTTCGTCCTCCCCTCGTGAGATCATCGACAACTCCGCCAGGACATCGACCGCCAAGCGACGGTCGATTTCGCGCCTCTCGGCCAGCGCTTTTCGGTCGAGTGCAGCGACGACCCGCCGCGCCGCATCCGCCGAGCGCTCCATGTGCGACACCAGATATTGCACGACTCCGGCGCCAGCATGCAATTGCCGGTCGGCGAGCTGTTTCAGGATGATCGAGCCCAGCAATTCGTCATCGGGGGACACCACCGACACCGCCGGTGCGGCGCGCAGCCGCGAAGCGAGATCGGGCAGAGCAATCGACCAGTGCGCCGGTGGCGCGTCGCAAATAAGCAGCAGATGGCCCCGCCGCTCGCGCACCAGGTTGTAGAGGTGGAACAGCGCCCGCTCCGGCGCGCGCTCGGCGTGTTCGATGACGATGGCCGCCGACGCCGTGGCCAGAGCCGTCAGATCGGCCACGCTCTTGCCTTCGAGGTTTATGCCGTCGATCTGCTCGGCGCCCGCCCGGGCCGCCCAGATCCGCCCGAGGTGGGTCTTGCCGCTGCCGGGCGGCCCGCTCAGCGCCAGTGCCGGCGCCGGCCAGTCGGGCCAGCGATCGATCCAGGCCAGCGCCTCTCGGTTGCCGGCGGCGACCACGAAGTCCTCGCGCGCATAGGTCGGCGCCGGCAGCGCCAGCGCGAGCGTGAGCTGGTCGACCGCCATTGCCCGCTCAGCCAGCCTTGGCGCCGCGATAGATTGCACTGGCGTGATAGCGCCCGATCAGATGGCGCACGACGACGCCGATCACTGCCGCCACCGGCACGGCGATCAACACGCCCACGAATCCGAACAGCGAGCCGCCCGCCAGCAGGGCGAACATGATCCATACCGGATGCAGCCCGACCCGATCGCCCACAAGCCTGGGCGACAGGAAGTTGCTCTCGAGGCCGTAGCCGAAAGCGAACACGACGGCGACCTTGATCACGCCCATCCAGTCGGGCGGAAACTGCGCCAGCGCCATGCCAAGGGCAAGCGTCACGCCGACGAACGTTCCGACGAAGGGAATGAAGGAGATGGCCCCCGCGATCAAACCGATGACGAAGCCGAACTGCAGACCCACGAGCGTCAGGCCGATGCCATAGATCGACCCGAGGCAGACGCAGACCAGCGCCTGGCCGCGCACGTATCCCGCGATCGCGGCGTTGGAGTCGTGGGCCAGCTTGCGAATGGTGTCGGCGTGATCGAGCGGCAGCGCGCTATCCACGGCAGCCAACACCTTCTCCCAGTCGCGCAGCAGGTAGAAGGTCACCACCGGAGTAAGAAACAGCAGGCCGAGCAGGTTGATGATGGCCACGCCGCGCTGCGCCAGCCCACCGGCGACACCGCCGAGGAGGCTGAGCACCTGCCCCGCTCTTTGCGTGGCTTCGGCCTGCAGCTCATGCAGGCTGAGCGGCGGCAGGCCGAACCTCTCGCGTATCGGTTCGATCATCGGCTGGACGCGCGCCGCCACCTGGACCGCATATTGGGGGGCCTTGGCCACCAGCGCCTGCAACTGACCAAACAAGGGAGGAAGGAACGCCATCGCAACCCCGATCGCGATCAGCGCCGCAAGGATCGTGACGGCGGCCGTGGCCCAGGTGCGCGACAGGCCATGCCGCTGCAGGCGTGCGACGACGGGATCGAAGAAATAGGCGACGACAGCCCCCACGACGAACGGCAGGAGGATGTCGTTCAACAGCCAAAGCATCAGCAGGAAGACGGCGCCCACACCGACCCAGAAGCGCCAGCGATTGGGCGGAACCACCTCCGTCATTGCAGGCCGGCGCCCTGCACGGTCACCGTGCCTGCAACCGCCACTGCTCGGCATCCTTGTTGAGCTGCAGGCCGGCCTGCGCCAGCGTGCGCTGCAATTGTTCCTGGGTGCCGAAATATTCGAGGCGCACGTCGGCGCGATCGGATTCCAGGGAACGTACGAAGACGTTCTTGATCGCCGGCACCGCGCCCAGCCGCTGGCGCACCTGCACCCAGTCGCTGAGCGCGCGGATCGGCACGAAGACGTCGAGCGTCGCCTGCGAATCGCGGCGCACGACGGCGATGCCGCGCCAGTCCTCGTCGAGCCGCGAATGCATCTTCTTGACCGCGTCGCCAAGCTGACCGGCATCGGCCACCGTCACCTTGGCGATCTCGCCGCGCGCGCCGGTCTGGGTGTCGTAGCGCAGGCCGCTGACGACGAGCGGACCAGCTCCGCGATCGCCCTCGACAATGGCGACGATGATCGTGGGCGCGCGATAGCGCGCATTGAGCCGCGACAGGGCCGACACGTCGCCGACATAGGCTTCCTCGACCGAAACCGCGTTCTGGTCGAGTTGGTCGCCGCGCACCACCGTCACCGGCACAGCGCTTCCCGAGGTGTCGAGCGCGCGCCACGCGTCGCGCCAGGGATTGCGGTCGTCCAGCGCCTCGACGCCGTTCTTGCCCTTCCACAGCGGAATGACCAGCGCCGAGCGCGCCACCGTTTCCGACACCGAGATGCCGGCCTGGGCCAGCCACGCCTTCACCGGCTCGGCGGCGAACACGATGCCGAGCGTGGCGATATATCGGTTGCCGGCGGAGCGTTCGCGGGCGAATTCGACGCCGCGTATCATGCCGTCGAGCCGCGCAGCGTCGAGCGGTGGCACCTTGCTGCGATCCTCGGGCGCCACCATGCGCTCGACCAGTATCTTGGCTGCCCGGCCGCGAGCCTCGCGGATTCCCTGCTCGCGTGCCTTGATGGCGTCGGCCCCGGTCACATCGACGTCGATTCCGCCGATCGTGTAGGTGTTGCCGCTCGATATCTGGGCGATCGCGCCTGTGCTGGCTGCAACGGCTGCCAGCAGAACGACGACGATCGTTGAAGACAGGTGGGAAAACCAGCGGCCTGGCGGCATTGCGGGGGTCCGGTTTTTGGCTATGTTCGCGCACCTATCTAGCACGAATGAGCCTGGCTTGAAGCCCGACGCACCGAACGACAACAAGGGGGGCCACAATCGGCCGCCCCTGACCTACAAGGACGCTGGCGTCGACATCGATGCCGGCGACGCGTTGGTCGAGCACATCAAGCCGCTGGCCAGGAGCACCGACCGGCGCGGCGTCATGGGTGGCCTGGGCGGCTTCGGCGGCTTGTTCGATCTCAAGGCGGCGGGCTTCAAGGATCCCATCCTCGTCTCCGGCACCGACGGCGTCGGCACCAAGCTCAAGGTCGCGATCGAGGCGGGCATTCCCGACACGGTCGGCATCGACCTGGTGGCGATGTGCGTCAACGACATCGTGGTCCAGGGCGCCGAGCCGCTGTTCTTCCTCGACTACTACGCCACCGGCCGCCTCGAGGTCGAAACCGGACGGCGCATCGTTGCCGGCATCGCCGAGGGCTGCCGCCGCGCCGGCTGCGCCCTGATCGGCGGCGAGACGGCGGAAATGCCCGGCATGTATGCCGACGGCGACTACGATCTTGCGGGCTTCGCTGTCGGCGCCGCCGAGCGCGATCACCTGCTTCCGGATGCCGACATTGCCGAGGGCGACGTCGTGCTGGGCCTCGCGGCCAGCGGCACGCATTCCAACGGCTTTTCGCTGGTGCGCAGCGTCGTGAAGCGCAGCGACCTCGGCTACGACGCACCCTCGCCATTCGGCAAAGGGTCTCTAGGTCAGGCCCTGCTCGAGCCGACCCGCATCTATGTGAAGCCGCTGCTCGAGGCCATCCGCTCGACCGGCGCCATCAAAGGCCTCGCCCATATCACCGGCGGCGGCCTGATCGGCAACGTGCCGCGCTGCCTGCCCAACGGCACGCGTGCCCGCCTCGACGCACGCCAATGGCCGGCACCACCGGTGTTTCGCTGGCTGCGCGACGTTGGCCACGTGCCGACCGACGACATGCTGCGCACCTTCAACTGCGGTCTCGGCATGATCGTCGTGGTCGACAAGAAGAACAGGCCGCGTGTCGCCAAGGCGCTCGTCGACGCCGGCGAGACCGTGTTCGACGTTGGCATCATCGAGCGTGCGCCCACCGAGGAAGCCGACTGCATCGTCGCGCACGCCGACAGCCTGTGGCGGTCCTGACGTGGCGAAGCTGAAGGTCGGCATCCTGATCTCCGGCCGCGGCAGCAACATGGCCGCACTCATCAAGGCCGCCCAGGCCGCCGACTATCCCGCCGAGATCGCCTGCGTGGTGAGCAACGTCGCCGATGCGCCCGGCCTCAAGGTTGCCGAACATGCCAAGGTCGCCACCTTCCTGGTCTCCCATCGCGGCCAACCCGACCGCGAGACCTTCGATCGCGCCGTGTCGGCGGAGCTGGAACGGCACGGCGTGGAGCTCGTCGTGCTGGCCGGCTTCCTGCGGATTTTCAGCCCGTGGTTCCCCGAGCGCTGGGCCGGTCGGGCGATCAATATCCACCCGTCGCTGCTGCCGGCTTTCGCGGGATTGCGCGTCCAGCAGCAGGCGCTGGATGCCGGCGTGCGCGTGAGTGGCTGCACGGTCCATTTCGTGACCAACGACCTCGACGCCGGGCCGATCATCGCCCAGGCCGCCGTCCCCGTGCTGGCCGGCGACACCGAGGAAACGCTCTCGGCCCGCATCCTGCGCCAGGAGCACGTTCTTTATCCGCAGGTCGTGCGCTGGTTCGCCGAAGGCCGCGTCCGCCAAGCCGGCGGCCGGGCTGTCGTGCAGGGTGTGCGGCCGGGCGCCACGCTCCTCTTCTCGGCCGACCCTTAGTTCGGCTATAAGAGCCCTACGGAATTGAACGAGGGACCGACGACCAATGGCTGATGTGCAGGACGACGATTATCGCGCGCACCTGGCGACCTACGCTTCCTTCAACAAGCTTGTGCTGTTCACGATCCTCTGGATCGTGCTCATCCTCGCCTGCATGGCGCTGGGCCTGATCGGCCACGTGCCGATCCTGGCGACCCTGGGCGGCATCGGCGGCACGGTGGCCCTGATCGTGGCCTTCGCCGTCTTCAGCTGACGGGCGGACGCGGCGGCGAATAAAGAGGCGGCCCGGGTGGGCCGCTTTTTCGTAGGCTCCGCCGGCTCAGCCGACGATCTCGGTGCCAGCGAAGAAATAGGCAATCTCGGCCGCGGCATTCTCCGGCGAGTCCGAGCCGTGCACCGAGTTGGCCTCGATCGACTCGGCGAAATCCTTGCGGATGGTGCCGGCAGCGGCATTGGCCGGGTTGGTGGCGCCCATGATGTCGCGATTCTTGACGATGGCGTCCTCGCCTTCCAGCACCTGCACCACGACCGGGCCCGAGGTCATGAAAGTGCAAAGGTCGTTGAAGAACGGCCGGGCCTTGTGGACGCCGTAGAACTGCTCGGCCTGCTGGCGGCTCATCCACAGGCGCTTCTGGGCCACGACGCGCAGGCCGTTTTCCTCGAAGCGGGCGTTGATCTTGCCGGTCAGGTTCCGGCGCGTCGCGTCCGGCTTGATGATCGAGAAAGTACGTTCGACGGCCATAAAACCCTCTTGGCTGTGTGCATTGGTCGAGTGGGCGCGCCTTATAGACGCGGGGTTTGAGGCCGGCAAGCCGGTTGGAACGTGGGTGGAACGCGTGCTAAACGCCGCGGCCCCATGCTTCACGTCACCGACCTTTCCTTTCGCCACGGCGAGCGCGTCCTGTTCGACCGCGCTTCGGCGGCCTTTTCCGACGGCTGGAAGGTGGGCCTCGTTGGCCGCAACGGCTCGGGCAAATCGACCCTGCTACGGCTGATCCAGGGCCAGATCGAGAACGACGGCGGGGAAATCAACCTGATGGGCCATACCCGGATCGGATCGGTGCCGCAGGATCCGCCGGGCGGCGACATTTCCGTGCTCGACGCCGTGCTGGCGGCCGATACCGAGCGCAGCGCCCTGCTGGCCGAAGCCGAGACCTGCCACGACGGCCTGCGCCAGGCCGATATCCACGCCCGGCTCGACGAGATCGCCGCCGCCTCAGCGCCCTCGCGCGCTGCCTCGATCCTCAATGGCCTGGGTTTCGACAATGCCGCCCAGGGCCGGCCCTGCGGCGAATTCTCCGGCGGCTGGCGCATGCGCGTGGCGCTGGCCGGCACGCTGTTCAGCGACCCCGATCTCCTGATCCTCGACGAGCCGTCGAACCATCTCGACCTCGAAGCCATGCTGTGGCTCACCGAGCACCTCAAGCGCTTCCGCAACACGCTGCTGATGGTCAGCCACGATCGCGACCTCTTGAACGACGTGTGCGACCACATCGTGCATATCGATAACCAGAAGCTGGTGGCCTACACCGGCAACTACGACTTCTTCGAGCGCACGCGGGCCGAGCGGCTGGCCAACGATGCCGCGCAGCAGGCCAAGGCCGCCGCCCAGCGCAAGCATATGCAGGCCTTCGTCGACCGCTTCAAGGCCAAGGCCAGCAAGGCGCGCCAGGCGCAGTCGCGCATCAAGATGATCGAGAAGCTGGGACCGATCGTCACGGTACCGATCGAGGAGAAGGTGTCGTTCAACTTCCCCTCGCCCGAGCTCCTGGCCTCGCCGATCGAGACGCTCGACGAGGTCTCGGTGGGCTACGCCGACGGGCCGGCGATCCTGCGCGACCTCGACCTGCGCATCGACATGGAAGACCGCATCGCGCTGCTGGGCCAAAACGGCAACGGCAAGTCGACCTTCATCCGCCTGATCTCCCAGCGGCTGGAGCCGCGCGAAGGCAAGCTGAAGAAGACGCCGCGCCTGCGCGTCGGCTATTTCTCGCAGGACCAGGAAGAGAGCCTCGACTACGAGGGCACGCCCTTCGACCACATGAACCGCGCCCTGCCGGGCTCCGGCGAGGCCAAGGTGCGCGCCCAGCTCGGCCGTTTCGGCTTCTCGCGCGATCGCGCCAACCTCAAAGTGGGCGTGCTGTCGGGCGGCGAGAAGACCCGTCTGCTGCTGGCCCTGGCGACGCGCGCCGCCCCTCACCTGCTGCTGCTCGACGAGCCGACCAACCATCTCGACATGGACGCCCGCGCCTCGCTGGTCGAGGCCCTGAACGATTTCGAGGGCGCTGTCGTGCTGGTGAGCCACGACACCCATCTCGTGCGCATGGTAGCCGATTCGCTGTGGCTGGTCGCTGACGGCACGGTGAAGCCGTTCGACGGCGACGTCGACGAGTATCAGACGAAACTCTTGAATGAGCGCGGCGCCAAGCCGGCCAGACGCGAGGAGCGCCATTTCGATGCTGCGTCCAAGAAGGATCAACGCAAGGCCGCGGCGGCGAACCGCAACCAGAAGGCGCCGCTCAAGAAGGCCGTCGACAGTGCCGAGAAGATGCTGGGTCGACTCACCGCCCAGCTGGAGGGTGTCACCGCCAGGCTCGCCGATCCGTCGATCTACTCAGGCCCCGGCAGCGTCGTGGCCGAGCTGCAGCGCGAGAAGGCCCGGCTGGAGCGTGAGGTGGCCAATGCCGAAGCGCGTTGGCTGGCTGCCCAGGAAGCCCTGGAAGCGGCCGCCTAGGTTTATTCGGCCGCGGCCGTCACCGTGGTCGGCGCCGTGACCTGGCGGATCAGCATCACAAGGCCTGCGTTCACGACGTAAAGCCCAACGGCGATCCAGAACATCGCGGCCGGTATGCCGAGATTCATCAGGTAGCCGAAGAGCGGCGGCGCCAGGAACGAGCCGATATCGAGTCCGGAATAGACGAAGCCGAACACCTTGCCCGATGCGCCGGGCGGCGTGGCGTTGCGCACGATCATGTCACGCGACGGGTTGGTAACGCCGCCGGAGAAGCCGGCAAGCACCAGCAGCGGCAACAGCAGGGCGGGCGTCACGGTCTGGGTGGCGATCGGCAGGGTGAGCGCCGCAGCGACCAGCAGGCCGCCGGCGGCGACGCGGTCATGATGGCGCACCCGGTCGGCGAAGAAGCCGCCCGCCAGCATGCCGACGGCGGAGCCCACCATGAAGACGATCAGGCAGAGAGCTGCGTAGTTCTCGGTAACACTGAACATCTTGGTCCAGGCCGGCACGGCGAACTGCTGGATGCCGACGGTATTGACGGCGATCAGCGCGAAATAGCCGAGGCAGATCAGGATCGGTGTCTGCAGGAGGAGCGACGCCGTCGGAGCCGTGCCATGCACCGCCGCGGCTGCCCGCTCCTTCACGCGATGATCGACGAGATCGGTGCGATGCGCCCACACCAGGACCGACAGCACCAGGCCCGGGATGGCGCCGATCAGTGCCGCCCCGACCCAGCCGAACATGCTGTCGAGGAAATACATCACCGGCGCGGCGGCCCAGCCGAGCGACCCGCCGAAACCGTGAATGCTGTAGGCCCGGCCGAGCCGGCTGTGGTTCACCGAGGCGTTGATCAACGCAAAATCGGCGGGATGGAAGACACTGTTGCCGAGTCCGCCCAGCACCGCGATGGCAGCGAACCCTACGAACGAATGCGCGACCGAAATCAGAGCCAATGCAAGTCCGACCGCCGCAAGACCGCCGGCCAGGATCGGTCGCGCCCCGAAGCGGTCGACGGCAAAGCCGGCGATCGTCTGGGCGATGCCCGACACGCCGTAGAATATGCCGGCGAGCAGGCCGACCTCGGTGAAAGAGAGACCGGCTTCCTGGCGTACGATCAGCAGCATCGTCGCGAAGGCGAGCTGGTAATAATGACTGGTGCCGTGGGCGACACCGATCAGGCTGATGACACGAACGTCGCGGCCAACGGGCGCGGCGGTTGCTGCGGACATGAGAACCTCGTTACCGGACGATGATAGACGATCCGCACGTCGAACGACCGAGGAATTGCGCGGAGGAGCCATGCATCCGTGATGACGCGCGGGCGTAGTGCACGCTAGTCTCCCCGCCGACGGAAGGGAGAAATACATGAAACGCTGGAAGCACCGCCCCGAAGGCTCGACCTGGGGCGACTGGGGCGACGACGATCAACTCGGCCGGCTCAATCTGATCACCCCGAAGAAGGTGCTCGAGGGCATCGCCGAAGTGAAGGAAGGCATTTCATTCTGTCTGAGCCTGCCGCTCGACCTGCCCGGCGGCAACGTGCTGAACCCGCGGCGGCTGCCGCCGGTGCTGTCGCCGACCGGCGACGAGAACGGCTGGCGCTTCAACTTCCTTACCAAGTCGATCAATCCGCTGTTCGTGGACGTGGCGAGCGACGACCGCGTGATCCTGACGCTGCAGTACTCCACGCAGTGGGACACGCTGGCCCATGTCGGCGGCATGTTCGACGCCGACGGCGACGGCGTGCCCGAGGCGCTCTACTACAACGGCTTCAAGGCCGGCTCCGACGTGGTCGGCCCGCAACCCGATGCCGGCCGCGACGGCTGCGGCCACATGAGCTATGCCCACAAGCTCGGCGTCGAGAACATGGCGGCCAAGGCGATCCAGGGCCGCGCCGTGATGGTCGATCTCGAGAAGCACTACGGCCGAGACCACAAGTACGTGAACTACGACGATTTCAAGCGCGTGCTCGACGCCGACAAGGTGGTGGTCGAGCCGGGCGACATGCTGCTGCTCTACACCGGCTTCACCGACGAGGTGGTGAAGATGAACAAGAAGATGGATCCGGCACGCGCCCACGCCATGTGCGCGGTGCTCGACGGCCGCGACAAGCGGCTGCTGCAATGGATCAGCGACAGCCAGATTTCGGCGTTGATCGCCGACAATTACGGCGTCGAGGCAGTGCCGGCCAAGCCCGGCCCGGACAATGCCGAACACCCATCGCTGCCGATCCACAATCACTGCCTGTTCAAGCTCGGGCTCAATCTCGGCGAGATCTGGTGGCTGAAGGACCTGGCGCTGTGGCTGCGCGACAAGAAGCGCTCGCGCTTCCTGCTGACGGCGCCACCGCTACGCCTGCCCGGCGCGGTCGGCTCACCCGCCACGCCCGTGGCGACGGTCTAGCGCGCGGATGGAAACCGCCTTCGCAGCCCTCGTCGCGGGCGGCCTGCGAACCGAGCGGTTCGGGCTGCTCGATGCCGGCTGTGCGGGCGGCATCGATCCGCATTGGCGAGTCTTCGGGCCGCGCCTTCGAGCGATCGCCATCGACGCCGGCCGGGCGGAGTGCGCACGCCTGCGGGCCGTCGAACGCAATCCCGACGTGGAGTATCTCGCAGCCTTCGTCGGCCGTTCGGCGGACAGCAAGGTCGACCTCGCGACAGGCCAGGCCTCGCCGTTGATACTGGCGATCCGCGAGCGTCTCAGCTTCATGCGCACGCGCGAGATTCGCCAGGCAAGACTCGGCACGGCCACGGACGCCGAAAAACTGCGCCACAACGCCTGGGAAATGACCGAACTCGCCGACCCGGCGGCGCCGGTCGTCCTGCCCGATCTCCTCGCCGCGCGCGGCTGGACGGACCTCGACTATCTCAAGATCGATATCGACGGCGCCGACTTCGAGGTCCTGCAGTCGTTCGAGGGCAAGTTCGAGCGGCTGGACATCCTCGGTGTGCAGCTCGAAGTGAATTTCATCGGCACCGATTCCGCCAGCGACCACACCTTCCACAACACCGATCGCTTCATGCGGCACCAGGGCTTCGAGCTGTTCCGCCTCGACGTCCGCACCTACTCCTCGCGCGCCCTGCCCGCCCGCTACGTCTGGCCGACGCCGGCCGAGACATTGTCCGGCCGGCCGTTCCAAGGCGAGGCCTACTATGCGCGCGACCTCGTGGCCGACGGCAGGCAAACCACGAGCACGGAGAAGCTCGCCAAGCTCCTGGCGATCTTCTCGGTGTGGGGCGTGCCCGACGTCGCCGCCGAACTGCTGCTGGCCCGCCGTGAGGCCATGGCCGCCCTCCTCGACGTCGACAAGGGACTCGACCTGCTGGCGGCACAAAGCCAGCCCGACCGCAGCCGCAAGCTCGGCTACCGCGCTCATATCCGTGAATTCGAGACGGATCCGCCGTCGTTCTATCGGCCCGAGGGCGACTACACGCTGGGCGAACGGCTGGCCGCGGCCTGGCGCGGCTTCATGGCGCCGCGCTCGCGGCGCTAGGTTTTCTTCTCCCAGCCCCCGGCGGGGGTCTGCTGCCAGTAGACGACCGTGTGCCCCGCCGCTTTGTAGGCCTTCCAGCGTTCGCGACTGTCGGCGACGGCGGTGTCGTCGCGGCCGTCGAACAGCTCGAAGCAGCGCTTGTAGTCGGCCATGCGCTCCGAGCGCGCGCGGTCGGCGACGAACAGGAACTTGGCGCCGTTGGGATTCTCGTCGAGATGGGTCAACCAGACAGGCTGGCGGTCGGCCTCGCCGTCCCTGGCGGCACCGTGTGGCAGGAAGCCGTTGGGATCGAACGTCCAGAGATGGGTGTTGAGCGCATCGACCCGTTCGGGCGAGCCCAGCATCACCACCGCCCGCTCGCCCGCCTGCAGGGTCTTGGCGAGCAGGCGGGGCAAGGCGTCTTCCAGAGACGATCGGGTCAGGTGATAGAAATTGACCTCGGTCGCCATCTCGGGCTCAGGGCTCGTAGTTGTCGGCAATCCAGCGGTCGAGCAGCCGCACGCCATAGGCGGTGGCGCCCTTGGGCGTGGTGGTGTTGCCCTTGCTCGACCAGGCCATGCCGGCGATGTCGAGATGGGCCCAGGCGACGCCTTCCTGCACGAAGCGCTGCAGGAACTGCGCGGCGGTGATCGAGCCGCCGTCGCGGCCGTTGCTGACGTTCTTCATGTCGGCGATGTCGCTATCGATCAGCTTGTCGTAGTTGGGGCCGAGCGGCATGCGCCACAGCTTCTCGCCAATCAGCGCGCCCGCCGCCCGCAGCCTGTTGGAAAGCTGCGTGTTGTTGCTGAAAAGACCGGCCCGTTCGTGGCCGAGCGAAACGATGATCGCCCCCGTAAGCGTCGAGAGCTCGACCATGGCCTGCGGCTTGAACTTTTCCTGGGCGTACCACATGGCGTCGCACAGGATCAGCCGACCCTCGGCGTCGGTGTTGATCACCTCGACGGTCTGGCCCGACATGCTCTTGACCACGTCGCCCGGCCGCTGGGCATTGCCGTCCGGCATGTTCTCGACCAGCGCACAGACGCCGACCACGTTGGCGCGCGCCTTGCGGCCGGCCAGCAGGCGCATGGCGCCGGTGACGGCGCCGGCGCCGCCCATGTCCCATTTCATGTCTTCCATGCCACCGGCCGGCTTCAGAGAGATGCCGCCGGTGTCGAAGCACACGCCCTTGCCGATCAGTGCGACCGGCTTCTGGTTCTTCGGGCCGTTCATCCAGCGCATGACCAGAAGCTGCGATTCGCGTTCGCTGCCCTGCCCGACGCCGAGCAGCACGTGCATGCCGAGCTTCTTCATCTCGGCCTCGCCCAGGATCTCGACCTTGATCCCGAGCTTGGTGAGCTCGCGGGCGCGGCGGGCGAATTCGACAGGATAGAGGACGTTCGCAGGCTCGCTGACGAGATCACGCGTGAGGAACACCGCCCCGATGGTCGGTTCGAGCCGCGCATAGTTGCGGCGCGCCTCGGCCGGGCCGGCAACGACGATGGTGATCTGCTCTAGCGACAGCTTCTGCTCGGGCTTGTCCTTGGTCTTGTACTTGCCGAAGCGATAGTTGCGCAGCTGCGCGCCGAGCGCGATGCGGGCGGCGATCTCGCCCGGCGTCAGGCGGCTGCCCTTCACTGCATCCACGGCCACGGTTACAGCCTTGTGGCCCGCAGCGTTGGCCTCGGCGGCGATCACGCCCCCCAGCCCTTCCGCCGCGCGGGCATCGAGTTCCCGTCCCTTGCCGACGCCGAGCAGCATCAAACGGGCGATGCCACCTGCTTCGAGGATGGTCAGCGTCTGGCTCTTCGCGCCGGTGAAGCGGCCGGCACCCAGTGCGCGCGTAAGCGCGCCGCCCGACGCCTTGTCGATAGTCTGGGCAGTCGCCAAGAGCTGTTTGTCGGCGGCGACCAGGGCCGCCACATTGCCGGCAAAGGCCTTCGGAAAGGCCGAAAATTCCACTTTCATTCGATTCCCTCGCTTTTCCCGGCGATTTTTCGCCTCTGCGACGGGACAGCGCAAGTCGCCAATTGCGTCCCGCCCCGGCCGACAGTATCAGTACCGGCCCTCAAAACGGGAATGAAAATGCCTTCAGGAACTCTTCCTCGCGTCTCGGTGGTCGGCCTCGGCAAGCTTGGCGCGCCGCTTGCTGCGGTGCTCGCCAGCCGTGGCTTCACGGTCATCGGCCTCGACGTCAACAAGACGCTGGTCGATGCGCTCAATGCCGGGCGCATGCCGATCGTCGAGCCGCAGCTCAACGAGCTAATCGCCGCCAACCGGGCGCGGCTGTCTGCGACCATGGACGCCAGGGAAGCCATCGCCAAAAGCGACGCCAGCTTCGTGATCGTGCCGACGCCGTCGGACAGCACCGGCTTCTTCAGCAACCGCTTCGTGCTGCAGGCCATGGAGACGTTGGGCAAGGCACTGCGCAACAAGCAGGGCTACCATATGGTGGTGATCACCAGCACGGTGATGCCCGGCACCACCGGCAGCGAAATCAAGGCCGCTCTCGAGGCGGCGTCGGGCCGCACGGTCGGGCCCGATCTCGGCCTCTGCTACAATCCGGAATTCATCGCGCTCGGCAGCGTAGTGCGCGACATGCTGTTTCCCGACTCGATCCTGATCGGCGAAAGCGACGCCAAGGCCGGCGACATGCTGCAGACGATCTATCTGCAGATGTGCGAGAATAAGCCGCCGGTGCAGCGCATGAACTTCGTCAATGCCGAGCTCACCAAGATCTCGGTCAACACCTACGTCACGACCAAGATCTCCTACGCGAACATGCTGGCCGACATCTGCGACCGCATTCCCGGCGCCGATGTCGACGCCGTGACCAAGGCGCTGGGCGCCGATACGCGCATCGGCCCCAAATACCTGAAAGGCGCGATGGGCTATGGCGGCCCCTGCTTCCCGCGCGACAACGTCGCCTTCGCAGCCCTTGCCCGAAAGATCGGCGCGCGCGCCGACGTGGCCGAAGCGACCGACCGCATCAACAACTACCAGATCGACCGACTGTCCGGGCTGGTGTCCAAGTTCGCCAAGGCCGGCACGCGAATCGCGCTGCTCGGCCTCTCCTACAAGCCGCAGACGCCGGTGGTCGAGGAAAGCCACAGCGTCAAGCTCGCGGTTCGGCTCGCCGACGCCGGCTACATCGTGTCGGTTCACGATCCGCTGGCGCAGGACGCAGCACTCGCGGTGCTGGGTGACAAGGTGGTGGTGAGCGCAACACTCGAGAGCTCGGTGCGCGAGTGCGATCTGCTGATCGTGGGCACCGGCTGGCCCGAGTACAAGGCGATCGATCCTGTGTGGTGCAAGCGTGACCGCCAGCGTCTTACAGTGCTCGACCTGTGGCGCACCCTGCCGGCCGACAAGTTCGCAGACGTGGCCGACGTGATCTACCTCGGCCGGGGGCGGTAGCCGGCGAATCCTTCAGATCGCGTAGCGCCCGCGCAGCTTGAGTATCTTGCCCTTCATCGTCGGATCCTGCCGCGGATGTCCGGCAAGGACCTGGCAGCAGAACGGGTTGATGTTGGCGCCGACGTAGTCGGTGAAGATCGGCCAATATTTATTGTATATGACGTTCACACCGATGAAGCGGCGCGGCAATCGCCGGCCCGCAGGTCGAGTGTCCTCCTCAGTCGATGCGGCCTGCCGGAACAGGCGCTCGACGACCTTGAGGCGCTTGTCGTCCAGAGGCGCGCGCTTGCGGCCCAGCCGGACCGGCTCGTCGGGGCTTTGCGTGGCGAGACCAAACTCGAAGATGAACATATCGGTCTTGTGCAGCAGGTCCGAAAACGGCCCGGTCGTAACGCCCGGCTGGGCGGTCGGCAGCCCCTCGCATTCCTCCGGCACCAGGATGGGACCGGTGAAGCCCATGCCTTCCCAGGCCCTGGCGAAAAGCGAAACGAACTCCCGCCGCGCACCCACGACCATGATCGAACTCGACCGCGGATAGGTCAGAACTTGGTCGCACACGAAGGGCAAGGTATGCGGCAAGTCGTAGGTCAGGTCGTTGAACAGGTACCATTCGACGCTGGTGCGCGTGACGTCGGACTCCTGCGGACCCAACGCTGTGCTGAGGCCAGCGATGAAGCGCTCGTAGGATGTATCGCGATCCAGTCGGATCTCCTCGATCTCGACATCTGGCCAGCCCCAGGTCACGGCCTGGGCCGGCACGTAGGGCGTCACGACGTTCCAGATGAAGCGATCCTGGTCGTTCATCTTCGTCGTCCGACCCTTGTTGTTGGCAGCCGCCACGCGGGTGTGATCGCAGTGGTAGCCGAACAGCTTGTCGATCAGGGTATCGACCCGGCCGCGATAAAGTGCCAGTCGCGCCGCAAGGTTGGAGTCGCAGTGCCAGCCCAAGATCATGTCCTCGTCGAAGCCATGGATCGCAAACATGTCCTCGCGCAACACCGCCTGGAAATCGCCCAACGCGTCGTACCGCATGGGCATGTAGTTGTGCACGACATGATTGAGGTGAAAACGAAGCGACCACTCGCGCAGCTTGGCCAGGTTGCCGACGGGATCGCGGCGGTCGAACGCAGCCTCCCACATCATCTCAGGGATTTCGAAACGCGGGATCTGGTAGAAGCCGTCGGGCACGCCGCCAAGAATGTCGCTGAGCGATTCGCCTTCGTTGCGCGGCGCCAGCAGCATGTCGGTGTTGGTATAGAGGATCCAGCGGTTGCGCGGGTTCGACCGCCGTAGCGCCACATTGCGCGACTGCGCCTCGAGCGCCACTAGATGCGTCTTCGATTTGAGATGAAAATGCTGCTCGGGCCGCACGCGGAAAATCCGCAGCACCTTTTTCGCCTTTTCCGTCAGCGTGTCGTGGATGGCCTCGGGAAAAGTCGGATGATCGTCGGGCGTGTTGTAGTCGACGAACAGGATCTCGTCGTCGGGATCGGACATCACCTCGGCGATGGCGTTGAAACTGATCGCCGCCCGCTTGTGCAGGTTATAGCCGTGGCTGTCGTTGCGCCCGTAAATGATGACAGAGAACATGGATCCTCTCGCGTCTGCCGCGCCTATGAGCCCCTTCGGGCCAATTCGTTGCGCGCGGCAGCATACTCGATCATGGCCGGGACGGCCCGATCGATGATTTCGTTCCAGCGTCGCAAAGCAGCGATGCGGTCCACGGCCCAAGCCGCGACGCCCAGCTGAAACAACGCTTCCACCCGACGTTCGTTCGTATCGGCCCTCCTCAGCACCTCCGCCTCGGTCATCCCTCCGGCATGAAAGGCGATCAGCGGCAGTGGCCAGGCGCCAGACGAGGCGCCGCCGGTTGTTTCAACCGGAGCACCGAGCCGTCTGAGCGCCGCCACCCGATACAGCCTCCAATAGGGGTCGTTGGGTTCCTTGGCGACGGCACGCTCCAACTCGGGCAAAGCGACGCCGTATTCCGCCATGCGCAGCGCCACGCAGGCGCGCGCTGCCGGCTGCTCCGGCACCACCAGCTCCAGTTGCCGGCGCCAGTCGGCATTGGCGTCGTCGATCCGGCCCAGCGCCATGCGTACAACCGCGCGGCCGCTCAGCGCCTCGGCATCCTTCGGGCGAACGGTAAGGGCTGCGTCGAAGGCCTCTAGGGCCTCCGGGTAACGCTTCAACATCGACAGGGCTTCGCCCTTGAGGGCGATGACCTCCGGGAGATCTGGCTTCAACCGCAACGCCTGCTGGTAGTCCGCCAAGGCCTGGCGTGGCTTTCCCTCGGCGAGATAGGCGTTGCCCCGCGCGATGAAAGGCAGCGTCCTCCTCTTGACCGACTGCAGAACCGAACTGTAGGCGAGGATCTCCGCGCCGAAGCGACCTCGCCGGCGCAGCGCGAATGATCGGTCGGGCGCACCCGGCCGCACATCACCTCGCAGCTTGCGGGCCATTTCGTATTTGGTCAGGGCAAGCTCGCTCTGCCCCGCCAGATCGAGCAGCTCGGCCTGCCCCTCGACGGCATCGGCAAGTGTCGGTGAGATCGCGGCCGCATCTGCGAAAAGTCGCTCGGCTGCCTTGAAATCGCCTGCGAGCGCCGTCGCCCGCGCGTGGATCAGTAGCGATTCGGCGTCCCGCCCGTTCAAGACGATCTTGTTTCCGGTACTTTTGGCCCGATCGAGACCTCGCCGCCAAGTCTCTGCCATTGCGCCGGAGAAACGGCCCCACTTGCCAACGTCACTCACTCGACAACTCCGGGGCGGCCACACCGCCATCCAAGCCCGACGCTCGAACGCGGATCACCGCTGGCGAGTATGATTCGCTGGTGGGACCTGACATCAATGGCACGATAGATGAGGCAAACTTCCGAAGGCCTTCGGCGCTATTGTCCTTTTCGGCGACCCGCTAGCTTACACACAATTCGGCGCCATGCCGAGGCGGGTGCGGGGCGGAATGCGGGGCTCGCGCCTTGGTTTTGCTCAAGGTCCGCCGACTTGGCCGTGTTTATGGGTTTCCTGCAGGATTGTCCACAGGGTGGGGCATGCTGCGCTAAGATTGTAACCTGCGTGGCAGCGCCAAATAGCGAATGTGCCAACGATCTTTGATGGCTAATGTGCAAGCTTGTGGATGGACGACCTTCCAGGTTCCTCCAGGGCGCGATTGGATAGAGGCGATGGCGATGACCGAACTCAAAGTCGAGAAAACCCGACCAACCGCGTCTTTCACAGCGTCCATTTGTGTTCGAACACCCGTCTAGAGTAGTCCTTAGGACCTGCCGCCAATGATGACGGCCGGTGACCTCCGATGATAGCTTTCAATCTCGACAAATGAGCACGGAACCGTACGTCAGCTTCATCACGTGGGGGCGCAACGATGGTTATACGCCAGACTTTGTCCGTCGGGTAAGCCGAGCCACGACCTGTCTCGCCGCCCAGTTGGACCGTGCCGGCGTCGCTTCCGAGATCATCTTCACGGAATGGAATCCGTCGCCCGATCGGCCGCTGCTGCTCGATATCGTCGAAGTTCCCAAAGCGCTGCAGCATGTAACGATCCGCGGCATCATCGTGGATTCCGAATACCATCAGCAGCTTGCCGGATCGCATGAACGCGGCATCAACGGCGGTGAAGCCGCCAACGTCGGCATCCGCCGCGCGCGCGGCCGCTTCATCACCCCGAAGGCGGGCGACACCTTCTTCTCGCCGGCCGTCATCGAGCAGATCGCACGCCAGGATCTCGACCCCGATACGATGTACCGCATGGATCGGCATGACATCTCGATCGACGACGAAACGATCTGGGATCTCGACGACGATGCGCTGCTCGCTAAACTGGCGACGCTTCCGTCGGAACCCCACTCCTGGATTCAGCAACTACCCAGCTGGGGACTTCGCGAGCTGCACACCAACGCCTGTGGCGACTTCACCCTGCTGGGAGCGCCCTATTGGCAGCGCCTGCGCGGGCATCCTAAGGACAACACCGTGCTGGCACTCGATGTCGACTCGCTGGTCATGCACGGCGCCGCAGCGCTTGGCGTCAAGGAATGCCGTTGGCCGGACGACTGCAGGGTCTACAAACCCGTGCACGCCAACCTCCACGGCGCCCGAATCACGCAGATCTGGTCGCCCTGGCAACTCACGCTCGATAAGTTCCTCGCCGGCATGGTCGGCGCGAAGGCAGCCCATTGGGCGCGTATGAAGTTCGATTACCCGCGCCGTAAAGTCCGCGGAGTCGATTCGGTGATCGGTCCGTCGATCGAGCGAAATTTCGTCGGGCCCGCCAGCGGATGGGCGCGAGGGAAGTTGCCGCCGACACAGTCGGAAAGCTGGGGCCTCGGCGACCAACCCTTGGCGCAGCGCGTGCTTTGCCGCGCCAGCTGGGACGAGGCGAGTTACACCTCCGACCGATGAAGGTCGACCAAGCCGTCTTTCTGGTCGGCGGGACGGGCTCGCGCCTTGGCCCGCTGACGGTGGAGACACCCAAGCCGATCCTCTCGGTCGGCGACCGACCGTTCCTCGACTACCTGCTGGACGAGGCAAGCCGCTACGGCTTCAGCCGCGCCCTCCTGCTGTGCGGCTACAGATCGGACGACATTCGCAACGCCTACGAAGGCCGCCTCGTCCGCGGCATGAAGGTCGAAACCGCCGTGGAGCCGACACCTGCGGGGACGGCAGGCGCGCTGCTCCAGGCCGCGCACCGGCTCGACGATGTCTTCTTTCTGGTGAATGGCGACTCGCTGTACGACTGCAACTGGCTCGCCCTCTGCCCTTCAGCACCAGCCGCCCCGAAGTGGCAAGCACGCATGACCTTGGCCGGCGGCATCGACGGCGCCCGCTACGGCCGGGTCGAACTCGAGGGCGGCAGCGTGCGCGCCTTCATTCCTGCCGGACAGTCCGAGCGACCGATCAATGCCGGCATCTACCTCGTGCGCAAGACGATCCTCGAGGCGATCCGCACCTCGCCCTGCTCACTGGAGCGCGACGTTCTGCCCGAACTTGCGGCGAAAGGCCTTCTCGAAGGCCGCATTCACCATGGCCCCTTCATCGACATCGGCATTCCCGACGACTTCGCCCGGGCCCAGAGGTTCGTGCCCGACGTCGTGCGGCGGCCGGCAGTCTTTCTCGACCGCGACGGCGTGCTGAACGAGGATCTGGGCTACGTCCATCGCGTCGACCAGTTCCATTGGGTCGAAGGAGCCCGCGAGGCCGTGCGCTGGCTGAACGACAGCGGCTATTTCGTCTTCGTGGTCACCAACCAGGCCGGCGTGGCGCGCGGCTACTACGACGAGGAGGCCGTCCAAAGCCTGCATCGTTGGATGAACGCCGAGCTGCAGAAGAGCGGCGCTCATGTCGACGGCTTCGAATACAGCCCTCACCATCCCGAGGGTACGATCGAGCGCTACCGCCAGATCTCGGACCTGCGCAAACCTGCTCCCGGCATGCTGAAGAAGCTGATGGCCGAGTGGCCGACCGATCCGGCGGGGTCACTGCTGATTGGCGATCGCGAAACCGACATCCAGGCGGCCGCTGCAGCGGGCATTCGCGGTCATCTCTTCTCCGGCGGCGACCTGCTTGCCTTCGTCAGGAAGCACGCGCCTGAGCGACGAAAAACTGTCGCCGGCGGTTGATCTCCAGCACCGCCGCGACGGCCGCTTCCGGAAGCGGCCCGAGGTCGCCGGCGAGCGCACTCTCGTCGACCTCCCGGGGCGTCATGAGCCCGGGGATCACGCTCGATACGCCGGGAAACGCCAGGCAAAAACGCAGAGCGCTCTGTACGCCTGCCGGCCCCGGCGATGCCGACACGGCGGTCAGCAATTCCCGCGCGCCGTCGATCCAATTGTCGAGCTGGGCTCGCGACCATCCCAGCCGGTGGTCGCCGGGCGGGAACACCGTATCGCGTCCGATCGTGCCCGCGAGAAACCCGAAACAGAGCGGCGTGCGGCCGATGAAGCCGGCCTGTTTGCGTCCGGCGGCGTCGAGCAGCCCACCGTCGAGCACCCGCAAGTCCATCATGTTGAAATTCGCCTGAATGACCGGTGCATCGAGGACAAGGGCCTCGGCTGCCCCAGCCGGGCTTTTTGCCGATACGCCCCACGCCCGGATCTTGCCAGCTTGCTGCAGGCGCGACAGAGCCTCGCGTACATCGGCTGCCTGCAAAGCATCCTGAGGGGCGTTGTGGAGCTGGAAAAGGTCGATGTAGTCGGTGCGAAGCCTGGCAAGGCTGCTCTCCGCCGAAGCGACGATCGCCGCGGCCGAGAAATCCGGCGGACGGTCCCACGCTTCGTATCCGGCCTTGGTCGCAATCACGACGTGCCGGCGGGATGACACGAAGGCGCGCCCGATCAACTCCTCGCTATGGCCGTTTCCATAAGCGCTCGATGTGTCGAAGAAGGTGATGCCGCGCTCGAGAGCACGCTCCAGCGCTGCCAGAGACGTGGTGTCATCGGTGTCGCCGTAGGAGGTCTGGCCGACGGTGCGGCCGCCGATGCCCCAGGCGCCAAAGCCGATTTCGGACACTGCGATCCCTGTCCGACCAAGGGTCCGATACTTCATGAACTAGAAGAGGGCGATCAATAGTGGCCGGCGAGCTCTGGCGTGACCTCCGCCGCGCGCGGCGAGTAAAGGTACGCGCCCTTCTTATTGCCCCACCAGACGATCTCACGGCACCACTTCTGGAAGTCGTCGTACGGCTTGGAGGTGCGATCGATCTCGATCAGCATCGGCGCCTCGCGCAGGAGCGCCTGCTCGCCACCGCGCACCTTGTTCCAGTAGTCGAGCAGGTCGTAGCGCAGCTTCACCTTCACGTCGGTCTTGGCGAAGGGCTGATGGACCAGCGCGTGATTGAGCTTGATGGCTTCCTCGATGACGTCCATCGGCAGACCGGAATGGCGCGCGGCCACCGTCTCCGCCAGAAGCTTGCCCGCCTCGGCGTAGAACGCATCGAACTTACCCTCGGCCGTGAGCTTGACGAAGATGAACTCGTCGGCCGGCCAGAAGATGTTGAGATATTCCTTCGAGAACACGTACTCCGAGCCGCCCTTCTGGATCGACCGGGCCTCGCTCTCGAAGAAGGCGTTGATCTCGCCGATCATCGGGTAACGCTTCGGATCGGCGGCCATGAAGGTCTCGATCATGTCGCGGTACGGAATGCCCGAGATGCCGTGCGTCAGGATCAGCGGGATTTGGAACAGCTTGTCGAAGTGCAGCAGCGCCGTCATCCAGCAGAAAATCCGGGTGCGGCGCCAGTCGGCGAGCGGCGTCGCCGCTGTCGCGATGACGAGATCCTGCACCTCCGGCACGTCGTCATCGAGCTCGACGCGTTCGCCATGGATATTGATGATCTTCGACTCGACCGTGACCATGCCGTATTTCTTCTGATAGGCGGGGTCGCCCATCTCGGCGTTGGGCAGGATCGAGAGATTGTTGAACTGGATGCGGTTGTGCTGGCCGTTCTCCATCAGGAGATCGACGCCCTTCGCAAATGATTCGTAGGTCTCGCCGGGCAGACCGAGAATCAAGTCCGAGTAGGTCTCGACCTTGTCGCGAGTGAAGCGCCGCTGCAGCTCCATGTAGGTGCCGAGCGAGATGTTGTCGCGCTTGATCGCCTCGAGCGTCGGCATGTCGACGCTCTGCATGGAAAGCGCTACGCCCTTGTTGAGGCCGGCGTCGGACAGGATCTTTTGCGTGAGGTAGGCGCGCTCGGTGGCGTTCTTGGTGTTCTGCACCGAGAGCGCGACCGGATAGCCGCTCTGCTTCTTGATGTCGGCGACGTAGTTGGCGATGTCGACGTCGCGCTTCTGGATGCCGAAGTTGGCGTCGCAGCAGAAGATGTACTCGATCTTCTTCTCGGCAAACCAGTCTACTTCGCGGAACAGCCGCTCCTCGCCGAATTTGGTAACCTTGGCAGCGGTGGCTGATCCCCAGTCACAGAAGGTGCAGCGGAACGGGCAGCCGCGGTTGGTCTCCCACAAACCGATCCAGCTCTCGCTCGGGTTGGCCTTCATGATCGAGTCGAAAGCGCCTTCGAGGAACGGCGAAGGGATCTCGTCGAGATCGCGCACGCGGTCGATGTTGGGATTGCGCACGAAGAAACCGTCCGGTTTCACCAGGCTGATGCCAGCCATGGTCTCCCAGGCGCCGCGTTCGGGATAGGAATCGAGCAGCTTCAGGAAGGTGCGCTCGCCCTCGTTGTGCACGGCAAGGTCGATCTGCCGGTTGGCGCGCATGAAGCCTTCGGGCTGGTCCGGCACATGGGGGCCGCCGAATATGATGATGATGCCGGGCTTCAGTTCCTTCAGCCGGCGGGCGATCTCGAGCGAGATGCGGCCGTTCCAGACGTAGGTGCTGAAGCCGACGATGTCGGCGTCCTTGAGCTGCGCGACGGCGTCGGCGATCCGCACGCGCTTGTAGAGCGGCGTCAGGAACTCATAGCGCTCGGGATTCGGCGAGAACTTTTGCACATAAGTCTGCAACAAGGCGATCGAATAGGGCAGATAATTTTGCCCCGAGAACGAATTGTTGATCTGCACCAAGCCGATTTTGAGTTCGCCCCGCGTGGCCGGGGCGGCGATAGCTTGTGTTTCGTGAACGTTCGGCGTCGACATAAAGGTTCCGCCAGGGGGCTGCGAGAGCCGCGCGGAGCCTGGGAAGGTGCCGCCGGCGAATCCAAGTGACCGCTCTACAGGTAGATCGGCCCTCCCATTACAGCAATAGGCTTGGCAAGCCTAGCCCCTTCGAAGCATGGGGTTATTTCAGCGTTGGCCACGCCTATTGCGGCCGTCCGGACCCCGCCCCGGCGCGGTGCCGGTCGAGATACCAAAGTCTGGTGCCCATGACGGAGCCGAGCAGGAGATAGAACTTCGCGATCCTGACGCCCCGGCGGGTCACAACCAGCTCGTCGCCCTGCCGTTCGATGATCCCCGTTTCGATGCACTCGCCGAAGCGCTTTTCGAGGACATCGGCATGGGTATAGAGCCCGAAAACATCGGCCTCCTTAATGCGGTGTCCCGGGGCCAAATAGACCAGCTGGACAATGTGCGCGGAGATCGAACGATCGACGCTTACCGGCCCGAACAGAGTGTAGACGACGGCATAGCCCATGAAGGTCAGGCCGCCACCGGCGCAGGCGACCAGCTTCGCACCCTGCGATGAAAAGTCGTCACCGAGCAGCCACCAGCCCAGGCATCCGCCGACGATTGCCGATACAACGACGGTGATGTTGAGCGTCGTGATCAGCTTGGCGCCGCTCCTCATGCGGATCGCAAGCATATGGAGCGGCAAGAAGATGACGCCGCAGATCGCGACGACCACGAGATACAGTAGCAGGTCTTTCACGGCTTGAGCTTTCTCGATCCGATGCGCGAGCCGCTCACACGACGATACGCTCTCGCGCCGCCAGTTTCTTGCGATTCTTGATCCAGATCAGCGTGTCGACGGCCGCCGTGCGAATCAAATTGGGCAGGATCCTGTAGATCGGCACGAGCAACGGGAACAGGGCACGCACCAGCGCCGGCATATTCTCCAGCATGTAGTGCGACATCTCTCCCTCGCCGCTCGCCTGGGCCTTCTCGAAGTCCTTGTAGTACTCCGCATAGTAGCCCTGCATCGGCACGACGAACTCTGGAAGGGTCCTGGTCTTGCGCGCGAAGAAGATGACGTGCGTATTGTAGCCGGCCTTCCTGAAGGTCGGCCGGTCGCCGTACTCGAAGCGCTGCCACACCGTCTTCTTCTTCCCGAAGTCGTGGTACTTCGGGAAGTAGTTCAGGTACACGCCGATCTCGTCGAAACCGTTGGCCCGGAAGACGTCGAAGAAGAACGGTGTCTGGAAGTTGTAGAAGCACTCGTTATGCCAGCCCATCAGCGCGTCGTAGATCACGAGCACGCCGTTCTCCTTCGTCATCTCGACGCAGTTCTGGACGAAATGCCTGACGTCGAACACGTGCTCCATGCTGCCGACGTCGAACACCACGTCGTACTTGTTCTTGTATTGCTCAGGGATCGGCTTGTTCATGTCGTGCAGGATGGTCGGCTTGTCGGCATCGAATGCGTCCAGCGAATGGGCATTACGGAAGCCCAGCATCTTGAACAGATCGTGCATGTGCATGGGCACGCCGCCCTTGACGTTGAAGATTCCCTCGTAGACGGACTGCGCCTTGGACTTGCGATATTGCCGCTCCTTTTCGTCGATCGGCGTGTACTTGAAATTCTGCTCCTGGAAGAACTCCGCACCGCTCTGATGGCTGAACATCACGTCCTGCACGCCAATCGTCACGATGTCCCCCGACATCCGGTACCGCTCCTGCATCTTCATGAACATGCGCAGAAGCGTGTGATCAATCGCCATTGTCTTCTTCTCCGATGCAACGCGCCGCCTATCCGCGGCAGTCTTCCGTCAGGAAAGCGGTGTGGTATTGCCCCTTTTCAAGGGGCCTCAGATGGCACGTTTCGCGAAGCCGTTCCAGTATTGCCTTGTTGAGCGGTGCCCAGTCGTCGGCCCTGTTGGGGGTGATAATCAGCGTTCCGGACGGTGTTGAGGCAACACGCCGCAACACCCGATCCGCCACCAGCGGCGAGGCTCCGTCAATCACCGGGCTCGACACCGACCAGGCATACCATTGGCCGGTCGCCATGAACGCCGTAAGGCCGATCGCCGGATCGGAATCGGCGAAAATGTGAGGGTAGAGATCAGCCAGCATGCCAACCTCGCGGGCGCCAGGGGCGAACCTGCGAAGCATCGACGTGACTTCCACGATTCGCTGGCGATGACCGTCGTCGTGGACGCCAAACCCGACGCCTGTGCGAGGGTCGAGCGGCTGGGTTTGGAGCGCCAGCCGGATGTTGGGAAGTACATCGCCAAGCCGGCATCCCTCCCCCGACAGGCATCTGCGCAGGATCGTAGAGTTCCCACTGCCCGGGTCCGACACTCGCATGAAGTGCTCAAACCCGTCGGCGGCGATGAACGCGAAAGCACAGGCCATGACCCTCGAAAGCGCGACGGCACCGCGGCCATAGCGCCATGCGTTCACGAACATGCCTTCGGCGATGCCGATAGCCACGACCGCAAACGAAAGGCAGGCAACGTTGAGCGCTCCTTCCTGGGGGCGCCCCATGAAATAGGCCAGCGGTCCCAATCCGAAAGCCGCCACCGGAAGCAACCGCTCGACAATCGGCTCCGAGCCATCGCCGCGCAGCGCGCGGAATCCTGCCGCAGCCATGATCGAAAAGTAGGCAAGGCCGATTGGAAGCCACAACGCGTAATATGGGACAAATGGCACCGACCAGATGGATCCGTCGCCGGGACGGAATTGAAGGAACAGGCTGAAATACGGTCGATAGTCGACCATCCTGCCGGTCGACAGGTAAACTGTCGCAACGAATGCGATCTGAGTCGCCGCGATTGCGACGCCGGCAAGCGCGATCCATGTTGCGAATAAGCGCAACGACCGTGTTCGCACTGCATCGAGCAACAAGCAGTAACCCCAGGGCACCAGCGCAAAAACGAGAATCTCGATGCTCGAAGCGGAGGCCAGCGCAATCAGCGGGAGCGACACCCACCGTCCCCAAGTCTGACTTCGTGACGCAATCATTACCAGCGCCATGACCGCAGGCAGGAGGTTTCTCCCGCCGAGCGTCATCGGGAGGGCGTTCATGTTCCACATCACGCCAGGGCCATTGCCGTGCGACGTGAGCGCAACGAAAATGGCCGGAACGAAGAACCACAGGGCACTGAGCCGCCGGCGCGTGACCAGAACTAGCATCGCCAGGATCACGGCGAAGTAGCAAAGATTGATCACGCGCACGACGACGGCAGCCGTCCCGAAGGTCGGCATGAACAGGTCGAAGGCAGCGTGATAGATCAGCCACGGCAGCAAGCCGTAGACGCTGTAGACGTCCACCATGGGAATGCCGCCGCGCCCGGCATGTACCGCCGGGCCGATCAGCGGCATGTAGTGGCTGAAGTCGGTAAAATGCGAATCGTCGTACAGCAGGAGAACGACCAGAGCGGCGGCCATGATCGCCAGCGCTTCCGAAATCCTTTTCTTGTCCGGGAACGCCCATCCCTCGTGGCGCCGCAACCAGATCCCGGCCGCAGTCCAGGCGATGCCTACCATCAGCCAAAGCGCGAAATGCCGCGCGCCGAAGGCATATTCGAGCAGTCCGATCGGCACCGTTTGGGTGGGATTGAACGGGCTCAGGGCGAATACGGCGAGTGCGAGTGCTATAATAAGCCAGGCGTCGAGACCCTGCGAGAATTCGCCTGGGCCCGCCGACCAGCGCAGGACGAGGACCACGATCACCGCACAGGCAAGCGAAACCGTGCTCGTCACAGTTGTTCCGATGAGAGTTCCGATCAGCGCGAAGGCGATAATCGCGACGAGCAGACAGAGCAGGAGCGATTTGGCTGCGACCAGTATGACCGCAAGTGCTTCCGGGCCAATGGCCTTGCTCTGCGAATTCCAGAATACGAAGGCCGCCGAAAGCGGCGGCGCTAGGCCCAACATGAACACGAAGAGGAGAAAGACCGCCGACGGGTGATCGAAGGCGACGACAAGGGCCAAGCCGACTGCCAGAAAGAGGCCCCCGAGGGTCGCAAAATCAGCAAATCGCCCGCCGATAGCGAGCCCTTCGCTAGTCGCAGGCCCCTCGCCATTCCGCGCCATGACGCCGGCCGTTGTCCCCTGCGGCGCCGGTGCGGATGCTTGTTCGCGGCTCACGGAATGATCGAAGTTTTCCAGCGCCATCCTCGTACAGTCGTACCCTCGTTTCGGGCAAGGACTTTCAGGGCGCGTGCGATAGAATTGCCTATTTAAGGTCGCATGGGAACGGGGATGGCTGACAGGGAGCGGAGAATATACTGGGCCGGTGGCTTCTTATACGACCGGGATACACAATCGATATTTCTCCACCAGCGCGACGGAAACACCCGGTCGAGCCCCCACAAATGGGCGTTCTTCGGCGGCCACAATGAAGGCGCCGAGAGCGCCGCCGAGTGCTTCGTCCGTGAGCTCGAGGAGGAAATTGGCCTGCGAGTTCGCATGGAGGAGGCAAAGTGGCTACGCGAATATCTAAACACCGACACCGACCAGCACCGGATCGTGTTCTACGTCGAGAAGGCCGTTCCGGTCGAACAACTCGTCCTGGGTGAAGGCGCAGGCTTTGCCTGGGTCAAGCTCTCGGAGGCCGAAGGGCTCGACCTCGCCAACAAGACGCGCGACGACATCCGATATTTCCTCGCGCGGCCAGTCTAAGCCGTCATAGGCTGAAGTCGATCAATGGTCGCATGGCGCGGCCAGAAGCCAGATCGTCGAGCGCCGTGTTGATTTCGTCCAGCGCGTAGCGCCTGCCGATCATCCGATCGAGTGGCAGACGTCCTTCGCGGTAGAGCTTGGCAAAGCGCGGCACGTCCCGGTCTGGTTGACTCGATCCCCCCCAACTTCCCTGTATGCGCCGGCCGGAAATCAGGTCGTGCGGATCGAGTGAAATGCGCTCGCCGCTCGCGGGGTGTGAGGCAAAGACGCACTGACCACCGAACTTGCGTACCGACTCGAATGCCTGCTCGATGGTGCGCGAGCGGCCGGCCGCATCGACCGCGCAATCGACGCCGAGGCCGTCCGTCAGGGCGCGGATGGCTGCTACGGGATCGACTGCTCGGGCGTCGATCGTGTCGGTGGCGCCGAACTCGCAGCTCTCGGCGAGCTTCGCAGGCTCGACATCGACGGCGATGATGCGGCCGCACCCCGCCGCCTTCAGAGCCATGACGGCGATCATGCCGATGCCGCCCAGTCCGAACACGGCAGCCGTCGCTCCGGGCTTGGCAGCAATCTCGTTCAGCACCATTCCGGCGCCCGTCGGCACTGCACAACCGAACAGGACGGCGACATCCAGAGGCACACCCTCCGGCAGGCGCACGCAGCGGTTTTCGGCAACGATCGCCTCGGTGTTGAACGTGGTGATAGCGCCTGCGTTCAGAATCGTGCTGTCCAGGCGGTACTTGCCGCCAGGGGAATCGAGGCCGTCGCCCTTGATCCAGCCAAGAATCACGCTGTCGCCGGGCATGACCTTGCTTACCCCATCTCCGATAGACACGACCTTGCCTGAGCCTTCGTGGCCGAGGAGATGCGGGAGGTAAGGATCCGGGCCACGACCGCCGCGAATTTCCATCAGCTGGCTCTGGCAGACCCCGGAATAGGCGAGCCGTACGTGGACCTGGCCCCGAGCCAGCGCCGGCACCTGAATGCCGTCAAGCACGCGCAGCGGCTCGCCACACGCGAACAATATCGCCGCTTTCATGATATCGGTGTTCCCTGCCCTGCGCTCTGCCGGTCATCATCGCGCGGCCCTGCGGGTCGAGCAAGCAGGCTTAATTTCGAATGCAACTTGCGCTAGTCTGGCGCGGCGTCCGTCCCATAGGCGAAGCAGCGATATCGCTCCCGGGGCTACCAGGAGTGCAGATTGAGCGTGTCGGCCCCATCTTCGAACACGGTTTTCATTGCCGCCATTTCAAGCGACATCGGGCAGTCGATGGCGCGGATTTGCCGAGCGCGGGGCTGGCGGGTGATCGGCACCTACCGCGACCCGAACAGTCTCGGTGCGCTCGCCGCGGATCAAGGCGTTTCCCTGATCCAATGCGATGTGACCGACCCCAGCCAGATCGATGCTGTTGCCCGCACCCTCGGAGAACAGAATGTCGTATGGGACATGTTCGTCAGCGCGGTGGGACAATTGGCGCCGATCGGCCCGTTTTTCGAAACCGCGCGCCGGCAATGGCTGCACTCCGTCACACTGAATGGCGCGGCACAGCTTGCCCTGCTGCACGCCATCCACCCTTTCCGCCGGGCACGGCCGTTGGCGCGAGTGGCGTTTTTGGTCGGCGGCGCAATCAACCGCGCCTTTTCAAACTATTCGGCGTATTCTCTCGGAAAAATCGACCTCGTTAAATTCTGCGAGCTGATCCATAACGAATGCCATGACATTCACGCAATCGCCGTCGGAACCGGTTGGGTCGCGACCAAGATACATCGCCAGACCATCGAAGCCGGCGACCTCGCCGGCGAAAACTTCGCGCAAACCGAAGATTTTCTCCGCAAGGGCGAAGCCGGGACCAGCGTCTCCGACGTCGTGGCATGCATTGACTGGTGTTTCTCGCAGGATCGCGACGTGACCGGCGGCCGTAATTTTTCCGTCGTGCACGATCCGTGGCGCGACGGTGGAGCAGGCCTCGTCGAGCAATTGCGACGGGACGACGACAAGTTCAAATTGCGCCGCCATGCCAACGCAACGCCTGGATCGACCGTCACCGCATGAAGCTCTCCGACTACGTCATTGATTTCCTCGCCAGGCGAGGCGTTACCCATGTGTTCGGCATGTCGGGCGGTGCGGCCGTGCATTTGTTCGATTCCGCCGCCCGCCATCCCAAGATGGACTACCTTTGCGCCCAGCATGAGCAAAGCGCAGCGCTGTATGCGGACGGCTACGCGCGCGTAACGGGACGCATGGGCGTGGCGATCACGACCAGCGGGCCCGGGGCAACCAACCTTCTGACCGGGACCTGCTGTTCCTACTTCGATTCGGTACCGACGCTGATGCTGACCGGTCAGGTCGCCACACACCGCCTGAAAGGTGACCGCGCGATCCGCCAGATGGGTTTCCAGGAGACGGACGTACTTTCCATATTCAGCTCGGTAACCAAGCATGCGGCTCAGGTCGGCGACCCGAGCCAGATTCGCAGGCACCTCGAGGAGGCCTGGTACTGGGCGTTCGAAGGCAGGCCCGGCTCGGTGCTGATCGACCTGCCGGACGATCTGCAGCGCGCCGAGATCGACCCGGCGAACCTCGAAGGCTTCGTGCCGCCCGTGGTCGCAGGGACCGATGCGCGACTTAAGGCCGATCTCGATGCGCTGATGGCGCTTGTTGCGGGCGCACGGCGGCCTGTGCTGGTGCTGGGCGGCGGCCTCAACACACCGCGCCTGGGCCACGAGCTCGACGCGCTGGTCGACCGGCTCGGCTTCCCGGTGGCCCTGACGTGGGCCGCACTCGACCTCATGCCGCACGATCATCCTCTGTGGATCGGGCCCTTCGGCGTCTACGGACCGCGGCTCGGCAACTTCGCCATCCAGAACTCCGATCTGCTGGTTTGCCTCGGCACGAGGCTGTCGCAGAACGTGACGGGCGGCCTTCTCGCGACTTTCGCCCGGGAGGCCAAGATCGTCATGGTCGATGCGGCGCGCGGCGAGCTCGACAAGTTCGACGGCCGCGGCATCGATATCGACTTGAAGATCGAGGCGCGGCTCGATCAGGCGGTACCGGCCTGGCTTGCACGCCTCGGCAACACGCCGCGGCTGCGGCTCGCGGAATGGCAGGAGCGCATCGCGCATTGGCGGCGTGTGCTCCCCGACGACCGTCCCCCGCCGCCCCGGTCGGACGCGGGCTACGTCGACGCCTACAACTTTGTCGACCGCCTGTCCGACATCCTGCCCGAGGACGAGTTCATCTTCGTCGATACCGGCGGCAACCTTACCTGGACGTGCAACGGCCTGCGCGCCAAACGCCGTCAGCGCCTGATGTCGGCCTGGAACAACACGCCAATGGGCTACTCCTTGCCGGCGGCCATCGGTGCAGCCAAGGCCGCGCACAAGGCTGGCATCACCTGCATCATCGGCGACGGCGGGCTGATGATTTGCCTCGCCGAGCTGGCGACGCTGGTTGAGCAGAAGATCCCGATTAAGGTCCTGGTGTTCAATAATCACGGCCACGGCATCCAGAAGCAGACCTTGGAGACCTGGCTCGACGCCCGCTATGTCGGCGTCCACGGCCCGTCCGGCTTGTCCTTTCCTCCGATCGGTCCGGTTGCCCGAGCGATGGGCCTCAAGGTGGTAGATATCGTCGCCACAGACGATATCGAGGCCCGACTGCGTGAGGTTTACGCCTTGTCGGGACCAGTACTGGCCAATGTCGAGATCAACCCGGCGCAGAAGCTTTATCCGGTGCTGAAGTTCGGCGCACCGCTCGAGGACCAGATGCCGGCCATGGATCCGAAGGTGATCGCGCGCGAGATGGTCATCGCCCCTCTCGAACGTTCGGCCACCGCGCCTTCGGCCACGCCAGGCGTCTAGTCAGCAACAGAGAGACAGAATGAGCGCGCCCAGCGTCCTTGACGCCCTATTCGATGCCCTTGGTGACCTGCGTGCGGAACTGTGTCCTTCGCGGCCAGCCTTCTCCACCTTCAAGGCGCTCCTCTCTGAGCATTTCCGCGGCTCCGCCTTCGCGAAGGAGAACGGCGGTCCCGTCGCCTTCGGTCCGTTCGGCGACATCGACTTTCCCTATCGCCGGATGGGCGCGATCGATTCGGTCGACCTGTTCGGGTTGGACGAGCTGCTGATCCTCGCCTTTTATTGGGCCAACCGGAAGCTCTACCGGCGCACGCTCGACGTTGGTGCCAATCTCGGGCTGCATTCCATCGTGATGGCCCGTGCCGGCTTTGACGTGACTGCGTTCGAGCCCGACCCGGTGCATTTCGACCTGCTGAAGGCCAACCTCGAGCGCAACAGCATCCGCTCGGTGACGCCGCAGCGTGCTGCGGTCTCAGATGCCGACGGGCAGATGGAATTCGTGCGCGTCGTCGGCAATACGACCGGTAGCCATCTGGCCGGCGCCAAGGCCAACCCCTACGGCCCGCTCGAGCGCTTTGCCGTGCCGGTACGTGCCTTCGCACCGATTGCCGCGGCGGCCGACTTCGCCAAGGTCGATGCCGAAGGCCACGAAGTGACGATCCTGAAATCCGTACCCGCCGCGACCTGGTCGAAGCTCGACGTCATGGTCGAGATCGGCACGGCCGAAAATGCAGCATCGCTGTTCGAACACTTCCGCCGACTGGATGTCGGGCTGTTTGCCCAGAAGATTGGCTGGGAACGCGCGACGGCGGTGGATGACCTGCCGACCAGCCACCGCGAGGGCAGCCTGTTCGTGACGTCCCGCGGCCGCCTACCCTGGGGTGACTAGAACGGCCCCTTGAACCAGTCGCCTGGCACGTCGTGCGGATGGCGCCGGCCGGCCGTGAGGGAAGCAAATTCCACGGGCCGTTCGACAAGCTCGCCGACGGCCTGGGCGATATGCTCGGCGCGCACGTGATAGTGCTCGGTCAAGGCCATGCTGGTCGCCTCGGGAACATCGGGCATAGCCAACCGCCGCGGTGCCGAGCGCAGGCTCTTCCAGCACGATCCGGCGATCCGGGCGACGATCTCTCCTGAGACACCTCCGGTCTGATAGCCGGTGTCAACGACAAGCAGGCGCCCGGTGCGACGCACCGATGCCTCGATAGCCGGCCAGTCGATCGGCCGGATCGTGCGCAAATCGATCAGGTCACAGCTTATGCCCTGCCGCGCCAGATGATCGATCGCGTGCAGCGCTTCCACGCTCATCAGGGACATGGCGACGACTGTCGCGTCGCCGCCCGAGCGCAGCGTTCGGGCGCTGCCGATGGCGACGCGATGGTCCCCGGCCGGGACCTCGCCCTCGAGATTGTGCAGCCAGCGATGCTCGAGGAAGATCACCGGATCGTCGTCGAAGATGCTCGACAGCAGAAGCCCCTTGGCGTCGTCGGGCGTGGTCGGCATGACCACCTTGAGGCCGGGAATATGGGCAAACCAGGCCTGCAGGCTCTGAGAGTGCGTCGGTCCCTGCCCCCAGCCGCGGCCGATGATCATGCGAATGGTAATCGGCACCCCACGCTTGCCGCCAAACATGAAGCGCCACTTGGCAGCGTTGTTGACGATCTGGTCGAGCGAGAGGAGCGCGAAATCCAGCCTCTGGTGCGTGAGCACGGGCCGCAGGCCGCCCAGCGCCGCCCCGATACCAATGCCCGTCATGGCATTCTCGGATGTCGGCATGTCGAATACCCGGTCCGCGCCAAAACGCTCATGTAGCGCGATCGTCGTGCCGAAGACGCCCTTGGGGTCGGACACGCCTAGGCCATAGACGATGACGCGCGGGTCACGCTCCAGAGCCACGGCAAACCCGTCGCGGATCGCCGCGGCGAAGCTCATCTTGCTCATGCGCCGTACACGTCGGCAAAGCGTTGGCTGGCCTCGGGGAACGGCGACTGCTCGGCGAACCTGAAGGCCGCTTCGACCTCGTTGTCGATAGCCGCGCCTGTCGTCTTCAACCACTTGTCGTCGATGGCCTTCTTGGCCGCCAGCTGGCGACTGAATGCCGCAATGGGATCACGTCCCTTCCAGTCCTCGAATTCCTCGACGGTACGATAGCCGATATCGTTGTCGAAGAGCGGGCCGCAATGCTCGCGCCAGCGATAGGTCGCAAGCTCGACGAACTCCGGGCCGCCGCCGCCGCGGATCCGCGCCACCGCCGCCGCGATCAGGTCGTGCGAGGCCTGCACGTCGTTGCCGTCGCCGCTCGAGGCGCTAAGCCCCATGCCCGAAGCGACGCCGGCCAGCGACCGGCCGGGCGGCTGACGCACGGAGAGCGGCGAATAGACGGAATAGAGATTGTTCTCGCACAAGAAGAGCACTGGCAGGCGGCGCAGCACGGCGAAGTTGGCCGATTCGAAGAACACTCCGGTCTCGAGCACGGCGTCGCCGATGAAGATGCAGACGATGTCGTCGCCGCCCGCCAGCGACTTCGCAAGCGCGAGGCCGACGCCGACCGGCACCGTGCCGCCCACGATCGCGGTCGATCCCATGAAGCCGACGCCCTCGTCCACAAGGTGCATGGAACCGCCCTTGCCGGCAGCGCAGCCGGTCGCCTTGCCGTAGATCTCGGCAATCATCGCCGGCAGATCGCCGCCCTTCGCCAGATAGTGGGCATGCGCGCGGTGGCCGCTTACCGCCAGATCGGTCGGGCGCAGTACGGCTCCAGCCGCCGCAGACGGTGCTTCCTGCCCGACCGAGAGATGGACCGGGCAACGCATCTTCTGCTCGCTGTAACGCGCAACGATCGCCTCCTCGACGGCGCGTATGCGCAGCATGTCTCGCAGCAGCCGGCGGGAGAGTTCGACATTCATGGGATGAACCAATAGTAGTCCCCAGTGTAACCGATCTCCTTGAAAAAGGACTTCCACTCGTCGACGTACATCATGGTCTTAGCCGTGAGGTTCCAGGCCTCCATGCGACGCCGTTCGTCCTCGTTGCGATAAGCGTCGACGGTGATGAAGGCACCCCGGCGCACCACGCGCTCGATCTCGCGCAGCGCCTGTCCGCATTCCTCGCGCTCGAGGTTATGAACCGTGTTGACGGAAATCACCACGTCGAACGACTTGTCGCCATAGGGCAGCCGCCGCGCATCGGCGACCCGGACATGGGGCTTCATCTTGGGCATGGCATTGGCGATGGCGTATTCGGAGACATCGATTCCCGTGACCTTCAGGCCGGGAATAAGCTCGGCCATATCGTGCATCAAGAAGCCCTTGGCGCAACCGACATCGAGGATCGAATCGCCGGCCTTGAGCCCGAAGTGATCACGGAAGGTCGGCACGACGGGTTGCCAGAAGCGCGCCATGTAATTGAAGCCGCCATAGCCCTGGCTGCGGTCGCCGTCGAAGAACTCCCGCCCGAATTTGCGCGCAATGGCGCGGTCGGCCTCACTCTTGGTGGCACCACGTTCGTCGACGTTGCGCTTACTGCGCGGGTAATTGACGAGAAGATCGACTTCGCGGCCCATGGCACTCTCAGGGTTTGTGGACGTAGGACGAGGGAAGGCCGGCCAAGTCGTGGAGATGGCGGTCCACCCAGGCGGTCGTCTCGGCAATCCCGTCCTCGAGCGAGATCGCATCCGACCAGGCCAGCGCCTTGCGGATCTTACCGCTATCGAGGCGGTAGGCGGCATCCTTGCCGAGCCGCTCGCCGACCACTTCGACCACGTTGTTGACATCGACGCCGAGCTGCCCGCAGATCATCTCCACCAGCCCACGGATGCTGACGATCCGGTCGGTCGATATGTGATAGGCCTCGCCGTTACGGCCGGAGCGCGCAATCCGGTAGGTCGCGTCGGCCACGTCCTTGACGTGGATGAAGGAGCGCTCGGAGGTGCCGCTGCCGTGAAGCTGCAGCTTGCGGCCGAGGCGCACGTTCAGGATCGTGCGCGGCACGATGCGGTAGAGCTGCTGGCCGGCGCCATAGACGTTGGCCGCTCGCGTGTAGACGACCGGAAGGCCGTAGGCGGCGTGAAAGCTGCGCAGGCTCATGTCGGCCGCGGCACGCGACACCGCATAGGGTGTACTGGGATTGAAGGGCGCATCCTCATGCACGTCGCCCGACGTGCTGCCGTACACCTCGGGCGTCGAGACGTGGACGTAGCGCTCGAGGAACTTCATGCGGCGTAAGCGGTCATGCAGGCGGACCGTCGATACGACATTGGTCATGAACCAGTGGTCGGGATTGAGCCAGCTTTCCGCCACCATGCTCTGGGCGGCGAAGTTGACGACATAGGCCGGCCGTTCGCGCTCGAGCAGCGCCACGATCCCTTCGAGATCGTGATTGAGGTCGAGCCGCTGGAACTGGAAGCCGGCCGGAACGCCTTGCCACCGATACGGCAGGAACGCCACATGCGGCTCATCCGAACGGCTGATGCCGATGACGCGGTGGCCTTTTTCCAGGAGATGGCGGACGAAACCCGCCCCGGTAAAAGAATTGCTGCCGATGACGAGGAATAGCGCAGAGTCAGCCACAGGGCAGCGCCGTCAGTTGGAACGGTTGCGGTGCAGCCATTGCATGACCATGTGGCCGACGACGAGCTGCAGATCCTCGGCGATCTGCATGTCGTCGACGGCAAAATGGATCGGCACGTCGACCATCTCCTTGGCCTTGCCGCCGCCATAGCCCAGCACCGCGAAGGTCGGCATGCCGAGTTCCTTGGCCGCCGTGATCGCATTCAAAATATTGGGCGAGTTGCCGCTTCCCGACAGTGCGAGTAGCAGATCGCCGCGCCGCCCGAATACCTTGAGCTGTGCAGCAAAGATTTCCGAATAGCCGATATCGTTGGCGAGGCACGTCACGACCGATGTGTTGGCCGGCAACGCGTGGGCGCGCATGCCAACCCCCTTCCCCATGGCAATACCGTAGACGAAATCGTTGGCGAGGTGGACGGCGTTGCCGGCGCTGCCGCCGTTACCACACAGATAGAGGCTTCGTTCGTCCCGCCAGCAGTCCTGCATGGCACGGGCAAGGGCGGCCACCGGGGCGAGGTCGGCCCGCTGCAACACGCCCTGCAGCCGCGCCGAATAGTCGGCAAACTCGGCGACAACCGGGTCGGCAACCGCGCTCATCGCGCCATTTCCTTCTGCATCCAGCGCAGATTGTGCCAGCGGTCCTCGTTCTTCAGGGTGCCGCGCTGGAAGGCCGCAACGATCTCGCTGATGGCGTCATCGACCGTCTTGCGCGGACGGAAGCCGGTCGCCAGCAGCTTGTCGGAGTTGACCCGGTAGGAGCGCGGGTCGTTGGACGGGGTGACAACGATTTCCGCCGGAATGATCTGCACGACGCGCTCGGCGATTTCACGGATCGAGATGTTCTCGAAGCCGGCGTTGTAGACGCCGACGATCTCCGGCCGATCGAGGAGATAGATGTAAAGATCGGTGATGTCGTCAATGTGGATGTTGGGCCGCACCTGTTCACCGCCGAACACCGTGATGCGGCTGCTGGTCAGGGCTTGCATCGTCAGCATGTTCACCGACACGTCGAGCCGCATGCGCGGGCTGGTGCCGCACACCGTCGCCGGCCGGACGATCTGCACCACGAGATCGGAAGCGTAGCTCAGCAGAACACGCTCGGCGATCATCTTGGTCTTGTTGTATTCGCTGATCGGCTCGAGGGTGAGGTCCTCGGTGACCTGCTCTTCTTCCTTGACGCCGTAGACGCTGGCCGACGAGGCGTAGATGAACCGCTTGACGCCCTGGCGAATGGCTTCCTCGGCCAGCTTCATCGTGGCGAGCGCGCTGATTTCCCAGGTCAGCTTCGGATCGAGATCGCCGCACGGATCATTCGCCACCGAGGCGAGGTGGATGATCGCATCGACCCCCAACAGGTCGACCGCGCGCACGTCGCGCACGTCTCCTTTGACTATCGTCAGGTTCGGATTCGGCGGGAGATAGTTGCCAAACCACTGGATGTCGAAGGCAATGACCCGGTGACCAAGGCCTAGCAGCTTGGGCACCAAAACCGAGCCCTTGTAGCCGCAGGCGCCGCTGACGAAAATCTTCATGTGTTGGATGTGGCCTATCAATTCAGGCAAACAGCTGTTGCGGGACGTTTAGCATCGTGTACTTGTTGATTCAACAACAGGCCGCGAGGCCTGCGGCAAGGCGCCTTGCCGATTTCATTCGATTGCCGGTAGTTTAGCCGCGGGCGTGACGAGCGGGAGCATGCGCGGACTTTTCATCAAACTTGCCATCGGTGTCGCCGGAATCGTCCTTCTGGTCAAATACGGCTCGATCGATCTCGGCATGCTGATGAAGGCTGCAAACCGGCCCGGCCTGCTCGCTCTCGCTTTCCTGTGCATATTGGCAACGGTCCCGATCGCGGCGTGGCGCTGGTGGCTGTTGCTGCGCGGACTGCAATTCCAGTTCACGTTCCCCTGGGCGGTGAACGCCACTTTCATCAGCCTGTTCTTTCATACCTTTCTGCCCGGTGCCTACGGCGGCGATCTGGTGCGGCTGGCGCTGGCATATCGATCCGCGGGAGGGCGCCTCAGCCGCCTGACCTTCAGCGTGGTGGTCGATCGACTGTCCGGGTTACTCGCCCTGCTGGCGCTCGGTCTGGTCATGCTGCCGGCGCTGCCGCCAGCCTATGCGAGCCGCCTCCAATGGGTTGCAGCAATCGGCGTCGCGGCCGGCGTCGCGGGCCTTGTCGTCGCGCTGAAATCCGGTGACTGGGTGGCGCGCCTGCTGGGCCGGCTGCCCACGCCGGTCGGGCCGGCTTTGGCGACCGTTGTCAGCGAACTGGTCGCGGCGCTCAGGGCCTATTGGACGCAGCCCGGGCGTCTTGGCGCTACCGTCGCAATTTCAATCGGACAGTATTTCCTGATCCTGTCCGCCCTGTTCCTTCTCGGCCACGCCATGGGGTTCGAGGATCTCCCGTGGACTGGTTACGTCATCGCCGGAATCTGTTCGGTATTGGCGAATTCGCTGCCTATAACGCCAGGTGGAATTGGGGTGGGTGAAGCGGCCTTCGCCCATGTCGCCTTGATATTCATCTCGTCACCGTCGGGAGATCTCGGCTACGGAACGGTGTTTCTCGCAATGCGCCTGCTGAGCGTCATCATCGGCATCGGCGGCGTCCTGCCTTGGCTGCTCAATCGCATGGACCTGCGCCGCGGCATCGCCGACATCAGGAGCGACGCGCCAAGCAACGACGGCGCACCGAGCCGGTGACCGCATGAACGCATTTGTCGTGGGCGTGGCTGCAGCGATACTTGCGATGGCTGCCCATGGCGTGCTGTTGCGGCACTTGAAGCCGGCCTGGCGGCTGGCAGCTCTCCCATTGCTGCTGCTGATCGCCTTGGGCGTCCTGTTTGCTTTCGCTCCACCGACTGAGCCGCCCTACACGGCGTCCGACGGCGTGGTAGCCCTTATTCTTGCATTCAGCTTCGGCTTTGCCTACGCCTTGATCATGAACGGCGTTCTCTATGACAGTCCCACGCTCGCACTGGTCAATGCTATCGAGGCGTATGGACCTGCCGGCATGCCCGTGGCGGATTTCGAGAAGTTCGTCGCGCGACACCCCTTCGTGGAGAGCCGGCTCAATGCTCTGATCGCGGTGGGTGAGCTTGCCGCCATCGACGGCGAGCTTCGCTTGAGCGGCAAGGTTGTGTGCCTGCTTTCCCTCGGCGACGCCTATCGACGACTTCGGGGCGGCCAGCCGTCCGAAGCGGGCTGACCCCGCGTGACGGGATTGGTCGCGGCAGCGTTAGGGCTAGTGCTGGCACTCGCCGGCGACGTTGCGGCGTCGCGCCTCGGCGCAGCGCGTCTGTTGGCCTATGCCACAAGCTTTGTCGTCGGCCTCTGCACGACGCTCGGCTTTGTGTTTGGTCTCCAGCCGCGCATCGAGGCGGCCACCGCCCTGATCGCGCTGCTGGCCTACGGCGCCTGGTGGTTTGCCTTCCTCAATCTCGTCCAAGCCCTGGAATCCTCGCTCCGGGTGAAGCTGCTAGGCGCCGTGCGGGCAGCCGGCGGGCAGATCTCGCGTGCCACCCTCTGGGTGCACTACAACGATGACGGCCTCCTTCGCCTCCGCCTAGATCGGCTGCGCGCAAGCGGCGCGGTCAGCGAGAACGACGGACGGCTGCACGTCGTGTCGCCTGGGCTGAAGGCGATCGCCGGCTTATTTCGCTTCCTGAAGACGGTGTTGATCGGAAGGACGTCGGAATTCGGAGCACCGACTCCATGATCACCTTCGTCGTTCCGGCCTTCAACGAGGAAGCAAACATCGCTGCCACCGTGGCGACGATCCGCGACGCCGCGACTGAAGCCAGGCTCGATCGGATCGAAATCATCATCGTGAACGATGGCAGCACCGACGGCACCGAAGCGGCCATCGCGACGATGGCAGCGGCGCATTCCGACGTTCGCGCCATCCGCAATCCGATGAATCTCGGCCTTGGGGCTTCGATCCGGGCCGGCATCGCCGCCGCCTCGGCGCCGTCCTTCATGGTCGTACCGGGAGACAACGACGTCTCGAAGGACACGATCCTCATGATGCTGAGATTCCGCGACGAAGCCGACATCATTTTGATGTCGCCGCTCAACAAGGAACAGCGCAACCTTTTTCGCAACGTCCTGTCGGCAGTCTACCAGGCCGCCTACATGATCTTTTTCGATATCTATGTCGTCTACATCAACGCGCCGGGAATCTGGCCGACCGCGGCGGCACGCAGTGCCGGCCTGCGTGCCAAGCGCTTCAGCATCATTTCGGAAATGAACGTGAAGCTGTTGCGCATGGGCTGCAGCTTCGCCGAAATACCGGGCTATCTCCAGGGCGGACCGAAAGCGCGCGGTACGGTCACCTGGCGAGCCTTGATGGAAGTGATGGGCTCCTTCCTGCGCCTGATCGTTGCGGTCCACTTCACTGACCGTCAGCGCTTCGGGTCGCGACCCAGGCGAAAGCAGGTCGACTTTGTCAGCCGGCTTTCCTAGGACCGACAGGGTCGCGACGGCCGCCCGTTAGAAAAACGGAAAAATATCGGGGTCATCGGCAGTAAGCCGGAAAAATCGGGGTTTTCGGCCATCCGAGGCGTTGCAGAAAACGGCGGGAAACGCGCAGGAAACGGTAAAACAACGAGAAATAGCGACAGAAGCCAACGAAAAATGGGTACGGCGGAGAGATCGGACACGGCGTGCTCCTGAGCTGTAGAGGTCGCCAGTCCACCCTACGCCCGGTCGGTCGGAACCGACGATTATGGTCCTTACCGAATTTACTGCTCGGTCATAGCCCGACTACACGTCCGTGGCGCGGGCGGCGGTGAAGGCGCGCAGCGCCGCGCCAAACACCTCGTTGACGGTCAGCCCGCCATCGACCGTCAGGACCTGGCCGGTGATATAGGCCGCGGCATCCGAGGCCAGGAACACCACGGCATCGGAAATCTCCCGGCCCGTCCCGGCGCGTCGCAGGGGCACCACGGCCTCGACGATCTTGCGGTTGACGGGATCGTCGGTCAGCTTGTGGCCAATATCGCGGTCGACCAATCCGGGAGCCACGGCGTTGACGCGCACGCCCGACCCGCCACAACGCACCGAGAGCCAGCGCGTGAACTGGTCGAGGCCGGCCTTGGACACATGATAAGCAAGCGAGCTCTGATCGGCTCCGACCGCCGTGGCCAGGATCGACGAGACATTGACGATGGCGCCATGCCCCGAGGCAGCCAAGTCGTCCAGGGCGGCCTCGGCCATCGATGCCGCGGCATGCAGGACGATGGACTCATGCTGCGACCAGTCGGCATCGGCGATGCGACCGATCCTGTGGCGATCCCGCCGGGGCGCGGCATTGTTGACGAGTATGTCCAGCCCACCGAGCGCCTGGCGTGCCTGACGGACCGCTGCCCGGCAACCGTCCGCTGAGGCCAGGTCGGCGGTGACCGCCAGCGCCCCCTTGCCGATGGCCGCCACAAGCGCCCGCGCCTTTTCCTCCTGTCGATCCACGATCACGACCGTGCTGCCCGCGGCCGCGAAACCACGCACAATGGCGGCTCCTATCCCCTGGGCGCCGCCAGTGACAATGGCCTTCCGTCCTTCGAGTGAGGTCATGCGAGCAATCACCCGGGTGGCTGTGCGGGCCGCAGTTCGACCCAGTTCATAGACGCTCCAGCCCTCGCGCCAATCATTGCAGCGACCGCCCCGCCCACATCCTCGGGGCGAAGCTGCCAATCGGCCGGCGGCGTTCCACCAAGGCCGGTCGAGACCGTTCCGGGAGCAACCAGGCCGACGCGGATGCCGAACCGGCTGAGATCGAGAAACATCGCTTCGGTAAGTCCCTGCATGCCGAACTTGGTGGTGTTGTAGCCGGCGCCGCCACGGATGGCGTACCGGCCGGATCTGCTGCCCACGTTCACGATGTCGGCCACACCCTGCCGGCCTGCCTCCTTCAACGCCGGAAGCGCCGCATGGCAGCAGTTGAAAACACCCGTCAGGTTGGTTTCGACGATCTCAGCCCACATCGCGGGAGTGATCTCCTCGAAATCCTTGATGAAGGCAATGCCGGCATTGTTGACCAGGCCATCCAGGCCGCCAAGATGACGGCGAGCCGCCTCGATCATTCGCTCGACCGATTGAAGATCGCGGACATCGCAGACTACCCCGCCGACCGGAGGGGACTGGGACTCGCGCTGCAGAGCGTTCAACGCCGCCTCCAGCCGCCCCGCATTGCGCCCGCAAATGAAGACGCCATGGCCCTGCCCGCGCAGGCTGCGGGCGATCGCCAGACCGATGCCAGCCGTCCCGCCGGTGACAACGATACGACGTCCGGTCACTTAGGTCAGGCCGCCTCGGCCCGGCGGAACATGCGATGAACATGTGGGTAGCGCATGAGCATCTTGCCGAGGCCGTCGTGGCTGCTTCCGAACTCCTTGGTATAGGCGGAAAGCGTCTCACGCTGGCTCGGCGTGTGCGCCACGACGAACTTTTGCTCCGAAATCAGCCGGGTCGCGTCGGCGGTTGCCGAGAAATTGGCGCGTTCCTGGGCCTTCATGTCGAAGTGGAAGGCGTCCTCGAGAACGGCCTCGTAGTCGATCAGGTCCGCCTTGCGCATGCAGCTGAAGCGACCGAGCTCATCGACGTAATCGGCGGTGACATCATCCAGTCGTCCGAGCTCATTCAACCACGCTTTCATCTCGGCGAACAAGATGTCGTTGATTTCCCGGAACAGATCAAAGAACGCCGTGGCCTTGCCCATCGACATCTCGTTGGTGCCGCGCTCGTTGTTCTGGACCGCCTCGAAGTTCTCGACCACGGAGCGCTCCAGTTCCAGCCGGGTATCCCAGAGGCGAGCTGACATACCTTTGGAAAATTCATCGTAGAGCCCGGTGATCCCCGGCGTGCACTGCCGCCGCTTGTCGTAGAACCGCATGATGAAGTCGAACCACGAGAGCCCAAGCGAACGGCACAGGCCCTGGATTTCCGCGTAGACCTTGCCGTTGTGCAGTATCTCGACGGTCAGATCCATTTCGCGGCAGGCGACGTAGTCGTCGAACGACAGCGTCGAGCTCTCGACGAGGATCTCCTCCGATTCGATCGCGATGAAATCATGCCCGGCCAGAGAATACTTCCCGAAGGACCGCGGCATGATGCGATGCTTGGACTGCATTGCGAACTTGCGCCGCATGTCGGGCGTGTTCAGCTTGGTCTGGGGCAGCATGATGAGCTGATACATGCGGATATTGTCGAAATTCGCCTCGACCGTGTCGCGCAGCGACTGGCGATGTGCTGCGACGCTGTCGCCCGGCAGGCCGAGAATGAGCTCGCTGTAGGTCCCAGTGTCGACTTTGTTCGCCTGCAAGCCGACGTCACTCAGCTTGTCCAACGAGATATTCGAACGCTCGACGTTGGCCAGCACCGTCGCGTCAGTCGACTGCAGGGACGCCGCCATGTTCAGCGCGCCGTCCAGCATCTGCGCGATCTCGATGACCCGTTCCTTCTGGTTCTTGCCCGTCGACACGTGGATGTACTTGGGAAAGTCGTAGCGCTTCTGGCAATCGGCGAGAATTCGCGCCTTGTCGATGTCCGGCTTGAACATGCCGAAATTGGCATCGCTGATGAAAAGGTCGCGCGGACCGCGCACGCGGCTGGCGATGTAGTGCAGCTCTTCCTCGAGCGAGTGCACCCTCTGCTCGACGATGTTGTAGTACGCAGCGCCCTCCGTGCAGAACGCGCACTTGAACGGGCAGCCACGAGTCGTGTGGATCATAGGAATCAGGTTCTCGTCGAAGAACTTGTCCATCAGACCCATGAGGTACGGTGACGGCAACTCGTCGAGATCGAGCCTCGGCAGTTCCGGTCCGCAGACCATCTCGCCATCGATCTGGTAGTGGCAGTTGGGCAACGGCTGCCGGCTGCGACGTATCGCGTCGGCATCGAAGTCGGCTTCCTTCAGCACGTCGAACAGGTCTACGAACGCCTGCTCGCCCTCGCGCACGATGTTGAAGTCGATGTCCGGGTAGGCCTTCCAGAATTCCCGCACTTCCTCGTCTTCCAAGCCATAGTTCGGCCCGCCGAACACCACCACGGTCTGGGGCCAGAGCTTCTTGATGAGCTTGGCGTACTGGTATTCGAGCTGGAAATTCCATGAATAGTTGGCAAAGCCCACGATGTCGGGCGCCTCAGCCTCCAGAGCCCGGCTCAAGTCCTCGGGATACTTGAAAAGCTGGACATCGGCCTGGCCCGGCCGCTGCCGCAGCAGGTAGGCCGCGATCAGCCCGATCGACAGGGGGAAGACATTCGACGACAACACCAACCCCTTGTGGGTCAGGTCCGCCAAATAGATGGTCCTCTTTCGCTCCATACCCAAGATCCTGCTCGACACCTGACAGCACAGCGGGCGCACCCGCGAGGCAGAATGACCACCTAATGTAGTCGCATCTGCCTGTCTTATCCAGATGGCGCGCGGAACACCTTACGGGCCTGTTCGAGTGCTTCCGGCGTACCGATATCCATGAAGAAGCCCTTGTGCTCGACCGCAAGCATCTGCCCCAGCAGGCCCGGGATGATTTCTGTCGATAAATCAACGAAGCGGTGACCGCGGCCGGCAATTCGATCCATCACCGCCGGCGCAAACATGTAGACGGCGCCGCTGGCCAAGTTGCCGGGAGGGTTGGCTACCTTCTCGTGAAAGCCGATGACGCGACGCGCGCCGTCGAGCTCGAGAATGCCGCACGTGCTGGGTGTCTGGGTGCGAAAGGCGAGCAGCGTCGCGAGAATAGCCGGCCCGGCGGCAAAATGCGCATCGAGCAGTGTTCCGAGCGAGGCATCGGTCAGATTGTCGGCATGGGCGACGAATAGCGGTCCTTCGCCGAAGTACGCGCGATTGGCCAATATCGTACCGCCGGTTCCCAGCAATTCGGCCTCGTGCACCATGTCGATCCGCTCGCTCCAGCGCGACTGGGCCACGAAGCCCCTCACCTGGTCGGGCAGATGGTGGGTGTTGATCAGAACCCGCTCGACCCGCGGGTCGCCCAGGAGGCCGTCCAGCCAGTAGGAAAGCAATGGCCGGCCCCGAATCGGCACCAGGCACTTCGGCACCTGATTTGTCAGAGGACGCAGGCGCGTCCCCAGCCCGGCAGCAAGAAGGAGAGCGCGCATGGCCTGCCGCCACTGATCAGGGCGCGGGATAGCCGATTTCGGTCATGAGCTCGGTTGCGCTCAGAGGCATGTTTCCGACGCGCGACACCTGACAGGCCGCCGCCAGCGACCCCAGATAGGCCGCGGCCCAGATGTCGACCCCCAGCCTCAGCGCCATGGCGGTGCACGTGAAGAAGCTGTCACCCGCGCCAGCCACATCCTTGGGAACGGTGTTGAAGGCAGGAAGCCGTTCAGTGCGATAGGCGCCCTCATCCGGGGCATGGATCAAGAGACCTTCGGCGCCCAGCGTAACGACGACGTTCTTGGCCTCTGCGGCGCGCTGCAGGCGGTCGGCCACCACTACGAGGCCGGCCTCGTGGTCGCGCAACGCCAGACGCGCCTCACGCTCGGTCGGCGTTATCAGCGCCATGTTTTTGAAGCGCGAGATATCGGAGAGCTGCGAGGAGGCCTGGCTGTCGGCCGCCATCATCACACCCAGGGTCCGGGCTCGTTTCGCCAACGCCTCGACAAGCGACTGAGGCAGGCAGCCATAGTTGTAGTCGGCAAAGAGCAAGATGTCGGCTTCGCCGAGCGCTGCATCCACGGCGTCAAAGATGCGTTCCTGCTGGTCGGGCTCGATGGCGTGCTGGCGCAGATGATTGACCCGGAGCAGCGTCTTGCCGGTCGCCCGGTAGCGCTGCTTCAAGGTAGTCGGACGGGTCGGATCCACGAAGAGAGCGACGTCGACACCCTGCGTCTGCAGCGCGTCGCGCGCGAAAGCGGCACTTGCGTCTTCACCGGACACAGCGATGTAGCGCGCTTTGGCGCCAAGCCCACGAGCATGCGCAGCGACGATTCCAGCTCCACCGACGAAAAGCTTGCTCTCGATCGGCGTCACCACGATCGTCGGATCTTCCTGCGACATGCCGATGGGATCGCAGCTGATGTATTCATCGACGATCAGGTCGCCCACCACCACGACGTTGAGTTCGGCGAAACGCGGCGGTATGCGCTCGAGGTCGGCGATGCGAAACCCGTTGCGGGCCGGGTAGTCCGTCGGCTTGCGGATGACCGAGAACTGCGTTTCGGAATACTCCCGCTCGAGAATCGCCTTTGAGGCAAACCGGACCTCGCCCGAACTGAACACCAAGCGGCCGCCATAGGCCTCGACCGCCTTCTGCTCGGCATTGAAGCGGTCGACGTATTCCCTGCCCTTGACGACAATTTCCGGCTTGAGGCGGGCGATGAAATCCTCGGCCGGCTCGCTCAGCGCCACGGCCTCGGCGACCGCCCCGATGGCCTGCACGCCCTGCAGCCGGACCTGCTGAGGCATGGTGGCGCCCGTCGTAACGTCGGAATTCACCCCGACCACGAGCGCGCCCCCCGCCTCCGCCGCAAACCTCAGCAGGCGCAGGTGGCCTGGATGGAGAATGTTGAAATTGCCCGAGACGAAGACGACAGGCTGCCCTTCGCCCAGCCGCTTGCGGATTTGCGCAGCAATCTTCTGCATTACGCCGTCACGCTCGATTGCCTCGTTCCTTTGAAGAATCACAGCCTCCACAGCGTTCGTCCGCCTGGGTTTCAACTATACACCATCGGGAATTAACAAGCGATTCCAACAGAATAGACAGCTTTCTCAAGTGACTGAAGGGCCCTCAGGGCCTCACCGGCTATCGCGAAGGGCCGCCAAGGAACGAAGACTGATGCCCTGCCAGGCCATCGCGATCATTCCCAGCACCAGGACCGAGCCCATCTGGAACCCGTGGGTAACGATGGCAAAGGCGAGCGCCGGTTCGACCGGAATCCCGAACAGCGACAGCGACAGTACTGCAGCGCCATGAAACACGCCGAAGCCGCCGGGCGCCACCGGCACGACGAAGCTGAGCGCCACGGCGCCGACCGCGAGTGCCGCGGCCGCCACCGGCACCTCTGGCCACACCGCCCTGATGCCGAACCAGAACGAGGCGACGGACATTCCCCAAAGGCAGATCGAGAACAGCAGCACGGGTCCTACGACGCGCAGGCGTTCGATCTGGGCAAGCCCGGCAAACAGCTCATGCGCGGTCTCGCTCAAACCCTTCGCCCGTTGCGCACTGACGCCGGACAGCAGACGATCAAGAAGCGCCATCCAGAATCCGCGGGTGCGAATGACCAGCCAGAGCCCCCCCACCAACAGGGCCAGCGCCACCAGCAGCGTCGTGGTGGCGTTGGCGGCCCAGGGGGCCACGGTAGGGGCCACCGACAGCATCGAAACGAATATGACAATCACCGTGGCAAAGTCGAAAAACCGGTCGACGACCACGAGCGAGGACGCCCGCGCAGTCGAAACGCCGAGGTTCTGGCGCAACACGAAGGCCATCATCACATCGCCGGCACGCATCGGGATGACGCTGTTGGTGGCCATGGCAATGACGTTAGCAGACCACAGTGGCCAATAGCGTCGCTCGATCTCGGGCATCATTGCCTTGACGAGAACCAGGAGCCGCAACGGCCGAAACAGCAGGGCGACGATCCAGGCAGCGGCCATCGCCGCCTCCTCGGCAATTGAAGCCGACGCGAGTTGATGGCCGATGAGCGGCCAATCGACCTTGGCAATTGCCCAGGCCATGAGCGCAACAAAGATCGTCAACGGTAGGACTTTGCGAAACAGCACCGACTTCACGGTAGATTCCGGCGGCCGTCACGCATTGGCGGCACTGGACTCGGTCGGTCGGACCGTCAGGCTGGTATCCGTGAGTTGAAGACGTGCTCCGCAAACCGTGATCTCACGTGAACCGGGGCTGAGTGTGCGTACGCCGTATTCGAGCCCGTGCCATGGGCACTTCAAGGTGGTGCCGCTGAGGTGCCCAACCCCAAGCGAAGCTCCTTCGTGTGGGCAGATGCCCGGCCACACCTCGACCGTCTGCCCGGCGCGACGCAGGACATAGGCCCGATCGCCGACTTCAATGCGCCGCGCCTGCCCTTCCGCGAGTTCCGTCAGTGAAATGGAATGCGGTCCGGCAAGTCGCGGAAAGACGACATTGTTCGCAATGACATTGGCGCTCACGAAATTCGGCGTATCGGTTTGAAAGCGGTAGTCCGCCGCCCGCAGCGCCACGCGCTGGTCGCGAATTTCCTCGTCTTCCCTGTTCTGGACTTCGTTGAGTCGCTGCAACCGGCGGTCGAGCGGACCGTGCAGGAAGCGCAGCAAGCGATGGGACGCGATAGCCCAATCGACATCCATGCGCGTGCCCTCAACCGTTTCGTTGCATTCGATGATATTGATGACGACGATCAGGCCGAACAGGGTGACGACCTGATAGAAGCCGTTGTCCTTGTGGTAGCCATCGAACGTCGGAAGGACCACCGGCCAATTGCCGAACTTGGTCAGCGAGAATGCCGACTGTTCGCCGATGTGCATACGCATCGCATCACCGTAGGTGCGATGAATGTGCGGCCGGTGATTCTGGTCCATATGGTTCCAGACCAGGTCGCGCAACTCGGCCTTCGCCGGGCACGAATAATGCCCCTTGGTGATGTGAACCTTGGGAATCAAGCGCGCCAGCGCCTCGTTGACCTTGTCCTCGCGGATGAAGGCGCCGCCCCAGCGTTCGATGAGTGTCGGATCAAAAAAGGAGGGCATGTCGCTGAGAGGATTCGGCTACTGCTGCTACTTGACGGGCGTTCATCGATGCATATACCGCTGAACGGCTATCGCATCTAGTATCGCGGCTGTTCAAATAGGTCGCAGTCCAGGGAAAATTATGGAGCCGGACTATCCCGTGCTCGTCACCAAGCGTGACGGCCACTTCGAGTTGCGGATACGCGAGCTTCTCCTCGTGGTGCGCGACCCCGATCTCACCGTCGCCTACGCCGGCCTGCTTGAACGAAAGCGCGAAATAGTCGATTGGGCCCGCAAGAGCGACGCGCTTGACGAGTTGCCCCGCCCCGCTCGGCCCCCCGTCCTTGGCGGCATTCTGCCCGGACTGCCCTGATATGAGGCCGGACTTGGCGGCCTGCGGCCCTATCGCCGGAACGCCACAACGGCGCGGGAAACGCCAAAGGGATAGCGCCAGCCCTGCTTCAACAGGGCAAGTTCGAAGGCCTGGACGCCATTGAGGGCCTTGCCGACCAACGCCGACGTTGCGTGCTCACCCTCGGGGGAGTGGCTGCCCATCAGCTTGGATTTGACGCGCGAGGCGACAAAGAACGGAAACAGCCAACAAATGAAGGAACTGCTGAAGGCGATCTCGAATCCCGCCCGCTCGAGCTTCTGCTGGAGTTCGTTCCGGCCATAGCGGCGAAAATGCCGGGCTTCGCGGTCGGCCGGGCTGTACATGCTCGGATGCTGCGGGACGAAGTGCAGGACACCGCCACCAGGGCGAAGCGCGCGCCAGGTCTCATCGATTACCGCCTGGTCGTTGTCGATGTGTTCGAGCACGTCGAAGGTCGTGATGAGATCGAAAGCCTGCTCAAAGGGCAGGTCCGAAGCGTCCAGATGGGTCAGGAAAGCCCGACCGTGCAACTTCAAGTTGGCGACCGCCAGTCCCCCGACCGACGTGTCGGTCGCATACAGACAAGCGCCTGGAAGGTACTTGGCGGCGAGCTGCGTGACATAGCCGGTGCCGCATCCGATATCGAGAATGCGTTTTGCGTCGGGGAAGTATCGCTGGAGGAGCCAGGCAATCATGTTGTTCCGACCGAGCCAGTAAAAGCTGCTTGCCTGGGCACGCTCCATCGCCGCGATTTCGGATTCGGTGTAGCCCGTGTGTCCGTCTCCCAGGAGATGGGGCGCGAAGCTCGGATAGCCGTCGACCAGTTGCGGCAGTCGCGCGGCCTCCGAGAAGAGTGCCACGGCGTCCGCGAACCGAGGCGGACTCTGCTCCGGCGACAATTGCTCGCGCACAATATCCTGAACTTGGGACGTCGATTGAACGGACATCACAAACAAGCGACCGAGGAAACTGTCACGGATATTCACCAATTGGGACGGCGGAGAGCAGACAGATACACACCCCTGCAAAGCAGAGCAATAGTTGCATTCGGGGTGCGATGGCGCTCATTCGGCAATTAGGATAGTTTGGGCGGGGAGTGAACGCCGGGATCGCAACGGACATATTGTGCAAAAACTGAAGATTCTCCTGCGGATTCTCCGCAATCGTCTGTTGTCCGGAGATCCTGCCCTCAAGGCTTCTCCGCTGCACAGGCTGATCTTCATTCTCAATTTCTTTCCACCCTACAACCTCGCCTGCTGGCTGTGGGTTAAGGCTTGCGCACGCCTATGGCCAGGCTCCGCTTTGGCCAGGTCTATTTCCTGGTTTCTGCTGCAACGCGGATTTCTGTTCGGGGGCCTGCGCCATCTCGGACCCGAGGACAGGGATATCTTTGTCCGGATGGTCGAGCTTCCTGAGTTGAGAACGTCCCGGCCGACGGCGTCGGCTGCGCCGCGAATCAGCGGACTGGCGAGCGAACTTGCCGAAACTGGATTCGTAAGCTTGGGATCGGTGATTTCGCGCGACGGGGCCGAAGCGGCGGTGAATTTCTTCCGTCAGCAAGAGGGGTACGCGTCGCAAACGCCCCTGCAAAGCGACGGTCTCCTTCGTCCTTTTGACCTTGGCACGTCAGAGGCAGTGCCGTCGGAGCGCTATTTCTGCTTCCCGTCGAGAACTTCTCTTGCCTGCCCCCAGGTTGCCGAGGTCGTCAACAACCCGATCTTGCGGGACGTGGCGGCGGCATATCTGGGCTTTACGCCCGTGCTGTATAGCGTCAACACCATCGCGACCAGCAAGGGCGGCAGCGACCACTACGTCATGCGCACGCACCGGGACTACGACGCATTCGCCTCGGTGACCTTCTTCGTGTGCTGGACGGCCGCTTCGGCCGACAATGGAGCAACGATGTACATTCCGCGCTCGCACCGATCGAGCGATGTGAGCGAGGCGGACCGCCGGTACCTGGCGGGTGAGGCCGGCCAGGTCTTCGGGCTTGACGCATTTGGTCTTCATGCTGGAAATCGCTCGGTTTCGGGCCTGCGACTGGCGACCTGGATCCGTTTCGGATCGATCCCCAATCTGGCCACCATCCAGGATCCCAACCTCGTTCCTGCAGCCCGTCCCGCGCCGCAGTCGCCGCTGACCACCGCGGTCGTCTAACGATCGGCGCAGGTGTCACTTGCGGGCTGCGACTCCGAGATCGTGCCAAGCGGCGAGGTTGTACATTTCGCAGGTGAAGGGCCACTGGCTTCTGTAGAAGTTCACCAGCCAGATCGCTCTCTCCGAAGCCTGTGGCGGATATACGGGGTTCGGCGCCATCAACATGGCACAGGTCACGCCGGAGACGGGTTTGCCGTCGCGAATGACGAGCACGTTGAAGGCCTCGCGCGGCAGGCCGACTTCCTCGGCCGCGATACGGACGACCGCCCCGCTTTGCTCGCAGTACCCCGACAGGCAACCCAGCTCGAAGGGGGGAACCGCACGGCCGCCTTGGTCGAAGATCACCGGATTTTCCTCCGGAAGCGTGATCGGACGAGAATCGATGAAGATGATCGCTCGCGACTTGTTCGCGGCGGCCGTCCGGACGATGTCCTTGAAATAGGCCAGCTCATTGCCGGCAAGCTTCATCGTGGCATAATTGGCATAGAGATTTGCCGCCACGGCAGAACACGCCATCAGGACCATTGCAGCATCGCCGATCAACACCGCGGCGCGAACAGGACTGCCCACCAGCCGTGACAGCGATCGAGCGAGGAACCCGACGGCATAGACGAAGACGATGGCCGTGATGGCGATCGGCGCCGGGATCGTCCGATAGGTGATGAACCCGCCACCTGCGACCAGCACGGGCACGGCCGCGGCGAGAAAGCAGACGATCGGCACGAGCAATATAGTGGTGCCTTTGAGCACCCACCCGAATGGAGTATCGGCGTCGATCGATTCCTCGGCGAGCTGGACTGGCGCATTGCGCCCTGAAAGGAAGGCCGCGAGCAGCCCGACAACGGTCGCCAACAACACCGTGGCGCCGGTGACGACGTAGAACTGGGTTTGCGGCAGGAACCAGATGTCCCCGGCCACCTTGACCAGCCTGCCGAGACGCTCGAGCATCTCGCCGATATCGATGTTGAACTTGTAGTCGTAGTTGGCCGCTGTGTTGACATCGGCCTTGCCGACATTGTCGCGCCGCCAGGCCTCGCTGTTCCAGTAAACGAACGGTCGTACCAAGGGGTAGTAGATCAGCTTGGCGGACACGGAATACACGACCAGCGCTGCGCCAACGAAGCACACATCGCGGATCGCAATCAGCACGCGGTAGGCCCATGGCGTTCGCGAGAACAGGACGGCGATGACCGGGAACAACACGAGGATCATCGCATTGGGCGGATAGTCGTAAAGCGCGAGCTGGAAGATCAGGAAGCCGACCCACACTGGCCGGGAGCCGGCATAGTCCCGACATTGGCGCGCCAGCGCTCCCCACTCGCACCGCCTGAGAAGGATCACCAGCGGCACGGCCTGGAAGTTGGATCGCGACAGAACGAGGTATGCGCCCTGCGCGATCAACATCGTCACCAGATGCGGCGCCCATGCGGCGGGCTGCAGGATCGAATAGATGAAGGGCGGCACGAAAAAGGTCGCGATGGCAATTGCCACCGCGTCGACCTTCCTGGTCCGCAGAACGACGATGCAGATGGCGAGCATCTGCAGGCCAAGCAGGCAGGCCGTCAGGACCGAAAAGACCCGCACCCAGCGGAAATCCGCCAGCGACTGCAGAGGCCACATCGTGAGATTGGCGATGACGGCCGCGACCGGCCGGCCGATCGCAAAATACTGATCGACCATGCCCATGCCAGAACTCTTAAAGTACAGAGTTTCATAGTCGCCATGGATGCCGCTGATCTGGATCAGGTTCGGCCAGAAGGCGATGACGACCGCCGACGCGAACAGCAGGAAGACCCAAAGGGGTACTTTTGCCAGTCGCGACCTTCGCCAGTCGTGAAATATGACCTGCCCTCGCGGCATGGTCGCTTCAGTCATCGACCAGGAGGTTTCGTCGCCGGCGCTGTTTCGGGGTTGGTTGCGGGAGGCGGATTTCGCCACGTGTCGACAACCGGCTCGATCTCTCGGGAAATCGTCCCAATACTCTGCCGCAGCGAGTCCTTCTGCTCCTTGGTCAGCGACTGGACATCCCTCGCAATGTCGGCGGCCTTGCGGGCCACGTCCGACAGGGCAATGGACTTGAGCGGCGTCACGGCCTGATCGATTGCCGCAGTGAGGCCGCCGATCGAGCGACCCACCATCACTCCCGCAAATGCTCCCACGGCGCCCACGACCACAAGGACGATGCAGGTCTTGGCCAGGAACAGTTTCAACTCGCCGACGAAGTCGCGTGGCATGGCAGCCGGTGCCGCCTGCCATGGGACAACGGCCTCGCGCCTAGTCAGGCCGGCACGCTCCACTTCTTGGAGGAACCCGCGACGCGTGCCTTCGAATTTCGCATAGGCCGCTTCAATATTCGTGTCTGATGCAATCAACCCAGTGTCGGGTTGATAGAAGAAGAACCGTCCGTCCTTCTCCAGCAATACAGCGATTGGCGGCGATCGATCAGCACTATCCGACATCAAGTCCCTCGGTTCATTGGCGTGAAGTATTCTTTCGCGCATCCTATAGCCGCCGGCAGAAAATTGCACGCCGGATCATCGGGCATCGCGAAGGATCTGGGCTCACTTGCGGCAATCCTCAGTTAGGAAAGCCGAGTTGTATCTGCCTTGTTCGACCAGTCTCAGGCGGCACGTAGCACGGAGGACAGGCAGGATCGCGTTTGTCAGAGGACTACGCTCGTCCTCTCGTTTGGATAGGATGATCAGCATTCCCGACGGCGTCGTGGCAACGTGTTTCAATATCCTGTCGGTGATCACGGGCGACAGTCCATCCATGATCGGAGCCGACATCTTCCAGGCAAACCACTGTCCGGTAGCCATGAATGCGGTCAAGCCGATGGTTGCATTGGGATCTGCGAAGGAAACCGGAAAATATTCCGTCAGCATTCCGACGTATCGCGCCTCGGGCGCCCAGCGGCGAAGCATCGATATCACCTCCGCGATGCGCGCACGGGAAGCGTCGTTGACGTAGTAGCCGACCTTGGTACGCGGATCGAGCGGTTGGGTATGGAGCGCCAAATCGATATTGCGGGGAACATCGGCAAGCCTGCAGCCTTCGTCGCTGAAGCATCGACGCAAGACGCTGGCATTGCCGCGACTGGGATCGGGCGGCCGCATGAAATGCTCGAATCCGTCGGCAACGATAAAGGCGAAGGCCAGCGCCATGACCGTGGACAGCGCGGGGCCGACAGGACCGAAGCGCCGCGCATTGATGAACATGACCTCGGCGACGCCGATCGCAACCACCGCGAACGACAGGCAGGCGACATTCAGCGTCCCTTCCTGGGGACGCCCAAAGAAATAAGCCAGGGGGCCCAGTCCCAAGACCGCAACAGGCAGCAGGCGCTCGACGATCGTGTCGGGTGGGTCGCCGCGAAACGCGCGGTAGGTTGCCGTTGCCATGACAAGAAAATATGCGGCACCGATCGGAAACCACAGAGCGTAGTAAGGGTCGAACAGCACCGACCAGTGCGATTCTTCGGCGGGTCGGAATCGAAAGAACAGATCGAAATACGGTCGATAATCGACGACTGCACCAGTCGAGAAATAGACGATGGCGGCGAAGGCGGCCTGGGCAACGGCGACGGCAGCGCATGCGAGAGCAACCTGCCGGAAGAAGAGCTGCGCGGAGCGTGATCGGACGGAGTCGAGCAACAAGCAGTAGCCCCAGGGCGCCAAGGTGAACACAAAGGTCTCAAGACTCCACAACGACGCAAGTGCGATGAGTGCGTGCGCCGCCCACCGCGCCCAGCTCCGCCCCTGCGCCGCGACCAATACAAGGACGATACTGGCCGGCAACAGCCATCTCCCACCGAGAGTCATCGGCAGGGCATTCATGTTCCACATCCCTGTGGAGCCAGGATTGTGCGACGTGATGGCGACGAGGAGAGCCGGAACGAAGAACCAAAGGGCGCTCAGGCGACGCCGCGACACGAAGAACAGGATCGACAGAATGACGCCGAAGAAGCCGAGATTGATGAGTCGGATCAAGACCGCAGCCGTCCCGAAGGTCGGCGGGAACACCTCGAACGCCACAAGATGGGTGAGCCACGGCAACAAGCCGTATTGGCTGTAGACATCAACCATCGGTATGCCGCCACGCAGCGCATGGAGAGCCGGACCGACCAGGGGCATCTGATGCCCTTGGTCGACGAAGTGGCCATCGTCATAAAGCCCGAGGATCACCAGCCCGACGCCAAGAACCGCCACTGACCCCAGGAGACTTCGCCTGCGAGGAAACGCCCAACCTTCGCGTCGTCGCAACCAGACACCCGCCACCGTCCACGCAATACCGAACAGTAGCCATAAGCCGAACTGCGGCGCCTCAAGCGCATAGCGAAGCAGGCCTACAGGCACCGGATCGGCGGGCCCGAAAGGACTAAGGACGAAGACGACGACCGCAAGCGCAATAACTATGCCAGCGTCGAGAAGAGCGGAAAATTCGGACCGCAGACGCGACGAGCACGCAAACAAGACTACGGCCGCACCCGCACTCGCCGCGAATGCAACGACAGGCACCCTGGGGGACGCGTTCTGCGGCCACTCGCGCACTTTGATCAGCAAGTACGCAATCAACGCCATCAGCAAGCAGAGCAGGAATGCCTTGACTACGATCAGAACTGCATCAAGGACTGCAGCGTGTCTGGCATTGTTGCGTTCAGCAGCAAGAATCAGAGCAGCCGACAGTGCGGGAGCGATGCCGGACACAGAAAGGAACGCGAGATAGATAGTAGGTCGGAATTGCCCGAACAGCGTAACGAGAACAAGGCTGGCAACGAAGAAAATGCCACCAAGAGCCGCCAAGGCCGCTACGCGTTCGCCTTTTCTTGGCACCGTGGGCAATGCTTTTTGAGCTCTATTCCGCGGCAGTTCGGTCGCTATTGGTTGTTCGTAAATCAAGGAATTAGCGTCCGCGCTCCTTCAGGCGTGGCGCGCCCTACGGTCGCCGAATATCTTCAGCAGGCGCAAGACCAGCAAGCGGAAAGTACGTTCGCCGCGCGTCGTCGGCGTATTGCGGACGACGTTCCTGATGTTCAGATAGATGCGATGTGGCCGGAAAAGATAACTGGAAGAATAAAACAGCGCCAAAAATGCCAGGCGTATCCACTGCACCTGGCGGGCGGAAAACCGGGGATTGTAGGACTTCGCCGACGAAATATCGGAATGGGTCAGCAGGCCCATGAAGTACTCCTCGCCGAGCGGCGGGAGACGTCCGTCCTTCACCATCTGATTGTAGAGCTCCGCGCCTGGGTAGGGCACGTAGGGCACGAAAGCGATGTCATGCAAGCCTAGCCACGAACAGCGCAGCATGAATTTGAACGTCGCGACCACATCTTGCAGCGTATCGTCGGGAAAGAAGATGATATTGACCATCACCTTGAGTTTGTGCCGGCACGCCCCGCGCAGCGACTCTTCCAGCCGCGGCAGCTTGACCTTCTTCTTGATACGGGCGAGCGTCCCGGGAGAGCCGCTCTCCGGGGCATAGTTCATCTGGCGACAGCCGGAACGATACAGGAGTTCGGACACTTCCTCGTCGATTGCTTCGCTACGCGTCCCGCTCGGCAGTTGATATTCGATCTTCAGCCCACGGCGCAGGATTTCCTGGGCAAAAGCCACAATCCAGTCTTTCTTAATAATGGCGGTGAGATCGTAGAGATCGAAATTTTCCGCGCCATATCTCTCGATATACGATTCCATCTCATCGACCACTGCGGCCGGCGTCCGCGCGATCCAGCGGGTCGTCCACATCATCGGGCTGGAACAGAACGTGCATTGATAGGGACATCCTCGCGTCGCCATCAGCGGCATGCTGCGAAGATTGGCGATGCCGTGCCCCAGCCCCCTGGTCATGTAGTTGTCGATCGGCACCTGACTCCAGTCGGGTACGGGAATCGCATCGATGTCGCGTATGCGCTTGCGGCGCTCGGTATGCCGTATCGCACCATTCTCACGAAAGGCCAGCCCTCGAACCTCTGACAGTTCGGCCCCCCCCCGCAAGGCGCCGATCAACTCCAGCAGAATCTCCTCGCCTTCCCCTAGGACGCAAATATCGACCTCGGGGGAGGTTTCCAGGATGTAGTCCGCGCAGGCCGTCGCGTGCTCTCCGCCAAGCACGATCCGCGCATTGGGAAATCGCTGGCGGATCTTGGCGATGAGGCGACGGTCATAGGGCCAGGACGACGAAAACATGCACGACAGCCCGATGACGTCGGTGTGCGGGTCGATGCGTTCGACGATCTCGTCCATCGTCAATCCGATGGCATAGCCATCGCAAAATTCGAGAGGGAGAAGCTGGTCGAGGGCCTCCCCAACCGCGTCAACGACTTGATAGGCAATGCCTGCGCTTCGCAGCGTTCCTGCCAGATACGCAATACCGATGGGAGGCGCGGTCAAGGTGCTCAAAGCGAACGCCTTGAGAAGGGCAGGAGACTTCAACAGGCAAACAACAGCCTCGTCGCCATTGCTCGAACTTTGTGTCACTTGCCTCACCTTGTCTGCCATCTCCCAAGATACCGGCTCTGGATTCGCTAGACAATGACCATATTTGGCGTCCATCGCCGCTCGAAGGCACCGGCACGCGACTGCACAGGCCGGTCGACCGTACGACTTATCTATCGGAAACTCTCGTAGCGCCCTTTGTCCGCACCCAACGTGTCGCGATGTAGTGCCGCGCCAGATTGGCCTGTCAGCAATCACCCAGAGCACGACGACAATACCGGTGTCGCGGCGAGCCAACCCTTGTCGGCCTTACCACGACACAATAGCAATGACTCTTAAGCCAGAAGATGGGCATCGATGCCCGGCGCTTTCTGGCCCTGATTGGAGATGGACGCAGCAGTCTGCTACGCTTGTCTTACTACGGAAACTGTGGGCACCAAATGCACGATCATCAGCTCTCGGCGCTTGCATTGAATGCGCTTCGAAATGGATTGCCTCTCGATGCGTGGGACAGATTTGGCGAGCTCATCGTCGCCGATCGACGCAAGCGGCAGCCGCATCTTGCAAAGGCAATGCCCGATGGCAGTTGGTTCGGTCTGCTCGATCAACTCCGTGGCGATGGCTTCGTACGGCTGCCCACGACGTTGCCCAGAGGGGTGGTTTCAGATATCCGCAAGCATCTCGAAGCGGAGCCCGTCTGCAAGGGACCAAACGTATATTCATTCGACGGCCGGGCCAAACGCTTGGAAGATGCGCGCAGCGAATATCCCATGGCGGCATATCGCTCAGATCAGGTCATGCGCGCTCCGCATATTGTTGATCTCTTCAACGATCCCCGATTGATCGACTTCCTCGAAACATACCTTGGCTGCGTTCCGACTCTGTACTATCTGAGCGCCTGGTGGTCGTTTCCAGCTAATCGGCCCGAGCTGATCTATTCGCAGTATTTTCACCGCGACATCGACGATTGGCGTTTCCTGACGCTGTTCCTCTATCTTTCGGACGTCGACGAGGCAACGGGCCCTCATCAAGTCCTGCCTGGGTCGCATACCCTCGCGGGCATGACCACACTGGTGAACAAGGCGAAGGCGGCTGGGCGCGATCTGCGTGGTTTCGATCCGGCGGCGAGTTTCGTGTCGTCGATGGGTGAGGAATTCTCCCAGGACTGCGAGCGGCTGTTCAACGACGCAGTGTTCAATGCAGTCGGCCCAGCAGGCACAATGTATCTGGTCAATACTGTGGCGTTACACCGCGGGCTCTTGCCGCTCAGGTCGCCGAGGTTGGTTGTCTCGGCGCGGTTCGGGCTTGGGCCGACATGTAATTCGTCCGATCTCGAACACGGCCCGATCGCGAAACGACTGATCCCGACGTTTCTTTCCGATTCAGCGCGAAATCGGTTCATCAACCGGCTTTTATTCGATTTCGATCGCGGGCCGAACTACTGACACGCACCCGACTTGCTGGACGAGTTGCCTCCGCCGAGAAATCGGTTCCTACCCGCCGCCGGCCAGCCTCCGGAAGAGTCTGTTCCAGATCTTGCGAAGCCGGGACGCGATCGCACTTCCAGGAGCGCGAACGTCCGCCACCTCAAGCACAGCCGGCCACTCGGTCGGGGGCAATTCGTCGAGCGCACCGATCGATTGCGCAGCATCGATGACTTCCTGCTTGCGCTTTATCAGCTCTTCGTATGCCTGTCGCAGATCGCCGGCACGCACGAAGAGCAGCAGTTCCCGGATGCACAGGTCGTAGCCACCATCGCACTCGGTGACGACCACAGGGTAGTCGAAATGGGAATGTGGCCCCGCCATCGTGATACTCATCGATTTCCGTTCCTCTTTAGCCGTTAAAATCCGACTACACATTCGGCGCCGACGACATCGATCACGGCGCCGGATCGATCGGTGATGCATGCGATATCTTTAGCCCCTTGATCTGCCGCCTCATATCGATGCCGAGGTCGTGCCAAACCATACTGACGGTCGCGCAGGTGAGAGGCATCAGAGTCCGGTAGTAATTGACAATATTGATTGAACGCTCCGAGGCGTTCGGCGGGTAGAACGGCGACGGCGCAGTGAGCATCTCGCAGGTCAGCCCCGGCACGGGTGACTCACCACTTGGCACCAATATCTGGAATGCATCGAGAGGAACGCCAAACTGCGCACCAGCGACCCGCACGATCGAACCGGTTTGCGTACAAAAGGAGGCAAAACAACCGAGTTCGGAAGGCGGAACCGGTCGCCCCTGCTCATCGTAGTAGCGCCACAGGTCCGGTCTGCCGGAGCGCGGATCCAAGAGGACGACGGTCTTCGACTTGTTGTCGACGGCTTGCCGAGCAATTTCGGTAAAATACGCAAATTCGTTGCGACCCAACTTCATTGTCGAGAAGTTCGCATCGAAATTGGCTGCGAACGCGGCACCGACCGTCAGCACCGTCGCGGCGGTTCCGACGGTCGCTGCGGCAGAAAGCGGATTTCCGACCATCTGCCAGATCGCCGAAGCAATACCGCGGGTCGCAAAAACGAAAGCGATTGCCGCCACAGCGATCGCGCTGACACTCGTCCGGTACATGATGAAGCCGCCGGCCGAGGCCAACACCGGCATGGCAGCCATCACGACGCAGCAGGTCAGCACGAAAACCACGACCACACCTTGGGGAGGCCACGAAACGAGCCTCAGTCGTGCGAGCCCCACACTGTCTTCCACGGCGCAAGGTGGGGCACGCGGACGCACGAAAAGCCCCATGCCATTGGCCAGCAAAAGCGCAAACAGGAACACCCCGCCGACGACGACATGCATGTTCATCTGCGGCAGGAACCAGAGGTCACCCGACAAAGTCATCATCTTTTCGAGTCTGGTCAGGATCGCGTTGAGATCCATGTTGTACTTGAATTGATGGTTGGCATACCCCGCCGCGACGAACTCGTTCTCGTACACACTGAGGTCGCCGGTACCCTTCAATGTGAAGAGCCGCACGAACGGCAGGTAGATCAGCGCGGTGGACAAGAAATAGAGAAGGAAATTGGCGCCAATGAAGCATAGGTCCCTCAGGGCAATAAGCATCCGATGTGGTAGCGGCGCCCGCGAAAACAAAATGCCGATGGCCGGAAACACCACCATGATCGTCGCGTAAGGCGGGTAGTCGTAGAATGCGAGCTGGTAGACGAGACAAGCGGTCCAAACCGGGCGCGAACATGAATAGACGAAGACCTGATGCCAGAATGCACGGTAGTCGCGCCGTCGCGCGAGGACAAGAAATGGCATGGCGCGGGCGTTCGATCGCCCCAGCAACGTGTAGGCGCCGACAGCGATGACTGTCGTCACGAGGTGTGGCATCCACGCCGTCGCACTCAATACCGCATAGATGAAGGAAGGGACGAGAAAGGTGGCGAGAGCCACCGCAACCGCGTCGAGCTTGCTGGTGTTCAGACGAATGATGCAGTTTGCGATCATTTGCGCACCGGCCAGGCAGACGGTCAGGATCGCAAGAATCCGGATCCATCGAAAGTCGGCGGCGGACTGAACCGCCAGTACGGGCAGGTTGGTGAACATGGCGGCGAGCGGGCGAGCGACCGAGAACAGGTGCTCAGTTTCGAGATGGAAAAAGAAATGCATGCTTTTCAGGCTCAGCACGTCGTAGTCATCCAGGAGGCTGAACACCTGCAGGACGTTGGGCGCGTAGGCTCCGGCGATCACGCCGGCGAATACGAGGATGGTCCAAACGGGCACCCGTCTGTATAGGAAGCGTGAAGTGCGACCGCTCGACGCCGGTGAAACGCCAACCGAAGTAAGACCTGTCATTGGCGCGGAGAAGTCGCCGACGGCGAAGAAGCAGGATCGGTCTTACCTTCGGACGCCGGCGGTGCACGCCAGGCCTCAACGATCGGAGCGAGCTCACGGGACAGAATGCCGACGTTTTGCCGCAGTGATTCCTTGCTCTCTTGGGGCATCGCCTGGACGTCCCGCACGATCATCGCCGCCTTGTTGGCAACATCCATCATCGAGATACTCCCCACCGGCGGCAGTCCGCCGAGCAGCCGCGAGACACCGGCGGCTGTAGCCGCCCCGATACCAGTGATGACCAGCAGAACGATGCCGGTCTTGGCAAGAAATAGGCCCAGATCCGCCCCGATCCCCCGACCAGCAGGCTGCGGCATAGAGGCCGCAGTTTCCACGCTCGAGCCAAGCCTGCCGGCTTGCAGACCCGAGCGCGCGATTTGCTCGAAGAAGTCTCGTCTGGCGCCGACGAACTTGTGATAAGCGCCCTCAACACTATTGTCCGATGCGATAAGCGCGAGTCCGGGCTGATAGCAGAAAAATTGTCCGGAATTTTCGACCAGCACAGTGGCTGAAGGCGAATGATCGGGCCGTGCTTCCAACACTCATTTCCTCCTATTCAACGACGCGGCTATTGGTTTGCGCATCTTATCGGAACGAACGAGAGATTACGACCCGTACAGCGGTTAGCCCGACAAGGGCCGAGTTGCGGCAGATATCTGGCCGGACTAAGAAGGGCGTTCAAATCAAGGAGCGATGATGGACATGCAGATGACCGCGGGCACAGCGAGGTCCGCGGCCAATCCTGAGACTTGGCAGCCAACCATCGCGCTCCTGCTTCCGACGCTGAACGAGGTGGACGGACTGAAGGCCACCGTCCCCTTCATGGATCTGGCGCTGGTCGACGACATAATCGTCATTGATGGCGGGTCGCGCGACGGTACGGTGGAGTATGCCGCCCAGATGGGGTTGACGGTGGCGAGCCAATTGCGGCGAGGCCTGGCTTTCGGGATCTACGACATCGCCCGATCCTTGACGCACGACTACATCATCGAATTCAGCCCGGACGGCAATTGCAAGGTCGAACAGTTGCCGGAACTGGTCGCCAAGCTGCGCGAGGGCTACGACATGGTCGTCGTGTCTCGCTATCTGGACAACGCTGTCTCCGAGGATGACACGGTCATTTCGGGCTTCGGCAACTGGATGTTCTCACGCCTGATGCGCCCGCTCGCCAAATTCCCCGTCACGGATACGCTGAACATCTATCGCGGCTATCGGCGCGACATCTTCCTCGACCCGGATTTCGAATTCTACCTGAAGGGCCCCGTGCTCGAGCCGCTGGTCACCGGCATGTGCGGACTACGGGGTCTGCGCGCCATCGAAATTCCGGGAGACGAGCCGTTGCGGATCGGCGGTGAGACCAAGCGGTCGATTGTCTACAACGGATCGCTCTGCCTGCTGATGGTTATGCGGCTTTATCTGCGCAAGTTCCTCGGGCTGCGCCTCTAACCAAGCAACGTGGCGAAATGGATTTCTCGGGAAAGTCGGTCCTTGTTGCGGGTGGCGCCGGGTTCATCGGAACGAACTTGGCCGTCAGGCTTGCGAGCCAGGGTGCGCATCTTCGCCTCACGATTCATGACAAGCCGCTTCAGGAGTCCTTTCCCGGAGCCGAGGTCCTCAAGCTGGATCTGCGTCGTCCAGAGGACTGCGCCCGCGCCGTGGACGGCGTTGATTTCGTCTTCATCTGCGCGGCGCATACCTCGGGGGCCGCGGTCATCCGCGCCACGCCGCTGGTGCACATCACACCCAACGTGCTGATCAACACGTTGCTCCTGGAGGCTGCCTATCAAGCCCACGTGGGTAAGGTCTGCTTCATCTCGAGCGGCGCCGCCTACCCTCCGACCGGCGCTCGGCCGGTCGCCGAGCCTGAAATGTTCAACGGCGATCCGCACGACATCTATTTTCCCGCCGGCTGGATGAAGCGCTATGCCGAAGTGCTCTGTCGCACCTACGCCGAGAAGATCACGCCGCCCATGCCGACAGTGGCGATACGTGCCTCAAATGTTTACGGGCCCTACGACAAGTTCGACTTTGCGGTCAGCCATGTCACGGCAGCCCTGGCGAGACGGGTCGTGGAGCGTCAGGCCCCTCTCGAAGTCTGGGGCACCGGCGAGGACGTTCGCGACCTGATCTATATTGACGATTTCATCGACGGCGTGCTCGCCGCCTTCGCCGCAGATCTTCCCTACCTTGCGGTCAATATCTGTGCCGGCACAGGACACACCGTCCGACAGATCCTGGAAACGTTGCTCAAGGTCGATGGCTACGACGACGCGGATGTGCGGTTCGACGCCTCGCGCCCCAGCACCATTCCGATCCGTCTGATGGACACGCGCCTGGCCCGTGAGCGTCTCGGCTTCGAGGCACGGACTTCGCTTGAAGAGGGCCTGCGCCGCACGCTCGAATGGTACCGCGCCAACAAGGCCGGAGCTTGACAGATCCCTAGAACGGCCCGCGGAAGCGCCGGTAGCCTTCCGTCATCGACTTCTCGGTCGGCAGCGCGATGCCGTGACCGGCGCCCCGCACCTGGGTCAGCATGGCGTCGACGGTCTCGTGCTGGCTGGGATAGTAAATATCCTCGAGGCTCTTCGCCGTCGGGCAGGGCGCGGGTGCCATGCCGAGCATCGAGGGCGGGCTACGCAGCATCGTCGGATCACGCAGGACAAGCTGGCGGCAGACTTCGGCGGCCACGCCGTATTCGAGCCACGACGTGTCGGCGATCACGAGGCGTCCCGTCTTGCGCACGCTTTCGGCAACCAAGTCCCAATCGGGATGGCTGATTGAGTTGAGGTCGATGATCTCCGCTTCGACGCCGGCTTTCTCCTGGACATACTGGGCGGCACGCAGCGCCTCGACCACCATGACGGAGGTCGCGACCACCGTTACGTCGCGCCCTTCGCGCGCCACGTAGCTGGTCAGCGGGATCGGCTTGCCCGATTCGGAAACCGAAAAATCGAGATTATAAAGCAGGCGATGCTCGATGCTGATCACCGGACCGCGATGACGATTGATGATCTGCGGATACATGTCGACGATCGCCTGGCTGGTCGCCGGCATGATCACGGTCAAGCCGGGATAGTGCGCGAATGTTGCCTGCGGGCTCTGGGAGTGCTGCGCCCCCTGCCCCCAGCTGCGACCGACCACGAGGCGGATCAGCATCGGGCAGCTCATGATGCCGCCGAACATGTAGTGGTACTTCGCGGCGAGATTGAGGATCTGGTTCATTGCCAGAAAGGAGAAATCGGCACGAATATGCGTCGTGATCGGATAGTCGCCGACCAGGGCGGCGCCGATCGCGATGCCCGTCATGCCCTCTTCCATGAGCGGCAGATCGAAGACGCGCTGGCTGCCGTATTTCTTGGCGAGATCCGTCACCGAGCCGAAGATGCCCTTAAAGTCGTCGACGCCCTGCCCCATGATGAAGGCATTCGGATGAGCAGAGAGGCCGCCGTCCATGGTCTCCAGGAGGGCATTGGCATAGGACAGCACTCGGGTGCCTGCGGCTTGCGATTTCAGTGCAGCAACACTCATTTCTCGGCGCCTCAGGATCAGATGATGTCGGTCAGCAGTTCGGCCCGGCCCGGAGACGGACTCCGCTCGGCAAAGGCCACGGCCTCGGCGATTTCACGCTCGAGTTCGGGTCGCAGCGATTCGACCAGTTGCTGGTCGACAATGAGGGGATCGCGCCTCTTCCAGGCATCAACGTCGTCCGACGTGCGATAGCCGAAGTGGAAATCCTCGCCGGTGCCTACATGCTCCTTGTAGCGCGAGGTGGCAATTTCGAGCACGAACGGCTCGCCCGCCCTCACCTTGGCGGCGGCGGCCGTCGTCGCCTCACGCACTGCCAGCATGTCCCAACCTTCGTCGAGGCGGCGGGAGGCGATGCCGAAGGTCGCCGCATGCTTCTGCAGGGTATAGGACTGCCGAACGGGCCGATGGCTATGGACGGCCAGGCCGTTGTCTTCGCAGATGAAAAGGACGGGCACCTTCATCAGCGCCGCGAAATTCAGGCACTCATGATAGACGCCTTCTTCCGTGGCGCCATCGCCGAACACCGCGACAGCGATCCTGGAGTCACCTCGCCGCTTGAAGGAATGGGCGGCCCCGACAGCGTGCGGAATCGTGCTGGCAACGACGGCGGACGAACCCATGAGGCCGACTTCCGGGGCGGAAAGATGCATGGAGCCGGCTTTCCCCTTCGAAACCCCGCCTATCCGGCCATAGAGTTCGGCAAACATGGCATCCAGGCGTCCGCCCTTGGCGACATAGAAGGCGTGCGAGCGGTAGGTCGCAAAGACCAGATCATCCGCCCGCAAGGCGTCGCAGACGCCGACAGCCACGGATTCCTGTCCGATCGACAGATGAACCGGGCTCTGGATCCGATCCGAGGGATATAGTTCGATAACGCGCTCTTCGACGAGCCTGATCAACAGCGAGGTCCGAAACAGGCGGCGATACAATTCGTCTCTGTCGTTCAATTTCCGACGCTCCGGGTCTCCAGGCGGCCTTCGCCCGGCAGTGGTAGGGGTGTGGTACAGAATGGTCGGCGGACTTGCAACCCGGCCCCCCCGGCGTTCAGGCGTTGGCCGAAAACCTCTGCATGTTCTCCTTCTCCTGGCGCGTCGCCCTTGTATAAGACCGGACGACGCTTGCGGGATTACCTTGTTCACGAATGCGCCCGTCCTCGATCCAGATGGCGCGGCGGCAGAGGCGGATCACTTCGGCCGGCGAATGGCTGACGAAGAGCAACGTGCCGTTGTCGCGGAAGCGATCGATCCAATCCATGCACTTGCGCTGGAAGACCGCATCGCCGACGGCGAACGCCTCGTCGACGATCAGGATCTCGGCGTCGACATGGGCACAGATCGCGAAGGCCAGGCGCAGGCGCATGCCGGTCGAATATGTCCGGATCGGTTGATCGATGAAGTCACCGATCCCCGCGAAGTCCGCGATCGCTTCGAGCTTGCTCAGGATCTCGGCTCGTTTCAGCCCCAGAACCGCGCCGCCGATGAGCACGTTCTCCCGGCCAGTCGCTTCGAGATCGAAGGTCGCGCCAAGCGCCAGGATCGGCGCGACCCGTCCATTGACCCACAGTTCGCCCTTGGTCGGGCGGGTTATGCCGCAAACGATCTGAAGCAGGGTCGATTTTCCGCAGCCGTTGCGACCGAGAATGCCGAGGCTGTCGCCGCGACGCAGCTCGAAGCTGATATCCTTCAGCGCCCAGAAGGCCTTGTAATAGGTCTTGTAGGATCCGAGCATCGCCTGCTTCAGCCAGTCCTGCGGACTGTCATACAACTTATAGGCCTTGGCGAGGTGACGGGCGCGGATCACCACTTCCGGTTCAGATGACATCGGCGATACCATCGCGATGCCGGCGAAAGAACCAGTAGCCTAACCAAAACGTCAAAGCCGACAAGAATAGCGTCCAGGTGCAGACCAAGGGCGACGGAAGCCGTCCGAACACGACGATATCGCGCACGATCTCGATGAATCCCGTGAGAGGATTGGCATACATCAACAGCTTGACGCCAGGTGAGAAGGTCTCGTTGGAAAAAAAGACCGGTGTCGCGAACATCAGAACAGGTGCGATCGTCATCATGAGATAAGCGGTATCGCGCGTGAATGCGCCCATCGCCGACAGTAGCCAGGTGAGCCCGATCAGGAAGGCGAGGAATAGGACAAACCACAGCGGCAATAGCAGCACTGTCCAATGCAGCGAGCCCGAGAAGGCCAATTGACAGATCAGCATGAGGACCAGCGCAATGCTGGCATAGGTCGTCGCCCGCAAGGTTGAAATGACCGGCAACATCTCTGCAGGGAACATCGTTTGCTTGATGTAGTGGGCATATTCATGAAGAAGGGATGGAGCACGGTAGGCCATTTCGCTGAAGAAATTGAAAGCCACAAGGCCGCCGAAGATGAACAACGCGTAGTCGATCGGTGAACTCGCGGCGGCATTGTTGGGGAGATTTACCGCACCGTTGAAGACGACGGTGTAGGTCACTAACGAGAGCAAGGGCGCAAACACCGCCCAGACCCATCCGGCGACCGATCCCTTGAAGCGTTCGCGCAGCTCGCGCGTCAGGATCGCGGCAATCAGGTCGCGATGGTGCCACGCCGATACGAAGGGCTCACAGAGAAATCGGCCCACACGAGCAAGTATCCCGCGGTTTCCTGTGACAACCTCTTCTCCATCGACAATGTGCAGTGGCGGCATGAAATCCTATTCCGCTTCTTCAGGCAGGACGCCGAGCAACGTCCAGATCTTTGCCCCACACGGCACCTATATCAGCGCAACAATCGAATGTACCGTCAATGGACGTCTGCTGCGGCAAGCTGACGGTGTTTCGGTCTAGGCGATCGCCCGTCGATACCAGGCGAGGGCATCGGCTAGACCTTCGCGAACTCCAAACTTCACCTTCCAGCCAGTCGCGGCAGCGAACGCCGATCCCGAGACTGACAGCGCCGAGGGTCCCCCGCTCCGCGCCAGCTCATGCTCCACGACGGCATCGGAGAAGCCATCGATCTCGATAAGATGGCGCACCACCTCATTTACGCTCACATCGCGCGGAGAGACGACATTGAACGTTTCGAAGGGGGTCGCACGACGAGGAAGAACGGCCGCAATAGCCGACGCGAGGTCGGCAGCGTGGAGAAGATTGCGCGTTTGCAAGCCGTCGCCCCAGATATCGATCGGATGGGCGCGCTCAACAATCTTGCGGATCAATGCCGGAACGAAATGTCCGGTCTCCGGCGAGAAGTCGTCGTGGGGACCGTAGACCAGGGTGGGCCGCAGAACGATCGCCGAACCGATCAGACCGAGCGATTCGACGTACCAGCGAAGTTGCTTCTCGAGGTATCGGTGCATCCAGCCGACGCCGAACCACTGGGCCGGCGGATCGTCGCGGAGCATGTCGGCTTCCACAGCAGGCCGAAACATCGCCGGATAGCCCGTACATGACCCGATCATGATCAGGCGCCGAACACGCAAGTGGGCCGCGGCTTCGAGTACGTTGGTGACCAGCCGCAGCGTGTCGAGGATCGAGTTGGTCGGATCGCGGCGCAGGACTGCACTGGTCGAAAGCTGCCCGGCGCATAGGATAGCCGTCTCGACTGCCTCCAGCGCCCGCTTGGCATCGTCCCGGTCGCGCAAATCGCATTTCACCCAGCTCGTGCGCGGCACATCGTACGGCGGACGAACGCGGTAGGTAGCGACGATGGCATGGCTGCCTGAGGCGGCCAAAGCCTCGACAACATGCCGCCCGACGAGGCCCGTCGCGCCGACGACGCCAATTGTCATTTAGCGTACCAAGCAAGAGCACAATCCACCATTATTTGCGGCTCTCCTAGCGAAGCTGGCTCGGCATCGTCAAGTTGCTCCGCCTTTCGGATATGTTGTAGCATGGGGGCAATGACAAAGGTCGCGCCGATCGCCTCTTGGAAGCACGTAACAACTAAGCGGAAAACTCGCACGGTACGCGTCCCAACTCTTGCATCTGCAGCTTTCGCGGCTTAACCCGGGCTTCCCGAATGCCGTGACACAATCCGGGTTCAGAAGGTCAATGGCATGTCTTTTGCGCTTCAGGCTTCGCTTCGCCCCGGGGCGCTCCAACGGACCAGCTTCCGGTCATGATGGTGGAGATGCGTGTAGGCCCCCCTGAGTTTGAAGAGGCTCTGGGGCTGCCGGCAGGTCAGTTGGACGATCAGACGCGCCACCTGCTCGACAAAGCACAGCTCCGATTCTCGCCGATCGAAGAGGTCGGTCAATCCAGGCTTCAAGCTGAGATCGCCTGTCAGATTGCCGACGGCTTCACCGTTGTCGGCGAGCACCGCGCCGGAATCTGGCGCGACGCCTGGCAGGAGCAGCTTGAGCGCTTCGAACAGTCGAACTTCGAATTGGAAGCACTCAATCCGAGGTTTGTGGCAGGCTCCGCCATCCTGAGGTGGCAAGGGGCCTATGTCGAAGGTATTACCGCCCGCTTCGAACTTGTTTTTCTCGAGATTCTGCGCGACTGGCTGTTCCGGACCTTCCTTTCGGACGTCGACCATCTCTATGAGTTCGGCAGCGGCAGCGCGTTCAATGTGGCGGCCTATGCCGGTCTCTTTCCGGACACGCCGATCACCGCCCTCGACTGGGCGCCAGCGGCAGTGCGTATCGCCGAACTCCTTCGGGAACGGCGCGGCATGAAAATTGCCGGCCGAAAGTTCGATTTCTTCTCACCGGGCCCCGAACCAGTGCTCGGTTCAACCAGTGGCATATTGACGATGTGTGCGCTGGAGCAGACTGGCGAACGTTTCGGGCCATTCCTCGAATATTTGCTGGCAAATCGCCCGAAGCGCGTCGTGCATGTTGAGCCAACGCTCGAACTCTACGACGCCGACCTGCCGCATGATCGGCTGGCGATTGAATATCATACTCAGAGGAAATACCTGAAAGGGCTCCTCCCTGCATTGCGTCGCCTCGAGAGCGACCGGAGGATTCGGATTCCCTTCCAGCGTCGGCTACGATTTGGCAGTCGCTTCCATGAATGCTTCACCGTGACCGTCTGGGAGCCCGCCTGATGGCGGTTTTGAATCCACCGGATACCGATCTCACATCTGCTGGGAGGCTGAGCTCTCGCCGTTCGACTATCGACAAGTCGATGCCCCTGGACAGTGCGCGGCCGCTGGTATCGATCATCTGCTTCTGCAAAAACCGCGTCTCCTTCATCGCTCGAAGCGTCGAAAGCGTTCTCAACCAGACATACCGGAATGTCGAACTGGTCGTTCAGGATGGCGCCTCGACCGACGGCACACTGGAGTTGCTCCGGTCCTTTGCGGTACGGGATCCGAGGATCAAGATCGTCTCCGAGCCCGACTCCGGACCAGCGGAGGCCTATTGGAAGGTTCTTCATCGCTGCGCGGGCGACTACATCGGGACCTGTCTTTCGGACGAAGAGTTATTGCCCGATGCCGTCGAGAGGGCGGTCGGATGGTTCGCGGCAGCGCCGACTGTCGGCGCCTTCACCTGCGATGGCCACACTACCGACGCCGACGGCAACATAATCGGCGAGTTCAAAGCCGGCAACTTCGACTTCGTCGCCTATCTCTTTGGCAAATATTGCCCTTTCTGGCCGGGCAGCTTCTTTCGCCGCAAGGCGCTGCTCGATATCGGCCTCGATCGGCCGGGATGGAATATCGGCTGCCTCGAGTTCGAGATCTGGTGCCGTCTGGCACGCGACCATGAGGTCCGGTATGTGCCGGAGCCGATCTCCAAATACGCGATCCATCCTGGCCAGTTGAGCAACACTCCCGCAAACTTTCATGAACATATTGAAAATCGGCTCAAGTTGATCGAGGACATGTTTTCCGCCGAGGGCTTCTTTGCCGGCGCCAAGTTCAAGCCCGGACAGGAAGATGTCGACCTCACTCAAGAATGCTACGGCAAGGGCTGGTTCTGGGAACTCGATGCCAAGATCAATCATCTGTCTCAGTTCGAGTTCCACGCACGTTCCCATGAACTTCCCGAAGAAGAGAACAAGTTCAGCCGGCGGATCGATTTGCTCAAGAAATCGCGGCTTGAGCTTCTTGAGCACAATCTGAATGTGATGATGTGGGAGGCGCGGAATAAGGCCTCTCTCGAGAAGCGCCGACAATGGATCGAAGAACTGTGGCGGTCTTGGGAGTTCGCCACTGGCATGCCACGCAAAGCATCGTCAGCGAGCCCCGCTCTACGTGCCAGGTCTTGGCTCCTCCACTCCTTTACCGACCGTGTCCTACTTCGCCACTATCGCCCGCTACACCGGATGTTGGCTGCAACGCGATTGCTGGGCTTGATGGACGATACGTCGCGCGCGCAATTTCAGCCCTATGCCGCGTCACTTGACGGGAAGCGCATCGCCGATATCTACGACGCGACGGCGCGCATCTATGAATCACGCGGCCAAGTCGATGAAGCGCTCGACATGTGGCGTCGAGCCGAGCCACTGAATGACCCCACGGTCGACAGTCTCGCCTGTCAATGCAGTCTGAAGCAGCCGTACACAACGTACGAGGGCATTGCGGCGCTGCAGCAGCGGTGGGTGGATCGTCATATTCGCGTCGGGTTGACGACCCGCACACCAGATTTTCGCTCCTTTGACCGGCACCGCAAATTGCGCATCGGATATCACTGTTCATTCATGGATGCCGACACAATTCAGTTCATCATGCAGCGTCCGATCCAGGCTCACGATCGATCGAAGTTCGAAGTAGTCGGCTATGCGCCGATGGAGCTTCCGGACCGACTACGCTCCGCCTTCGACGTCGTCCGGAAAACCTCGTCGATGTCGGATGACGCCTTCCTCGATCTGGTTCGCCGTGATCGGATCGACGTCTTCGTGGAATTGTCCGGGTTCTCCCCCGGACATCGCTTCGGGGCCATGGCTAATCGTTGCGCGCCTGTTCAGATTTCCTATCTCAATCATTTTGCTACTAGCCGCGTCCCCAATGTCGACTACATTTTCAGTGACGAAACCTGCACACCTGCCGGTTCGACGGCGCAGGATACCTTTTCCGAGACCATCCATCTGCTGCCACACTGCCTGCTCTGCTACGACTATACTGACGACAGTTCGCCACCGATTTCCGCGCCGCCGTCGCTGGTGAGCAAGAACGTGACCTTCGGCTGCTTCGGCAGCGGCGGCAAGATTAACACGCGGTTGGTCGAATTATGGGGCGAATTGATGCGTCGCGTACCCAACTCAACCATGCTGATCCAGAATTTTCAGTTGAGTCCGCCCGACAATCGCAGGTTCATGGCCGAGCGATTTGGCCGATGTGGCATCGCAACGGACCGCTTGAAACTCCGACCCGGTACAGATCGGGCGGGAGTTATCAAGGCGTACAGTGAAGTCGACATCTCGCTCGACACCTGGCCGTACTGCGGTGGTAATACCGTCGCCGAATCACTCTGGCAGGGAGTACCGGTCGTGACGCTAAGAGGTGAGCAGTTCTGCTCGCGCTACGGTGCCTCGCTGTTGCGCGCCGCAGGGTGCAACGACTTGATCGCCAATACGGCCGATGAATACATCGAGATCGCTGCCAACCTGGCCCAAAATCCTGGACGGTTGCTCTCCTTGCGGGGAAACCTGAGAGACATCTATACTAAGGGCGGCCTCAATGATTCGGTCCGCTTCGCGCGCAACCTCGAGCAAGCCTATCTCGAGATGATGCAGGCCCGAGCGTGGGCCTCTGGTGGCGCCAGCACGCCGTAGTTGTCCGTGAACAAGACATAACGCATAAGATAGACATCGGATCGCTGATTCCTGGGACCGCCGGAGCTTTGTCCAGACATCCCGCCGAAGAACACCATTATGCACCGCCATTTGGCTTTCGGTCGGGGCCTGTTGCCGCGCGGCATGAATATGCATCGATATGCCCCCATCGGCTGCAATAGAGGTTCACGACGATGAAGTGCGCACTATGTGACAGTACGGCTATCAACGAGTTTCTCGATCTCGGCAAACAGCCCCTGGCTAACAAATATCCAGTCTCCGTTGAGGAATTTGAGCAGGAGGATTTCTTCCCGTTAACGATGCATTTCTGTTCGGCCTGCAAGAATGTTCAGCTCGGGACGATGATTTCCCGTCAACGAATGTTCGAAGACTATTATTACCTGTCTTCCGTCAATCAAGGTCTGGTCAGGCATTTCGAAAGGCTGGCGAAGAGCCTGTCCCGGGCGCAGCTCGTAGTGGATGTAGGTTCGAATGATGGGATCCTCTTGAAGCCCCTGAAGCAGCTCGGCGTCAAGGCGATCGGCGTGGAACCATCGATCAACGTCTCCAAAATCGCGAACGACGCTGGCCTGGAGACGATTTGCTCGTTTTTCGACGTGGCGGCCGCAGCGAAAATCCGAGATGGCTATGGCAAGTCAGATGCGATCGTCGCCAGCAGCGTGTTCACCCACTTGGACAACCCGCATGAATTCGTCGAAGCGGCCAAGGTGCTCCTCTCACCGGGCGGCCGGCTCATCATCGAAGTCGAATATATCGGAAATATTTTGACCCATACTCAGTTTGAGCGCTTCTACCTCGACAGAATTTTCTACTATTCGCTCACCTCTCTCGGCGCGCTATTTCAGAAACACGCAATGGAAGTCACCGACGTCGAGAAGATCGAACCGCATGGAGGGTCGTTGCGTGTGACGATTCAGCGGCGCGGCGAGGGCGGCGCGCCGTTGGCCAGGGTTTCGAATCTGATCAACGACGAAAAGCGGTGGCTAACGCTCGAACACCTCAAGAAGTTCAAGTCCGAAGTCAGCGCACAAACGGCGGCATTTCGCGCCGCTCTTGAAGCCTACAAGAAATCAGGCCGCAAGGTTGCGGGCTACGGAGCTCCGGCGCGTGTCTCGACGATCTGCAATTTCGGCCGCATCGGCCCCGAGTTGATTGAATTTACGGTGGATGACAGTCGCTTGAAGCAGGGTCGCTTCACGCCCGGTACCCACATCCCGATCGTCAAGGCAAGCCACCTCGAGACGGCACGACCGGACGTACTGGTCGTGTTCGCCTATGAATATTTCGACGACATCAAAAAGAAGACTCGCGGATCGTATCGATATTTCCTGCCCATTCCGCCAAGAGAGATTCAATGAATACCTTGCAAAGCCCCTTCGACGAGTCACAAGACGTCATCGATGCCCTAGGCCCGGACGTCCAGCGATTTTCCGGCAAGACTATCTTGTTGGCAGGCGGCGCCGGCTTCTTGGGTCGTCACTTCACTTCGGTTTTTCGTCGCATGAATGACGGCATCCTGCAGAAGCCTTGCAAGGTGATTTCCGTCGACAACTACATCACCGGCGATCAGCAGCAACATGGAGCGTATGATCCTCATATTGTGAGCGTTTGGGCCGACATCGCCTATCCACTACCGATCCGCGAGGACCTGAACTTCATCATTCACGCCGCCGGCGTCGCATCGCCTGTCTATTACAAGCAGTACCCGCTGGAAACGATCGACAGCGCCGTGCAGGGCACGAAGAACCTGATGGAGCTGGCTCGCCGCAACCAGAAACTGGAGGGACTTCTCTATTTCAGCTCGAGCGAGATCTACGGCGATCCCGACTCAAGCGCCGTGCCGACACCGGAGACGTATCACGGATATGTCTCGAGCACAGGACCGCGAGCTTGCTATGACGAATCCAAGCGGCTTGGAGAAACCATTGCGACCATCTACTCGCAGCGCTACGAGGTGCCAGCCGTCATCGTGCGCCCTTTCAATGTCTTCGGTCCGGGAATGAAGCACAACGACAAGCGCGTTGTTCCCATGTTCACGCTGGAAGCTTTGAACGGACGGCCTATTCCGGTACACGGCACGGGCCACCAGACAAGAACGTTCTGCTATGTCACCGACGCGATCGCCGGATTCCTGAAAACCCTGCTCCGGGGGAAAGCCGGCGAAGCCTACAACATCGGGAACGCGGAAAACGAAATAGCCATGGCCAGGCTGGCCGAGATCTACGGCGAACTGATCCCAGGCTCGACACACAAGCTCATCGCATATCCTGAAAGCTACCCTGCTGGGGAGCCACAGAGGCGATGCCCTGACTTGACCAAGGCAACGGAGGATCTGGATTACACGCCGAAGATCGATTTGCGACTCGGGCTGTCCCGATTCATTGCTTGGGCAAGCGAGCAATCGGACTACCGCGTCTGAGCGAAGAAGGACGCCGTACGGCGCTTCAGTTCGGTCCATAGGACGAGATCCATGGGGCGCAAACATCGAACGGACGCTGCCTACGCTCATTGTACCACGCGAGGACACGACTCGTCTCAATTCGAAGCAGACCTGTCCATCGTCAAGATGACAGCTGCTGCAGAAAGGTCATTGAAAGGCGGCGACAGGACAGTTGAGGCAGGGCATGCATAGCAAGTTCGGCCTCGCGCCCTCGCTATCGCCGCCAAAACCACCGGGCTAGCCGTCCCAGAGCGCCTTGATGTGCCTCGATCGAAGGGATGCGACCTTCAACATGGTGACCCGCCTTTTCGGTGGGCTTCTCGTCAATTGTCGCGCTATCGGAAGGCGCCTCGATGTCAGCATCCTTCGATGGATCTTCGACAACTGCAGGATCCTGAAAATAGGCGTTCATGTAGTCCTGATAACAAGTTGAACGTCCAGCAATCCCTGAGGCTAGGAGATCGAGAAGTTTTTCCGGGTCCACATGTTGTCGGAGGCTTTCTCTATTCGCGGCAATCAGTTCTGCAGCGCAGTCGTTTAGGGAATAAATCTCCATGAGGGCACAAAGTTTGAGCATGCCCACCGGCGACGCGGCGCCGCCAAGAAGATCGCGAAAGTAAAGTGCATCGCCATCCTGCACTTGCCCTCGAGCCGTATAAGCGAAAAACCGCTCTCCGGTCGGCATCCTGTAGTCCGTCACCCCCGGATAAGGCAGCGCTTTCCTGCTGTGTCTATTTGCTTCGATGTCATAGAGGTGAAAGTCCCGGCTTCTCAGGAACGCATCAAGTTCCGCGAAGGGTGGCGATCCGTTGATCTCGCGGTGGAACCGTATTTCGCTCAATATTCCAAGGACATCGCCCTTCCTCAACGTCTCGATACTGCCTTTGAGAACATCGAGTTCAGCGCCCTCAGCATCGAGTTTGATGAAGTCGATACGGCTCACTCCATAATCTTTGGCGACCTCGTCCAATGATCGGACGACGACTGTACGTTCACTCACGATGACGCCATTTTGCCAATTCAGAAAGCGGCCGAAATAGTCCATGCGCGTCCTGTAGAGGCTCGTGCTCGCGGCAAGCTTCGCCTCGTATAGCGCGACCGGTCCCGATGAGTGGCCTAGCGCCTGCGGAATATATCTGACCTGAGGCGCCGCCTCCTCGGTCAATCGCCGGCATTCCTCCTCATCGGGCTCGAAGCAATAGACCTGCAGCTGAGACCCGAGTACCGCCCACTCTTGATTGATGCCACCGCGCCCCCCAACGTCGACGATGACCATGGGCTCTCGCTCAAAGGCTCGTAACTCCTCTACGAGATACCTCGTCATGAGTGGTTCGAGATTGATGGCAAGCCCCCTCATCTTGGCGTTCGTGGAAGCCAGAACTCGGAAGCCGACTTGCTCACAAGATGTCCCTCGCTGTCGCCAATGGGTTTGCTTCGCCGAACTATCACGACGCGATACCCAGTGTGAGCCGAAACCTCTGCGACCGTCTACTAGCCCAGAGCAAGCATGCCGCCTCCGGAGCAGCGGACCGGCAACGCCCGGTCCGGATCACGACAAGTCGTTAGTGCCCATGAATTCAGCGACTTTCCCTGTCACGTAGGCTCGCGCCGGAGCGTCGACGGCTTGGTGATTGCCAAATGAAAATCCGCGCCGCATGACATTGCTTGAATGCCGAAGGTCTCCCACGACGCGATGCTCGTAAAGCTTCATGGCCGGCTGCTCTGCAATGTTGCCGCAGATGATCGGACGGGTTTCGATATTGGCCTTGTTCAGGAATGCCGTGATGTCGGCGACCTCAAACGGGGTATCAGGCTTCAGGACAAGCGGGAAACCGAAACACGAACTGTGAGCCTTCGGGGTCTCGCGCTGAAATAGAAAGAAGGACGACCAGCGCTCAAGATCCCTCTGCCATTCAGTGGTGTTAACACGTCGCGCGTCAATAAAGCCCGCCAGCTTGGGTAGTTGCGCCAAACCGAACGCAGCCTGCAATTCGGTGAGCCTGAGATTGTAGCCCTGGTTGATGAACAAGAAGCGCTTATCGATATCCGGATATTTGTCGTAAGAGGATTGCGGCTCCTGCAGTTCACGAACCCAGCCGTGGGCGCGCAGGATCCGTATCATCTCCGCAAGTTCGAAACTTTCAGTCACGCAGACGCCGCCCTCGAGGGTGGTCATATGGTGGGAGAAATAGAAGCTGAACGTGCCGATCAGCCCGAACTTACCGACCGGCGTGCCTTCATAAAAGGCTCCCAACGCCTCGCAACAATCCTCGATCAGCATCAGGTTGCGCCTGCGGCAGATGTCCGCGATCGCAGTCATGTCGCAAGGATTGCCGTAGACATGCACAAGCATGATGGCTCGAGTCTTGGGCCCAATCGCCCGCTCGATCTCTTCCGGATCGATGTTGAACGTGACCGGATCGATATCGACGATCACCGGCACGAGGCCATGCTGGATCAGCGGCCAGACCGTCGTCGACCAACAAAGCGCCGGTACGATGACCTCGTCGCCTGGCTTGAGACGATTGCGGGTGGCGACGTTGCTGAGAGCGGCGATGGCAAGCAGATTGGCCGATGACCCGGAGTTGTTGGTAATGCCGTGAGCGAACTTGAAGGCGCGCGCGAACTGACGCTCGAAATCCCGGACCTTGGGGCCCATCGTGACGCGCGTACTCAGCAGGACGTCGACGGCCGCAATGATCTCGCTGGCGCCAAAGGTCGGCTCGTGGAGGCGTACGGTCGGATTGGCAGGATCGAAGGCGAAGTGATGGTGCTTATCGCAATAGGCCGAGATGTACTTGTGGATCGCCATGAGGGCTTCGTCATCTGGGGACACCCCATCAAATGCCGGTCTGGAATAAATATGAGTAGGCAACAAATCCGACATCGCAGATTACCCCCGAATACAAGCCGCAACGCGACGCCGGACATTAGAGAAAGACATGTGTCGCTCCTGACGGCTATTAAGTCACAAAGGTCAACGATCGCAAGAAGTTCGGGACCGGAGCGGCCTATTTCATCGAGTTGCAGGTAGAATCCAGTCGCTATTTAGACCGATAGGGTCGGGCGTTGCAAACACCCGCATCACGAGTGATCTGCCCACCCACGCGGATTCACTCTTCAAGCTGGCGGCAATGGCCGTCGACGATGCCTGTGGCGCTATAAGGATATCAGGACCGACCAGAGCGGGGCCCGGGGCTGTCCCAGCATTCGGCATTCAGGCGCCCTCGCCCGGACCTTGTCGGCCGTCTACACTCGAGTTCATGTCGAGCAAGATGCTTTCGCCCCGCGACGCGCAGCAGCAAAACAATACGGACTACACCGGCGCAGAGGAGCCGTGGACGAATGAGAAGTACCTGAGAAACGACAACGAGAACGTCGTGCGCCTGCTTTCCCGGCCTCTTGCCGGCGCAATCGACGTCCTCGAGTTCGGCGCGGACATAGGTACGCTCGCAATCTTGTGGCATGCACGAACGAAGGTGCGGCCAGACTGTCTGGAAATCGACCGAACTCTGCAGCACACTTTGATGAACGTGGGTTCCACTGTTACGAGTCCCTTGACAGCCTCGAGAAGACGTTCGACGGCATCTACACGTTAAATGTCCTTGAACACGTCGACGACAATGTGGCTGCCTTGAAGCAACTTCACGCGAAGTTAAGGCCGGGCTCCCGCATCGCGATATGTTCGGCATCATCGCGACGATCATTTCGGAGCGCTTTCGCTCCCATCGGCGGTAGTCGCCCGATGGCAGGATGAAACGGCGGAAGTCGATCCGAGGTCCCTTCGGCAGGATGAGGGACTGGCTACGACGCGCCTCCTATGTTAGCGCAGCGCTCGGTCGGGGAGGCTAGGTCGTTGGCCGTCCGATCCGCAGGCAAGGAACTACACAGGCATGGCCGCAAAACGCGCCTTGATCACAGGAATCACCGGTATGGTCGGCTCCCATCTGGCCGAGTACCTGCTCGAGAAAACCGATTGGGAAATCGTCGGGATGTGCCGCTGGCGTAGCCCGCTCGATAATCTCTCGAACATCGCCGGCCGCATCAACTCCGGTGACCGGGCCTCCCTCCTCTACGGCGACCTGCGCGACACGCTATCTATCCAGGCAGCCGTTGCGAAGGCGCGACCCGACTACGTCTTCCATTTGGCCGCTCAGAGCTTCCCGCGGACCAGCTTCGACGCCCCGCTGGACACAATGGACACCAATGTCCAGGGCACCGTGCGCGTGCTGGATGCGCTGAAGCAGACGAGTCCGAAGGCCGTGATCCATGTCTGCGCCTCCTCGGAGGTGTTCGGCCGCGTCCCGAAGGAAAAGCTACCGATCGACGAGGAATGCACGTTCCACCCGGCGTCGCCCTATGCCATCTCGAAGGTCGGCACCGATCTTGTCGGCCGTTTCTATGCCGAGGCCTACGGCATGACCGTGATGACGACGCGTATGTTCACCCATACCGGCCCTCGCCGCGGCGACGTTTTCGCCGAATCGACCTTCGCCAAGCAGATCGCGATGATCGAGCACAATCTCATCCCGCCGACGGTAAAGGTCGGCAACTTGCAGTCGCTCAGAACCGTCGCCGACGTGCGCGATGCCGTGCGCGCCTATTACCTGCTGGTCACGGTCAACCCAATCGCCGGTGCCTACTACAACATCGGCGGTCGCCACTCCTGTACGGTTGGCGATATTCTGAATACCCTGCTCTCGTTTTCACCGCTCAAATCGCAGATCCGGATCGAGGTAGACCCCGACCGCTTGCGCCCGATCGACGCGGACCTGCAGGTCCCGAATACCGCGAAATTCGAGGCGCATACCGGTTGGAAACCCGAAATTTCCCATGAAAAGACGCTCCGCGATCTGCTCGACTATTGGCGCGCGCGCGTCGCTACCGAAGGCAACCGATTTCTGACGCGATGATCGGGCGGCAACTGCTCCGCCCCTTGAGGCCGCCGTCCAAATAGGTATATCTCGTTCAATGTTTATGGCGATCTCGCGGACACCGTACCGCATCTCGTTTTTCGGCGGCGGTACCGACTATCCGGACTGGTATCGAACGCACGGCGGAGCCGTGCTTTCCATGGCGATCAACAAGTATTGCTATCTGAGTGGCCGCCACCTGCCGCCGTTCTTCGGTATTCGCCACCGGATCGTGTGGTCGCACATCGAGACCGTAGGCGCGATCTCTGAAATCCTCCATCCGGCCGTCAAGGCCGGCCTCGAAGCGGCCGACTTCGGCGACGACGAAGGCGACGGCGTCGAGCTTCATCACCAGGGTGACCTTCCCGCCCGGTCCGGCATCGGCTCGAGTTCGGCGTTCGCGGTCGGGCTGATAAACGTCCTCAACGCCATGCGCGGCACCAGCCTCGGCAAACACGAGCTTGCGCAGACTGCGATCGATCTCGAGCAGAACAAGCTGAAAGAGACGGTAGGCTGCCAGGACCAGGTTGCCAGCGCCTATGGCGGCTTCAACATCATCAACTTCAACCCGAACGGTGACATCACCGTCGACCCGATCGGCCTGACGGACGATCAGCGAATCGCTTTCGAGCAACGGCTGATGGTGTTTTACACCGGCACCAGCCGTCTCTCGTCGACCCTTGCCAAGCAATTCGTCGACAACCTCGATGCCAAGACGAAATCGCTCAAGCGAATGCAGGCGATGGTCCCGGAGGCCGCCGACATGCTGCGCCGTTGCGACTTCGACTCCTTCGGTCGCCTGTTGCACGAGACCTGGACGCTGAAGCGCATGCTCACCAGTTCCATCAGCACGGCGACCATCGACCGGATCTACGACGATGCAATGAGAGCTGGCGCCCTCGGCGGCAAACTGCTGGGCGCGGGCGGCGCCGGTTTCATGGTGTTCATCGTTCCGCTGGAGCATCAAGCCCGCGTGCGCGAGGCTCTCGCCCACCTGGTCAACGTGCCGGTGCGCGCCGACTTCACCGGCTCGACCATCATCTACCGCCAGGACGAATAGATCTTCCGGCCCGACGGCCGTTCAGGAGACAAGACGATGGAAGTCTTTCCGACCAAGCTTAGTTCAGTGCTGCTGATCAAACCGCCGACGATCTTCGAGGACTTCCGGGGTCACTACGTCGAGACGTACAACAAATCGATCTACTATTCGTCGGGCATCCCGATCGAGTTCATTCAGGACGACATCTCCGTTTCCTACCGCAATGTGCTGCGCGGCATTCACGGCGACAACAAGACCTGGAAGCTGATCTCGTGCCTGTACGGAAGCTTCTACTTCGTTGTCGTGAACAATGACCCGGCCTCACCGCAATATCGCCAGTGGCAGTCGTTCACGATTTCAGACATCAACAGACTGCAGGTGCTCGTGCCGCCGAAGTTCGGTAACGGGCATCTGGTCATGAGCGAGCAGGCGGTTTTCCACTACAAGCAGACCACGGAATACGACCGGGCGGCGCAGTTCACCCTTCACTGGAATGATCCCACCCTGAAGATCTGGTGGCCCATTCAAAATCCCATCGTCTCGGAACGCGATCAGGGAAAACAGACCTGACCTAGAGCGTGATGACATTCAGTTGACACAGGCGTCGGCCCAGCACGGGCGCCGCTCAGGCGCGATGGCCCACCATCGCGCCATAGCTGCGAGAGCTGGGCCGACGCGAAATGCCAAAGTCATCACGCTTTGGGACAGCGGCACGGCGCTGTCAGGCTGACTTGCCGGAAGCGAAGCGATCCAGCTCGTCGAGCGCACAGACGATGTGATACAGCGTGCTCGCAGGCATGAAGTCGGTTGCGCATGCGCCCTTCTCGTCGAGACGGTCTATCCATCCACCCGCCGGTTCCGTCGCGAGGAAGCGATCGAGCAGCAGTGTTACGAGGTCAGCAGCCTTGCGTTCCGACTGCGCGCGCCCCAAAGCCGCTTCCGTCACATTCGCCTTGATGGCTTCGGTGATCGGCCAGGCTCGGTGCGACCGTGTACGGAGACTTCCATCGTTCAGGAGTTCGTCGACGACCAAACCCGCCGCGTCGTAGCCGTGGCCGTCCGCATGGGCAAACAGGGCATCGACGTAGGGCTGCACGGCGCGCCCGCTTTCGCGCTCGAACCATCGCAGCAGCCAGATCCATTCGTAGTGGTGACCGGGCTCCACGATGGTGCCGGTAATTCCTGTCGCAGCATTGAGTGCGGCGTCGAAATATTCTCCGAGCGTGCCGTGCGTGGACGAGAAAAAGTGCGACGTGAAGAGACCGAAGATTTCACCCGCCCGTGCCAGGTAGCGCGGATCCGCCGAAGCCGACCAAAGCGACAGCAACGCCTCGAGCATGTGCATGTGCGGATTCTGCCGCCGGATGGCGTCGATTGCGGGAACGGAATCGAGATATCCGCCTGCCGAACCCGCGTGCATGTGGCCATCGATGAACGCCAAAGTGTCGTTCGCAAGCGCCAGTGCCTCGGTCTTACCGGTCGCTTGCACATAGGAGGCGATGCCAAGGAGGACAAAGGCGTGAGAATAGAGATCGCGGCGGGAGTCGATCACCTTGCCGTCGCGGGAGATCGTGTAGGCCCAGCCGCCGAGGCCATTCCGGCCATGGAAATCCCGGACCATCGAGGCATAGGCCGTCTCGACCAGCTCGTGCGCTCCGCGGTGCCATCCCCGCCGCGCGGCGAGGCCATAAGCATAGACCTGTCGCGCCTGAACAATGAGCCGGATTGGAACGTCGGCAATCCGCTCGCCGCGCATCGACAGGCGCTCCTCGAACCGTCCATGCTCGCGGTCAAATCCGGCACTTGACCAAAATGGATAAGCTCGGCGAATGGCCCAGTCCCGGAGCCGGGCAACAGCCGGCTTGAGCGAATTTGCAGTCACCGAACCCTCAACGACCCCGTGTCCTACGCAGCCTGCCCAGAACCAAGGATCTCGGAAACGCGCTCCTTGGGCGCCGCCACGACGTTGGCCGACAAGGGCGCGCCGCTCGCCGGCCGCTCCAGCAGTCCGGTCAGAGGCGAGAAGACGAGAATCTCGTAGCCGAAGTCGGCGCGCAAAGTTTCCAGCAGGGTTTCGGCACTGTTCTGCTGAGCGCGTAGCGCTCCGTCGTTGATCTCCAATAGCATCAGAGGCCGCATCGACGTCGCCACACGTCGCGCACCAGCAATGACACTTGCCTCGGCACCCTCGACATCGATCTTCACGAAGTCGACGCGCGTCAGGCCCAGTTCGGCGACGACGCCGTCAAGTGTCTCGACCTTCACGCGTTCCAGGCTCTCCGCCACGACGCCGTCGTGGGCGAAGCTGCCCAGCGTGTTGTGGCCCGCATGGGCGCCGTGGGCGAGACGCAGGTCGGCGATCCCGGTAGCTGCACCCAGAGCAGCAGGCACGATGCTGACATTGTCCAGGCGGTTACAATCGAGGTTGCGCTGCAAGTTGGCGCGTTCGCGCGTGCTCGGCTCGACCGACACCACCCTTCCGGTCAACCCGACCCGCCGTGCTGCGAACAGCGTGAAATAGCCGTCGTTGGCGCCGACATCGACGAACACCATGCCGGCCTTCAGGACCTGGTCGACAAAAGCGAATTCATTGGGTTCGAACGAGCCGCAGACGTAGAGGCACAGGCTGTTGTCGTTGCCGAGCGTCACATTGACCGTCGTGCCGCCATGCCATCTCGCCGTCAGCGGCACCCGGATTGCGTTCTCCCGGGCCGCCTCCCACAAGGCGCCGCGCCGGCAAGCCAGCCACTTCCGTTGATCGTAATATTCCTCGGCAAACCGCCACCCCGGCCGTGGACCGAGACGCGGCTGGCCCGGCGCCAAGCATGCCGCATAACCGGCGCCCACGGTCGGGGCGCGCACAATCAACCAGCGGCCGAAATTATCGAGGTGATAGCCCACGCCTGAGCGGATCAGGTCCCAGATGCTGGAAGCAGCGGTCGGACGACGAGCAGCGGTCATGCGGGGAGTAGTGCCCCCTTGTTCAGGCCTCCCGGGCTAACGTACCCACCGTCTAGCGTCAAGCATGGCAATATGTCGGCGGACACCTCGCCTGTGCCATGAAAAGGCCGGGACGGGGTCGTATCTGCGACCCCACATCGGGCCGTCGGTCCATTGCAGCAACGGCGCGCCCGAATATAATGCGAATCCTTCTCTCCAATTGTTCGGTTTAATGTTTGCGCTGTTCCTCCGCGCTTTCTTCGCGATCACCCTCGCTCTTTGCCCCGCCCTGGCGTCGGCGCAAGGGCTGCGTGTCGTGGCGCGGGTGAACGACTCCGCCATCACCGATTTCGATCTCAACCAGCGTATCATCCTCGCCATTCGTTCCAGCGGCCTGCAGGACAGCCCGGAGATGCGCCAGCGGCTCGCGCCCCAGCTTCTGCGCCAGATGATCGACGAGAAACTGCAGGTACAGAATGCCAAGGGCCTTGGGTTGAAGGTGACCGAGGGCGAACTCAATCAGCGTGTCGCGGAGATCGAACGATCGGCGGGCATGGCTCGCGGCCAGTTTCGGCAGTATCTGCAGAGTATTGGGGTTGCTTACGAGGTTGCCGTGCAGCAGATCGAGGCCTCCATCGCCTGGTCGAAGATCGTACGTCGACGCGTGCGCGCCCAGGTCGACGTATCCGATGCCGAAATCAACGACGCGTTGGCTCGAGTCCGCGGCAATGTCGGCAAAACCGAGTCGCGAGTGGCAGAGATCTTCGTACCCATCGACAAGGTCGACCAAGCCGATGAGGCCCGCCGCAGCGCCGACCGCGTCGTCGAGCAGCTCAAGCGCGGTGCGCCCTTCACCGCCGTCGCCCAACAGTTCTCCCAAGGCGCTACGGCACAAAGTGGCGGCGACCTCGGCTGGGTCCTGCCCGGCTCCCTTGACCCCGCCGTAGATGCCGCAATCGAGAAGCTGCCGCTGCGCCAGGCTTCCGAGCCGATCCGCACGCCGTCCGGTTGGCATGTCCTCTATGTCGTCGACCGCCGGCCGTTCGCCACGGCCCGGCCAGACGACGTTCGCCTCAATCTAGTGCAGATGACGCTCGCTCTTCCGGTGAACGCCTCGCCCGAGGAAACCAACAGGGCGACCGTTGACGCCCAAAAGGCCATGGCAGCCGTCCGTCAGTGCACCGATCTGCATGCCCAGCAACGCCAATTGAAGGGCGCGACCTCGGGTGAGCTTTCGGGCGTGCGGGCTGGCGATCTCGCGGGCAACCGCCAGATGTACGAGGAAATCCCCAAGCTGCGCGTTGGCGGTACCGCTGGGCCCTTTCGCGTTGCCGAAGGCCTGCAGGTCGTAGCGCTTTGCAGCAAGGAAGGCAGCGATGGGCTGCCGACGCGCGATGTCATCGGGCAGCAGATCCTGCTGCAGAAGCTCGAGGCCGCCGGGCGTCGCTACATGCGCGACATGCGCCGCGTGGCGACCATCGAAATCAAACCATGACATCGCCGCTGCCGCTCGCCGTGACCATGGGCGAGCCGGCCGGCATCGGTGGCGAACTCAGCCTCAAGGCCTGGCTGGCGAGACGCGCCGGAGCGCGGCCGTTCTTCGCCCTTGATGATCCACGCCGGCTGCAGGCTCTGGCGCGCGACCTGAAGCTCGACGTGCCGATCCGCATCATCGCCGGCCCCGCCGATGCCGCTGCCGCTTTCGCAACGGCGCTGCCCGTACTGCCTGTTTCACTTGCCCTGGCCGCGAGGGCAGGCGAACCTGACACGGCCAACGCGCCCGCGACTATCGCCTCGATCGAGCGAGCCGTGGGATATGCGAAATCCGGCGAGGCGGCTGGCGTCGTCACCAATCCGATCCAGAAGAAGACCCTTCAGGACGCCGGGTTCCGCCATCCGGGCCATACCGAGTTTCTGGCCGATCTGGCAGGCGTCGAGGTCGCGATGATGCTCGCCTGCCCCGAACTCCGGGTCGTCCCGGTGACCATCCATCTCGCGCTCGCCGATGCCGTGCGCGCGCTCGATGTGTCCGGCATCGTGCGCACGGGTCGGATCGCTGCAATAGGGCTGAAATCGCTGTTTGGCATCGACCGGCCGCGGTTGGTGGTCGCGGGCCTCAATCCCCACGCCGGCGAGCAGGGCGCCATGGGTGACGAGGAAATCCGCCTGATCGCTCCCGCCATCGAGATTCTCCGGGGCGATGGCATCGAAGTGCGAGGGCCGGCGTCCGCCGACACGCTGTTCCATCCAGCCGCGCGTGCGACCTACGATGCCGCGCTCTGCATGTATCACGACCAGGCGCTGATCCCGATCAAGACCATCGACTTCTGGGGCGGAGTCAATATCACGCTCGGCCTGCCCTTCGTACGGACCTCGCCCGACCACGGCACCGCGCTCGACATCGCCGGAACCGGCCGCGCCGATGCGGCGAGCCTGCTCGCCGCTCTCGACATGGCCGATGACATGGCCCGCCGCCGCAAGGCCTGAACCATGTCGGGCCACGGTGCCGATGGAGTCGCCGGGTTGGCGCCGCTGCGCGAGACGATCGCCGCCCACGGTCTCGACGCCCGCAAGCGGCTGGGCCAGCACTTCCTGCTCGACCTCAACCTGACCAGGCGTATCGCACGCGCCGCGAGTCCATTGACCGAAGGTACGGCCATCGAAGTCGGCCCCGGCCCCGGCGGATTGACGCGCGCACTGCTCCTGGAAGGGGCTGTCCGCGTGGTCGCCATCGAAGTCGATCCCCGGGCGATTGCCGCCCTGCAGGAGCTGCAGGCGGTCGCAGAGGGCCGCCTGACGGTGATCGCAGGCGATGCCCTCCAGATCGCCCCCGCAAGCTTGGGGCCGCCGCCCCGTCGCATAGTGGCCAACCTTCCGTACAACGTGTCGACGGCGCTGCTGGTGCGTTGGATGCATGCCGCCGACGACATCGCCGACATGGTGCTGATGTTCCAGAAGGAGGTCGTCGACCGACTGGTCGCCCTGCCTCGAACCAAGAACTATGGCCGCCTGTCGGTTCTCGCCCAGCATGTCTGCGAGGTTCGTCGTCTGTTCGACGTGGCGCCGTCGGCCTTCGTGCCGCCGCCCAAGGTCACCTCCTCGGTCGCCCGCCTGACGCCCCGGCCGGCGGCCGCCCGGCTGGCGGATCTCGGTCCGCTGGAGAGGCTAACCGCGGCGGCATTCGGCCAACGACGCAAGATGCTGCGCGGCTCGCTCGCCAACCTGTTTGCCGACCCGACAGCCGTGCTGGGCGAGCTTGGTCTGTCGCCCACGGCACGAGCCGAGGAGCTTTCGGTGGCCGATTTCGCACGCCTATCTCAGGCCGTACCGTCGCGTCGAGTCTAGTTCGCAACTCTCGCCACGGCAGTGCGTATGGTAAAGGCGCTGCGGCCGTCGGCGCGGAGGTTGCGGCAGACCAACTTCGAAGGCAGGCCGGTGCCGATCGCTCGCAGGGCGAGATGGCGGCTGTCCGTCCCGCTTTCAACGATGGCCTCGGCTGCCGGCAGATAGACGCCGCTCGCATCGAGAAGACCGAAACCCACGGCACCGCGTTCGACCCGGGTCTCGATATCCACCGCCACACCAGGCAGACTCGTCCCGCCCGCTGCCAGGGTACCAATTGGTGGCCCAAGATCGATCTCGACGGCCGGCCCGAACAGACCAGCGGGACAAACGAATGACCAGGCCGTGCCCAACTGCCGGCGCGCACCGGTCTGGAGGGTCACAGATCCGCCGAGAAGGTTGACCGACCGCGACAACAGGTCGAGGTCGAAGTCGGCAATGCGAAACGGTCGGTCGGAGTCGTACTGCAAATCCAGCCATCGGTAGTTGTGCGAGCAGAACTCGAAGTCGAGCACCGTACGCAACGGCGCCGGAAACAGCCGCCGCCTCACCTTCTCGACGTCGTGCCATTCCACCCAGGGTGTCCGCTCGCCGTCGGTCATCCGGCCCCACGCGTCGAACGACAACGAGCCCTCGCGCAACCAGCGCTCGCGCGGATAGACGAGTTCCATCCACCGCCCGCCGGGCTTCAGATGACCAAGTGCCTCAAGTGCCTCCTGGCGGGCCAGCTCAAAAGGGATGTGATGGATCGACCCGAACACCCAGATCGCATCGTAGTCAGACGGCAACACGGCGAAGGAGAGATCGTCATCGATCGAATGGAAGCGAACGCGCTCACTCAAGCCCTTCAGCCCGGCAATACGGCGGATGACGTCGAGATTTTCCGGCACGATATCGGCGAAGGTCCATGCCGCACCGTGCCTGACGAAGCGGATGCCGTCGAAGCCAAGGCCCGAACCCAGTTCGAGGACACGCTTGCCGCAGAAAGCGTCGACATAGAGTGGTCCCAGCCAGCCGATTTCGCCGGCATAACGGCGAACGGCCATGGCATCCCAGGCAGCGAGAAAAGCATCATCCGTCAACGCCAGCAGATCGGATGAAAAGACGCGGCCGTCAGTGTCGCTGCCGCGGGGCGCCTCGCGCCATTTTTCGCGATAACGGTCAAGATCGCCCGATTTGCCGCCCATTGGGCACGTTCGCTACGACATGTCGCATGAAAAGACAATTGGCCCGACAGGTCGGGCGCAGCTTTCCATGCCTCGGAAACTGAAGGGTCGGCCGAGGCCAATCGCGATGCGTTGGGCTCCGTACGGTGGCCGCGCTATGTTGCCCTTCCACTGTAACTTGCGGTAAAACCCCTCAAATTGGTAAGGCCGACTTGAGCGGCGGGGTCTTTCCAGTGGGAAGCCTAAGTCGACCGAAAAGGTGCTTGTAAGAGTCCATGCCCCCGGCCTCCCTCAAACTCTGCATCACCGCTCAACACCCGCCCGTTTTGTCCGACCTAACAGTCGCCTACCCGGTGGACGCCACGTAATGAAGACTGTCGAGGCAGGGCCAGGCCCGCTCTTTTCGGTGGTTTGGTGCTCTGCGAGCAGCGCTGCCCAGGCCAGGCAGGGTCTCCGGGCTCTCCAGGCACAGAGCTGTGCCGATTTTGAGCTCGTCGTAGCCGACGGCAAGTCGACCGGGCCCTTCGTCGATTTCCTGCGCCAGGCAGCCCAGGCGGATCCTCGGATCAGATTATTTCCCAAGACTCCGACGAATCCTGGCGAACGCCTGCTTTTTGCGCTTCGACAATGCCGTGGCAGGTACATCGCGATTTGTCCCGGCGACGGCACATTTGTCCCCAATGCCCTCGAATTCGCCGCTGGCGAGTTCCAGCGCGACCCGGACGCCGGCGGCTTGTGTTTCCGTGGATTTCTCGTCGACGCCTCCGGCGACTCCCTCGCCAACGTCGACATGGTAACCCTGCTTCTCTCCAGCTATCGACCCTACATGCCGGCAGGATTCCTCAATCGCGGGGCACTTGTCGCCTGCGGACTCAATTCCGATGCATGGTTCGTGGACTCGATTGAACTCGAGATCTGGTGCCGGCTCGCAGCCGAATTTGGCTTGCGGTCGAGCAACCACAAGGTCGTCGAGGCGGACAAACCGCAGCTCGATTTGATTGCTCCGCCCCAGGATCTCGAACGGGGAATTCGGGCGCGCCTCGACCTCGTCGCCGGGCTTTTCTCCAGGGAAGGCTTTTTCGAGGGCGCGAACACGGCCCTCATGTTGGAAGCCCAGATCAATCAGCTTTCAACCATGCGGGAGCACTCGGACGCGCTCAGCGTTGCCCAGTCCGATACCACGTTCACCGACCACCTGCAAAACGTCGTCAACGAATTGCGCTCGCTCCTGATGTCCGATCATCGCGTCCTGCATTCGCTCGAGCGACTGGCTGGCAACCGCGCACATGCCCTGGGATTTCTGTCGAGTCCACTGCGGGCATTTCTTGCCCTGTTGAAGCGAATGCAGGGACGATCGCCGATCCACGCGGGATATTCCTTGTGGAACTTCCCCTCGCTCGGTCCATGGCTCACTCGAACGATGTTTGTCCGAGGACTGCCGGCGTCGGAGTTCGATACATCGGCGGCCCGTTCGGCGATGCTGGCCGATGTCTATGCCATGGTTGGAAGTCTCTACGATTCGCGAGGCCAGATTGCATTGGCGTTGACGATGTGGGAACGCGCGAGGCGCCCCGACGACATAAGGGTCGACAGCCTGGCCTGCCAAGCGCTGCTCAAGTTGCCGGGCCTGAGCGACGCGGCTCTTGCGGAAAGGCAACGCAGGTGGATAGCTCCTCACGTCCGCAATCTTCAGACTGTCGCTCCGAAGGGTGCGCGCGCTTCCGACAGAAAGATCAGGATCGGCTACCACTGCGCATTCATGAACAGCGACACCATTCGCTTTACGATGCGCAATGTGATCGCCGCCCACGATCGCACTCACTTCGAGGTCTTTGGCTATTCGCCCCAGCGTCTGGTCGAGGGCAGGACCCCGTCATTCGATGCTTTTCGTCATACGCCGGCTTTGCATGAACTTGTCGGCGACCCTCCAGCCGTCGGCGAACGCCTTGACGACGCCGCCTTCGCGAACCTGGTCCGCAACGATCGCCTCGACATCTTCGTCGAACTGAGCGGCTTTACACCCGGCCATCGCCTGACGGCGATGGGACGCCGGCTTGCGCCGATTCAGGTAAGCCATCTCAATCACTTGGGATCCAGCCAGGTGCCAAACGTCGATTACCTGCTCAGCGACGAGCGTGCGACACCCTCGGCATCGGACAGTCAGCAATACTACTCTGAGAGTCTCTACCGTCTTCCGGGTTGCTTCCTCTCCTACGACTATACGACGTCCAATGAACCACCCATCGTCGATCCCCCTTCCACGCGCAATTCGTTCATCACATTCGGCTATTTCGGAAGCGGCGCGAAGCTCAACATTCAGGTTATCGAGCTCTGGGCGACTCTCTTGCACCGCGTCCCCAACGCGAAACTCCATATTCAAAACTTTCAGCTCGCCGGTCCGGCAAGTCGGCGTCTGCTGGCCGACCGTTTCCGCCGTTTCGGCATTTCCTCCGATCGGCTGATCATCGCCGCCGGCATCGAACGCGCGAACTTGATGCGATTGTATGGCGGCATAGACATCAGCTTGGACACCTGGCCGTACTGCGGCGGCAACACCATCGCAGAGTCCCTGTGGCAGGGCGTCCCGGTGATTACCTGGAAGGGCGACAGATTTGTCAGCGCCTATGGTTCCTCGCTTGTTCGAGCCGCTGGCTGCCCTGAACTCGCAACCGACACCCTGGATCAGTACGTCGAGACCGCCTCGCGACTTGCGAATGACCCGGCCCGGCTGCTCTTCCTGCGCCACAACCTGCGGCGAATGTCGATCGAAAACGGCCTGGCCGATTCGGTCGGATTCGCCCGGCGTCTGGAAACTGCCTACACCGATATGCTCCGCCGGCTCGATGAAGCGGCCGCAAATCCTCGCAGCTCGGTGGTAGTCGGGACTTTCGGCGTGGCTGCCCGCTCCTGATCGCCGGACGAGCCCCGGCATTTGATCATGCCTAGAGCGGTTCCCGATTGGATGGAACCACTTGCGGTTCCATCCAATCGGGAACGCGTCCGCCGGAGATGCCGGTTTCACAGGGCACATTCCGTCCGGCTGATCGCGGCGCGTTTACGCGCCTCAGCCGGACGGAATGTGCCCTAGGCAGCCCATCCTCCCTGTGCTAGCGCAGGCGCAATGATCGATACCGCCACCGTGCCTGCCGACGCGACGGGATCAACGCCGCTGGTTTCGGTGTTCATGTTCGTCCGCAACGGGGCGGCAACGATTCACCGGGCGATCGACAGCGTGCTGGCGCAGACCTATCCGAACATCGAATTCATCGTCCAGGATGGCGCCTCGACCGACGGGACGCTCGACATCCTTCGAGGTTACGGCGATCGCCTGAAGATTGTTTCGGAACCCGATAACGGACCAAGCGACGGGTTGTGGCGCGCGCTACATCGCTGCTCCGGCGAATTCATCGGCTCATGCCTCGCCGACGAGGAACTCCTTCCCGATGCGACGGAGCGAGCCGTCGCGATCCTGCGGAGAAACTCCAAGGTGGGAGCCGTCACCGGCGACGCGATGATCACCGACGTGAACGGCCGGCAGACGGGTCTGTGGACCAGCGGACCGTTCAATCTCGTCGACTATCTGACGGCCGAGTACTGTCCCTACTTCTGTTCGACCTTCTTTCGCCGGCAGGCCTTGATCGACGCCGGGCTGGAGAACGACGACTGGAATCCCGACTGTATCGAGTTCGAGCTGTGGTGCCGGCTGGCCGCTCATTGCACCATCGAGTATGTGCCCGGCATCTTCTCCAAATACGCCTCGCATCCCGACCAGAGCAGCAACAAGCCGAGCGATGCGATCAAGCATATGCGGGGGCGCCTCAACCACATCATGCGCATATGCAGCGACGGTGGTTTTATCGGCCCCAATCCGCTGCTCTCCGTTCTTTTCATCTGGGGCCATGCGCGCACCTTCTGCAATCACGCCATGCTGTTCAAGCGGCCGCAGATCGCGGAAGCGACCTATCTCCTGGTCAAGGAAACCCTCGCGGGCCTTCCGGCGGCCTATGTCGATGGTGTCAAGTACGACGAGGAATTCACCGCGCAGCGCCCGGGGATGGGCGAGCGCCTGTTCTCGACCGCGGACGCGCTGTTGCGGCCCTTCCAACGCAGTCCGGGCGGTGACGATGCCGAGCAGCGTCGGGTCGCGGCCCTTCTGCGGTTTCCCCCGCCCCCGGACGAGAAACTCAAGGGCCGGATGTATGCCCAACTCGCGCTACGGTACGAGGCGCTGGGCCGGCTGAGTGAAGCCCTCAAGATCTGGCAGGATGCAGCAACCCTCAACCGGCTGGTAGCCCGCGCCGATCTGGAGGGCGGCGACCGCCCGCCGGTCGGCTATACCCATATCGCGAACTGAGGCGTGATGACTTTGGCTTTTCGCGTCGGCCCAGCTCTCGCAGCCATGGTGCGATGGTTGGCCATCGCGCCTGAGCCGCGCCCGCGCTGGGCCAACGCGTGAGTCAACTGAAAGTCATCACGCTCTAGCGGCCCTCGCGCAGTGCCTTCACGAAGCCCGAAAGCCCGAACTGGCGTTCGCGCTTCAGCCGCTCGGCAGTCAGGATCGACTTGAGCTGCGTCAGGCTCTCGCCGATGTTGCGATTGATTACGACGTAGTCGTACTCCGCCCAATGGCTCATCTCGTCAGCGGCCTTGCTCATACGCCGCGCCACGACGTCCGGCGGATCCTGGGCGCGGGTAATCAGCCGCCGCTCCAGCTCGCGTGTCGAGGGCGGCAGGATGAATACCGTCACCAGATCGTCGCGCGCCTTCTCCTTGAGCTGCTGGGTGCCCTGCCAGTCGATATCGAACAGCATGTCGCGGCCGCCATCGAGCGCCGCCTCGACTGGAGACCGGGGCGTTCCGTAGTAGTGGTCGAATACACGGGCATGCTCCAGGAGTTCGCCGCGTTCAATCATGCCGCGGAAGCTCGGCGTGTCGATGAACTTGTAGTCGACGCCATCCTTCTCGCCCGGTCGTTTCTCGCGTGTCGTGCACGAGACGCTGAGCTGGATCTTCGAGTCGTTCTCCAGCAGGAGCCGCGACAGCGTGGTCTTGCCTGCGCCCGAGGGTGAGGACAGCACCAGCATCAGGCCGCGCCGCTGGATGGCGGGCGCCTCGGCTTCATTCGACATTCTGGACCTGCTCCCGCATGCGCTCGATGCCGCCCTTGAGATCAATGCCGATGCGCGTCAGCTCGATGTCGGCCGACTTCGAGCAGAGCGTATTGGCCTCGCGATTGAACTCCTGGCAGAGAAAATCGAACTTGCGGCCGACCGGATTGTCCGGCCGGGCGTCGGCGAGCAGGCTGCGCGCCTGGGCGATGTGGGCCGCAAGCCGGTCCAGTTCCTCGCGCACGTCGGCCTTGGCCACCAGCAGCGCCACTTCCTGGGCGAAGCGCTCCTCCGACAGCGGCGGCGCGCGCTCCAGGAGGTCGGCAAGCTGGCTCTCGAAGCGCGAGCGCACCGTGCCGATCTGTGCCTGGGCGCGCTCGGCGGCACGCTTGCACAGGCCGTCGATTTCGCCGACATGACCCTCGATCACGCCGGCAAGCGCCTTGCCCTCGGCGGCGCGGGCAGCGACCAGGGCGTTCAGCACCTCGTTGAGCGTCGCCGTGAGCGTCTTGTCCAGCGCGGCGATCGCCTCTTCGGTTTCCTCGCCTTCGTCTTCTTCCTCGATGACCCCGCGCACCCGCAGCAGGCCGTCGGCCGACGGGGCGGCAGCGCCCGTGCCCTTGCGGACCTCCTCGACCAACAGGCCAAGCTCGGCCAGCAGGGCGCGATTGATGCGCAGCGGTTTCGATTG